>CAYRVX010000011.1:0-85261 GCA_964427875.1 uncultured Planctomycetaceae bacterium
CGGCGCGGTTCTTCATCTGGCGAAACGACGAGGAGCACAAGCTCGGCGAGAGCCCGCTGCCGAACGGCCTTGTGCGGGTCTTCCGCGACAACGGCGCGGACGGGCTGAGCTACCTGGGCGAGAAGCTCCTTCGCTACGTGCCGATCAAGGCGGAGATCGAGGTGAACCTCGGCCCGGACGACTTGGTCGTCTACGAGACGCGGAAGACGCAGGTCGAGCGGTTCAACTTCCACTTCAACGTGAACAACCGCGTCGTCGGCTGGGACGAGCGTCAGCAGTGGATCCACACGATCCGCAACTACCGCGAGAAGCCCATCGCATTCGAGCTTCGCCTCCAGATCGCCGGGGACGTGGAGTACACGTCGGAGGTCAAGACGACGCTGTTCGACTACCGCACGACGGAGACGAAGCTCACCGCGGCCGCGCGGAGCAAGAAGGAATACCCCTGCACGGTCCTGATCCATCACGGCAGCAACGCCAAGCAGAGCCGCATCAAGCTCAAGGACCCCGCCAGGTAATGCCGGTTCCACGGCCTTCGGGTCTCACTGGGTAATATTCCCCAATCCTCGCCTGCTGACGGGGCTTCCGGCCCCGCGAATCCAGGCCTTTCGTCCGTGAGAACGTGGAGGAGGCCCGAGGGAGGGGAAGATCAGCATTTTTCATATCATCCGTTCTATCAAATTGTTAAGCGGGGCTGTCGGCCGGTATGGCACGTCTGGCCGTTGGGTTTGGCACGCCGAATGCTCAACCGTATGGCGTGTTGGAAACGTTCCTTACAGAGCCAAGAGCGAAAGGAGATTCGGAATGAGCTACGACATGTTCATCCAAATCGATGGGATCCAGGGCGACAGCGCGGATGAAGCCCACAGCAAATGGATCGAGATCAACTCGTACAGCCACAGGATTTCGCAGCCGGTCGGCGGCGCGTTGAGCGCCCAGGGCGTGCACACCGGCGGCAGGGCGGACCACGCCGACTTCAGCGTCGTCCACCGCCTCGACAGCGCCACGCCGATCCTGTCGCTGCACTGCTGCACGGGCAAGCACATCCCGAACATCCGCTTCGAGCTGTGCCGCGCGATGGGCGACAAGACCACGTTCATGGTCTACACGTTCAAGGACGTGATCGTCGCCTCGGTCTCCCCGAGCGGCTCGGCCGACACGGAAGACCCCCTGCCGATGGAGGAGGTCACCTTCCGCTACGGCCAGATCAACTGGGAGTACACTCCCACGGACATCACCGGTGGCGGCAAGAAGGGCGCTGCGGTCCAGGCGGGCTGGAGCACCCTGATGAACAAGCCGATGTAAGTCCGCAAGGAACTGAGGCGAACGCGGGTCGGCGGCCCGGCCCGCGTTTGCCTTCGTCAGGCTGCTGGTACAACACGAAGAGTGCAGACTCGGATGCCAATAAGGAGGCAAGGGATGAGCAACACAGCACGTACCCAATGTACCGACAGCCACCGCTATCGGCTGCTTCCGACGGCGATCCCGAGATTCCGCCCCCGGGCGCGAGGGGCCCTCCACTCGTGGGGGCTGGCAGTCCTGAATCTCCTGATCGTCTGGACCGTCCTGCTCCTGGTCCTGGTGTGGGTGCTTCACAGATACTTCCCCAGGTAGCGTGGCCGAGGGGCCGGTCGAGCGCGCTGAAGGGGTCCTTGCGGCGTGCGCTTCTCTCTTCGCGGCGCGCGCCTGCTGAAGTGCCCGGCAGATCCTGCCGAAGTAGCGTATGACTCGACGGCGGCGCCCGGGCGGGCGCCGCCGCCCCAGGAGGACACCGTGTCCGTCCGCTCCGCTGAGCGACGTCGAAACGCCCGCGTCGCGGCGGCGCATCCGGTAGCGATACGCGACCGCCGCGGGCGCCTTCTGCTGCGCGCCCGGACGTCGGACATCTCCGAGACCGGGCTGTTCTGCCTCACCGAGGCCCGTCGCGGCCTGCGGCTGCGCGGGAAGGTGACCCTCGAGGTCACCGTACCGGCCGGCCGACGCGCGAGACTTCGCCACAGCCGTACACGAACCGTCCGCTACGCCGGACGGATCGTCCGCACGGAGGAGATCGGCCAGGTGGTGGGCATGGCGATCGAGCTGCTCGAGAGGCTCTCCTGAATTCGCCGGAGTCGGCGGCCGCGGTGCGGGCTGGACGTTCGCGGCCGTTTGGGGTCTCATGTGGCAAAGGTGATCGGGAGGACGATCGTGTGGCGAGCGGAGATCCTGAAGCTTCCCGTGGTGCTGCTGTTTGTGGCCGCGTGGGTCCTCGGCGGCGCGGCGCTGCTCTGGGCCGGGGGACGCTTCATCGCCGGGCTGCCGAAGGCCACGTTCCGCCGGAGCCTGATCGCGCGCCTCTGCCACGCGGCCGCCGCGTGGGGCATCCTCGGCCTGGTGCGCCTGCTGTATGCCTGCGTGGGCCTCGGCGGGCTGCATCCGGGCGTGATGGAAGCGTTCATGATCTCCGCGGTGACGGTCCTGGCGTTCTGGCTGATCATCGACTGGGCGTTTGACGCTTCGGTGCCCAAGGCGGCCCTGGCCTGGCTGCCGATGGCCGGCGAGCTGTACGTCCTGCTCCTGCTGGCGCTCATGCTGCCGGACCTGCCGTTCTGGGGATAGCTTGTCTTGCCGGGGGCGGGCCTGTAGATTGGCGCCGGGCGGCCTCGCGTCGTGATTGGGCTGAGCGATGGGACGGTGTTCTATCCGAGAGGAGATCCGATCATGTTGGCATTTGCCGCAGGCGTGCAGGAAATGGCCGTTGTCGGATTCCTCATCCTGCTCCTCGTGATGATTCCGGCGTGGGTCTTCGGCGGCGGGGCGCTGCTGTTTGTCGGCGGGCGTTTCCTCGCTCGGGCACCGAAGGCGACGTACTGGCGGAGCGTCGGCGCCAATGCCGTGGCGGGCGTGGTGGCCGCATGCGTCTTCGGGGCCTTCGCCGCGGGGGCCGCGGCGCTCGCACGGGCGTGGGCGAGGCCTTTCACAATGATCCTCGGGATGTTCTTCGGCGCCGCCGCGGCACTGTTGGTGACCTGGCTGATCATCAAGGCGATGTTCGCCACGTCGTTCGCCAGGGCGATCCTGGCGTGGCTGCCGACGCTGGCCCAGGGAATCCTCGCCACGCCGATTCTCGCCGTCGTTCTGGTGCCGTTGCTCCAGCGGGGCACCGAGCTCACCAACCGGACGGTGTGCATGTCGAACCTCGCCAACATCGGCAAGGCGATGATGATCTACAAGGCCATGAACGACAACCGCTATCCGCCCGATTTCGACGCGCTGATCGCCGACGGCCAGCCGGCGAAGCTGTTCTACTGCCCCTCGGCCGACCCGTCGCAGCGCCCCGCCGGCCGGAAGTACGACTACTTCTACCTGCCGCCCCGGTCGGACGACGATTTGGACCGAATCATCGTCTGCGACTTCCGTGAGAATCACGGCGGCAAGCAGCGCAACGTCCTCTACGTCGCCATGAACGTCGCGAGGATGACCGAGGCTGAGTTCCAGGCCGCACTGGAAAGGCCCGTCAATGCCGACTTCGCAAAGGCCCTGCGGCAGGTCGAGGGGCTGTAGGGCGGAACTGGGAACCGGGAACTCGGAACCCGGAACTCGGAACTCGGAACTCGGAACCCGGAACTCGGAACCCGGAACCCGGAACTCGGAACTCGGAACCCGGAACTCGGAACTCGGAACTCGGAACCCGGAACTCGGAACTCGGAACTCGGAACTCGGAACCCGGAACACGGAACCCGGAACCCGGAACACGGAACTCGGAGTTGGGGGCTGGGGGCGTCGGGCGGAGCTACGTCTGGTCGCCCATCGCCTTGACGTAATCGCTGAGACGCTGCTGCCGGGCCCGGAAGGCGTCGAACAGGCCGTCGGCGGTCTGCTCGATGCTCCGGCTGTTGTTCGTGTACGGGTCGGCGGCGGTGGCCTCGTTGACCTGGGCGATCCAATCCGCGGGGATCGCCCCCGCCCCCGAAAGCGCCCCGGCCAGGCCGCCCGCGACAGCGGCGAGGCAGTCGGTGTCGCGCCCGAAGTTCACGGCCGTGACGATCGCCTGCTTCGGGTCTCCCTGACTCAGCGCGAAGACGGCCAGGCCCTTTGAGACCACCTCGTTGGCCAGCGACGAGCCGTAGACGACGTAGCCCCCGCCGTGGTAGTGGCGGTAGAACTCCTCGCGCATGGCGGCCGGGTCGGTATGCCTGGCCGCGATCTCCAGCGCGCGGGTCACCTCGCGCTCGACGGTGTCGTACATGGCGTAGAGCCCGCCGGCCTCGGCGCGGTAGCGGGTGAAGTCCCTCGCGGCGGCGAGCACGGACTCGACCGTCGCGTCGGGCCTGCACGCGGCGGCGATGGCGGCGTTGAGCAGTGCGGCCCAGCGGAGCGTGAAGGACGTCTCGGCCGCGTAGACCTTGCCGACCTCGATGCTGTCGTCGGCGGCGTCGGCGGGGCTGCCGGCGTTGATCAGCCCCAGCGGGTGCGACGACCTGGCCATCGAGACGACGTTGGAGTACGGGAACAGTCGGCCGAGCTCGCAGGGCGGCACGCCGCTGCGGGCCAGCTCGACAAGCGAACGGTCGAACGCCTCCTGCTTGTACTTCATGTGCTGCGGATCGAGGTCGCGCAGCCAGACGGCCACCAGGTCGTGGGCCTTGATCCGCCCGCGCTTCTCGATGATCGCAGTGGCCATGAGCTTCTGGCGCTCGATGCCGTCCTCGGTCGTGCCCGCCGGCCGCTGCCAGTCGGTGATCTGCGTGTAGTGCTTGTAGCCGACCAGCTCCTCCAGCACGCCGTGGGTCTGCCGGATCTTCTCGGGCGGCCAGCCCTCGACGGCCGCCCCCATCGCCGAGCCCACCCACGACGCGGCGATGCAGCCGTGGAACTTGTCGCGCAGCGAAGTCATGTCGAGATGCTCCTTGTCCGACGGCAGCATCCTACGCCCCGCCGGGCGACCTTTCAATCGCGCGGTTCACCGGCGCCGGCCCTGGAACTGCGCCCCTTCACGGGCCTGGCCGCCAAAGACCCTTGCGGCAGGCGGGGGGGGGGGACGATAGAATCATCAAAGAGGCCCGCGATGGTCTTGTGGAGGACTTCATCCGCGACCTCAAAGGCGCCGCGGGGCGAAGTCCCGATTTCGGTGTGCGATCGCACAGGCGGGAGTCTCTCCACGGTGCGGGCGCGGGGGTCGGGGGGGGGGAGGAAGCAGCAGATGAACGGGAACGCACGACAGGTTCCGGCTGCCGGGGGCCTCATCGCCATGCTCCTGGCGTCTTTCGCCATGGCCCAATCAAGCCCTGATGGCCTCGTCAAGACGGTGATCGAGGGGGCGAGAACCGATGCCGAGCGGGCCAAGCGCCTCTACGATGCCGCCATGCTCGCCGAGAAACAGCAGGCAACACAGATCGCGCTGCTGGAGAAGGCGGCCGAGTACGGGCTCAGAAGCGCCTCGGTTGCAGCGGCGCGCGAGACGGCCGAGAAAGCGATCGATCTGCTTGCGCAGAAGGCCGGCGACAAGCCTGCCGGGCGAATGGGTCAGGTCCTGAAAAGCTATCGCAGCCTGTATGAACGATGCAAGGCCCGCGAGGACAAGGAGCGGGTGGGCGGCAAGTTGGTCGATCTTCTTCTCAAAGCCGGGGCTGCCCACCAGGCGGACGGCGATTGGGCTCAGACCGCGGCGTCATACCGGGAGGCGAATGCCATCGCCTCTTACCTGGGCCTGCCCAACGAGGCGGAGATCGCGCGGGAGTACCAGCGCGCCGATCACGTCCTCCACGTTCGGCAGCGCGTCGCCCGGTGGATCGACGTGTTGGAGAAGAACGCCGACGACACTCCCGCCCGAGTTGCACTGCTCAAGGCCGTGGTGGTCGATCTGGACGATCCGGCAGCCGCCGCGAAGTATCTCACGCCGGAGGTGGGCGAGAAGTGGTGCACGTACGTCCCCCTGGCGGCCCGGCCTGTCTCGGAGATCCAGGCAAAGGCGTGTGAGGAGTTGGGCAACTGGTACTACCAGGAGCTTGCCGGGAACTGCGCTTCGGTCTCCAGGCGGCCGATGCTGAGGCGCGCCAAGAGCTACTACGACCGCTGTCTGAAGCTGGACCCCTCATCTCTGGCGGCCCGGGTCGTTTTGAGGCGGATCGAACGGGAGTTGGACAAGCCGCAGGGATTCGAGCCCCTCAAGGGGGCCATCCTGGTCATGACCTTTGATCAGAGCACGATCAAGCGAGCGGGCGGACATACCTGGGTGAAGGACCTCAGCGGCAGGGGGAATCACGGCAAGATCGCCAGTGCCCGGCTCGTGGAGGGAAAGGTGGGGCAGTGCCTGTCGTTCGACAAGCACGCGCATGTCCTGCTGCCGACATTGAGGGACAACCTGGCCCGCTCGAAGGCGGTCACCCTTTGTGCGTGGGTGAAGAAGACGGCGCCGGCGGCAGGGAACAGCTTCCTCTTCGACGTCGGTTTCTTCGCGGGCTCGAGCCTCACCCTGCTGGCCGACGCGAGGCTCCAGATCCCCGGCACGGGTACTCCTTTGCAGGCCGACTGCTCCGGGCCCGGCTGGCACCACATTGCCGGTGTATGGGATGGGAAAGAAGCGACGCTGTTCGTGGATGGCGTTCCGCAAGCCGGCAAGCCCCTGCCCGGTGGCTCCCTCGCCAAGGTGGGCAGGGAGACAGCACGGATCGGATGTCAGGCCAAGAGGGTGCAGACTTCCGGGAGATACATGTCCGGGCTCATCGATGAGTTCGCCGTCTTCGCCCGGGCCCTCCCGGCGGGTGAGATCAGGGAACTGTACCGAAGGGGCCAAGAGGGCAAGGGCCTGTTGGCCAAGCCATAGCCCCCCGAAACAAGCAGCCCCGGCGGGGGGCGGGACAAGCAGGTGCCCGGGGAGCGGCGCGAACAGGGCGGTTGAGGGTCCCGCGAAACGGCAAGCCGGTGCGGCGCGCGGGGCCGCGGGTGACGGTGCCGGATGCGCGCTTCATTGGGACGACGGGAAGTGGTAAAAGCAGACGGTGTCCGGGCGGCTCGCGCGGCATACGACCGGGGCGGCGCCCTGACCGGCCAACCATCCCGAGAAAGTCTCGTCAGCCCGCCCCTTTGTGACGAAGGAATACAGGGAGGAGAGCTTCAGGAGCCGTCGAGATGAGGCCTGCGAGAGTCCT
Organism: uncultured Planctomycetaceae bacterium; assembly: GCA_964427875.1. Taxonomy (GTDB): domain Bacteria; phylum Planctomycetota; class Phycisphaerae; order SM23-33; family SM23-33; genus CAYRVX01. The sequence goes on from CAYRVX010000011.1 coordinate 7,131, forward strand.
TCTCGTCACACTGGCGTTGACGTATCCGGCCGGCGCGGCCGAGACGGCCCGGGAGGCGCGGGACGGCGCGGAGACCGCGGCGAAGCGGCTGGCCGCGATGCGCCTGCGCTATCGCCGGTCGCCGCGGGCCGCCAAGGAGGCCGCCGGGCTGGAACTGCTCGACGCGCTGCTCGACGGCGCCGAGACCGCCGAGGCCGCCCGCCGATGGACGCCGGCGAAGGAGCTCTATCGCGAGGCCTATTGGGTCGGGCGCCACCTCCGGTCGCCGCTGACGGAGCTTCTCGCCTTCCGCCGCCTGCGGGCGGAGCACTTCGAGGGCATCGCCCGGCGGGTCGAGGTCGACAAGAGGAAGCTCACCGCCGGCCGGGGCGACGCCGCAGCACGCGAGAAGCTGCTCGAGATGCTCGTCATCGAGCTGCGAGACCCCGCCGAGGCGAGCAAGCTCCTGACGCCGGAGGTCAGCCAGACCTGGCGCAGCTACCTGCCGCTGGCCGGGCGCGACCCGCGGCGGCTCTCGGAGTCCGCCGCCGCCGAGCTCGGGCGGTGGTACCACGAGTTCCTCGCACCCAAGGCGAGCAAGTTCTCGCAGCTCGGGGTCCTGCTGGCTGGCAAGGCCTGCTGCCGCCGCGCCCTCGAGCTGCACCGCTCCGACGACGCCGGGCGAAAGGCACTGGCCCGCAGGCTCGGGAAGCTCGAAGAGCAGCTCATCGAGTACGCCATGTATCCCACCGCCGGCGGGCGCGGGGCCGACGTCGATCTGCTGCGGTCCATCGACGTCGAAGGCCTCCAGCCGCGGGGCGCGTGGGACTTCTCCCACGGCAGGCTGACGACCTGGCCGCGATACGACGGCTGCCTCCGCCTGCCCGCCACCGTCACGGGCAGCTACCGGCTGAGCCTGCGCTTCGTGAACCGCAACCACATCCCCCTGCCGGACCGGTTCCGGAAGTTCGAGCGGCTGCGCGTCAGCAAGAGGGCCCAGCGGTGGTTCAGGCGCCTGCTCGACCCCAGCCCGGGGGTGAACGTCGCCCTGCCGGTGGGCGACCGCCACGTGGCCCTGTCCGTCCTGCCCCAGCCCGCCTCGCGCAGGACGAAGGGCATCCTGGCCATCGTCGAGCCGCCGATCGACTACGACGACGACGAGGACGAGGACGAGGACGAGGAAGACGCCGATGAGCCGGCCGCGACGAAGCCGGCCGCCACGCAGCCGACCGCCGGCATGCCCGCCGACGAGGGCCCTTCCCCCGGGGAGACCGTCGCCGTCGAGGCGCCCTACATCTCCAGGGAGCGGTACCACCAGCTCGACATCGCCGTCTTCGTCGAGCAGGGCGTCGCCACGATCGTGATCAACCTGAACGAGAAGCCCCTGATCCGCTGGCAGGGCGAGGTCTCGCGTCTGGTCCTGGACGACATCTGGCCGCCCGTCGTCCCGCGCGGCGCGGTCCTGCTCGGCGGCTGGCGCGGCCCGACCGCCTTCAACTCCGCCAAGGTCTGCAACTTCTCCGGCCGCACCAGGCTCGACCGCCCGACCCCCTGATCGCCGTCGCCTGCGTCCCAAGGCCGCGCCGCGTGGGCTCAGCCCTCCTTCAGCACGTGTAGATCGGGCAGCCCCAGCACGTCCAGCCGCCCGTCGACAAGCTCCTCTCCCAGCCCGAGCGCGGGCAGCGCCTCCACCAGACTCACCGCGACCCCGTCCTCGCTCCGCGTCCCGTGCGCCCCGGGCGCCTCACGCCCCTCAGCGCGTCTCCGATAACCCAACGCCGCCCTCGCCCCCAAGCCCCCCCCAAGCCCCGGCCCAGCGCGGCCGGGGTCGGGCCCTTCCAGCGCATCCACACGATCCCCATCCACCCGATCCCCCTCCCCCCTCTTCGCCTCCACCCACGCCGCCGCCGCGAGGTCGTCGCTTTCCACCGACCCCCGGGACCCGCCCGCCGCCGAAGGCAGCACCGGATCGGCGACGTCCCGCATATCCGCCCCCCGCCGCGGCCAGGCGGCCGACAGGTCAATCGCGTTGATCCGCCCGTCACAGGTCACGTCGCTCCGCGTCTGGTCGGCCGAGACGCCGTCGATCAGGATCGTCCGGCGCGGCCAGACGTACGACAGGTCAATGGCGTTCACGCGCAGGTCGCCCGTGGAATCTCCCGCCAGCGCCGTAAAGACGCGGTCGTTGTCCCCCGCCAGCGGGCTGCCCCCCGCGTCCGTCACGCCTTCGATCTGCACCACGTACTTCGCCACATCCGGCAGCGCGGCCGTGAACTGGATGATCCCGACTCTATCGTCCTCAATGCGGGCGGTGGCCACGTCGATTCCCGAGAGGTCCACAGGATCGCCGTTCACGTGCTTCCCGGCGATCCGCACCGAGGTCGGGCTGAAGGTCGCCGCGTCCATCCTCCAGGAGAACTCGATCCGCAACCATGTTACGCCGTTGACTCTCGGCTCACTGAACGTGCCATCGTCTGCTATCTCCAGCCGCCCCTCGCCAACCAGGGGACCGTGGAAACCCGCGCTGTACCAGGCGTCCGCTGTGAGCGCAGTGGCCACCCTCGCCACAAAGGCGTCTTGGCTTCCGCCGAAACTCGTGTCCCAGCCCCCCGAGACCCAGCCCGAGGACCACGTACCCCCGGTCACCAGCACGTTACCGGCCGCGTCGGCGGCGATGCCGCGGCCGTCGTCACGGGAACCGCCACCCAGATAGCTGCTCCAGTCCAAGTCCGGGTCGATGATCAACCCGCGCGTGGGGTCGTAGCTGCCGGTGATCTCGAACTCATAGGTGTCCCCATCCACAAGCCGATAGGCGCCGGCCACCTCGACCTGCTCGCCGTCGATGACTTGGTAGATGTAGGGGGCGTCGTCCACGACCTCGCCCCAGTCGCCCGGCAGGCGAACGTGCAGGGCGCCGCCGTCATCGATGCTCAGGGCGTCGATGCCGCTGTAGCTGACGCCGATCTGCGAGAAGTCGGCGCCGGGGGCGACGTGGAACTCGTACTTGAGGTGATCGCGGCGGCCCCAGGTGTGCAGGTCGATGCCGTCGTAGAGGCCCTCGTAGCCCACGATCTCGTAGGACGGCACGTCCTCCCGCCACGCCGACGGCTCGCCCACAAGGAAGTTGAACCGCGTCTGCGCCTCGGCCACGCCAACGGGCGTGACCGGGTTTGCCCCGTCGAACGTGGCGGAGAAGCGAAGGCGCTCCAGCTCGGCGGGCTCGGCGCCCGGGTCGCCATGCGGCGAGGCGGCCGGGGGGGGCGTCGTCTTTGTCGCCCGCCACTTCGCGGAACAGCTCGAAGACCGGCCCGCTGTCCGTGTGAGCGATGTTGGCGCCCTGCCCCCTGTGGACGAAGCGGACCGACTCGTCGGCCCATTGGCCCTGGTTCTGGATAAACACCGCCGGCGTGGTGCCGAACAGCTCGATCGCCTCCTGCGCCACCGTGCCGCTCAGCAGCAGGCGCGCCTCCAGCGCCTCGAGGGTCGGCCCGGCGCTCGCGTGAAACGATCTTGCTCCGTTCATGGCGGCCTCCGATTGCGTTCAGCCCGTTGTTTCAGAACGAAATGCACCACCCGAGAAGGCCAGGGGAACCCAGCCGCACCGCAGCCCCGTGTCCTCTTTCCAGTTCCCTCGCTTATACCGCGCTGGAAGCCAAGGGCCAATGCTGGAAAAAGGCAGTAGGCAGTAGGGAGTAGGGGGAAGCGTGAGGATCGCCGGGGGAGGAGACGTCCTCTCCCGGATCTTCAACTCAAAAGAATCTCTGAGCCTCTGTGCCTCGGTGGCAAACACCCCTACCCCGTCCAGCGGCCGGCTAGGGCGGTTACGGGGTCGGCGAGGCAGGCGACGCCGCGGACGCGGACGATGTTGCGGCCCTGGACGCTGAGAAGGGCGGTCAGGCCCATGTCCTGTAGCGCCTCACCGGCGCGGTCGGTGAGGTAGACCTCGGCGCAGGGCATGATGCGGCGGTCGCCGTCGACGATGCGGACGTGCATGGGCAGGTCCTCGATGTCGTGGTACAACGCCGGGGCCATCTCCCAGCCGTGCTCGGTGAAGCCGGCCCCCAACACCTCGACGAGCCCGAAGGCGGGATTGCCCCACAGGTAGCACTCGTGCCCGGCGGCCTCGTCCAGCTCCTCGAACTCGAACGCATCGACCGGGTCGGTGTCCTTGCCGTACGGCAGGCGAAGGAGCATTCGCGGCAGGGCGAGCGCGAGGTAGGCGGCCTCGGGCAGCTTTCGCAGCTCGCCCCAGGCGGCCGCGGCGTCGGCGGGCGGCTGGACGGCCCAGTCGTCGGGGTCGGGCGTGGCGGCGATGGACTCGCAGCCGGCCACGCGGTCGGCCGCGGCGGCGACGAACGGGGCGCCGGCGGCCTTCGCGATCTTCGCCAGCCGCCCCAGCAGCGCCGCGTCGCCGGCGGTCTTGTCGAAGGTGAACCCTCCGGCCAGGAGCGACCACGGCTCGCCGCCGGCCGTGCCGATCGTTCGCGTCACGAGCAGCTCGAAGAGCCCGCAGGACCGCAGCTCCTCGCCGGCCGTCAGGTCGGCGGCCAGCTCGTCCTTCGTAACGTCCATGAGGTGCAGCTTGAGGTCCTCGTCGGTCTCCAGGTGGGTGACGAGGAAGTGGACGCTCCGCCAGGCGGCCTCGACGGCCTGGAAGGCGGCGTGGTGGAGGATGGCCCGCATCTGTGCGGCGGCGGCCTCATCCACGCGGGCGACGAGCGCCGACTGCTCCTTGTCCCTGTCGGGCACGATGTAGGGGGCGACCACGCTGCGGAGGATGGCGTCGATGCCGGCCTGTGCCCCCGCGGGCCCGGCGGCCTCGGCGTGGGCCGGGCGATCGCCGAGCAGCCGGCCGAACATGTCGCCCTCGCCGTCCGCCTCGGCGGGCTTCTCCTCCGGCGGGGGCGCCTCGGCCTGCTCGGCGGGGGCAGGCTCGGCGCCTTGGGCCCAGGAGCGGACCTCGGCCGCCGCGTCGGGGAACGCGGCGGGGTCCATCAGCCGCTTGCGGAGCGACCGCAGGGCCTGGAAGACATCGAGCTTCTCGAACATGCGGTCGGGGTGGAAGTCGTCGATCTCTTGGGGGCGGATGGTGATGGGCGGCCCGCCCTCGCCGCCGGCGGGGACGCTGACCTCGCTGCCCAGGCCGGCCAGCACGCGCTCCCAGTTATCCACGTCGAGGAAGGCGATCTTCCGCCCGCCGAGCGGCTCGGCTGCACGCCGTTGGGCTCGCCCGCTGAAATCGCCCATCAGGAGGATGCGGAACGGCCCGTCGCCTCTGCCGCCGCCGCCGCCCGTCGCCAGGTTTCCGAAAGACATCCGCTCGGCCATCGTCCTGCACCTCCCATTGCGGATTGCGAATTGCGAACCTGCCTGCCGGCAAGGCAGGTTGCGGATTGCTTGCCCTGTCTTCGATCCTGAGGCCTCAGACCGAAGGGAGCCCATCGAAGGGCGGATTGCCAGGACCTGCGCGCCGCTCACGGATTCCAGCACACGGCACCGCAAAGACCAATTGTCAGCGATCGGCCGCCCGTTTGCAATCGGCAAGGCCGCGGCGCCCTACGCCCTACGCCCTACGCCCTACGACCTACGACCTACGACCTACGACCTCTTCCTCTGTCCCCTACTGCCTACTGCCTATTGCCTATTGCCTCTCCGAAGCCCGTGGAACGGCCGCTCAGGACCGCACGCGGGCCAGGACGCGGAGGGCCCAGACGAGCTGGCCGGCGGGGAAGGTGGCGATCTCGTATCGGTCGTTGACGGGCACGAGGTGCACGACGTCCTCTCGGCGGCTAAAGAGCTTGCAGGTCACGCCGATCTGCCCTTCGAGCTGGACGATGGCGGCCCGCCCGTCCGCCGCGGCGGCGCCGGGGCTCACGATCGCCAGGTCGCCGTGGCGGATGTCCGGGGCCATCGAGTCGCCGTCGATGCGGAGCGCGAACGCGTCGGCCCAGCGGGCCTTGATCTGCGGGGCCGCGACGAACTGGACGACGTCGCCGCCGTCCGGGACGGAGAGCGTGATGATCTGCACGGGCGATTCCTCGTTTCCCTCGGCGCCGGCGGCGGTGGCCGGCTGGACGTTCGCCGCCGCCGCGGCCGCGTGCCGCGATACCAGCTCCTCCAGCGTGGTCAGCCCCGCCGCCTCGCCGGCGGCCCAGAAGTGGGGCACGCCGGCGGCACTGCGGCCGAGAATCGGTATCCAGCCCTCTCTGGCCGTACCGCCGGCCCGCGCGGCTTCGCGCGCGGCGTGCGTCGCCTCGCGAGCAGCGGCCTCAACGGCGGCCTGGCGTTTGGCGGGCCCCTCGACGGTGCCTGTTCGTTCTTCACCGGCCGCGCGCGATCGCGCCGTCTTCGCCGGGAACTTCCCCACCTCGATGAGGATGTCGAGGAAGGCCGCAAGGGGCGCGGCGGCTTCGGGCCGGTCGGCCAGCAGGGCCGCGGCCCGCCGGAGGATCGGATGGTCGAAGGGCGCGGCCCCCTCGGGGCTCTCCCGGCCGGTCAGCAGCCAGCGGAGGTCCGCCCCGGTCACCTCGGCGATCCGCACGAGCACGTCGGCGGGCGGGACCCGGGAGGTCTCATAGTAGTCGTAGGTGCTCGGGGAAAGCCCTAAATTCTTGGCGAAAGCGGATTTACCGCGTGCACCGGCCGTCTCCAGGCGAAGCTGGGCGATCCTCTGGCAGATACCTTTATGCGAAGTTTTTTTCACAAAATTTCCGTAATCGCGAAAAATACACTTGACATCGCCCGGCAAAAGGTATAATAAATAGCTCGATACGTTCAACATTGTAGGAAAAGTCTGGGCCGAGGCAAGGCCAAAATGGCGAAAACCGCCCACATGCGGCTGGTGAGTCTCGCTGAGTCGATCGAGGAGGATTGGCGACTGCTGGGCTTGCAGGTGCAACTGCTTCGCTGGGCCATGGACCAGAAGCAGCGCCGCGGCACCGGCGTCCGGGGAAACAAGCGGCCGGGGGCAGAACGCGGCCGTCGAGGAGGGCGGCCAACTGAAGGCTGAGCCAAGGGCGGTCGGAGACGGGACCGACCGTCCGGCGCTCGGCCGGGCGGCAGCGGGAGCTGGCGGGGCGACGTGCACAAGTCTTTTTACGAAACAAAGCCATTTTCGACAAAAACCGATATAACTGCATTTCCTTGAAGCATTTACGGCAGTTGTGATTTGATTTACAAATCCTCCGTTTCGCCTGGCGGCAGGGCCGGGTGCTTCGGCGACTGCGGCCGTTCGGCCTGTGCCGGCGGCCCTGGGCCGGCTTTTGACGGTTGATCGGATGGCGGCGCGGCGGTATCCTCGCGGCGCCCCACCCGCGAACCGGCGGGGCCGATACGTTCAACCGAGGAGAGCCCGCCCATGCTGCCGAGAGAGCGCGTCTTCGCGGCCCTGGCGCATCGCGAGCCGGACCGGGTCCCCTGGGGCGAGCATTCCATCGACTACAACGTATATGAGGATATCCTCGGCCGCGAGACGCTCGTCCAGGCCAAGATGAAGCAGACGCAGGCCTACTGGGACGGCCGGCGGGACGAGGTGGTCGAGAGCTACAAGCGGGACCGCCTGGACCTGATCCGCGCGCTGGAGATGGACGTCGTCTTCGTCGGGGCCGTGCCGCCGAAGGACTACCGCCCCGAGCCGATGGAGAAGCTCGACGAGGAGACCTACCGCGATGCCGAGGGCAACATCTACCGCGTCTCGGCGACGACGCACGACCTGCGGATCTACCGGCGCAACACCGCCGGCTACGTCCCGCCGACGGTCGAGGGCCTCCAGGAGCAGATCGACAAGCTCGACGACGAGCCGCCCGACGACGGCGACGACTCGCGGTGGGAGCTGGTCCATCACGCCGTACGCGAGATGAAGGAGACGCACTTCATCATGCTGCTCTGCGGCGACCTCGAGTTCCCGCGGTTCGGGGCCACCGAGGAGGAGAGCTGGATGAACCTCATCCTCCAGCCGGAAGTCTGCCGGAAGATCGCCGAGCTGCGCGGCAAACGGCTCGTCCGCGACGTGGAGGTCTTCGCGAAGCTCGGCGTGGACGGGATCATGCCGTGCGGGGACCTCGGCAGCAGCACCGCCCTGATGGCCAGCCCGGAGATCTACCGCGAGATGGTCTATCCGGTGCACAAGGCCCACGCAGACGCCGCCCACCGCCACGGGCTGAAGATACTCAAGCACTGCTGCGGGCACACCTGGCCGGTCATCCACGAGATCGCCGAGGTCTACGACGCCTACGAGGGCATCCAGGCCAGCGCGGGCATGGACATCGCCCGGCTGAAGCGGGAGGTGGGCGAGCGGCTCTGCCTGTGGGGCGGCATCTGGCACGAGCACATCATCCTCGGCGGCGTCGAGGACATCCGCAGCGACGCGCGATACTCCTTCGAGCACGCCGCCCCCGGCGGCGGGTACATCATGGGCTCCACGCACTCGCTCGCGGTGGACGCGAAGGTCGAGAACATCCTCGAGATGAAGCGATGCCGCGACGAATGGGGCACCTACCCGATCGACCCGAAGCGCTTCACGACGTGACGGCGGGGAGGAATCACTGATCGCCGGTTGCCGCCACTTGCCCGGCGAACTCGGCGAGGCGCCGCTTGTCGCGGTCGCTCATCTTCTCGGCGCCGACGGTGGCGGCGTTGCAGTCCATCCACAGCGTGATCCGGTGGAACTGCTCGTCGGCCAGTTGCACGAGATTGCTTCCATCCACGTCGACGCGGAAGAGGTGGAAGCACGTCTCCAGGTTCCGGGCTCGCCGCGGCCTCGCCGAGTCCGTCACACGAGCCCGATCATCCGACCCGGCAGGAAGTGCGGAAGTCCACACGCGTCGCCGTTCCGCCTTGCCCGGCGGGTATGTGTGCTGATACCATTGGGGGTGAGCACTTCGCGACGCTCGCAGTGGGAAGGGCATGTGCCAGAGGTCTGTCGAAAGGAGCAACAATGCGCACGTCGAACGCAGATCCGGAATCGACCGTACCGAGCGCGGCCGGCGACCTCCGCGCGGCGCAGGCTGGCGGCATGCGGCGGCTTCCAACCGTTGTCGGCCTTATGCTTGCACTCGTCGTCGGGACGGCCGCGATCCAGGGGCAGGAGGCCGCGCCGAGGCCTCCGGCCGGGCTCGAAGCGGAGTACGCCAGGGCGATGAAGCTAATCGCCGAGCGCGTGGGCAAGTCCCGGCCGTGGATCAAGCGGCGCCCGATCCTCGGCGCCGACGGCGGCATGAAGATGGGCGGCGAGCAGATCACCGCGGCCGACGAGAACGGTATCACGGTGACGGTTATCGACAAGCAGGGCACGAGGACGGTTCAGCGCCCGTGGGACAGCCTGGACGACGCGAGGATGACGTCGCTGCTCAAGGGCGTGGTGGATCATCAGAGCGCCGAGGACTGCCTGGCGGCGGGCATGGTCGCGTTGACCCGCAAGCAGATGGACGCCGCCGAGCAGCACTTCGCGCGAGCCGCCAAGCTCGGCGCGAAGACCGAGAGATATCAGGCCCCGCTTGCCGAAGCAGCGTTCGCCGGCGCCCGCAAGCTGAACGACGAGGGCAAGTTCGCCGAGGCCGCCACTGAGCTCGACAAGGTCAAGGAGAAGTATCCATCGTGGGCTGACTCCCACAAGAGGGAGGTCGCAGACGCCCTGGCCCGCGCGGAGTCTGGACACGCCGAGGGCCAGGCCGGGAAGCTCCTCGCCAGAGGCCGCGAGGTCGCCAAGAGCCAGCACATCAGTGACCGTTGGGACCTCAAGCTGATCTGCGACGAGCTGAAGACCAAGTACGGCAAGACCCAGGCCGCGCAGAACAACCAGGGCGAGCTGGCCAGGTGGGCCCAGGCGGTATCCGGCCTCGGTGACTTCCTCATCGTCCGAAAGGATGGCGAAGGTCAGTTCACGACGATCCAGGAGGCCGTCAAGATCGCCCGTCCCGAGAGCCTGATCCAGATCGAGGACGACGGGTCGTACAACGAGAAGGTCGTCGTGCCCAAGGAGAAGGAGGGTCTCCTGCTGCGGGGCAAGGAGGGGCGCTGGCCCGTGATCACCTCCTTCGGCGAGAGGAAGGGAATCGATGATCTCGTGACGATCGAAGCGAAGCGATCGACGGTCCAACATGTCATCCTGGCCCATTCGGCCCCATCGGCTCAGCGATGTCTATCGATCAAAGCCGGGGAGTTCAAGCTTCGCCAGGCGGTTGTCTTCATGGTGGGGGCTGACGGTCTGCAGTCAAACCTCTATGCGCAAATCTCCATCGTTGACAGTCTCATCCTGGCCCATGTCCATATCCGCGGTAAGGCGACCGTCGTGAACTCCCTGTTTCTCGGAGCGCAGGCCTTTTTCGGCCAACCGGCCAAGCTGGAGCGGTGCACCTTCGTTGGACAGCTCGCATCGGCCTGGGGCGGGGCGTGGATCAATTGCCTCCTGGGGAGCATCCGCCCAGTCGCCCCAGAAACGCCGCCGAGGATCCAGACGCGAAACTGCAACATCTCCGGCCAGTTTCACAAGAGCATCAAGCCCGGGAAGGGGTGCTTCCGGGAGAAGCCAAGCTTCCGGGATCCGAAGAAGCTGGACTTCACTCCGGCCAAGGGCACCCGCACGGAACGACTGGGCGTCGGCTGCCGGTATACGCCGGAGATGGAGGAGATGCGCAAGAGGGTCCTGCTGCTGAGCAAGAAGGGGATCATCAAGCTCTGAGGCCGAGACCGCCTCGGAAGCGCGTCGTCCTGCGTGCGTGGGAGACGGCACCGCGGCGGCACGCCGCGGCTCCCTCGCGGTCATGGGGGGCCTCTTTCGGCGCCTACTCCTCCTCGCTGATGTGCTTGAAGGAGCCGCCGCTTTCGTCGGCGAGCTTCTTCATGACCTGGACGGCGGATGGCTGTCTGCCGAGGTACAGGAGCGTGTTGACCCGCACGCGGTTCTCGCCCTGGGAGTTGTGATCGCGCGCGCACTGGACGACCGCCTCGTTGTCCAGGAGCCTCCTGCCGTCGGGCGTCACGTAGGTGCCTCCGCCGGTGACGCCGGCGAAGTCGCCGTCGCTGAGCAAGTAGATGACCCGCCCGGTGGGTCGGGTCCCGGCGTCGGCCAGGACGGCAAACGCCCGCCTCAGTGCCGGCAGCGCGTTCGTCTGCCCGGAGGCCCTGGCCTGCTTGAGGAACCGCGTGGCGGCCAGCTTGTTCTCCACCGTCGGGGCCACAAGGCCTCTGCCCGGGCCCTCGATGGTCTTGTTGTTGGCGAACAGGATGATGTGGAACTGCTGCTTGTCCGTCAGGGCGGCGATGGACTTGAGCAGTTCGACGCGGACGCGGTCGAACGTGACCACCATCGAGCCCGACCGGTCGATCACGTAGACGATGTGAGAGGCGTTCGCGTCGGACCCGAACAGGGCGGCGGACGGCCCGGCCCGGTCGACGGCGTCCCAGACGCGGACGTAGTCCACGGTGAAGTAGTCGGGCAGCTTGGCCTTCTGGATGTCGCCGCCCCACTTGCCGATCTCCTCGGTGAGCTTGACGAAGGCCTTCACCTGCGAGACGCCGCCGGCGCGGGTCCGCCACACCTCCTTGCCGTCGATGTAGAAGACGTACTCGTCCGTCTTCCAGTGCAGGCCGAACGTGTGGAAGCCCTTGCTGACGCCCTTGACCTGGGACTTCTTGCCCGCCGAGCGGTGATGCTTGCCGTAGCCGTCCCAGTGCAGGGCGTGCTGGATGTGATCAGTCCGCCAGGGCATCTCGACGATGTCGATCTCGGTGCCGTCGCGCCCCTCGTCGCCGACCTTCTCGACGCCGGGCCTGGAGAACAGCCAGAACGCCGGCCAGTGGCCTTCCTGGGCGGGGAACTTGCATCGGCACTCCCAGTAGCCGAAGCGGTGCTCGAACTTGCCCCGCGTGCGCATCGCGCCGCAGGTGAAGCGATCGCCGTCCTTCTTCGTGCGCAGGATGAGCCGGCCGGCGCCGTCGAGGTAGGAGTCGGCCTTGACCCAGTGCCCGTCGCGCCGCTTCCAGTCGCCCATGATCTCCCACTTGGACTCGTCGATCTTCTTCCCGCTGAACTCGTCGTTCCAGAAGAGCCGCCACTTCTTCCCGGCGGCCGCGGGCGGGAGGAACTGCTTCGAGAGGTCCGGTTCATCCGCCTTGGCAGCCTTCTCGGTCTTCGCGGGCGCCGCCGGGCTCTCCGCCCGCCGGGGCGCATCTGCCGAAAGCCCGGCCGCCGCGAAGATGCCGACAACCGCCAGGATGCCCGTCAGTCGCCGCGTGCTCATGGTCCTCTCCCTGTGATCTTGCAGGCGATGTCCCTGGAGAACGCCGGCACGGCGAGGCGCAGGGCGTCCTTCGAGGCCCGCGCCGCGTCGCGCCGGATGACTTGCCCCTTCCACGTGTCCCACCACTCGACGCGATACGCGCCGGCCTTCAAGCCCGTCACCTCCAGCGAAGCGCCCTTGGTCTCGGCCGGCCCGGCTCGCTCGACGGAGAGCTTCCACCACGTCGCGTTGGGGTCGGAGATCCACAGGTAGGCCGAGCTGTCTGCCTGGAGGCCGACGACGCGCAGCTTCTCTCCGCACGCAGCCGAGGCCGCCCGCAGGTCCGCCGTCGTGAACGGGATGTCCGCCACGAACGCGGCAATCGGGCGGTAGTGGTGGTACATGTCCTTGGCGTGCACGTCGTCCCAGTACCAGTGGCAGACGGTGCTCGCCAGCCCCGACAGCGCCGAGGCCCACAGGCCGTTGTGCAGGTGCACGAACTCCTTGTCCCTGTCGAGCTCGCCCGGGCGGCGCCACTGGTTGTCGGTCATGCCGAACTCGCTGAGCAAAACGGGCTTGCTCGGCGCGTGCTTGCGGGCGAGGCGGGCCCTGGACAGCACGCCGGCGGCCGCGTCCTTCCAGAGCTCGCCCGCCGCGGGCCGCATGTACCAGTGAATGTCGGCCGTGTCCAGCTCCGGGTGCCTGTAGTCCTTCGACGGGGAGGCCCACGCGCTGTTGGCGCGGAGGTGGCGGTTCACGTCGATCCGCCTGAGGTACTCGCCCAGCTCGCGATAGAAACGCTCCGTCGGCAGGCCGGGGTTCATCTCGTTGAAGTACTCCCACGCCGCGACGTGCGTGGAGTATCCCCAGCGGGCCACGAAGTAGCGCACCAGCCGCTTGCCGTACTCGATCGCCCGGTCGTAGTCGCGGGTGTTGTCCTTCCGGAGCAGCGGCATGTAGTGATCGCGCGTGAGCATGACGAGTTGGAGGTAGACGCCGCACTGCTCGGCCGTCTCGACCAGCTTGTCCAGAAGGAAGCAGTCGAGCTGGTTGTAGAAGCCGATGAGCGGGCGGTTGACGTCGGCCTCGGCGAGCAGTTCGGGCCCGCCGGCGGCCTCGGTCAGCGAGAGGTCCTTGAGGTACATCGTGCAGGCGGCGATGGAGCGGAAGGTCAGTCGCCCGAGCCACCACTGGGTCTGGCTGGTGGTGAACTCGTGGCTGAAGGGCGTCCATCTCTTCGAGCCTTTCAGCACGCGGGGTTTTCCGGGACCGCTCAGCTCGAGCGTGAAGCCGACGCCGGTGTCGGTCCTGGCCTGGCCGGAGAGGCGGTACTTCGTGTTGGGGCGCAGCGCCAGCGGGCGGGTGGGCGAGAACGCCAGCGTCGTGTCGGCCTTCCCGCGGATACCCACGCAGCGGTCGTCGGAGTGGAACCCGCGGCGCGTCGGCATGTGCAGGATGGGCGGCTCCCAGCTCCAGGAGCGTCCCCAGCCGCTCTTGCGGGCCTCGACGGCCATCGCCCAGTCCTCGCAGCATGCCCAGATCCGGGCGAAGTTCGCCCCGTGCTCGCCGAGCTTGCGGAGCATCTCCGCCGATTGGTGGGAGTCCTTGACGAACGCCACGTTCTGCCCGACGGGGAAGAAGGGCGTACCGTCGCCGAGCGCCAGATACCGGCCGTTCTTCGGCGAGACCCGCACGTACCCCTTGCTCGCCGAGTTGACGCACCGGAAGCTCACCGGGGGGGACTCAGCCGAGCCGCCGCGCGACTTCAGCGCCGCGCCGCACGACCAGCGGCCCACCTCCGTCGGCGAGAAACGCGCCTTCCAGACGCCCTTGCCGACGGGGTACACCCAGTCCGTCTTCCTGCCGCCGTGCGGGCGATGCTGCCCCTCGTGGTGCTGGTAGTAGAAGGCCGGGACCGTGAGCTTCTTCCCGGCGGGGCCCGTCAGCTCGATCCGCAGGTCGATCTCGCCGGGGTCGTACGGGTTGGCCGGCGAGGCGTCCGTCTGAATCGTCAGCTCGATGCGCTCGCAGCGTTTGACCTGCTTTGGGGGGGGCTCGATGGCGAGGCGGCGCTGGCCGACGGCCGGCCTCGCCGCGGCCACCCAAGCCCCCAGCAATGCAGCGTACGTGCGAACGTGCTTCTTCACGCAATCTCCCCGGGAGCGCGGGAGCAAAGCGCCGCCGGTTCCCGTCGCGCAGTATGGTATCAGCGGCCCAGCCGGGCGGCAACGTGGTACAATCCCGCCGAATGCCCCGCGACGGTCGCGGGCGGAAGCTGACCCGGGGAATGTCGAATGATCGTCACGCGAGTCTCTCGGAGAATCGGGCCATTCGTTCTCTCAGTGTGCCCGGCGCTTGTGCTGGTGTGCGGGGCCGCGGCGCCGGCCGACCCGCCGAGCACGGCCGGTGGCGCGATGCAGTGGTTCTCGGTGCCCGTCACCGTCGAAGGACTGCCGGCCGGCAGCGAGCGCGTCCCCGTGAGCTGCCCGGTCGATTTCAGCAGGATCCTGTCCGACCTGAACGCCCCCGGCGCCGTGGACGAACGGGCGCTTCGCCTGGAGTGGCTGCCGGCGGAGGGCAAGGTCGTCGAGCAGCCGGTGCAGTTCATGGCTTCCGTGCAGCCGAGGCCGAAACGCCGCCGCCTGCTGCCGGGCACGACGGAGAAGGTGAGCTACCTCGCCGAGCACGAGGCCGGCCGGACGCCGCCCGGCGTCAAGGTGGCCGGTACGTTGACGTGGATCGTCCGCGTCGCTGCCGACGGGACCGCCCGATACCGCCTGCGGTTCGGCGTGCCTCGCGGCGGGCGGCTCATCCAGGTGCCCTATCCGCCGCACAACCTGCGAGGCTTCGACGCCGACGGGCGCGCCACGGCGGTTCGGTGGTTTCCCCGCATGCAGGTCCGTCCGCTCTGGCCGCTCGGCGGCGTCCTGCACGTGCGGGAGGACAACGAGCCGGTCACCTCGTACCATATCGGCCCGTCGCTGAAGCAACTGGCTCAGGCGGCGATCGGCGTCCGCCGGCCGTTCCTCTACCCCGTCAACGGCCCCGACGGCGTGTCTCTGACGGAGCTCGGCAAGCCTCACGACCCGCGGGGCACGCACGCGCACCACTACTCGCTGTGGATCGCCCATGCCAGCGTCGCCGGGCAGGACTTCTGGTCCGAGCGCGGCGGGTGCATCGTGCATGATGGATTCGAGTCGATCGAGGACGGGCCGGTGTTCTGCCGGCTGATCCACAAGACGCGGTGGATCGGCGGCGGCAAGGCCCTCCTGCGGGGCAGGCGGTCGCTGACGTTCTACAAGTCGGCCGGGGACTTCCGGCTGATCGACGTCGACCTCGACTTTGCCCCCGCGGGGCCCGGGCCGGTGACGCTCGGCAAGACGCCCTTCGGCTTTCTGGCCGTGCGGGTGGCCGGGTCGATGACCGTCTTTGACGGCGGCGGCGAGATCCTCAACGCCGGCGGCGACCGCAACGAGCAGGGCGCCCACCGCAAGCGCGCCGCGTGGATCGACCTCTCCGGCCCCGTCGCGCCGGGCAAGTGGGGCGGAATCGCCGTGCTCGATCATCCGGGCAATCCCGATCATCCCACGCGGTGGCACTGCCGCAACGACGGCTGGGCCGGCGCGTCGGTCTGCATGGACCGGCCGCGGACGATCAAGCCGCCGGAGAAGCTGAAGCTGCTTTACCGCCTTCACCTGCACCGCCATAATGCGAAGAAGGCCCAAGTGGCCCGGCGTTACGAAGAGTACCGCGCCAGGCCGGTCGTGCGTCTGGGGCGGCCGCAGAAGCAATGACGCCACTACACGATCGAATCCCGCGGGAGGCAGAGATGGAATCGAAGAGCAAAGGCCCATCGGGCATTGGTCGCCGCCGGTTCCTGAAGCGAGGCGCCGCCCTTGCCGCGGGTTTGTCGGCCCTGCCGGCAGCGCGGGCGGCCCGGGGCGCGGCGGGAGCGAACAGGAGAATCGTCACCGACTTCCGCCGCATCCTCGACGACCCCGAAGCGATGAAGCTCTGGAGCCGCCGCTACGAGAAGGGCTGGGAACCGAAGGTCTGATCTCACCTCCCGGACCCGACGGGACTTGGATTTGGCGACGCCGCCGGACCATCTTGATTCGTCCGCCCTGCCGCTTCTGCGGACGCGACTGGCCGTCGGGCTGGTCTCGTTGACGGTCATCGCGTTGGAGCTGGCGCTGATGCGGACGATGTCGCTTCGCTTCCAGCACCACTTCGCGCAGATGGTCGTCAGCGTGGCCCTGCTGGGCTTCGGCGCCAGCGGCACGATGCTCATGCTGCTTCGCCGCAGCGTCCTCGCCTCGCAGCGGTCGTGGCTGTGGGCGCTGAGCCTGGCCTTCGCCCTGAGCATCCCGCTGAGCCTGCTTGCCGCCGAGCGCGTGCCGCTGGACGTCCGCCTGCTGGCGTGGGACGCCGGCGAGGTGCTGGGCGTCCTGCTGGTCGAGCTGGCGATGTTCCTGCCGTTCTTCCTGGCGGCCGGGGCGATCGGCGTCGTGCTGATGGATCGCCCCCGGCGGCTCGGAGGGCATTACGCGGTGAACCTGGTCGCCTCGGGCGCCGGCGGACTCGCCGCCGTGGCGCTGATGAGCGTGCTCTCCACGGGCCAGTTGCTCACCGTCACGGGCGCTTCGGCCGGCCTGGCGGCCGTCGTGATCCTGCCGTGGCGGCGAATCGCGGCCGTGCTCGCGACGGGCGCGATGGCCGCGGGGCTCGTGTTGTTCGGCGTGTGGCTCCGCTACGAACCGAGCATCTCGGCCGACAAGACGCTCTCGGTCGTCCGGCAGATGCCCGGCACGCGGTCGATCCATCACGACGAGGGCCCGCTCGGCCGCATCGACGTGGTGGCCAACGACGCCTTCCATTACGCCCCGTGGCTGAGCCTGGCCTGGATGGAACCGGAGCCGCCGCACGTGCTGATGATCTTCGACGGCGAGTCGATCAGCCCGGTCTACGACTGCCGCAGCCGGGAGGACTGGCGGTTCATGGATTACACGACGGCCGCGGCGGGCTACCACGCCCGCCGGCCGCGGAGCGTCCTCATCGTCGGCGCAGGTGGCGGCAGCGACGTCGGCCTGGCCGTTCATCACCGGGTGCCGAGGATCGTCGCGTTGGAGATGAACGGGCAGGTGATCGACTCGATGGACGGCCCCCTCCGCGGCGCAGGAGGGGCCATCTATCGGGGGCCGGGCGTGACGGTCATCGAGCAGGAGGCGCGGGGCTACCTTGCCTCGGCGGGCGGGCCCGATGGCGAGCGGACGTTCGACCTGATCCAGGTTCCGCCGGTGGGCGCCTTCGCGGCCGCGGGGGCCGGGATGCACGCGGCGCGGGAGTCGTATCTGTACACCGTCGAGTCGTTCGCCGCGATGCTGGGCCGCCTGGGGCCAACCGGCGTGCTGTGCGTCACCCGCCCGGCGTCGGCGCCGCCGAAGGAGGGCCTGCGGATCTTCGACACGGCAGCCGAGGCGCTGCGGAAACAGGGGAAGGACCCCCGCAAGCACCTGGCGATGATCCGCAGTTGGGCGACCGTCACGGTGCTGGCGTTGGCCTCGCCGATGAGCGCCGGCGACGTGCGGCGGATCGAGGAGTTCTGCCAGGCCAGGTCGTTCGACCTGTGCTGTCTGCCCGGCCTGGACGCCTCGCGGGCCAATCGCTTCCACCGGCTCGATCGGGCGTATTTCCACGAGGCCGCGGCGGCGCTGCTGGGGCCGCAGCGCCGGCAGTACCTGGCCGACTACCTCTACGAAGTCGCCGCGGCCACCGACGACCGGCCGTACTTCCACCACTTCTTCCGGTGGCGGGCGCTGGAGACCATCGCCGCCCAGTCTGGCCCGGGGGCGCGGAACTTCCTCGAACTGGGCTACCTGATGCTGCTGGCCGCGCTCGGCCAGGCCGTGCTGCTGGCGGCGGCGCTGATCCTGCTGCCGCTGGCGGCCCGCCGGCTCGCCGCCGGCGCCGCGGGCCGGAAGGGCGCCGCCGCGACGCTCGCCTACTTCCTCCTGCTGGGCGCCGGCTTCATGCTGCTGGAGATGGGCTTCCTCCAGAGGCTGATCCTCTACCTGGCCCACCCGATCTACTCGGCGGCGGTGGTGATCGCGGGGTTCCTGATCTTCGCGGGCCTGGGCAGCGAGTGCAGCCACCGGTGGGGGGGGCGACTTCCGCGTGTCACGGCCGCGGCGGGCGGGGCGATCGTGGGCGTCTCGCTGGTGCTGGTGTTCGTCCTGGACGGCTGGCTGTCGCTGACGCAGGGGCGGGCGCTCTGGCTGCGCGTGGCTCTCGCCGCGGCGACGATCGCGCCGCTGGCGTTCGCGATGGGTCACATGTTTCCGACGGCCCTTCGGGGCGTCTCGGGCGCGGCGCCCGCCCTGGTGCCGTGGGCGTGGGCGGCGAACGGCTTCGCCTCGGTGCTGGCGGCCGTCGCGGCGCCCCTGCTGGCCATGAACGTCGGCTTCTCCGGCGTGGCGGGCATCGCCATCGCCTGCTACGCCGCCGCCGCGGTCCTCGGCTGGAAGCTCCCCGGCGCCGCGGGCGAGGGGCATTCCGCCTCGCGCTGAGACCGCGGCGAAGAGGCCAACTCACGCGGAAGGCCCCCGGTGATCTCCGGGAACGCCGCCGCGGCCGGGAGGACGACGCTACTTCGGCGGCTGCCAGTCGGCCTCGGCGGTCAGGCAGATGGCGTCGAGCCGTGCGCCGTCCTCGCGGCACTGGAGCTCGATCACGGCCGCGCCGGGCTTCAGCGCGACGGCGGGCGGCTTGCGGTCCGCCCCGACGGCGGCGCGAACCCACTGCCATTGCTTGTGGACGCCGGTGTGCCAGTCGCTGCGCGGCAGGACGTCGCGGCGCCCCTGGCGGACGCGGAGGAAGAACGAGTCGTCGCTGGAGGTGGGCGTCTGCACGCGGGCGTAGAGGCGGTACGTCGCGGCGGTGGGCACGTGCACCGCCCAGACGGCGCGGGCCACGGCGCTGCCGCCGCCCCCGCCCGGCTCGCCGGGCATCCAGAGGAACTTCCCGCCCGATGCCGCGGCGTCGGTGTCGATGCGGAAGGGCGCCACGACCATGGCGGCGTCTTCGGCCTCGATGACCCGCCCGGCGGCCGGTGCGTCCTTGCCGCCGGTCCGGGCGGCCGAGAGAAGGTCCCGGTAGCGGCGGACGACCTCGACGCTGCCGAGGGCCTCTCGCCCGAAGTCGCGGCCGTCGACGGCCAGCAGGTATTCCTCCGCGCCGGGCTCGCCGCCTTCCACGGCGACTCGGCGTTCCGCGGCCACGTCGGCGGCCAGACGCAGGCGCCCCTTCAAGCCGGCGGCAACGACCTCCACGCGGTCACCGTCGACCTTCGTCTCCGCCGGCTGCGAGAAGTCTTTCCGGAACTTGTCGAAGCCGGCGTCATCGAGCCCCTCGGCGGCCCGGACCCACAGGGCGACCGTTGCGCGGCCGGCGGGCTTCTCGGCGGAGTGAACGCAGGTCAGGCGCATCACGGGGTAGTGGCCTCCGTCGCCGAAGACGCCCGCGCGGGTGGGCCTGCCCGACGTGTCGAGGGCCAGCGGGAAGCGAACGCCCACGGCGACGTCCTTGAATCGCAGGAAGACCGGCTCGCCGGGTGCGAAGTCGGGCGCGCCGAACGGCGCGATCCGGAGGTTTACCGGCCTGGGCGAGTGCGCCTCCCAGATCTGCACGGCGTGCGGGACGACCAGGTGGCTCAGCAGGCAGGTCGGCTCGGGCGCCCGCCGGCGGAACCGGCGGCTGCCCGCGTCGGCCGAGGCGAGCAGGAGCACCTCCGCTTCGCGCTGCACGCTCGTCACGAACGGCTGGAGGTGGAACGTCTTGCTGTGTCCCCCGCCGGCGGGGATCCGCTTCTTGCCGTACGCGTCGCCCCGGGCGTCCATGAGGAAGCTCATCATGGGCATCGCCGGTCCGCCGGCGAGGTTGACCGTCAGCACCTTGTCCATCGGCCCGTAGTTCGCGCCGGCCGAGCCGATGCTGAAATGCCTGCCAACGTAGTGCGTGGCCCTCTGCCCGCCGGCTGCGCCCCACCGCTGGTGAACGACTCGCGGCGTCCGGGCGGCGATTGTCTTGCGGAGCCGGGCCGGCGGCGCCCATTTACAGAGCGAGAAGAACGTGTCGGGCGTGTAGCCCTGCGGCTGCGGCAGCCACCCGACCGGCCGCAGCAGGCGGTCGAGGTGCCCGTGGCCGGTGAGGAAGTCGTAGTCCCGGCTGTGGGCGCCGCCGAGGCGTTGGCAGGGCTCGAACCAGTTGGCGGCGATGTCGCTCCAGAACAGCCGCAGGGCCGCCTCGGCGCCCTTTTGGGCCTTGGCGTCCTTGGCGAACTTCGCGATCAGGCCGAGCGATTCGAGGTCCACGCCGTAGTACGTCGGCGAAATGTACTCGCTGACGCCGTTCTCCCACGTGTGGATCAGCCAGCGGTCGAGCATCTGCCGGCCCCGTCGCGCGAGCTCCGCCCGGCCGGTGCTCTCCCCGATGGCGATGCAGTTCCACGTCTTCATCAGGAAGATGTTGGTGTAGCCCTCGCGGACGCGGTGGCGGGCGAGCCCCTCGACGCTGTAGCTAATCAGCCGCTCGAGCCGCTCCAGGCCCTCGCCGTTGAGCCGGTCCCTGTAGAGCATCCAGACGAGGATGCCCTTCTGCATGCAGAACTCGACGGCGTTGAGGTCTTCCGGCCGTTCGGCCCGCCAGTACCAGCGGTAGTTGCCGAACGTCCGGCTGGCCTTGTCGCGGTCCTGCATCTGTTCGGCCAGTTCGAGGGCCCGCGCGATGCGGTCGGGCCTGTACCCGGCCGCGGCGGCCTCGAGGGCGAAGCCGAACAGGTTGCGCGATCCCATGGACGGGCGGACCGGCTCGATGCCTCGCCACAAGCGGTCAAGCCGGCGGACGGCCTCGGGCGTGGGCTTCGCCTCGGCGGCGGCGCACCACCCGCCGCACGCCAGATTCAACGCCAGGAGAACGGCTGTGTGGGTCATGGGCACGGCTCCCGCAAGCTTCTCAACGTCAACGGGGTCAGAGTAAGCCTCCGGCGGTCCGAAGACAAGGGCTTTCCTTGCGCGGCGGATTCGGATATCTCTTCGGTGCCTCGACGTCGAGGTCGCCCACCAGAGCGTACCGCGATCGATCCACTACGGAGCCGAACCATGTCCGACACGTATGATGTAGCCGTTATCGGCGGCGGGACGGCCGGTGTCGTTGCGGCCGTCCAGGCCGGACGCGCCGGCGCGGCAACGCTGCTCGTCGAGAAGGAAGGCGTCCTCGGCGGGACGATGATCACCGCCGCCGTCAACTACCCCGGCAGCTTCCACTCCTGGGACCGCCAGGTCATCGCCGGGATCGGGTGGGAGCTCGTGTGCGGGGCGCTCGAGGAGGCGGGCCAGCCGCCGCCGGAGCCACCGAAGGGGCCCAGCGAGTCGGGCTCGTACCACATCGCGATCGACCGGGCGGTCTTCGCCGCGCTGGCCGACGAGGCCGTCGCGAAGGCCGGGGTGGAGATGCTCTTTCACACGATGCTCGCCGCCGCCCGGCTGGAAGACGACGGCTGGACGCTGTCCCTGTGCACCAAGACGGGCCTGCGGCTCGTTCGGGCCCGGGTGCTCGTGGACTGCACCGGCGACGCCAACGCGGTGACGCTGGCGGGCTTCGAGACCGCCCGGAACGACGAGCTTCAGCCGGGCACGCTGGTCTTCAAGGCCGGCGGATACGACGCCGACGCGCTGGATTACGAGGCGATCCAGGAGGCGTTCGACGAGGCCGTCCGCGCCGGCCAGATGAAGCCCTCCGATCCCGGGTGGGCCGACGGGAGCATCGCGTTCTTCCTCCGCAGCGGCGGCGGCAATCGGGCGCACGTTCCGGACGTCGACGGCACCACGTCGGAGGGCAAGACCGCCGCCGAGATCGAGGCGAGAAGGATCATGCTCCGGCTGTATCGTTTCTGCCGCCGCCAGGCGGGGCTCGAGAACTTCCGGATCGACTTCTTCGCCACCGAGTGCGGCATCCGCGAGACGGTCACGATCAAGGGCAGGAAGAAGATCACCGCCGCCGACTACGAGGGCGGGCGCCTCTGGGACGACGCCGTCTGCTACAGCCATTACTCCATCGACATCCACCGCCCCCAGACGGTGGTCCACCGCCACCTCAAGCGGGGCGTGGTGCCCACGATCCCGCTGGGCGCGATGCTCCCGGCCGGCAGCGAACGGCTGGTGGTGGCCGGGCGGTGCATCGCCGGCGACAAGGAGGCCAACAGCGCCTATCGCGTGGCCGCAACCTGCATGGCGACCGGCCAGGCCGCGGGGGCGGTGGCGGCCCTGGCCGCCAGGAACGGCACCGACGTCGCCGACGTGCCGATGGGCGAGCTGCGCGAGCTCCTCGCCCGCCACGGCGCGATCGTGCCCGAACCGCCCGAAGGGGACCTGCCATGACGAGGGTCGAGACGCTGCTGCCGACCGGCAGGAACAACCACGACCGGACGAGGAGTTCGCCGTTCTGCCGGGACCTGCTCGAGCGGTCCGGGCGCTTCGCCGTGACGCTCTTCGAGGACGCCTAGCGCCGCTTGACGTCGTAGCAGAAGAGGAAGTCGCCGTGGCGGATGTACAGGCGGCCGCCGCAGACGACCGGGTGCGCCCAGCTCGGGCCGCGGCCGCCTCGGGGAATAGTGAACCGGCTGACGGCCTGGAAAGCGCGTGGGTCCGGGCGCACGAGCGCCGCGGCCCGTCGGTAGCTCAGCAGGTAGAGCATGCCGTCGGCGTACGTGACCGAGGCCCTCCCGATGCCGTCGCCGCCGTAGGTCTGCTTGCCCGTCTCGAACTCCAGGC
Source organism: uncultured Planctomycetaceae bacterium (assembly GCA_964427875.1). Taxonomy (GTDB): domain Bacteria; phylum Planctomycetota; class Phycisphaerae; order SM23-33; family SM23-33; genus CAYRVX01. The sequence goes on from CAYRVX010000011.1 coordinate 30,154, forward strand.
AGGACCACGGCCCGGTCGCGGCGGTGAGGCACGAGCCGTAGAGGTGGCCGTCCAGCAGCATCACGGCCCCGTGCTGGTTGTCCATTGCCCTCGTATGCCACACCTGCTTGACGGACACCTTGCCGGCCTCCACGTTCAGCTTCAGCAGCCTGGAGCCCGTCGACCGGGTGGACACGAAGATGTACCCCTTGTGAAAGATGGGCATCGTGATGTTCTCGTCGAAGGGCGTGACGTGCTCGAACCGCCACAGGAGCTTGCCCGTATCGGCGTTGACGCCGACGACCGATCGGGCCATGAGCGTGGCGATCTGGCGAATGCCGCCATACTCGAAGATGGTCGGCGAGCAGTATCCCGGCTTGTCCTCCGTGTCCTTGCAGACCCAGACCGTCCGGCCGGTCTGCTTGTTCAGCGCGACGATGCCGGCGCCCTTGCCCCCGGGCGTGCAGATGACGTTGTCCCCGTCGATGAGCAGCGATTCGGCCAGTGCCCAACTGATGTTGCGGCCGTGAAACTTCCTGAGGATGTTCAGCGACCAGATCGCCTTGCCGGTTCGCGCGTCCAGGCACACGACGTCGCCGTCGGCGTTCTCGTGATACAGCCGACCGTCGTCGATGGTGGGCGTGCAGCGCGTCCCGGGATGCGAGCGCCGGTAGGCCGGGCCGTTCTTGACCCTCCATTTGGCCTTCCCATCGAGGTCGAGCGCGGTGATGACCGTACCCTGGCCGATGTTGCCGGTGGTGTAGATGAGCCCGGCCGCGATGGCGACGGTCGAGTATCCCTCGCCGATGCCGCTGGCCGTCCAGAGCAGCTTCGGGCCCTCGGCCGGCCACTTCCGCGAAAGGCCGGTCTCAGCCGACTTGTTGTCGCGCCGCGGGCCGTGGAATTGCGGCCACTGGTGGTCCGTCCCGGCCCCGGTGTTTCCGGCCAGGGCAAGGCCGGCCAGTACGCTGGCGAATGCCGCGGTCGTCATGCCTCCGCTCCTTCCATCCGGCGTCTTGCGGGTGAGCTGCGGCCGGCGTCTGCCGCGGAACCATCGCGGTCTAGGCGCCCCCGGCCTTGGCCTTGGCCGGGAGAAGCTTCTTCATGGCCTCGCCGAAGCCGTGGCCGATCAGGGACATGATCTTCGCGCTGCCGAGGTAGTGGTAGGGTGGCTGGCTGCCCATCCTGCCGAACTGCTCCTTGAGGGCCTCATCGACCCACTTGCGGCGGATCCATCCCTTCTTCAGGATCGCGTGGGCCTTTTCGTCCCAGTACTTGCTGGTGGCCACGAAGGCGGCGTTGCCTTTGAATTCCGGCCGGTTGGCCGCCGCGGCCTGGGCCTTCCGGGTGTCGGCCATCCTGCCCTCGGCCTCCTTGCCGCCGACGCCCAGCTCGCCGATCACCACGGGCAGCTTTGGGGCCTTGAGCTCCTTGCGCAGGTCCTTGATGAGGTTGACCATGTTCTTCTCGTACTCGGCGACGCGATCGGCGTTGATCATGTCGTTCCACCCCTGGAACCAGACGAAGCCGGCGAGCTGGTACCCCTTCTGGTCGTAGTCGGGGAAGTGCTGCTTGAGGTTCGCCAGCGCCTCGCGGACGATTCCGACCATCTCCGTGTAGGTCTTGCCAACCTCGCCGCCGGAGCTGGGCGGGCGGAAGTCCACCGCCAGGCTCCTGCCGCCCCAGGCGGTCTTGATCAGCAGGACCTGCTCGGCGAGGGCGTCGCCCATCACGAGGCCGAACATCAGCTCCGGGCCGATCTTCTCGTCGCTCGCGCCGTAGCCGACGGTGAGGTTGCCCTTCTTCGTCCCGCCCCGCCCGCGGGGGTAGTAGATCCACACGTCCTTGCGCTCGACCCACGTGCCGTCGTCGTTCTTGATCTTCTTGAGCAGTTTCCCGTGCGTGGGGTCCTCGCCCAGCCAGTCGAGCGTCCGCACGTGGCCGTGGCCCTGCATGTTGGACTGGCCCGCCAGGATGAACACCTGCACGGGCCCCTTGCCCGCCTGGGCCGCGCGGGCGGAGGAGGCCGCCGCCGCGACCACCAATGCCACGCATACCCGCCTCCGTCGACTCGCGTTCCGCATCATCGTTTTGTCCCTTCTGGTTTGGGTCTCCGGGGCCTCCGCCGGCTCTTGTCGCGGTCTCGCTTGCGTTGGGCGCGTTTCTTCTTCCTGGCGGCGGCTTCGGCCTCGGCGGCGCGGCTCCAGCGTTTCGGCGCGCCGCTGATCGGCTCGGCCATCTGGTCGAGCCAGGCATCGTAGAGCTTCTTCAGTTCCGCGACCTTCTCGGGGTGCTTGGCTGAGAGGTCGGTTGTTTCGCCAACGTCGGCGGCCAGGTCGAACAGCTCGCCCCGGTCCTTCTGGCCGACGAGCTTCCACTTGCCCGACCGGACGGCCCACTTGCCTTCCCAGCCGCCCGAGCTCCAGAACATGTGCTCGTGGAGCTTGTCGACCCGCCCCTTCAGGGCCGGCAGCATGTTCTTTCCGTCGAGCGGTTTCCCGGCGGGCATGGGCAGTCCGGCGGCGGCCAGCGCGGTCGGGAGGATGTCGATGGAGAGGACCGGCACGTCGCAGGTCTTGCCGCCTTGGAGCCTCTTCGGCCAGGAGACGATGAATGGCACGCGGATGCCGCCTTCGTAGTCCTGCTGCTTGTACCCGCGCAGCGGCGCGTTGTCGGCGTGCATCGCCTTGGCTCCCCCGTTGTCCGTCAGGTATATCAGCAGCGTGTTCTCGAACAGCCCTTCCCGCTTCAGTGTCGCTACGATAGCCCCGACGCCGTCGTCGAGGTGCTTGAGCATGGCCGTAAGCGTGTCGCGCACCTCGTCGCCGGTCTGGCGTTTGATATCGCCGGCCGGGGCCTGCGGCGGGGTGTGCACGGCGTTGTAGGCCACGTACAGGAAGAACGGCTTGTCCCTGTGCCGCCGGATGAAGGAGACGGCCTCCTCGGTGATCCGATTGGTGAGGTAGCCTTCGTCGCGTATCGGCTTGAGCCCGCGGTATATCGGGTGGTCCGGGATGTTCAGGTCGAAGTAGTCGTGCGCTCCGCGGCCCATGAAGCCGTAGAACTCATCGAAGCCCCGCTTGACGGCGTTGTACTCCAGCGTAAGGCCCATGTGCCACTTGCCCAGCGCGCCGCAGACGTATCCGGCCGGGCTGAGGTGCTGGGGGAAGAACACTTCATCCAGCGGCACGCCGGAGCCCCCCTCGCCGCCGGTGTACACACCGAAGCGCTGCTGGTAGCGTCCCGTCATCAGCCCGGCGCGCGTCGGCGAGCAGACGTGGCCGGTCGTGTAGCCATTCGTGCAGACCACGGCCTCCCGGGCCAGCGCATCGGTATGCGGGGTGCGGACCTCCCTGCGATGATGCCGGTTGTAGCTGACGTCGGCGTAGCCCTGATCGTCCGAGAGGATCACGACTATGTTGGGCGGGCGCCGCTTGCCCTCAACGGCGCCCCGAACGCCCCGGGGAAGCACGCCCGCCGCCGCGCCCGCCGCGATCCCCCTGCCCACCAGGGACAGCAGCTCGCGCCGACCGATCCGCCTGGCCATTCCCGTCACGATCGTGCTCCTTTGCGGCCTCAGTTTGACTTGCGTGGCGCCTCGGCGCCCATCATCTGTAGTCTTCCGTGCTTGATCGAGAAGATCAGCGCCGTGGCCGCCGTGGCGCTCAGGCGCGGCGCGCTGTAGTAGTCCTGGGCGTTGTTGTCCCGGTTCGGCTGGTAGACGAACGTGCCGTCCGGGCAGTGGGACAGGTTGAAGAACCACTTGTGCTTGTCCATCAGGTTGCGGAAGGCCCGCGGCTCGATGGCCGCCCCGAGCGCCGTCCAGCCCATGCCCAGGATCGGCGAGCCGTGCGTGTCCGGGAAGGTCTTGTAGTTCTCGCCGATGCACCGGGCATCCTCCGCTCGACTCCCGAGCGTCGCGGGCGGTCCTGCCGTGATTCTATCCTGGTTTGCCGTTCCCGCAAGCTCCTGGGCCCGTCCGCGGCCGCCGAAACCTCTTGCCCGCGAGTGTCGTTTCGTGGATAGGTGGACTTTTGGCCGGGGGTGAGTCGGCGATTTCAGGACGCGCAGGCGGAAGCGAAGCGAGACTCAAACGACGGAAAGGGTCCATGTCATGAGACGCATTGCCGCCGCGGTTTCGGTCTGTCTGGCTGCCGCGCTGACGCCCGCGGCGCGGAGTGCGGGCCGGCCGATCCACGGCAACGTCGTACTCATCCTGGAAGGCGGGCTCAGCCGCGGCGGCGACTACCGGGCGGACGTGGAATTCGAGCTCGCCGTCAGAGACGGCAAGTGGCCCGAAGGCGGCTGGGGACACGGGCTGTGGTTCAGCCGGGGGCACCACAAGGCGGCCATCACGGCCAGCCGGATCGACGGCGAGACGATCCACCTGACGCTGGACGTGAAGGTCTTCGGCGACTACTGGGTCAACGGCGGGCGGGCGAAGTACGAGATCGTCGTGAAGAACCGCCCCGGGCGGCTGGCAGGGACGTACACGGGCAGCTTCACGCAGAACGGCCCGAAGGGGCTGAACTTCCCTGCCCCCGGCGAGCCGGCGCCGCGGTTCCCCGATCCGAGCGTCAAGGACGCCCCGGCCGTCGCCGTGAAGGGCAAGGTCGCCGGGCGGATCGACCCGCCCTGGCCGCGGCTGGTCAAGGGACACGTCCCCTTCAAGCCAAGCGAGCATCCGCGTCTGATCTTCCGCAAGAGCGACGTGCCCCTGATGAGGAAACGCGCCGAGGAGACGCCCGAGGGCCGGGCCATCATGCGGCGCGCCGAGGCCGTGCTCGGCAGCCGCGGGCCGAGCGAGGCGGACAAGTTCACCACCTGGCCGGCCGTCGGGTACGGCTTCGCCTACCAGATGACCGGCGATGAGAAGTACGCCGAGAAGGCCCGCAAGATCGTGGACGCCACGATCTTCAAGAACCCCGCCGGGCGGCGGGGCAGGGGGATCAGCCAGGACATCCATCACGGCCCGCGGCTTCAGGGGCTCGCGCTGGCATTCGACCTCTGCTGCGAGGCGTGGGAGAAGGCCTATCGCCTGAGGTGCATCGACGAGATCCGGATGCGGGCGCGGGAGCTGATGGCCGGCCAGTTCGAGGGGCGCAGGATGCGCGGCCTGAACCTCGGCTGGTGGTCGAACCACAACGCCATCCGCGTCGGCTGTGCGGCGCTGGGGGCCATCGCCGTCCAGGGCGAGAAGAACTCCCACGGTCAGACGATCGACTTCACCGAGGAGTTGGAGGTCTGCGCGCGGGAGCTTCGCGGCCACTACCGTTACGGCCTGGGCAAGAGCGGCTACTGCATGGAGGGGTCGTTCTACAAGGTCATGACGATGCAGCGCGGCAGCGTTCACGCCGTCCACGCCTTCGAGCGGGCCCTGGGGTGGAAGGTCCTTGCGGACCTCGGCGACTTCGACCTCGTCGGGTACTTCATGGAGGCCGAGCCGGGCAGGAGCCCGAAGCTCGCCCCGGTGGTCTGGGCCGTCGCCATCGCCGGCGTGCCGGACGACATGATGCCCGGCGTCCGCTGGCTGCACGCGCGGACGGTCGGCCTCAAGGGCGACGGGAGCTTCGGCGTCGGCCACGGGCTCCTGGCGCCCTACGCCATGGCGACGTATCCCTTCGACGTGCCCGAGAGCCCCCCCTCGGAGAGCCTGCGGTGGGCCGCGCCGGACGAGAACAAGGGCCACTTCATCATCCGCCCGACCTGCAAGGACCGAGACGACATCGTGATGGTCCTGAACCTCAAGAGCGAGAGCCTGCGCGCCAGTTGGGCCGCCGCCAGGGCGGGCCCGCAGATGCACGTGCTGCTCCGCGGCTTCGGCAGGAAGTGGCTCGACGGCCGGTACCTGGTTAAGCCCTCGCTGCTGGCGGCCGCCGTCAACGAGCACCACGGCGCGACGATCACCTCGTACCGGCCGCTGGAGGACCGGGCGTTCGTAATCGACATGAACCTGGACCGGGCCTACCTGCGGGAGGTGAAGGCCCCAGGGCAGGTCCGCCCCGAGGAATTCGGGGCGAAACGCGTCGTGCACCTGCCGTACTGGTCCAGGCCGCTTCTGGACTTCGGCGTCCGCGGCGAGCGCAGCATGGCCGTGGACTGCACGCACAAGAGCGGCTGTCCTCTGCTGGTGGCCGTCGTGGATCGCATCACGGTTCCGGCCTCGGCCGCCAGGCCGAAGGCCGAGAAGCGCCGGCCCACGGCCGACGAGAAGGAGCTCGCCTCGCTGCTGAAGTCGATGGGCGTGAAGCGTCCGCCGGCCGGGGGCGGCTCGGATCAGCCGACGGCCTGGCACCTGCCGATCAGCCGCGACGCGGGGAAGCTCAAGATCGACGCGGGCCGCTTCGTGATCGGCGAGCCGGACGGGCCGACCCTCGCGGGCGTGCTCGTGACGCCGGGCAAGCTGGCGCCCACGTCCGTCTCCGCAAAGGGCGAAGGGACGTACTTTGTGGTCTTCACTCTCCAGGGCGGCCGGTCGCCGCGGTTCGACGTGACCGGCGAGGGGCTTGGGGCGACGGTGAAGGTCGGCCGGCGAACGATTCGCTTCGAGAAAGGCACGCTCGTGCTCCAGTAGAGCGCCCGCGGGCTGCCCTCGCGGCCGGGACGCCGAGACGTGCTCACTCGCCGATGATCTCCACTCCGCAGAGGAGCGTCCGGCCCCTGCTCGCCGACAGCGAGACGTCCAGCTCGCCGGTGACCTGCACGCCCTTGAACTCGCGCACCACGGCCTTGTTCGCCCGGCCGGCGGCCTTGGCGACGTCGAAGTCGCGGCACGGCCGGCGCGGATGGCCGGGCCCGTCGTCTGCCGACGTCACTCGGCGCCCTTGACGCGCATGCGAATCCCGTACAGCCCCTTGCCGGCCGTGATGAACAAGGTCTTCCTGTCCTTGCCCCCGAAGCAGACGTTCGCCGTCCAGCGCTGCGGGACGTCGATGTGCTCGATCTTGCTGCCCGCCTTGTCGAACACGGTGACCCCGCGGCCGGTCAGGTACACGTTGCCCTCGCTGTCGATCGTCATCCCGTCGGAGCCCATCTTGCAGAACAGCTTCCTGTTCGACAGCGTGCCATCCTTGTTGGTGTCGTATACGTACGTCTTCCTGCCGCGGATGTCGGCCACGTAGAGCTTCCTGCCGTCCGGCGTGCCGATGATCCCGTTCGGCTGCACGAGGCCGTCGGCCACCCGGACGAGCCGTTTGCGGTCGGCCGACAGGTGGTAGACGCACTGGGCGTCCTGCTCCATCGGCCCGCGCTTCCAGTACGGGCGCTTGTAGAACGGATCGGTGAAGTAGACGCCCCCGTCGGGGCGGACCCACAGGTCGTTGGGGCCGTTCAGCAGCTTGCCCTTGTAGTCCCTGACGAGAACGGTCACCTTCCCCGCCGGATCGATGGACCACAACTGGTTCTTCTCATCCGCGCAGGCCAGCAGATTGCCCTTCTTGTCGAAGTACAGCCCGTTCGACCGCCCGCACGGCTTCAGGAAGGTCGAGAGCTTGCCCTCGGCGCTCCACTTCATGATCCGGTCGTTGGGCTGATCGGTGAAGAACACGTTGCCGTTGGCGTCGACGGCGGGCCCTTCGGTGAACTTGAAGCCGTCCGCCAGCTTCTCCAGGTTCCTGTCGGGCGCAACAACGCCCTTGTCGCCGCCGCAGGCGGGGTCACCGAACACGGTCACAAGTGCGATCGCCGCCGTCAGGGCCGGCTTTCTCATCATTGGTCTCTCCTTTGCTAAAGTGCCTTGCCCATCATACCTGTCACGGCCCGCCAACGCAGGCCCCAAGAGCCGCCGCGACGGATCACACGGCGCGCGGCCCTTGACTCCGCCCGTGCTTTCCCTATGCTGAGGCATCGCAGGAGGCCGTCCCGGCGGACGGGCGGCCGACTTGCGACTGCTATCTGGAGCTTCGAAAGGAGAGCATGATGAAACGCGCAGCTCTGATGCTTTGTGTGACGTGTGTGGTGCTGTTCGGCCTGTCGCCGGCCATGGGCGCCGAGGAGGCCGTCGAGCCGAAGGCAAAGACCGTGCTGTTCGACGGCAAGAGCTTCGACGGCTGGTCCCGCTACCTGCGAGGCAAGGGCAACGTGGACGAGACGTGGACGGTCAAGGCCGACGGCGTGCTGGCCTGCACGGGGCGCCCTGCCGGGTACATCCGCACGGAGAAGGCCTACAGGAACTACAAGTTCCACGTCGAGTACCGCTGGGCGGGGCGGACCGGCAATAACGGCATTCTCGTCCACATGGTGGGCGACGACCGCGTCTGGCCAAAGAGCCTCGAATGCCAGGGCATGTTCCGCAACCAGGGCGACTTCTTCGAGATCGGCGGGGTGAAGTTCAACGAGCACGCCAGCGGCGGCCATCGCGCCGGCGGCCGACGGGTTATCAAGTACGGCGAGCACAACGAGAAGGAGCCCGGCGAGTGGAACGTCTACGAGGTGTGGTGCGTCGGCGGCACGGTCCGGCCGTACGTAAACGGCAAGCTCATGAACGAGGCCACCGACTGCTCGCTGACGGCCGGGAAGATATGCCTCCAGAGCGAGGGGGCGCCCATCGAGTTTCGCAACATCTACATCGAGCCGGCCAACGACAAGAACAAGCCCTGGCCGGTGGTCCCCACGAAGAAGATGGTGCTGTTCAACGGCAAGGACCTGGACGGCTGGGTGCGGTTCATCCCCAACGACAAGCGCGACAGGACGACCAAACAGTGGACCGTGGACAAGGTCTGGAGCGTCGCCGACGGCGTGATCCGCTGCGCCGGCAAGCCCAACGGCTACATCCGGACGTGTGACAGCTACGCCGACTACAAGCTGCACCTGGAGTGGCGCTGGACGGAGAAGCCCACGAACAGCGGCGTGCTGCTGCACCGCGCGGGGATCGATAGGACCTGGCCCAAGTGCATCGAGGCCCAGCTCATGAACCAGAACGCCGGGGACTTCTGGCTTCTGAGCCAATCGACGCTCAACGTCGGCGGCAAGCAGGTCGGGCCCAAGGGCTTCGCCAACATCAAGAAGAAGCACCCCTCCAACGAGAAGCCCCCCGGCGAGTGGAACACGTATGACATCGCCTGCGATGGCGGCACGGTCAAGCTCAGCATCAACGGGCTGCTCCAGAACGAGGGCACCGACGCGAGCCCCTCCAGTGGCCCGATCTGCCTCCAGAGCGAAGGCAGCCCCATCGAGTTCCGGAATATCTACCTGGAGCCGCTCGAGAAGTAATGGTGTCGGGTGGGGCGTACGGGCACGGCTGTCGGGGGCCGGTGAGCCGTGCGGCCAAGGCCCGACGGCCTGCATTCCTGCGGGCCGCGGGTGCGGACCCATGCGCGGGGCGGCGCGAAGCAAGGTCCAGTTGGCACGAGGCCAAACGATGAGCAGACCGGTCTTGTCCGTGGCGGGGGCCGGGGCCGTGTTGTGGTCGGCGGCGTGCCTTTCCGCCGCGGAAGGGCCGTCGGCGAAAGCCGATCTCGGCGCCGAGGCCCTGGGCAACGAAGTCTCCACCAGCGGATGGATCGTCTTCGCCGCTCACCCGTTGGAGATCAAGCGGGGCAAGCTCATCCAGAAGAAGCAGGACAGGGGGCAACTGGACCTCTACCTCGCCCGCCCCGACGGCTCGAAGCTCCGGAACATCACGAACAGCGAGGGCTACCACGAGTACGGCGGACGCTTCTCGCCGGACGGCAGGAAGATGCTCTACCGCCAACTGGCGAAGGGCAGGAAGCTCAACCACGATCAGTGGGGCATGTTCGGACAGCTTGTGATCGCCGATGCCGACGGGTCGAGCCCGGTCGTCCAGGGCGCCGACGGCGAGCTGCCCTGGGCCTCGTGGAGCCCCGACGCCAAGCGGGTCGCCTGCCTCTACAAGAGGCAGGGCGTGATCCGCATCCACGACCTGGCGACGAAGAAGGTCCTCAAGGAGATGCCGCGGCAGGGGATCTTCCAGCAGTTGTTCTGGTCGCCGGACGGCAGGCGCCTCGTCGGCACGGCCAACGTGAGAGGGCGGCAGTGGAACATCCTCAGCGTGGACATCCAGACGGGCAAGGCCGCGCTGCTCTCGCGATCGTTCAGTTGCACGCCGGACTGGTTCCGGAAGGACGCGGCGCGCGTGATCCACTCCAACCGCACACCGGGCATGACGACCCGGCTGAGCCGGGATGCCAACAGGTACGGCTTCACCGTACTGATGCAGGCGACGGCCGACGGCAAGACCCGGACGCTGGTCTATGGCCGGCTGTGGAAGCACGTGTACTTTGGCTGCACCTCGCCGGACGACAGGTACGTGATCTTCTCGGACGATCCGCAGGACGGGCTCGTCGTCGGCGAGATGCACCTGGTCCGCCTGGCCGACACGCCGATCGTGGCGCCCGAGCCGGCCTTCCCGGAACTGAAGCAGCGCTATCCCAACGCGAAGGACGGCCCGGTCCTGGACCTCAAGCTCCCCGGCGGCGCGCCGCTGAGAGGCTTCGAGCCGCACTGGACGTACGCCGAGATCGGGGATGGGAGATGATCCCACGACGTCGTCAGACACGTTCCGCCCGTCGGTCCCGCCGGGCCGGCAGACGCACCGCAAAGGGGAACGACGTGTACCGTGCGAAGGGCAAATGGGTGCTTCTGCCGGCGGCGGCCGCCCTGTCGTCCCAGGCCGCCGGCGCGAAGGGCGCGGGGAAGCTGGATGAGCTGGGCGTGGAATGCTACGTGCAGTACAAGCACAAGCCAAGCAGCAGGTATCGATCGCTCAATGACTTCCTGGTCAAGAAACTGAAGGGCCGGGCGGGATCGCAGCGATGAGACACGCCGGCGCGGGTCCTGCCGTCACGTCGGGGTCCACATCGGGCGGGCCGGGTCCGGTGCGTGCCTGCGCCGTCGTCGCCTCGCTGGGGCTGGGCATCTGGCTGCTGGCCGCCTGGACCGACAGCGGCGAGGACGGATACGTCACCACGCTCGGACGCGTGGAAGTGACGGCTCGCCTCCTGAGGCGGCCGGAGGTGTTCCCCGACCTCGGCGCATACCGATACACCTGGGTCCTGATGTACGAAGTGCTCGACGTCCACAGGCAGGACCCGAACGGCAGGTACCGCCTCGAGCCCGGCGACGTGATTTTCGTCGGCCACTACAAGCCCTGGATGCCCCGCGGGCGGATCAGGGACGAGGACTCAGGCGAGGCCCCGCTGGGCGGGAAGCTGACGCGCTTCGTCGCCGGCGAGGCCCATCGCATGGCCCTGGACTACGAGCTGGGGGACCTCGCGCCGAGCGGGGCGCTGGATTACTGCTACCCGCCGGAAGGCAACCGGTTCTTCGCCGTCTGGACGAACCCCACCGGCCTGTGAGCCGGACGTGACGCATGGTCTTCTCGTCTCACATCTTCGTCTTCTACTTCCTTCCGCTGCTCCTGCTGGTCTACTACAACCTGCCTTACCGGTGGCGCAACGGGTTCCTTGCCGTCATGAGCTACGTGTTCTACGGGTGGTGGAAGCCGTGGTTTGCCTGCCTGATGCTGGCGACCACGGCCGCCAACTTCCTCTGCGGCAAGCTCGTTTCGGCCCCGAACGCCGGCCGGGCACAGCGGGTCGCGGCGCTGGCTGCCGCCTGTACGGTCAGCCTCGCCCTGCTGGGGTTCTTCAAGTACTACATGTTCTCCGTGGAGGGCGTGAATAGCCTCCTGGGCCTTCTCGGCGCCGAGGCGCTGCCGGTGCTCCGCGTGACGCTGCCGATCGGGATCTCCTTCTTCACGTTCCAGGCGATCAGCTACACGGTCGACCTGTACCGTGGGGGCGCACAGCCGGCCCGGTCGTTCGTCGACTTCGCCTGCTTCGTCTCGATGTTCCCCCAGCTCATCGCCGGGCCGATCATCCGGTATCACACCGTGGCCGACCAGCTCGTCGACCGCCGCCACACGCTCGGGCGGTTCTCCTCCGGGGCGGTGGTCTTCGTCCTCGGACTGGCCAAGAAGGTGCTGCTGGCCAACCCGATGGGCGAGGTGGCCGATGCCGTCTTCGCCGCGGCCGCACCCGGCGCGCTCGACGCCTGGTTCGGCGTCCTGGCCTACGCGTTCCAGATCTACTTCGATTTCTGCGGCTACTCGGACATGGCCGTGGGTCTGGGGCGCATGCTGGGCTTCGAGTTCCCGAAGAACTTCGACGCGCCCTACCTGGCCGAGAGCATCACGGACCTGTGGCGGCGGTGGCACATCTCCCTGTCCACGTTCCTGCGGGACTACCTCTACATCCCGCTGGGCGGCAACCGCAAGGGGCCCGGCCGAACGTATATGAACCTGGCCACCGTCATGCTGCTTGGCGGCCTGTGGCACGGGGCGAAGTGGACCTTCGTCGCCTGGGGGGCCTACCACGGGCTGCTCCTGGCCTGCGAGCGATGGCGGGGCAAGAGGAGCCTCTACGCACCGCTGCCGCGCCCCGTTCGCATCGGCCTGACGTTCCTCCTGATGCTGTTGTCGTGGGTCTTCTTCCGCGCCGAGGGCCTCGCCGACGCCGGGAGGCACTTCGCGGCCATGGCCGGCCTCTCGGGGCCTTCCGGCACTTCGATCCTGCTTGCGGCCGAGCTGTACACGCCCCGCAACGTGATCCTGATGGCCGTCTGTGCGGCCGTGCTCGTTCAGCCCGTTCAGGCCTTTGACTGGTCTCGGCGGCGGCTGACGCTTCCGCGCGCGGTGGTCCTTCTGCTGCTGTTCGTCTCGTCCCTGGCCGTCATGTCGGCCCAGGCCTTCAACCCGTTCCTGTACTTCCGGTTTTAGGAGCCTTTCATGCAGTCGCCTCCGCGGATGCCGCAGACGATCCTGGTCCTCGGGTTCCTCGGCGTGCTCTGCGTCGTCCCTCTGGGACAGGTGGGCCTGGAGCTCTATCGAGGCGAGCCGGTGCAGTTCACCGACCTGTTCCGCCACGTCCCTGCCGAGAGGGACCTCCGGCGATTCGAACGGGCGCTGGAGGAGAAGTGGTGGGGCTCGCAGACGGTCCGCCCGTGGACGCAGGGGCTGCTCTTCCGGCTGTTCGGAGACATGGGCGCCAAGGGCCTGATGGGGCGGGAAGGCTGGGTCTTCTACAAGCCCGGCGTGCGGTACCTCGTCGAGCGCGATCGGGCGGAAACGGGCGCCGCTGCGCGGCCGCGGCGGTTCGACGCCGCGGTTGAGGCCATCGTGCGGTTTCGCGATCAGCTCCAGGGGCGCGGCGTCCATCTTCTGGTCGTGCCCGCACCGGGCAAGGCGAGCGTCTACCCGGACAGGTTGACGGGGCGGGCTGCCGGGGCGCAGGCGACGTTCCGTTCGCCGACGGAGGACCTGCTGGAAGAGCTCAGCCGGCGCGGCGTCGCTTCGGTCGACCTCTTCTCGCTGTTCCGCGCGCGTCGATCGAGGGTCCCCCCGCGCGGCGGCGGCGCCCTGTACCTGGCCCGTGATACCCACTGGACGCCCGGCGGCGCGGCGATCGCCGCGGAGGCGGCGGCCCGCAAGCTCCGGGCCCTCGGTTGGGCCCCGAAGCCGCATCGCGAGTACCGCACCCAGCGCCTCCGCGTCATTCGCCGCGGGGACGTCCCGCAGATGCTTCGCGTGCCGGGCATGCCGGAAGCGTTCCCCGCCGAGACCGTTGAGTGCGAGCAGGTCCTGGACAAGGCGGCCGGGGCGATGGTGCCGCCCGCCGGAGGGCGAAGCGGAACGTACTCCAACGATCATCTGAAAGACACGCCGCTGGAGTCGTCCGTCCTGGTGCTGGGCGATAGCTTCTGCCGGATCTACCAGACGCGGGAGCCGAGGTCGCTCGGCCGCGTTGCCGGGCGGACGGACGCCGCGGCTCCGGCCCGGAAAGGCGCGGCGCGGCGAGGCACGAGGCGGCTGATCCCGGGCTCGGCCGGCTTCTGTTCGCTGCTCGCCCGGGCGCTGAAGGCCCCCGTGGACTACGTCATCGACGACGGGGGCGCGGCCACGGCCGTCCGGCAGAAGCTCAGCACGAACGCCGAGATCCTGGAGAACAAGAAGGTGGTGGTCTGGGAGCTCGCCGAGCGCGAGCTCTCCCTGGGGCCCAAGGGCTGGGAAAACGTCCCGCTGCCGCCGGAGCCGCCGGAGAGGACGCCTCGCTGAGACGCCCCGGCGAGGGCCGGACGCTTGTCTGACGTGTCGGAATGGAGAGAATGAGATGGCCGTCGCGACCGGCGCAGAGAGAGGAGAGAGACATGCCCTGGAGTAAGCTGCTCAGCATTGCCTGCCTGTCGGCTGCGGTTGTTTCGGTCGGGCCGTCCGGCCCGTGCCGGGCGGGCGAGTTCGTTCCGCCGTCCAACGACGGCCTGGTCAACGTGAAGACCGACTGCGGCGCGAAGGGCGACGGCGTGACGGACGACACGGCCGCGCTCAAGACCGTCTTCGAGGCGGGCAAGACGAACCGGCACCCGAAGTTCGACACCGGCCGGCACATCTACGTCCCCAACGGCGTGTACATCGTCAGCGAGCCGATCCGCATCGGCGACAAGAAGAAGTTCATCATCGGCCAGGGCCGCGCGAAGACCGTCATCCGGCTGAAGGATGGTGCGGCGGCGTTCCAGAATCGCGGAAGGCCCACGCCGATCCTCAACTTCGGGAAGGGCTCACGCAGGGACTGGCAGTTCGCCCAGAACTTCGGCCAGCGGCTGGTCAACCTGACGATCGACGTCGGCAGGGGCAACCCCGGGGCGGTGGGCCTGCACTACCACACGAACAACTACGGCGCGATCTACCACATCACGATCCGATCGAGCGATCCCCAGAAGCGCGGTGCGTACGGCCTGCACCTGTCCTCCGGCCCGGGGCCGGGCCTCGTGTGGGACGTCCTCGTCGACGGCTTCGACGTCGGCTGCCGCATCGACGGGGGCCTGCACAGCATGACCGTGGGCAGGCTGACGGTGCGGAACCAGCGCGCGTGCGGCTACGAGGCCGCCGGGAACTTCTCGTCCATCTGGAAGCTCACCAGCGAGAACCGCGTCCCTGCGCTGATCGTCAGGGGAGGGCACGTGGTCCTGCTGGACGGCGAGTGTCGAGGCGGGGCCGGAGACCACGCGGCCATCCAGATCGACGGCGGAGTCGTCTTCTGCCGCAACGTCAGGACGAGCGGCTACGCCAAGGCCCTGGCCGCCAAGGCGGGCAAGGGAACACAGGCCGTGGAGGTCGCCGGGCCGAACATCGACGAGCTCGTCCGCCCCAAGGCCTACTCGCTGTTCGGCAACGAGCCCGTCTCGCTGGACCTGCCGGTGGCCGAGCCGCCGGTGGCCGCCGACTGGGGCGATGCGCGCACGTGGACCGCGATCGAGCCGGGGAAGGACTCCGGCCGGCGCATTCAGAAGGCCATCGACGACGGGGCCGAGCAGATCTACCTGCTGTGCAGCGGCGTCCACGGAATCCAGGACACGATCCACGTCCGCGGCAAGGTCAAGCGGATCTTCGGTGCCGGGGCGTGGTATCAGTCCCAGGGCCGGTCGTTCGGCCAGGACAGGCTCGAGCCGGGCGCGGTGCCGGGCTGCAAGGTCGTCCGGGGAATCAGGAAGCCCCTGTTCCGCATCGAGGACGGCGAGCCGGGCACGGTCTACTTCGAGTTCATCAACGACGTCTACGGCAGTGCGGCGTGGAAGTTCGAGCACGCCTCGAAGCGCACGCTCGTCTGCCGCAGCGCCTCGGGGATGTACCGCAACACGGCCACCGGCGGGAAGGCCTTCTTCCTCGACGCCGGCCCGGGCTCGGGCTGCATCATCAAGGGGCCGCAGCGCATCTGGGCCTGGCAGGTGAACACCGAAAGCTACACGCACAATCCCCACATCCTCAACGACGCCGCGACGCTCTTCATCTGCGGCTACAAGATCGAGAAGGACCGCACCAACGTCGGCACGATCCACGGCGGGTGGACCGAGGTGCTGGGCGGCCTGCTGTACAAGAACCGTCAGCGCATCGACATGGCGCCGGCGTTCTTCAACAGGGAATCGAACATGGCCGTTTCCATCGGCCACTCCGGGCGGAGGTACGATTCGCTGGTCGAAGAGACGCGAGGCGGACAGAGGAAGGACCTCACTCCCGGCATGCTGCGCGGGCAGTGGGTGGCTCTCTACTCCGGCTGGCAGACGCGGCGGCCCACCGCCAGGGACTAAGGCGGCGCCACGCGCGGGATCGCCGGCGCCGCCGGGATGCCTGATGCCACGCGGGGCCGCGGATGTGAGATCAGCACGGATGAAAGGACCAACAATGGACGACATCGCGACACTGGCGGGCGTTCTCGGCAGGAAGTACCGCGTTGTGGACCTCTCGCAGGAGGTCCGCCCGGGCATCCTGAAGATCAACGGCGACTACCAGTGGGGCGGCGAGGTGCGGAAGTTCGAGCTCCGGCAGTTCGCGGCGCCGGGGCCGGACCTGATGCACTTCGTCGAGACCGAGACGCACGTCGGCACGCACGTCGAGGTGCCCTCGCACATCCGGGACGAGTGGAAGTCGTGCGCCGAAATGCCGCTGGATTCGTTCTGGGGCGAAGCGATCGTCCTGAAGCTCGAGGGCCTCGAGCCGGGCGAAGATGGACGTGCTGTGATCACGCCCGAGCATCTTCAGCGGGTAAAGGCCGGCGACATCGTGCTGCTGAAGGGACCGTCCGACGGCCGCGGCGCCCCGGGCATCAGCGAGGAGGCCGCCGAGCTCATGGCGTCGCTGCCCGTCAAGATGGTGGGCGAGCAGAACGTGGGCGTCAGCCACCAGCTTCACATAACGCTCTTCGAGCAGGAGATTCCGATCATCGAGCGGCTGGCGAACCTCGAGCAGCTCACCCGGGAGCGTTTCCTGTTCTTCGGCTTCCCGCTGAGGGTGCGCGGGCTGGAGTCCTCATGGATCCGGGCGGTGGCGTTCGAGCCGATCGGCTGACGGCGAGCTGGAAATCGAGACCGCTTTCGGACCCGATGGGCCCACAGGCCCCGTTTCCGCTCGGAAAGACCCGCAAACAAGGGCCTTTTCCAGCGGAAGCTATAATCCAACGGAGAGGGCGGGATTCGAACCCGCGGTACCCGAAGGTACACGGCATTTCCAATGCCGCCCGATCGGCCACTCCGGCACCTCTCCCGGCAGCGAGCCCCTACTATAGCATCCGATGCCGGCCGTACAAGCGCGCCGCCGACCCGTCGGAACAGGTCTGCGGCTCTCGCCTGCTCGCCCCGCGGGGCGCGGCGATTGCGCCTGTGGATCATCAGGGCGCCCGGGCCGGCTGGGCGGTGCCTCGATAGGCCTGATTTTATTGGCTGAAATCAGCTTTTCGCCTTGACGTCGGTCATGGCGGGGCGCAACATACACGTGGCTTCTCGGGCTGTGTAGTCCGGAAGGGCGTGTCGTGACGGCCTGTCAAGGATGTGTGCCGGCTGTCGAGGACATCGCATTTCTTGCTTGTTTCGTTTTCGGGAACCATTTGAGAAGGAGCGAGGAACATGGCCAAAGCGATGACGAAGTCGCAGATCATGACGAAGCTGGCTGAAGCGTGCGGCATGACCAAGAAGGATGTCGCGGGGGTGGTGGAAACACTGGTCGCCCTGGCGTGCAGGCAGGCGAAGGTGGGCTTCACCATACCGGGCCTGGGCAAGCTCATCGTGGTGCATCGCAAGGCCCGCTGGGGTCGGAACCCCGCCACGGGGCAGAAGATCAAGATCAAGGCGAAGCGGGCACTGAAGTTCCGGATCGCGAAGGCCGCCAAGGACGCGGCGCTGTAACAGCAGCTTCGGCACCGGCCATCCGTGCAGTACCAAACGGGCCGGCCCTCCCGGAGAGGACCGGCCCGCTTTTTCTCGCTTGCCCGCCACGAGGGGCCGGACGCTTACCTTCCCTGGACGTCCATGCTGCGAAGGAACTCCTCGTTGCTCGGGAACTTCTCCAGCGCGCGGAGCAGTTGAGGCATCTCCTCGTCGACGCTGAGGCTGCTGAGCGTCCGCCGGAGCATGTGCATCTTCGGCAGCTTCCACGGATCGACGAGGAGCTCTTCCTTCCGCGTGCCGCTCTTGGGGATGGAGATGGCCGGCCAGATGCGCCGCTCGGCGAGCTTGCGGTCAAGCTGGAGCTCCATGTTGCCGGTGCCCTTGAACTCCTCGAAGATCAGGTCGTCCATGCGGCTTCCGGTCTCGATCAGGGCGGTCGCGAGGATGGTCAGGCTGCCTCCGTTTTCGGCCTTGCGGGCGGCGCCGAACTGGCGCTTGGGTATCTCCAGCGCGCGGATGTCCACGCCGCCGGTCATGGTCCGCCCGGAGGTCTCGATCGAGCGGTTGTACGCGCGTCCGAGGCGCGTGAGGCTGTCCAGCAGGATCACCACGTCCTGGCCGAACTCGGCCATTCGCTTGGCCCGCTCGATCGTGAACTCCGCGGCGCGGACGTGACTGGCGACGTCCTGGTCGTTGTTGGAGGCGACGATCTCGGCGTTGGGGCACTTCCGACGGAAGTCGGTGACCTCCTCCGGGCGCTCGTCGACGAGCAGGATGAAGATGTAGCACTCGGGGTTGTTGACGCCGACGGCGTTGGCGATCTGCTGGAGCAGGATGGTCTTTCCGGATCGCGGCGGGGCGACGAGGAGCCCGCGCTGGCCCTTGCCGACGGGGCAGACCAGGTCGAACACGCGCATCTCCATCGGCCCGCCGGGCGTCTCCAGCTTCATCATCGGGTGGGGGTCCACCACGATCATCTCCTGGAAGGGGATGATGTCCGTGTACTCCTCGGCGTTCCTGCCGTTGATCTTGGTGATGACCTCCAGCTTCGGCCCGCCCTTTTTCTTCGTGGGGGGCAGGACCTTGCCCTCGACGAACAGGCCGGTCCTCAGGCCGCGATGCCGGACGAAATCCTTCCCCACGAAGATGTCCCCGGGCGTGGCCCGGTAGCCGTTCTTCGCCTGGCGGAGGAAGCCGTAGCCCTTCTCCGTGATCTCCAGGACGCCGGAGCCCATGGAGAGCTTCTGATCCAGATCTTTTGACTTCGCGCTGTTAGTCTGGTCATCCGTGGTGGCAGACTGTTGATTCATTGCAGGACCTTCCTCGTAAGACTCACCCCCGAAACCGTCCATTAACGAAATCCGCAAGGCAAAGGTCGCAAGCGGATGAAGAACAAACACACGCCCCACTTACCATGCGTATCTTAACCCAAGACCCTAGTAAAAAGAAAGCATTTTTCGGCAAAAGTCAAGCCTAAAGAAGACCTTTTTCTGCGATTTCCAGCGCCCGCGTCAAGTCGACCCTCCCTTCGTAATACGCCCTCCCGATGATCGCGCCGGCGCAGCCGATCCGTCTGCACCGCAAGACGTCCTCCAGCGAGGCGACGCCGCCGGAGGCGATCACGGGGACGTCCGTGGCGGCGATGACCTCGCCCGTCGCCTCGAAGTTCACCCCGCCGAGCATGCCGTCGCGCGATATGTCCGTGTAGACGATCGCCCCCAGCGGCCAGCCCCTGACACGCGCGGCGAGGTCCACCGCGAGTGTTTCGAGCTGTTCGGTCCAGCCCTGGACGGCGAGCCGGCCGCCCCGGGCGTCCAGTCCCAGCGCCAGCTTGCCGGCGAGGTCCTTCCTTGAGGCGAGCCCCTCGAACCACGCCCAGTCTCTCAGCGCCGCCGAGCCGACAACCACGCGGCTGACCCCGCCGGCGAGCATCGACTCGACGGCCGCCGTGTTCCGCGCGCCGCCGCCGAGCTCGATCCTGGCATCGACGGCGTCGGCGACGGCCCGGACGGCGCCCGCGTTCGCGGGCCGGCCCGTGCGCGCGGCGTCCAGGTCCACGATGTGGATCCATTTCGCCCCGGCCGAGACGAACCGCCTCGCCACCGCGACGGGATCGTCGTGGTAGGTGGTCTGGCGGGCGTAGTCGCCCTGGGCCAGTCGGACCACCTTGCCATCCCGCAGATCAATAGCAGGCAGGACGTCCATGGTTCAGAGCCTGACGAAGTTCTCCAGCAATCTCAGGCCGACGGCCTGGCTCTTCTCGGGGTGAAACTGCGTGGCGAAGACGTTCTCTCGCCAGACCGACGAGACGAACTCGTGCCCATAGTCGGTGGTGGTGGCGACGATCCCGTCGTCAGCGGGCACGACATGGTAGCTGTGCGCGAAGTACACGTACGCTCCGTCTTCGACGCCTTCCAGGACGGGGCAGGGCCGGCGCATCCGGAGCTGGTTCCAGCCCATGTGTGGCACGCTGAGGCGCCGGTCGGCGGCGGAATCCTCGAACCGGACCACCTCACCGGCAAAGACGCCCAGTCCCGTGTGCTCGCCGTTCTCGTAAGAGACGTCGAAGAGCAGTTGCAGGCCCAGGCAGAAGCCCAGGTAGGGCATGCCGTCGGCGATGGCTTCCTTGAGCGGCTCGACGAGCTTCAGGGCCCCAAGCCCCTGGATCGCCCCGGCAAAGGCGGCGACACCGGGCAGAACGACCTTCTGGGCCCGCGCGAGCTCTGCCGGAGTCGCGATCAGTTGCGCGTCGCCGCCCGCGCGTTCGATCGCCTTCTGAACGCTTCGGAGGTTGCCGATGTCGTAATCGATCACAGCGATCATTGAGGGCCCGCGTTGGTAAAGGCCGCACTCCCCTCGCAGGAGAAACGCCCGCCGCCGGCCGGGAAACGAGGACCTCCTCTCCAAGCCTCAGACGCGGAACTTCCGAAGAACCCCGACCAGCTTCTTCCGAGCGGCCGCAAGGCGCCGCCGGCCGGGGGGCGGGGAGCGTTCCTGACGTCAGCCCTTCACGACCACGATCTCCACGCGCCGGTTCTTCGCCTTGTTTACCTTCGTGCTGTTGGAGGCGACGAAATGAGTCGCCCCCATGGCGACCGTCTCGACGGTCTCGGCGGGGACACCCCGGCTGATGAGATAGCGGGTCACCGCCATCGCGCGGTTCGCAGAGAGATCGAGGTTGTCCGTCCAGAGATTCCGCGTGCGCTTGACCGGATCGCTGTCGGTGTAGCCGTACACTCGCACGACCATGCCGGCGTAGCGGCTCTTCAGCAGCGAGATGATGTTGTTCAGGCGCGTCTTGCCGCCGGTGCTCAAGGTTGCCCTGCCCGCGGCGAACAGCACGTCGCTGCCGACGGTCTCCCTGTATACGGTGGTCTCGGCGCCGGGAACCGGGCGCGCCGGGCCCGCCGCGGCGGAGCTGGCCGCCAGCTTCCGCTTGAGATCCTGGTTCTCCGTCTGGAGAGCCGTCGTCCTCAGATCCTTCGACCCCATCTGCGACATCAACTGCGACTCGCGAGTCCTGGCGGCTGCGAGCTCACCGTGCAGGTCCTTGTTCTTGTTCGACAGCTCAAGATTCTGCTGCGACAGGTACTCGATCTGCTGCTTCTCCTTGTCACAGCAGCCGGCGGCAAGGGCCGAGACGGCCATCAACACGACGGTTATCCCGCTGCGGTTGATCCAGATCATTGCTCTCTCCTTCCGTGTGAGTTCCCAGCAGAGTCCGTTGACAGGAATTATACCCGTGGCACGCGCTGATTCCAGCAGTTCCATTGAGTATTTCACGGGTTTTGGCTCGCGGACCCCTGCCGGTGGCCTACGTCCGCTCCTTGGGGGGTCTGCTCTGGTCGCGCCGAACCTTCCGGAGGATCCGCACGCCGCGGATCATCAGCCTGCACATCCAGTAGACCAGCACCCCGCCGGCCGCGGAGCCCAGCATCACGTAGATGGTCGGAACACCCTCCTGAGGCGAACCGTAAACCGAGAACTTGGCCGTGAGCTTGCCGACGTCCCATTGCAGCGCCAGGAAGACCGCCGCGGCGAGCAGCACGATGCCGCTGACGATGACGAAGACGTAGCCCTTGAAGCTGCTCATTCTCACGGACCTCCACGTGTAAGTCGCCCGCCGGCGGTGAACAGCACGAAGTACGAGCCGAGCAGATGCACGAGGCGATCGTAACACAGCACGGCCACCAGCGCCCCGGCCGCAAGCCACGGCCCGTACGGCAGCTCCCGCTGCTTGCGAGAGACAAAGATCGTCACCGCCCAGGCCAGGGCCAGAAACGCCGCCAGGAAGAAGGCCAGTGACGGCACGATCCACCCGCAGACGGCCCCGACGGCCGCCAGGATGTGCACGTCGCCGAGCCCCATCGCTTCCTTGCCGAATACCAGTGTGCCGGCGATCCGGAAACCCCAGATCCACAGGCCGCCCACCAGGTACCCGAACAGCGCCGCCAGGAAGGCGTTCAGATGGACGGCCAGCCGGCCGCCCGACGGGTCCGCCAGGCCATGCCAGAAGCCCCGGACCGCGCCGACCTTCGTGACCAGCAGCGCCGCTGCGATGGCCAGCAGCGCCGCCGGGGCCAGAAAAACCACCTCGCGGAGAATCTCCGTGCGGGGATTCACCCCGTGGGCCTTGGTGATCGCCACGCCCCCCGGCGGGGCGGGGGCCGCCGGCTCGCCCTTCTGGCCGCCCTTCGCCTCGCCGTTCGCGTCCGGCCCCGCCTGGGCTTGCGGCAGGGCCTTCTCGTCAGCGTCGAGGAAGCTTCTCTGGATGAACCCATAGTGCATCAGCACGATGGCCGCCACCAGGCCGATTGCCGCGGCCAGGCTCATCGCGCCTGTCACCGCGGAGACACGAGGTAGGAATGCCGGCCCCGGCGGCGAGGCGGCCGCGCACACCAGGCCGATCACCGAAACGAGCCAGCACACCTCCAGCGGGATGATCCAGTTCTCGATGTCCACCAGGGAACTGGCCAGCAGGCCGCAGAAAAGGATGGCGTGGGCCGCGAACATCGGCCAGGAATCCCAGAACTCCCCCGCGTCCCGGCGTATCCGCAGAACGAAAAGGCACACGTACAGCCCGGAGACGAGCACGGCGGTGATCGTCTCCACCACGATGTATCGCGGCGAGATCGGCGCCTTGCAGGAGCGGCACCGGGCTTTCAGGACGATCCAGCTCACGAGGGGGATGTTGTCGTACCACCTGATGGCCCGACCGCAGGAAGGGCAGTGGCTGCCCGGGAACACGATGCTCTCCCCGCGCGGCAGGCGGTAGATCACCACGTTGAGAAAGCTGCCGACGCACGCCCCGACCGCGAAGAAGAAAATGCCAAGGATCACGTCCATGCCGATTCGGACCCTACCGCGCCCGCGCCCGCTTTGCAAGCCGCCGACCGGCGGCGAGGGCCAACGTCCGGCGGGTCCTCTCCAGCCGGATCGACGTCAAGCCGCTCGAGACATCGACGCCGCGGGCGCCCGGCTGCTCGAGGCGGCGCTGATCCGCTGCGTCTGCCAGGCGGTCCGGGGCAGGACGGGGGTCTTCCAGATCTGCTACGGCACGCAGTTCCTCACGCCGGGGCCGCTGCATCCGGTCACCCGGGCCGCCCCGCAGTTCGCCAGCGGCTTCGGATATCTGCTGGGGGAGTTCCCGGATATCCACTTCAACATCCTCAGCGGCTACGAGCCCGACGAGCCGACCTGGTGCTCGCTGTGTCTGGGCTACGACAACATCTCGCTGGCCGGTTACTGGTGGAGCAGCTTCTACCCGTCGGTCATGCACGGCGCCTGGCACCGTCGGTTGGGCATGGTGCCCACCAGTCGCCTGTGCGGCTTCTTCAGCGACGGCTACTGCGTGGACTGGATCTACGCCCGCGTCAGGATGACCCAGCGCATCCTCGCCAACGTCCTGGCCGAGAAGGTCCGGCAGGGCTTCTACACGCAGGACCAGGCCGTCCGCGTCGCCGGCGAGATTCTCTTCGAAACGCCCCGGCGCCTGTTCCTGCCCGACGAGGACATCTGACCCGCAGGCCTCCCCGGTCGCGGTCGCCCCGCTTGCCCGGCCGGGGTCGCGCCCCCGGCGCGCTGCCCTGGGGAGAATCCTGGAGACAGAAGCGCTCACTGGCCGACCTATATGTAAGGTGGAATAACATAACGCGGGTCGGGTACGCGGGAGCGGGGGCAGGCTTCCGTGGTGTGTCAGGGACCATCGGTCGGGCGGATGCCTGACCAGGGGATCGGGCGTGATGTCGGCACGGGCATACAAGCCGGGCCGTTGGGGCGGATCCGGGGGCGGGCCCCACGTGCGGGGCGCGTCGATCGGGGGCCTGCTCGTATCGGCCGCGGTGACCGGCTGGCTCCCCGGGTGTTCCTGGCCCGCGGCCGACGGCCGGGGGCGGACGCACCTCGTCCTGGGGCTCGGGATCATCAAAACCACCGACGACGTCGGGCAGCACGTCATCGGTCAGGGCCTCGACGCGCGAGCCGTTCGCACGGAGGCCACGGGCGCGTTCGTCTCGGGCATGCCCGGGATGTCCGGCCTGCTGCTGGGCCACGTGCGGCGTCAGGAGCTCGAGATCGCTCGCGACGCCGACCTTCTCGTCGATTCCCGTTCCGGCCCGGATGGCCGGATGCACGTTACCGTCGGGCGGCCCGACGTGCCGACCGCCTTCTTCGCCCAATCCAACGCTCTGCCCGGACCTGACAAGGAGACATCGCCATGAACACACGAGTCGCCCTAAGCCGCGCCGGAGCGATCCTTCTGCCGGCGGCCGCTGCCTGCCTGCCCCTGGTCGGTGGCTGTTCGCAGCGAGTGCTGCGCGAGACGGTCTTCGCCAACACGGAAACGCTGCTTGGCATCACCGTGGCGCAAAACGTCAAGAACCAGATGTACGAGGTCAAGGTGGGGTACGTTCGCCACGAGCTGTTCCTCGTGCCCACGAGCAAGTTCGTGAAGTACACGAAGCAGGGCGACACGCTCCTCGAGGCGCCTGAAGGCGATTCGACCAACGACCCGTCCAAGACACCCGAGGTCCTAGGCGAGATCATGGTCGACGGGAGGATCCCCGTCCAGGGCGGGCAGACGGTCGGCTTTGGGCTCCGCCAGAAACTCGCCGTGGGACCACTGGCCGTCCAGTCACCTGGAGCCATCGCTTTGATGGCGGACACGGACGCCGAAGCTCAGACCACCGCCGGCGTTCGGATCAAGGACCTGACGCAACCGACTTTGGAGCAGGAGAAGCTTCGGGCAAGGCTGAAGGAGCTCTTGGAGGCCAACGCGGAGCTCAAGAAGGAGGTCGTCGTCGAAGTGGGCGACAGGCAGATCAAGTGCGCAACAGGCCAGGAGCTTGCGGATGCGCTGGTCCGCAAGCACTACCCGGGCAGCACACTCTCCGATGTCGAGCACGGTGATGCCAAAAGGCTCCAGGAATTCCTCCGCTTTTTCGAGACTGAACTCAATAAGGCACAGCAGCTCTGATGGAGATAGACCATGCCAGCGAAGCTATACCAGGTTCTTGCCGTAACCCCTCCCCCCAAGAACAGCGCAGAGCTGGAGGATGCCATCCGCGCATACGTCAAGCAGGGTTACTCCCTGGCCCAGGTCGTTCTTGATTGCGAGGCATCTGCGGCTGGCACGATGTACCTGGTACGTGTGAAGGACTGAGCCGCCCGCCATGGCACACCATCCCTTCCGCTCGCGGCGTGCCGAAAGCCTGGCCGACAATGACTCCTGCGCGTACCGGTAAGTGGCGGCCGCCTCGTCCTCAGCGCCGGCCCCGCCCCTTCATCTGGAGCCCGAACAGGCGGATGAAGCCGGTCGCGTCGGCCGGGGTATACTCGTCGCCCATGGTGAAGCTGGCGAGTTTGCCGGAGTAGAGGTTCCTGGGCGACTCGATGCTCGCGACGGCGGGGCGGCCCTTGAAGAGCCTCATCCGCACCGAGCCGGTGACGTTCTTCTGCGTCGAGACTACGAACGCGTCCAGCGCGTATCGCAGCGGGCAGAACCACTGGCCGAAGTAGACCATCTCGGCGTACTTGAGGGCGACCTGCTGCTTGTAGTGGAGCGTCTCGCGGTCGAGCGTGACGCTCTCAAGCGCCCGGTGGGCCTCGAAGAGGATCGTGCCGCCCGGCGTCTCGTAGGCGCCTCGGCTCTTGATGCCGACCAGCCGGTTCTCCACGAGGTCGACCTGGCCGACGGCGTGCTTGCCGCCGAGGGCGTTCAGCCGGGCGATGAGATCGTGGCCGGGCAGGCGGACGCCGTCCAGCGCGACGGGCTTGCCGGCCTTGAAGTCGACCTGCACGGTCGCGGGCGTGCTCGGGGCCTTCTTCAGCGGGACCGACATGACCCACAGGTCGTCCTTCGGCATGTTGGTGATTTCCTCGAGGTCCGCGCCCTCGTGCGATATGTGCCACAGGTTGCGGTCGCGCGAGTAGAGCTTCTTCCTCGACTGGACGATCGGTATGCCGCGCTTCTTCGCGTAGTCGATGGCGGCCTCCCGGCTGGTCAGCTCGAACGACGGGTCCTTCCACGGCGAGATGATCTTCAGCTTCGGCGCCAGGGCCGTGTAGGTCAGCTCGAAGCGGACCTGGTCGTTGCCCTTGCCGGTGGCGCCGTGCGCGACGGCGTCGGCCTTCTCCTTCTTCGCGCAGTCGACCTGCGCCTTGGCGATCAGCGGGCGGGCCATCGACGTGCCGAGCAGGTACACGTGTTCGTAGACCGCGCCGGCGGCGAGGACCTTGAAGCAGTACTGCTCGGCGAACTCCTTGCGCAGGTCGGCGACGACGCACTTGCTGGCCCCGCTGGCGAGGGCCTTCTCCTCGATGCCGTCCAGCTCCTCGGCGCCCTGCCCGAGGTCCGCGGCGAAGGCGACCACCTCGCAGGCGTACCTGTCCCTCAGCCACGGCAGGATCACCGAGGTGTCCAGCCCCCCGGAGTACGCCAGCACGATCTTCTTCACCTTGCCCGTCTGCTTGCCCATGGCTGCTCTCCCGGCGCCTGTGGAAACCGCGCATTGTAACCGCGTTCGGGAAGCACACAACCCCGATATCGAGCAGAAAAAGGGCCTGTGCGGGAGGGGGATTTCGGGACCTGTATCGCTGAAGCGAACAGGCCTGTTCGCGGGCCTGTTCGCTTCAGCGATACAGGCTCTTCAAGGAACCGTCCCGAGGACGTGAGATTGACAACTGAGAGGCCCTACTTTTCCCGTTTTCCCCTCTTCCGGGACCGCTCGTACCTCTTGTAGGGCACGCCTTCGAGGAAGGCGTTGAGTTGAAGGGACCTTTTCACCGCCCGCTCGAGGTCGATGTACACCCGCGTGTGCGGGTACTCGCGCCAGTCCCGGCAGACCCCGTGGCGCACGGATTGCGTGAGCACATACCGATATGCCAGGCGGCACTGCTTCTCGTCGCGGATGCAGCCGTCGAAGTAGTCCTGGTGCCCCTGCTTGTCCCAGAACCGGCGGCGGCGCTCGGGCAGGAGATCGTTGATGAGCTTCGCCACCGAGCCATGGATTCGCTGCATCATCCGACCGAAGAACGCCCCGTCCTTGCAGTAACCCAGCACGTGGTAGTGGTTGCTCATCAGCGAGGCGATCCAGGGCGTGAAGAGATGCTCCCTGGTGTGATGCTCGAACCGGCCCCAGAAGACCTGCCCGGCTTCTTCGGAGGCGAAGGCGGGATATTGCCCTTGGCAGCGTGCGGTGATGAAGTACACCTGGTTGCTGACGTACCAATGTTCGAACCGGTGCCCGCCCTGGTATTCGACGTGTCGAGTGCGGGAGTACTTGTGGACGGGTTTGTGGGGATGTCCATCCACCAGTTGTGCTCTCTGATGCGTTTCGGGGACCTGTATCGCTGAAGCGAACAGGCCTGTATCGCTTCAGCGATACAGGCTCTTATCGAACGTCTGTTTCATTCGCCCTTCGTCAACCTCTCCAGGACGACATTCCGCATGACTTCCCTGGGCGCGGGCTTGCCCGTCCAGGTCTCGAACTGCCCGACGGCCTGGTTGACGAACATCTCCACGCCCCCCACGCAGGTGCAGCCCGCCTGGCGGGCGCGGGCCAGGAGCAGGGTCTCGATGGGGTTGTAGATGGTGTCGAAGACGACCTTCACGCACGGGGGGATGGCCTTGAGCAGGCAGGAGTCGGCGTCGGGGTGCATGCCGACGGAGGTGCAGTTGATGGCGATTTCGGCGGCCAGCGCATCGAGCGAGTCGAGCCCCGCGGCGGCGCAGGAGAACTCCTCGGCCAGCCGTTCGGCGCGGGAGACGGTCCGGTTGTATACGGTCACGTCGGCGCCGTAGTGTTTGAGTCCGGCCACGATCGCGCGGGCGGCGCCGCCGGCGCCGAGGACGGCGACGGCCCGGCCGGCAAGGTCCGCTCGGGCCATGCCCATGCTGCCGCACAACGCATCGAGCGCGCCGGCGTAGTCGGTATTGCTGCCGGCCAGCGAGCCGTCCGGCCCGATGGTGATCGTGTTGACTGCGCCGATCTTTCGGGCCAGCTCGCCGCAGTTCGCCGCCGGGACGTAGGCCAGGGCGTTCTCCTTGTGGGGGATGGTGACGCTGAGCCCGCGCCAGTCCATCCACGGCCTGGCCAGCAGTGCGTCCATGAAGCGTCGGAAGTTCTCCTCGCCGGGCCGGATGAGCAGGGGCACGTAGACAGCGTCGAGTCCGGCGGCTTCAAACGCGGCGTTATGAATGGCCGGGCTCATGGAATGGCCCACGGGGCAGGCGATGACGCCGAAGACGGCCGTGTCGGGCGTGATCCCGTGCCAGCGATAGAGATCGGTGAGCTCGGTGAGCGTCGTCTGTCCCGGCGCGGACTCTTGGCCGGCCGACAAGGCCGCGAACGTCCCGAACGCGCCGAACTTCCGCGCGAGGATGCGGCTCATCACGCCCGCTTCGCCCATGGCCAGCGCGATGGTGGGCTTGCGGCAGTCACGAAGCAAGTCCAGGGCGCAGAGGGCATCCTCGGGCCCGCCCGCGGCGAAGGCGATCTTGTTGACCGCGGCGGGCGAGGCGTCCAGGCCGGCGGCGAGGTCGGACAGGTCGGCCGGGCGCCCGCTGAAATCGTGACGGCTGAGTATGATCCGGCCGGCGGCGGGCCGCTGGCCGGCCGGCGTGGTCTGCTCCACGTCGATCCAGTCGGCGCCGAGCTGCGCCGCCCGGCGAAGGACGTTGAGCCGGTCGAGATCGTCGCCGTCGAATCGCCCGCCCTCGGCCTTGGGCCGGTACGTGGCGATCGTCTCCAACGGCGCGTCGGACAGGAGCCGCTCCAGGTGCTCGGCGCCGGGCGGCTCGGCGAGGTAGTCCAGTCGCAGCTCGACGGCGTCGGCGCCCGCGGCGGCGGCGCGGTCCATGGCGCGGCGCATGGACGAGGCGTCCGGGCAGGTCAGGGGGCAGATCAGTTTCGTTTTTCGGCCTTGCGTCGGCATTCGCGGCGTGTGGTCTGGAGGTGCGGGGCCTGCTGAGGGAAAGACGATCTTACTTCCTGGTCCTCGTGCGGCGCTTCTTCGCGCGGTCCCTGTGGTATTTCTCGATCTCCTTCTCCTTGGGCACCTTCAGCGCGGGGGTACGGGCGGCCGTGGCGATCCGGTTCAACGCGCTCAGGATCTTGATGCCGGGATACTCCTGCCTCACCTCGTACGTGCTGACATCGTCCGGCCGAATCGTGGCCCTGCCGCGGTCAACGTAGGCCGTCTTCTTTTGCATTTTGACCTCGACGCCGTACGGCCGGACGATCTCGTATATCTGCTCGGCACGCTCCTTGCTCATGCGGCGCGCGTCGGCGGCCATGCTGTCGACAATGGTCAGGAAATTGGCGAACCGCTGCTTCTCCGCCTCGATGAGCCACTCGGACAGGAGCTTGTCCTCCTCGGGGCTCTTGGCAAAAAGCATGAGCTTGTAGGTCCTCATCTCGAGGGTGTGGATCATCTGGTTGTGCTTGGCGATGATCTTCTCCTTGGCGACCTTCTCCCGGCGGCGCTGCTCGAGTGCAGCCCGGGCCTGGGCGCTGCCGCTCGAGGGCTTCTTGAGCGCTTTGACCTGCCTTTCGCTGAGTTGGAGGAAGGGCTTGTAGCCTTCCTTGAGTTTGCCGTGGAGCCCCTTCACCGTCGGCAGGGCGGCCCGGACGGCGTCCGTCCTGGCGAAGGAGAGCTGGCGCAGGAGCCGGTTGATCACGTACAGCCCGTTGGGGTCCGTCGGCATCGAGCGGATCACCTGCGTGAGGTGAGGGATCGAGGCCTTGTCGAGCCATACGGTTTTCAGGGCGACTTCGGCCTCGACCTTGATGTCCTGATCGTTCCACCAGAACTCGGCGTTGGCCTGGAGCTGCTTGACGATCTCGTCGATCTGCTCTTTGGTGGCGCCCTGGCCCCGGGCCGGGTGGGCCGGGGCGAACAGCACGATCCCCGCAAGAAGCGCCGCGGCAGCGTGCGGTCTTTTCATCAGGCGTTCTCCCGGCGAAGAGGATGTCTCTGCCTTCCGGGCCCGCGATGCGGCCCGTTTCCTTTAACAGTGGTCAGGCCCCCTGGTTGGCGGTCTTTTTCGGTCGGCGGGGGCGAAACGGGCATCACCGGCACGGTTCAAAGCGGCAGGCGGGCACGTCCCACAAACCCGGCCGCCGGCGCCTTCATCGCGGCGCGAGCTGTCAAGGCGAGGCTACTTCCTGGGCCCTTTGCCCTTCTGCTTCTTGTGATACTCCTCGATCTCCTTGTTCGTGGGCACCTTCACGGGTTTGAGACTCTTGCTCTTGGCCGCCCGGGCGATCCGGTTGTAGGCCGCGAGGATCTTGACGCCGGCGTACTCGTTCTTCTTGTCGTAGCTGCTGGGGCCGCTGCGGCTCACGTTGACCGTGGAGGGATCGACATAGGGCCTCCTGTTCTGCATGGCAATCCGGGCCAGGTGTGGGCGGAACAGCGGACAGAGCTTCCGGGCCCGTTCCGGCCTCATCTTCTGGACGTCCCGCGTCAGCTCTTCGAGGATGGTGAGGAACATGGACCTGCCCTTGTGCTCCTCGAGGAAGACGGCCTTGACGAGGGCGAGGTCTTCCTTGGGATCGTCCGCCGCGCACATGAGTCGGTAGGTCTTCTTCTCTATGTTACCGACCATTCTGTTATGCTTGACGACGGACTGCTCCCTTGCGGTCTTCTGATCGCGGCGGGACTCCAGAAGCGACATCCGGCCCATGATGGCGTCGGTGGTCATGCCCCGACAGGACTTGGGCAGGACGAGCGCGTCGCTCTGGGCCCTGCTGAGTTGCGGGATGGTCCTGTAAGCGTTCCTCACGCGGCGGTGGAGGGCCTTGAGGTTCGGCAGGACGCGCCGAATGGCCTCCGGCTTGGCGGCCATGAGCCGGTCCAGCAGCCGGTTGACCACGTACAGGTTGGCCGTGTCTCGCCCGCCAGAGCGCAGGACGTCGTTCAGGTGGGTGACGGAGTCCTTATCGAACGAGATGTTCTTCAGGTCGTTCTCGACGGCCTTGCCGATCTCCTCGCCCTTCAGCCACCGTCGGGCGTTTGCCTCGAGCTCACGGACGATCTCGCCGAGCTGCTCCTTGGTGACGCTCGCCGCGGCGATCGGCTGAAATGCCGTCAGAGACCAGGCCGCGAGGACCAGCCCGCAGAGCACAAGCCGTCTTCTCATGGATCGAACTCCGGACAAATGGACACACTTCGGCCGTGCCCACGGTTCTCTTCGGCGGAGGGACACAATTCCGCCGTATCTACCATGTTAGCAGACACGGCGGCGTTTGGCTGGGTCTTTTTTCCTCTCGCGGAGCCAAAAGGGCGCGGGGCGCTTACTTCCTGAAGTCCTTGAGCGTCTTGGTCATCTTCTCGATGGTCGAGGCCTCCAGTTCGAAGACGCCCTGCACCGTCGAGGCCGTGCCGTAGCGGTCCTCCATCTTCGTGGCGCCGGCATGCGAGAGCGCGAGGGTGGATTTCCCGCCCTTCTCGTCCGTCAGCTCCAGCCTCAGCCACGGCTTGTCGAGTCCGTGCTTCGAGAGGTCCGTCGGCGCCTTGTGCGCCACGAACTTCTTGGCGCCGGGCTCCTTGATGTCCTTCAGGAAGCTCTCGACCTTGTCGGCGTCGATCTTGACGTACCGGTCCGCGGTGTACGTCCAGGTCTTGCCGTCCTTCCTGAGCTCGAGCGAGTCCTTGCCGGCCGTCAGCTTGATGTTCCGGATCTTGTCGGGGTCGATCTCCCAGATCTTCCGGCTGCGGAGCTCGCCGGCCAGGTCGTCGTAGAGGCTCGGCGCGAACTCGCCGACGGAAACGATCTTCCCGCCGGGGACCCATGCGTAGGCGTGCAGGGAGACCTTGGCGACGGTGACGTTGTACGTCTTGATGATCGGCTTGGGGGCCGGTCTTGTGGTTGCCGGCCCGGTCGTCGGCTGGGTCGTGGCGGGCCTGGTTGCCTGTGTCGTCGGCTCGGTGGTTGGCTGCGTCGTCGGCTTGGTCGTCGGCTCGGGAGGCTCGGGCGTGCGCTCGGTCGTCGCGATGACCTGCATGATCTCCGTCGCCCTGGCGAAGCTCTGGGGGGCCTGCTTGCCGAGGTGGACGATCTTGTCGGCGGAGAGGTCCGCAAGGTGGTCGATGAGCTTGTTGACGTGGTCGGAGTCGGCCGGTGCGGCCAGCGGCGTGCTGAGCGACCAGTCGTCGTTCGCGTCGCGGGCAAGCGTGAAGGTCTCGTCGATTCGCCGCAACTGGAGGCGGACTGTTCTTTCTCCGTCGGCGAGCTTCAGGAGCGTGCGGTCCCAGTAGGTGGCGGGTTCGGCCAGCAGGTTCTTCAGGTCGTCCGTCTCGACGACCGCCACGGCGAGCCCCGCGGCCGACTTGACGAACGTCATCTCGCCGGAGGGCGTCTCGCCGCCGATCAGGAGACTGATCGTCTCCCCCTTGCCCGCCAGGCTGAACGTGAGCTTGGCCGTCGGGCTGTCCAGCCCGTACGTCTTGAGGATGGCCACGGAGTCCTTGAAGCTGTCCGCCTTCAGATCGGCCGCGCCGTCCAGGAGCTTCTTGACGGTGTCTTCATCGGCCTTGCCCTTCAGGGGCGCGGTCATCTCCCACTGACCGTTCTTCTTCGCCAGGGCGGCCTTGCCGGCGGGCACGTCGATCTCGACGCCCGTGATATCGTCGGCGGCCAGACGCAGCACCTTCTTGACGCGCAGGTTCACCAGCTTCGGCTGGAGATCCTCCAGCATCGACTTGTCGACCTTGAAGACGGCCGGCTCATCCAGCAGTTTGGCGTAGATCTTCTCGCCGACCTGCTTCCCGAGGGCCAGGCCGTGGCTCTTTCCGGGCTTGGGGGCGGCCTGGGTCGTGGCGGGCGTGGTGGTGGGCTTCTCCGGCTCCATTTCGATGCGAACGAGCAGCCGCGGCTGCGTCAGCCCGTAGGCGGCCAGGTCCTTCGGGGCGTCGGCGACGAACTCGCCGGCCGTCACGCGGGCGGCCTCGTCCAGGAGCTTCTTGACCTCGTCCTTGTCCGCCGCGGCGGAGATGGGCTTGACGATGCCCCACTTGTCGTCCTTCTTGACCAGCTCGTAGCTGAGCTTCCCGAGGACCTCGAGGCGGGCGATCTTGTCGGTCTTGAGGTCCAGGACCGTCTTGTCGCGGAAGTCGCTGAGGGGCTTGTTCAGCTTGTAGGCGAAGTCCACGTCGACGATGAAGTCCTGCTCGCTCTTGGCGGGGCGAACGTAGGTCTGGCTGCTTTGCATGGGCCTGGGCCGGCCGACCAGGAGGCGGTAACTGGCCTTCTTGTCGTCCACGATCGTGACCTTCCAGAGGGGCTTGTCCAACCCGGTGGTCTCGCTTCCGACGTCGCCGGCGGGCCGCCCCTTGAGGTCCTTGAACGCATCGGCCACGTCGTTGACGGGCCAGTCCTCGGCCTTTGCCCGGATGGGCTCGACCATCCGCCAGACGTCGTCGACCTTCTTGAACGCCATCTTCTGGGCCTTGCCCTCGATGGTGAGCGCCACGCACTTGCCGGGCGCGGGCTCGAAGAGCTTCTGCTCCTGGCCCGGCTCCTCGGGCTTCGGCGAGGTGAACAGGTCGCCACGGAAGAGGGCGAAGGCGATGCAGAGGACGAGGAGTGCGGCCAGGATGATCGCTGTTTTCGGCTTCATGATCCGTTTGCTCCAACCAAGGTTCCCTCTGGCGGGGCGCTCAGTGTCTCGGCCCCGGGCTTGCGGCAGGTGGTGTGGGGGCCTCGGGCTACCTGCGGCGCTTGAGCATTACCAGGCTGCCGATGCCCACGACCAGCGCGGGCAGCACGCCGCAGTAGATCACGACCAGCAGGACCTTCATGCCGGGCGGGATCTCCTTCATGGTGGCCTGAACGGGCCCGCTGGCGATCAGGTTCTGCCGCCCGATCAGCCAGTAGGCGCTGTTGACGACCAGGTCCGCGTTGGCCCGGGGCGGGTCGGTCAGGGAGATCGTTCCCTTCGTGTCGCGTACGGCCACCTCCCGATCGAGATACCCGTCCATCAGGCTCGAGCCGACGCCCAGCACGACGACCCGCGCCGGGGTGATCTTCTTTTCCTTGTCCTCGGTGCGCGTGGCGGCGGCGGCCACGTCGAAGCCGGCGGGCAGGTCTCCCGCCGCGTAGTTCGGCCAGATGTAGCTGCCCTCGATGCTCTGGAACTGCCGCAGGAGGTCCTGGATCCTCCGCGTGGCCCAGGTGCTCTTCCAGTGGGGCGGGATGGCCAGCAGCGACTCGATGCTGACGCCCGGCGGCGGCTCGGCCGGGTCGCCGCGAGCGTCCTTCTTCCGGTCGATGGGGCAGAGATTCGCCCACAGGACGCGCTGGGCCTGGAGCGGCTTGCCGACGGGGTGGTCCGAGAACGCGCTCAGCGGCAGGTAGCTGAACCGCTGCCCGTCCACCTTGTACCGCCCCGGCCTCTGGTCGTCGGTGACGGCGGGGATGACGAGGTAGTCCGTCTTGACGTCGATGCCCCACTCGTCTCGCAGGTAGTCCGCATAGGCGTACGGCGACTGCGTGGGCGGCATGAACATGCTCATCCGCCGCGGCGGGCTGAACGTCGTCAGGAAGATCGCCGGGATGCCATCGTCGATCGCCTCGATGACCTTCTCGCGGTGCTCGTCCTTGAAGCTCGGCATCGGCATGGGCTGGCGCTGGAAGGGGTTCTGCTGCGCCGCCGGCGGCGGCGGCAGCACGACGAGCAGCTTCGGGCGATCCTTGTGGTCGTTCGGATCGGGCATGTCCTCGTTGAGGTCCCAGTTCTCGACGGCGAAGTTCGCCTCCTCCAGGCGCTTGCGGACCGTGCTCAGCGCCTGCAGCGGGATGTCGCTCGGGGGAATCATCTGCGCCATCTGCGGGGGCATGCCGGGCCCCGGGCCCCAGTACGCCATCAGCACCAGCGCGAACGGCTCGTTGGTCATGGAGAGGACCTTGGAGCCGATGGCCGAGTCGCCGTTGAAGGCACGCTTCTGCGGCGAACCCCCGGAGCTCGACGGGCCGAACATGTCTCGCACCTTCAGCGGCCAGACCTCGTCGAACTCGACCACCTCCGCCTTCCCGCCCGCCTCGACGATCACGAGGTTCTCGCCCGTGATGTCCCTCGACAGCGACGTGTCCTTCAGCTCCGGCAGCTTCTCGACGGCGTCGAGCGTGGCCTTGAGCTGCTTCATCGGCTCGGCGAAGAGCTCCTCCTTCGCGGCCAGCTCCAGGTCCGCCTTGGAGAGCTTGTCCACCGTGTTGAGCTGCTTGATCGCCGCCTCGGCCGCGGATTGTGCCTGGACGAGCGACTGGGCGGTCCCGGCGACCTGGCCGCGAGCCTGGCGGATGAACTTCTTCTGGTAATCGGGCTTGGCGTTCTTGACGACGGCCTCGGCCTCGGCGGCCGCTTCCGTGATACGCTGGGCCATCACCTTGTAAAGGTCGCTGATGGCGATGCTCACCGGCAGCGGACCGGCGGCTCGAAGCGTAACGCTGTAGTAGCGGTTCTCGCGAAGCAGCGCCGTGTGCTCTTCGCCGGCGAGGTTGTCCAACTGGTTCGCGGCCGCGACGGCCAGCTCAGCCGCCTTCTGCGACGCCGCCACGTGCTTGTTCAGCACCTCGCTGGGGGCGTTGGGGTCCGGCGCGTCGGGCTCGCCGATGTTCCGGGCCATCTCCTTGGCGGCCTGGGAGCACTTCTCGACGGCCGCCACGGCCTCGGCTCGCCTCTTCTCGTCCGCCGAGGCGGCGGCGATCTTGCCGAGCTGCCCGATCAGCTCGGCGGCCTTCTCCAGGGACTCCCTGAAGCTCTTGACGGGGTCCTTGATGTCGCGGACGAGGTCGTCGTAGTCCGGCAGGCCGGATCCCGTCAGGGCGGTCTCCACCTTCTCGTGGGCGCGCTGGAGCTTCTCGGCGCCGGTCTTGATCACGTGGGCGATCTCCAGCGGCAGCGACCACAGGTTCAGATACGAATCGGGAGGATGGCTCTCCCACTTCTGTCGTTCGGCATCGAGTTTCTCCTGGAAGGCAGGTGTCTCCTGGCGGAACTTCTTGAGGAACTTGTCGTGCCGGTCGGCCTGGGAGCCGAGCTGGCCGCGAAGACGCGCCAGGAGCTTGGCCTTGCCCGCGTCGGTCGTGATGTTGGCGACCTCGATGTTCTCGCCGTAGATCTTCATGTCGCCCAGCAG
Source organism: uncultured Planctomycetaceae bacterium (assembly GCA_964427875.1). Taxonomy (GTDB): domain Bacteria; phylum Planctomycetota; class Phycisphaerae; order SM23-33; family SM23-33; genus CAYRVX01. The sequence continues at coordinate 66,442 of CAYRVX010000011.1, forward strand.
CTCCTGGACGCGCGGGCGGAGCTCGTCCGTCTGCTTGGCCTCGTCCGTGGACGTGTACACGCACGTCAGCCGCAGCGGCGTCTTCACGTCGCGGAGGAGCTTCTTCGTCCGCTCGCTCAGGCCGTATCGCCCCAGCGTCTCCATCGAGACGTGCACGTAGTTCTTGCGGTCCTTCTCGGGGTTCTCGTGCTGGCCGATCAGGTTCACCACGATCGCCAGCGCGAGGGCGACGGCCACCGAGACGATCACGACCGAGGCGTATCGCTGGCGGCTGTTCGACTGGGATGCCCTGGCCAGCAGGACCACCGCCGCCGCGCCGAGGGCCAGCACTATCACGCCCAGCGACGTCGCCCAGGCGGTGACGACGTCCACCTTCTCGCCGAAGATGTCGCTCGCGACGGCCTCGGGGACCCTCCAGAGGATCACGGAGAGGGTCACTATGATCGCCGCCGCCGAGACGCCCAGCCAGTAGACCAGCAGGAACTGCTGGGCCCCGGCCCGGCCGCGCAATAGCTGCACGCCCCCGACCAGGCCCATCCCCGCGAAGACGAACAGCAGCAGCAGATACGCCACGATCTCGGATCTCGCCTCCGCGGAGGTAAGGTAGGTGATCAGGCCGATTGCCGCCGCGGCGGTCGCCGCAAGGCCCAGCACCGACGTCGCCGAGCCGGCCAGACGCGCCTTGGGCGCATCCAGCGGATCGGTCAGTTTCGAGGAATCGTTCATCGCCATCTGCGGCTCTCCAGAGTCTTTACGCTAAGGAACAGGAACAGCGCCGTTCCGCTGAGGAAATATACAAGCCCGCGGGAATCGAGCACGCCCCGCGAGAAATCCCTGAAATACGTCATCGCGTTGAGGCGGGCCGCCAGGTCCGCCCACGGGCGAAGCCCCAGCCGGACCACCAGCCCCATCAGGATCACGAAGAACCCCAGGATGCCGATGGCCGCGATCGCCGCGACGATCTGGTGCCGCGTCAACGTCGAGGCGAAGATGCCCACCGACACGTACGTCGCCCCCAGCAGGATCATGCCCAGATACCCCGTGACCGCCACCCCCGGGTCCGGGCGCCCGAAGACGATCATCAGTATCAGGAAAACCAGCGTGCTTGCCAGCAGCGCCAGGTAGAAGATCATCACCCCCAGGAACTTGCCCAGAATCACCTCCGTCTCGGTCACCGGGGAGGTCATGAGCGTCTCGATCGTGCCGCTGTCGAACTCCTTGCTCAACAGCCCCATGGTCAGCAGCGGCACGGCCAGGACCATGATGATGGCCATGCCGTCGAACAACGGCCGCAGCGATGCCTCCCCGCCGATCCGGATGTTGATGAAGAACCATCCGGCGCTGAGCAGCAGGAAGCCCGCTCCGATGATGTAGGCGATCGGCGAGAACAGATACGCGGTAAGCTCCCGCCGGGCCAACGTGAGTGCTTTTCCCATATCTTCAGCTCCTTCAGGCCTGCGTCACTGCGCCACGCGCTGGGCGGCCTGCATGTTCTGCTCGTAAGTGACCTGGACGAAGAAATCCTCGAGCGAGCCGACGCTGTGCCGCAGTTCGCGGAGCTGCCAGCCCTTCTCGGAGACCAGGCGGTAGACCTCCGCGCGGCGGTCGGCCTTGCCGTCGCACTCGATGATCAGGCGTGTCCAGCCGCCGATGCGGCTGTCGGTGACGTTGCGGATGCCATCGAGGGCCTTGACCGCGCCGGCCAGCTCGCCCGACTCGGCGCCCCGGATCTCCGCCATCACCTGCGAAGGCCCGAGGACCGCCTTGCGGAGCTCCTCCGGCGTGCCGTCGGCAACGATCCTGCCGCCGGCGATCACCATGATGTGGTTACACGTCTGCTCGATCTCGGCGAGGATGTGGCTGGAGAGGATGATCGTGTGATCGTCGCCGAGCCGTTGGATCAGCTCCCGCATCGCCCGGATCTGGTTGGGGTCCAGACCGATGGTGGGCTCGTCCAGCACGAGGACCGGCGGGTTGTGAAGCAGGGCCTCGGCCAGGCCTACGCGCTGCTTGTACCCGCGGGAAAGCTCCCCGACCCGGCGGCGCATCACGTCCTCGGGGACGCTCAGCCAGCACCGCTCGGCGACGCGGTCCACCGCCGCGCCCCGCTCGCCGGAGGGGATGTCGCGGAGGGCCGCCCGGAACATCAGCAGCTCCCGCACCCGCATTTCGGGGTAGAGCGGGACGGCCTCGGGCATGTAGCCGACGTTCCGACGAACCTCCACCGACTCGCTCAGCACGTCGTAGCCGGCGATGGTGACCTTGCCCGACGTGGCGGGAAGGTAACTCGTCAGGATCTTCAGCGTCGTGCTCTTGCCGGCCCCGTTGGGGCCCAGGAAGCCGAGGATCCTGCCCTTCTCCACGTGGAAGGAGATGTCGTCCACCGCCAGCACGGGCCCGTACCACTTCGTCAGGTGCTTGACGTCTATCATCTCGTTTTGCCCTCTAGCCTCGCGCCTGCGCCGGCCCCGCCGGCCGGTACAGGCTTCCTATACGGTCAAGCGGGTGTCTTGTTCGAACGCTTTTCTCTGTTGTGGAACCATGCGGGGGAACATGTCTAGGGCCGCGGCTGTCACTTGTCAACCCTATCCTTCCCTTCCGCCGCGCAGGGACTCCATCCCCTGTCATCCCTGACATTACTAAACAGGGGCCTACCGGCTTGTCAAGACGTTTTGTCGCGTTGGGTCGGGGGCGGTTTTTGCTTGTTCGGCCGGCGGCGGGGAACTACCATCTCTCATCCTTAAGCTCTGCGTTGATGCGTCCCTTTGAGGAGACCGAAGAATGACTTGGCGCAGCATGGTCCTGACCTGGGCGGCCCTGGCCGTGATCGGCGCGGGGGCACCCGCGAAGGCCCGGCCGGGCAGATCGACCGACGACCGGCTGGCCGCGGCCCGGCGCTTCGTCGAGGCCTCGGACCGCTACCTGCACCACAGCAAGCTCCGCCGCGGGATGGAGGGCCACGGGCTGACCGTCCTGGCCGGAACGAAGATCGTCAAGTTCAAGGCCAAGGTCGTTTCCGTCGTCACTCGCTGGGGGCCGCATCAGGACGTGATCGTCGCGATGCTCTCGGGGCAGAACCTCGAGCACACGGGCATCATTGCGGGAATGAGCGGCTCGCCGGTGTACTTCCCCGACCCGGACGACGGCAAGGCCAAGCTGGTGGGCGCGATCGCGTACGGCTGGCAGGGGCAGAAGGACCCCCTCTGCGGCATCCAGCCGATCACGCAGATGCTCGCCGCCGGAGAGGCCTTCAAGAAGATGGGCAAGGGCAAGCCGGCGCCCAAGTCGGTCCGCTCGCGCCCCCCGAGTGCCGGGGCCGTACGCCTCGGACCGAAAGGCCTGGAAGGCTATCTCGAAACCATCCTCAGCCCGGAGAAGATCGATTTCGTCAAGGCGTTCATGCCGGCTTCGCGGAGCGCGGCCGGCCGCATCACGGCCGGGCCGGAGCTCGTCCCGCTGGCCACGCCCCTGATGGTCTCCGGCGCCAAGCCCCGCACGCTGGCCGAGCTGACCCGCTGCCTCGAGCCCATGGGCATCGTCCCGGTGGCCTCCGGGGGCGTAAACGCGGCCGAGGCCGCCGAGATCAAGGACCTCAAGCTCGAGCCCGGAGCGGCCATCGCCGTATCTCTGGCCACCGGCGACGCCGAATACACTGCCGTCGGCACCGTTACCGAGGTCGTTGACGGGCGGCTGCTCGCCTTCGGGCATTCGTTCTACGGTGAGGGCGACGTGAAGCTGCCGATAGGCCCGGCGTACGTTCACACGTCGGTGGCGGGTCTGCTCAGGAGCTTCAAGCTCTCATCCGGCCTGCGCGTTACCGGCACGCTGGTGCGGGACGAGCAGGTCGCCATCAGCGGCATCATCGGCCCCAAGCCGGCCATGATCCCCATGACCGTCACGTGCCGCTGGCCCGGCGAGAACCGCAAGGAGACGTTTCAGTATCAGATTGCCAACCACCGGTTCATGACGGCCATGATGGCCCGATTCATGCTCGTAGACTCTGCGGCCGCGTGGCATGAGCTTCCCGAGCGCCACACCGTGAAGTACTCCGTCGCCGTAGCCTACGACAAGATGGGGACCTATCGCGCCCAGAACGTCTCGACGGGCGACGACATCTACCCGGCCGTCTCAGACATGAGCCGCCCCATCTCCGCCCTGCTGAACAATCCCTACGGCGAGCGGGTCGCCCCCAGCCGCATCGACGTGACCATCACGGTGGAGAAGGGCGATCTCTCCGCGTCGATGCTCGACCTGAAGCTCCGGGGCGAGACCTATCGGCCGGGCGAGACCGTCACCGGGACGCTGACGATCCGGCCCTATCGCAAGCCTCGAAAGACCATTCAGGTGGAGTTCAAGCTGCCCGAGGACCTGCCCGAGGGTAGCTACGCGCTGACGATCTGTGACGCCTCCAGGGAGATGATGTCGCGGCAGTCGGAGACGCCGCACATGTTCGCTCCCCGCACGACGCGGCAGATCTTCGAGGCCATTCAGCGCGTCGTCGAGCCGTCGGAGGCCCAGTTATACCTTCGGCTGCCCGTCAGGAGCGGAGGCGGATTGGCGATTGCCCAGGGCGAGCTGCCCGATCTGCCCGACAGCAGGGCGAAGATCCTCTCCGAGGCGCGCATACTGGACACCAGGACCTTCCGCCGCAGCATCGTCCGGACCCTCAAGACCGATCACATCATCTCCGGCTCACTCAGCGCGAAGTTCCGCGTGCAGAAGAAGCCGGGTGAGACCCTCCTGCGCAAGTAAAGGAATGCCGTAATGAAAGCTCGGAGCTCAACACTGATTGCCCTCTCGGTCCTTTTCCTGGCGGCCGGGGCGGCGCGGGGCGTCCGGCCCGCCCTCTGGAGCCACACCACCGAAGCGCACTTCGCCACGGGGAAGTTCGAGTCCACGGTCTCCACCTCGCTTGGTGAGATCGCCCTCGCCCGGCGGGTGAAGGTGCTGGCCGCCAGCGACTCGGCCCCGCCGGTGGTCTCCGCCGTCGCCGTCGCGGGAAACACCATCTACGCCGGCGCGGGCAACGAAGGCGTGATCTACAAGGTCCAGTCCGGCAAGGCGGTCAAGTTCGCCGAGCTGCCCTCGACGATGGTCGCCTGCCTCCTGTGGACGGGCAGGGAGCTGCTCGCCGGCACGGGCGGAGACAAGGCGGGCATCTATCGCGTCGACGGGCGGGGCAAGGTCAAGCCCTTCTGGACCGACGCGAAGGTCAAGTACGTCTGGGCCGTCATCCGCAACGAAGACGGCGGCTTCCATGCCGCCACCGGCCCGGAAGGGAAGGTCTTCGCCGTCGACAAGGCCGGCAAGGGCCAGGTGATCTACCACGCCGACAAGCTGGCCAAGAACATCCTCTGCCTGATCGCCGGTGCGGGCGGCAAGCTCTACGCCGGCACCGACGAGAAGGGCCTCGTCATCGAGATCGACCCCAAGGCCAGGACCGGGCGCGTGCTGCTCGACGCCCCGGAGAAGGAGATCGCCGCCCTGCTCCTCGCTGCCGACGGGTCGCTGTTCGCCGCGACGTCCGACGCCTCCAAGGCCACCGCCGACGGCGGGAAACGGCCTGCCACCACCAAGGCGGGGAAGGCGGACGGCCCCAGGAAGCCCCCGCAGACCAAGCCGGCCCCCAAGGCCCAACCCAATAAGGCCCCGGCCGGGAAGCCCGAGACCAGGCCCGCGAAGGAACCGCCCAAGAGACCCCGGAAGCCCAAGCCCGAGCCCAAGCCCAAGGAAGACAAGCCGAAGGACAAACCCAGGGAAGACAAGCCCAAAGAGGACGACAAGCCGAAGGACGCCGAGAAGCCGCGAGCACCGGAGGGCAAGAAGCCCGACGTAAAGCGGCTGGAAACCATCGTCCTGCCGGCGAGTACCGCCGAACCGGCGACCCCGGGCACGCCGCCGGCCAAGCCCTCCGCGGCGCCGGCGCCCAAGCCCGCCGCTGCGGCGCCGCCCGGCACGGTGCGCATCATTCGCACGTCCCGTCCCCCGTCCCGGCCGCCGTCGGCCCCAACCCCACCCGCCAGGGGCGGACCGGGCAACGCGGTGTACCTGATTCGCTCGGACGGACTGGTGGAAACGGTCTTCCGCAGGCCCGTCACCATCCTGGCCATGATCCTCTCCGACGGCAAGCTCATCCTGGGCACCGGCAACGGCGGGGGGATATACCGCGTCACGCTCGACGGCGATGAGATCGCCCTCATCGCCGACACCGACGCCAAGCAGGTCACCTCGCTCGCCGCGCGAGGCGAGGAGATCATCTTCGGCACGGCCAACAAGGGGTCCGTCGCGCTGCTGGAGAAGGGCTTTGCCCGCAAGGGCACATACGTCGCCAAGGCCCTGGACGCCAAGCAGATCGCCCAGTGGGGAACGATGCAGCTCGACGGCCGCACGCCCCCCGGAACCAAGGTCACCATCGCCAGCCGCAGCGGAAACCTCAACGACCCCGACGAGAAGACCTGGAGCAGTTGGTCCGGGGAAATGCCCCTCCAGAGCGGCTTCCTGCCGATCGGCAGCCCGGCCGGGCGGTTCCTGCAATACCGGCTGAGCTTCACGTCCAATGGCCGCTCCTCGGCCACCATCTCCGGCGTGAAGCTCGTCTACCAGGTCGGCAACCTCGCCCCCGCCGTCCAGGCCGTGACCGTCGTGGCCTCCCCCAAGGGGCGGACCTCCAGCGAGACCGCCGGCGGAGCAATGCCCTGGCGGCACATCGCGATCAAGGCCTCCGACGGGAATGGCGACAAGGTGCGATTCATATTGGCCTTCCGCGAGGTCGGCACCGACGGCTGGATCACCGTCACCGACAAGCTCCTCGTCCCCAAGTACGTCTGGGACACCCGCTCGGTCGGTGACGGCAGGTACGAGCTGCGAGTGACGGCCAGTGACGATCCGGTCAACCCGCCGTCGGGGGCCCGCACGGGGGCGCGGGTGAGCGACCCGTTCGTGATCGACAACACCCCCCCGGCCGTCAGGGACCTTGCCGCCAAGGTTGCCGCCGGCGAGGCCTCCGTCAGCGGCCTGGCCGTCGACGCCGTCAGCCGCGTCGCCTCCATCCACTACTCCGTCGACAGCCAGACCAAGTGGGTCGCGCTGCTGCCGACCGACGGCATCTGCGACTCCAACAGCGAGCGATTCGCCTTCGGGGTCAAGGACCTCAAGGGCGGCGCCCACCGCATCGCCCTGCGTGTCGCGGACATCCTCGGCAACGTCGGCTACGGCGCCGTCATCGTCAACATCGCCAAGTGAGCGTCCCGCGGCCTTTGCTGCGCCGCGGCAGGAACGGATCGTCTCCCCGCGTCTTCGGCGCACCGCCGGCGGACCCGCCGGGCCCGGCGGCTGCCGCGAGCTCGACGGTCGCAACCGCACCTTCCGAGGCGCGGCTCACCAATTCTCCCTTGCAGGATACGATCGAGACGGTAGGGTACTGGACTTGCTGTTTGCTGGAGAAGGGCTATGGAGATCAGGCCGTTTCGCGGGTGGCGATACAGCGGCCGGCTCGACGGCGACGTCAGCCCGTACATAGCCCCACCCTACGATATCCTCTCGGCCCCGGACAAGCAGCGGCTGCTGGCCAAGAGCAGGGACAACGTGGTGGCGGTGGATCTGCCGCACGTTCCGGCCAAGGAGCTCGGCCCGGACCAGGCGTATGCCGAGGCGGCCGAGCGGCTCGAGCAGTGGAAGGCCTCCGGCGTGATCCGCCGGGACGCCGAGCCGTCGATCTACGTTTCCCAGCAGACGTACACCTGGGCCGGCCGGACCTATGCCCGCCAGGCGATGATCTGCGGGGTCCGTGCCACCAAGCTCGGCGAGGGCGTCATCCCGCATGAGCACGTCTTTCCCGGCCCGCTGGCGGATAGGCTGAAGCTGACGCAGTGGACGCGGACGCAGCTCTCGGCCGTCTTCGGCTTCTACGATGATCCCGGCGGGAAGGTATCGAGGCTGCTGTCCTCGGCAGCCGAGCAGAGGCCCGTGGCCAGGGGCGAGCTCCACGGCGTCGTGGAGCGCCTGTGGCGCATCCGGGACGGCGAGACGATCCGGGCGATTGGCTCGGCCCTGCGGGAGGCGCCCGTCTTCATCGCCGACGGGCACCATCGTTACACGACGGGGCGGAACTACTGCCGGATGCTGGCGGACGCCGGGCGGCTCGACGACGCCCACGAGGCGAACTTCGTCATGTTTGCCCTCGTCGCGCGGGACGACCCCGGCCTGCTGATCCTGCCTACCCACCGCCTGTTCAGCAGCCTCAGCGAGTCGGCCACCATGGAGAAGCTTGCCGGGGCGCTGCCGGAGTTCTCCTGGCGGCCAGGCGGCAGCGCGGAGATCGGCGTGGCGGCCATCGAGGCACTCCTGGGCTGCGCTCGTCCGGGCGCGATGGCCTTTGTGGCGGGCGAGTCGGCCGAGCTGTGGATCGTGGAGTTGACCCGCCCGGAGGCGATGCGCCAGGCCGCGCCGGAGAAGTCGGAAGAATGGCGAAGCCTCCCGCCGGCCATTCTCCACGAACTGGTCATGGAGAAGGCCCTGAACCCGTGGGCGAAAGGCAAGCTCAACGTCGAGTACACGCCGGACGTCGGCGAGGTGGTGGCGGCCTGCCGTTCGGGCCGGGCGCAACTGGGCGTCATCCTGCAAAGCATTCCCGTTCAGTCCGTCGAGGCCGTGGCGCGAAGCGGTGCGTCCATGCCCCACAAGAGCACGTACTTCTATCCGAAGATCGCCACGGGAATGGTCTTCAAGCCCCTGGAGTAGAGGACACGCGGCGATGAAACAGGCCGTCATGACCGCTCCGGGCGCGATCGAGGTCCGCGACGTGGCGCCCCCCCGGGCCGGTGCCGGCGAGGTGCTGCTTCGGGTCCGCCGGATCGGCGTCTGCGGCTCGGACGTGCACGTTTACCACGGCAGGCACCCGTACACGAGCTATCCCGTCGTTCAGGGGCACGAGTTCTCCGGCGAGGTCGCAGCCGTCGGCGAGGGGGTGGAGGACATTGCGGTGGGAGCGAAGGTGACGGCCACGCCGCAGAACACCTGCGGGCGGTGCCGGCAATGCCTCCGCGGCGATTACCACATCTGTGACGCCCTGGCCGTGCGCGGCTTCCAGGCCCCCGGATGCGCCCAGGAGCTCTACGTCACGCCCGCCGAGAAGATCCTCCCGCTTCCGGATGTGTTCACGTTCGAGCAGGGGGCGCTGGTCGAGCCGGTGGCGGTGGCGGTTCATGCGGTCGGCCGCGTGGACGGCCCGCTGGCCGGACGCAACGCCGTCGTTCTGGGCGCCGGGCCGATCGGCAACCTCGTCGGGCAGGTCGCCCGCAGCGAGGGCGCCGACGTGTTGATCACCGACCTGAGCGAGTATCGCCTCCAAGTCGCCAGAAAATGCGGACTTACACATACGAGCAACGCCGGCGCCGAGCCCCTTGCCGAAGCGGCCAAGAAGGCCTTCGGCCCGGATGGCTTCGAGGTGGCCTTCGAGTGCGCGGGGGTCGAGGCGACGATCACGGCCGCGGTGAACTGCATCCAGAAGGGCGGGACGATCATCGTGGTGGGGGTCTTTGGGGACAAGCCGCGCGTGGACCTCGGCTTCGTGCAGGACAGGGAGCTGACCCTCCGCGGCACGCTCATGTACAGGCGGGCCGATTACCGGCGGGCGATCGAGCGGATCGCCGGGGGAGCGATTGCGACGGACCCGCTGATCTCGAAGCACTTCCCGCTGTCGGAGTACCTCTCGGCGTACCGGTTCATCGACGAAGCGGGGGACAGGACGATGAAGGTTGTGATCGACGTGTAGTCACGAGGCGGCCGGGCAGGGGCGGATGGCCGGCATAATCATTGGAAGTTGTTGCGAATTAATGCCTGGTTCAGATGCGGGTAACATTCCGCCGCCGCTTCGCCCGCAGGCCGCGGCGCCGCCCGGGGGAGGCCCAACTCGTGCTTCGCAGCGAAGTACTGCTTCGCAGAGTAGCAAGGGCCGGGCCTCGTCTGTAGATTCGTGGGTTCCCGAGACTCGCAGGCACTGTTACGTGGGGACTATCGTTTCTGAAGTGTGTGAGAATGTTTCCTGGTGGTCCGTAACGATTGTTTCTGTAATCTGTTAGCTCCGGAGGAGCGGACGTTGATAGCCCAGGGCGCCGCGGCGCTGTTTGCCGCAAGCCCTGGGTTTGCAGGGCGTGTATTTCGCGGAACCCCGGCAGGGGTGACCGTACCTCACGGTCGCCCCATACGAGGCTCCGCACAAAGGGTGACGCGTACCCAGGGCTCCCTCCGGTCGCCCTGGGCTACCCACGTACCGCCCCATACGGGGCGAAGAGGAAACCTCCCGGGATTTGTCCTCGCACACTTTCTGAACCAGGCCCGAATTATTGCTTGCACGTGGCGCCGGCGCGCGGTAGCCTATAAGAAACATATCGGCTGGAAGTTCTCACATCGAGCTGGAATCTGTGCAGTCTTATGATCGGTCGTGGGGGGCACACGTCTGGATGTCAGAGTTGGTGCGGGCAGTTGCACATCTCGACGGCGGTACCGCCGGTGCCCAGTGCGCTGTATCGCTCGCTTCAGATATATCACTTCTCACGGTCTCGCGGTGTGGTGGGAGGTAGGGCAGATGCCTAAAGGCACGGTCAAGTGGTTCAATGATGCAAAGGGCTATGGATTTCTGCGTGTAGAAGGCCAGGATGAGGATATCTTTGTCCACTACACGGCCGTCCAGGCCGAAGGCTATCGCTCGCTCAACGAGGGCGAGACCGTGGAGTTCGAGCTGGTGAAGGGCCCCAAGGGCATGAAGGCCGAGAACGTGGTTCGCGCGGAGGCCTGACGGCCTCCCGCACGGTCGATCCGCACCCCCCCAGCCGATTGTCCGGGGAGATCTCGTCGTAGCATCGTCGCAGAGGGCGGTCGCCGCAGTGGTGCCGCGCCCTCATTTCCCGGTGTCGCGCCGGTCCTTGTTGGACATGCGGTTGAGCCCCGCAACGATCGCGCGGATCGCCGCCTGGTCGATATTGGTGTCCCGCCCGACGCCGAAGAGGATTCCGTTGTCTGTCAGCCTGAGCGGCACGTAGGCCACGGCGATCGCATCGGCCCCCTTCCCGACGGCCTGCTCGTGGTAGTCCTCCACCGCAAAGCCCGCCGCGCCGAGCTTCTCCAGGCCGTGCACGAAGGCGGATATCGGGCCGTTGCCGTCCGCCGTCACCAGCTTCTCCACGCCGTTGACGCGAATGCGAATCTCGCCGTGAATCTGGGTGGGGTCGTTCTCGTCCGGCCGCGGCCAGTACCCCATCAGCTCGTATGGCCCCGTCGGGCTGACGAACTCGTCCTCGAAGATCCGGCAGACCTCCTCGCCGGAGATTTCCCGGCCGACCTCGTCGGAGTAAGCCTGGACCGCCTCTCCAAGCTCCGGATGCATGGCCTTGGGGATGTCCAGGCCGTAGTCCTGCTCCAGGACCCAGGCCACGCCGCCCTTGCCCGACTGGGAGTTGATCCGAATGAGGCGCTCGAACTTCCTTCCGAGATCGGCCGGGTCCACGTGGAGATACGGCACCTTCCATCGCGCGTGGAACTTCCCCGGGGCCTCCGCCAGGCGGCGCATTCCCTTGCGGATCGCGTCCTGGTGCGAGCCGCTGAAGGCGGTGAAGACGTACTGGCCGCTGTAAGGCTGACGGTAGTAGACTGCCATACCGGTCAGCCGGGTGACCGTCTCGGCGACCTTGTTGAGGTCGCTGAAGTCCAGGCCGGTGTCGATCCCGCGGGCGTACAGGTTGTTGGCCAGCGTGACCAGGTCCACGTTGCCGGTACGCTCCCCGTGGCCGAAGAGCGTGCCTTCCACGCGGTCGGCGCCGGCCCGCAGGCTCAGCTCCGTTGCCGCCACGGCCATGCCCTGGTCGTTGTGCGCGTGCAGCGAGATCAGCACCTTGTCCCGCTCGGGGAAGTGCCGGCAGAACCACTCGATCATGTCGGCGTAGTGGTTGGGCGGGCGGCGCTCGACGGTGGCCGGCAGATTGAGGATGACGGGCTCGGCCGCCGTGGCCTTGCCCCACGTCTCGAACGCCGCCAGGCAGATCTCCAGCGCGAAGTTCAGGTCGGTGTCCGTGAACTCCTCCGGAGAGAACTCGAACCGGATGTCGCTTTCGGACATGCCGTCGGCCAGCGCGCGGACCTGCCGAACGGACCTGTGCACCATGTCGACCGTCTCGGCGTGCGTCAGGCCGAACACCTGGCTCATGTGAAGCTCGCTGGTGGCGCAGTACGCGTGAAGGATGGCCCGCGGGATGCCCGCCAGGGCCTCGAACGTGCGGTCGATCAGGTGGCTGCGGCACTGCGTCAGGCCCATGATGTACACGTCGTCGGGGATGTGGCCGCCCTCGATCAGCTCGCGGGTGAAGTCGAAGTCGTCCTGGCCCGCCGAGGGGAACGCCACCTCGATGTGCTTGAAGCCGATGTCGCACAAGAGCCTGAAGTACTCCAGCTTCTGCGCCGGCAGGAGGGGATTGGGCAGGGCCTGGTTGCCGTCCCGAAGGTCGACCGAGCACCAGACGGGGCTCTTCTCGACGGCCTTGCCCGGCCACTGCCTCTCCGGCAGGTCGATGGGCTCAGGCGACACGTACTTGGGTATGGTGGGGCTGGACACTGGTTTCTCCTTCGCTCTAGGCACGCCGCGTCTTTTCCTTCCCTTCGTCGATTCGCCCGCGGCCGGACCAGCCATTCCGTCCCGGCCGCCGGCCAAACAAAAAGCCCCGCCATCCGTTCTGGATCGCGGGGCCGAGATTTCTTGGTGCTCGGGGTCCGCGATCCGTCAGCGCAGCAGGAGCTCCAGAAGGTCCAATAGGCTCAAGCTGTAGTTCTGACGGATCATCTTGGCCTCACAATCATCTTATCGGCCAACCGGGCGGGAAGGCAAGGGAAGATTTGGGCTTTGGGGGATTTTTCCGCGTGGCCCGGGCGGGAACGGGCGAACGGCTCGGAAACGCAGAACCGGGCGGCCGGCGTGTGAGCCGACCGCCCGGTTTGCCTCGCGTGCCGGTCCTCCTTCGGCCGCGATCGTCCGCTGCACGCGTTGATGTTCTCCGGATCGAACGGCCGGGGCTCCTCCGGCCTCATGGCTCCCGGGCGGCGGGTCCCGGCGCTGTTCAGGTGATCAGGTTCGTGGCCTCTTCGGCGGCTGTGATGACTGCGGCCGGCGACAGCGGCTGGCCGAGGCAGTCGTCGAAGCCCTGCGAGATCAGCTTGTCTCTCCTTCGGTCGCTGAGGTCCGACGTGACGGCGAGGACCTTGGCGGACTGAAGCTCTTCGGTGGCCTTGATGAGCCGGCAGACTGCTGCGGCCTCTTCTTCATCGTCGGTCAGCTCGACCACGACGACGTGCGGTCGGAACCCCTGGGCGATCATCCCGGCCTCGAACCCATTGCGAGCGACGCGCACTTCGTACCGGTCGGAGGAGTTGACCGCATCGAGCAGTCCCTCCGGCAGCGACGTGGAGAGGATCATCACTCGGCAGCAGCCCTGGTCCAGCCCGTCCAGCGGGATGCCGTGGGCCCGCATGAACGCGATCAACTGCTGCAAGGGGATGCGACGGTCGCGGCTGCCGGGGATGCGATAGCCCCGCAGCTTGCCCGTGTCGAACCACTTGCTGACGGTTCGGGGCGCCACGCGGCAGATCCTCGCCACTTCGCCCGTCGTCAAGACGTCTTTTCGTCCCGCAGTTCGCATGGATAATCGTTTCGATTGCCGATAGAAACTCCGATTCTCTTCATCGGCCTGCGGCCGCGAGTCTTTAGTAAGCCTCGGAAAAACCTGCGATTCCGGCTCCCCAAGCCCGGTGCCGAAGCCCAGGCGAGAAGCCCAGCCATTGGGATGGCTGGGCTTGCGGTCACGGGCGGCGCTCTGGGGGCGGCCCTTGGCCTGCCCCGTCCCGTGCGGTATAGTACCCATCCGCTGCTTTGGCCAATCCATCAGGAGAGCGTCGCAGTTGTCCAACCTGCTTGACGATCTGAACGCGCCCCAGCGCAAGGCCGTCACTTACACCAACGGCCCGCTGCTGATCCTTGCCGGGGCCGGCTCCGGAAAGACCCGCGTCATCACCCGCCGCGTCGCTTACCTCATCGAACAGGGCGTTGCGCCCTGGAACATCCTGGCGATCACGTTCACGAACAAGGCGGCCGGCGAGATGCGGCAGCGCGTCGAGGCCCTCCGCGCGCCGCGCGGCGCGACGCTGTGCACCTTTCACTCTCTTTGCGCCCGCCTCCTGCGGGAGTTCGCCGCGGAGGCCCACGTCGCCGGCAACTACTCGATCTACGACCGGGACGACCAGGTTCGCCTCGTCAAGGAGGCGGTCGGGAACCTTCAGATCCGCGCCGACAACTTCCCTCCGGCACAGGTGCACGCGACCATCTCGCACGCCAAGAACGAGCTCAAGTGCCCCGACGACCTCGCCGCCGAGGCCGAGGAAGGCGCCCGCGGCTTCTACCGCCGCACGGTGGCCGGGGTCTACCGCGAGTACCAGCGGCTGCTTGGCGACAACAACGCGCTGGACTTCGACGACCTGCTGCTGCGAGTGACCTTCCTGCTGAGGGATCGGCCGGACATCCGCGAGCTGCTCGGCCGGCGCTACCGGTACGTCCTGGTCGACGAGTACCAGGACACGAACCGCGCGCAGTACTTCCTGGCCCACGGCATCGCGCTGGATCACGAGAACCTCTGCGTCACGGGCGACCCGGACCAGAGCATCTACGCCTGGCGGGGGGCGGACATCAGCAACATCCTCGAGTTCGAGGCCAACTATCCCAACGCAACCGTCATCCGCCTGGAGGAAAACTACCGCTCCACCCAGCCGATCCTCACGGCGGCCTCGAACCTGATTGCCCGAAACACCCTGCGAAAGGACAAGGCCCTCTGGAGCCGCAGGAAAAGCGGCTCGGACGTGAAGGTGGTGTACTGCGACGACGAGCACGCCGAGGGCGCCGAGGTGGCCCGGCGGATCCTGCGCCGCCGCGAGGCCGGCGGGCGCCTCGACGAAGTGGCCGTCTTCTACCGGATCAACTCCCTCAGCCGCGTGCTGGAAGACGTCTTCCGCAAGGCCGCCGTTCCCTATCGCATCGCCCGAGGCGTGGAGTTCTACAATCGCAGGGAGGTCAAGGACATCCTGGCCTACCTGCGAGTGCTCGTCAACGGCGAAGACGACCTGAGCTGCGCGCGGATCATCAACACGCCCGCCCGGGGCATCGGCGCCGCGACCGTCCGGCGCCTCGTCGCCGCGGCCGCGGCCCACGGCCGGTCGCTGCTGGCCGCCTGCGCCCACCCGGCCGAGGCGGGCCTGAAGACCGCCGCGACGAAAAAAGTCGCGGCGTTCCGGCAGTTGATCTCGGCCCTGGCGGGCGATCTGGACCGGCCGGTGAAGGACGTCGTCGAGACCGTCGTGGCGGCAAGTGGGCTGGAGGAAGCGCTCCAAGAGGCCGGCGAAGAGGGCAAGCAGGCGCGGGCCAATGTCGCCGAGCTCGTCTCCACGGCGGCCGAGTTCGACCAGGAAAACGAAAACGCCCGCCTCGGCGACTTCCTCCACCACGTCTCCCTCGTCTCAGACGTCGATCGCTTCGAGGGCGCCGACGGGGCCGTCACGTTCATGACGCTCCACGCCGCCAAGGGGCTGGAGTTTCCCGCCGTGTTCGTCGTGGGCTGCGAGAGCGGGCTGCTGCCGATGATTCGGACCGCCTCGCCCGGCCGCAACGACGGGCCCATGGCGGCCATGGAAGAGGAACGCCGCCTCGCCTTCGTCGGCATGACCCGCGCGAAGGAGGAGCTGACGCTCTCCTGCGCCCGCCACCGCCGGCTTCGCGGCACGGTGACCCCGCAAGTGGCCTCGCCGTTCCTCAGCGAGATCGGCAGCGAGTCCGTCGCCTTCGAGGACCTCACCACCGAGCCCGCCGAGGGCCGTGTGGCCCGGCGCCGCAGCCGCGGCGGCTTCTACGACGACGTCGACGAACGCGCCGCCATCGAAAGGGCCTTGGATGCCATGGAGGCCGTCCCGCAGGCGGCCCTCGACGCGGCCGTTGAGCCCCCCCCGCCCGAATACGAGAACCTCGTCGTCAACCGCCGCGTGCGTCACCCGCAGTTCGGCGAGGGAAAGGTCGTCGCGCTGCGCAACCGCTGGCCGGACACCCGCGCCGAGATCGTCTTCGACGATGTGGGCCCAAAGACCATCTGGCTCAAGTACATCCGCCTGGAAGTGCTCGACGAATGGCCCTGAGCCGGTCGCCACACCGCCCGCGAAAAACCGGGAAACCCGCTTGCCTGCCGTCCCACGGCGGTGTATAATACATAGAAACCCTATGCATAGGATACCTATGATAGGAGCATAGTGCCGCCCGTGGACACCGAGCTGATCAAAGGAACGCTGTCGTTGCTGGTCCTCTCGCTGATTGGCCGCAGGCGGATGTACGGCTACGAGATCGTCACGACGGTGCGCCAGGAGACGGACGGCGCCTTCGAGTGGAAGGAAGGCTCTCTGTATCCGTGCCTGCACAAGTTGGAGCGGGACGGGTTGATTCGCAGCCAATGGCGGGGCCCCAGCGGCGGCCGGCGGCGGAAGTACTACCACCTGACCGAGGCCGGGCGCGCCGCGCTCGCCGAGAAGGCGGAATCCTGGCGGCGCCTCAGGGCGGCCATGGACCAGATCCTGGAGAGATCCCATGAACGAGCTTGAGCGGTATGTGGACGAGGTGTGTCGCGGCCTGCGAGGCTCGGCGTCCCTTCGCGAGCACATCCGCGAGGAGCTGCGAGAGCATCTCCTGGCGGCCGTCGAAACGCACGTCGCCGCGGGCCTGGGCCGTCAGGAGGCCGAGGCCAAGGCCATCGAGGAGTTCGGCCGGCCGGAGATGGTCCGCGAGGGGCTGGAAGCGGTCTACGGCCGCCGCTTCATCGGCCTGCTGATCGAGAAGGCGATGGAATGGAAGGCCGGAACGATCAAGGCGGGATGGAAATGGGGCTTCATCGCACACCTTTCCCTGCTCGGGCTCCTGGCGGCGGAGGTGATGCTCCTCCTGGCCGCCGCGGTGTTCATCCTGCCGCTGCTGGCTCACGAGTATCAGCGCCTGGGGGTGAACCTGCCCGGCTACTCGCAGTCGGCGTTCTACCTCCTGGCCGGCGCGTGGGAGACCTGGTACGTGTGGCTGCCTGTCGTCGCGCTGGGGTGGTTGATCTTCGAGTGGCGCTGCCGAAGCGGAAGCAAACCCACCATTCGACTGGCGATCGCCGCGCTGGCGGGGCTGGCCATGACGGTGGCGGTGTGCCTTCTGTCCGCCGCGGTGGTGGTGCCGATGGCCCGGGTGCCCCGGTTGATCCATTCGCAGCAGACGGAGTCGGGCATCCGTCGAACGGCCACCCAGGCCGGCGCGTCGTTTGCGCGGCTGAGCCAGGCCGTCGGCAGCCAGGACTGGGCGGCCGCCGAGGAGCCGGCCCACACGCTGCGGCAGTCGCTGCGGCTCCTGGCCGACGCAGGTCTGGCCGCCCCGGCGCTGGCGGCGATGCACCGGCGGGAGGAGGTGCGAGACATTCGCCTTCTTCTGGAGGACCTCGCCGAACTGAGCGACGACGTCTGCGACAGCATTCATCGCGGCACGGGCATTGAGGCGCAGATGCACTTCCTCCGACTGAAGGAGTCATACGAAGGCCTCGGCGTGAAGGTTCCCGGCTGGCCGACGGCCGGCAAGCCCGCCGCGACGCGCCCAGCCGGAAACTAGGGACAATGATCTGTTTGGTCGGTGCAAATAGCTGCCTGTCCCCGGTTTCCCTGCAAGAGTTTGAGAAACGGCAAACGCTGGGGGGAACGGAGGCCTACAGCTTCCTGCGGCCTCCCCGCCTCAGCAGGCCCACCATGCCCAGGGCCATGAGGAGCAGCGTGGACGGCTCAGGAACCACCGTGCCATTCAGAGTCCAGCCGTCGAAGCCCATGGTGTTCCCCGTTGCCGGGGTCAGGGGATAGAAGCGGAACGTGATCGAGTCGATGCCCTGGTACGTCGCGCCGGTCAGGTCGACGCTTGCCGCGCGGGGACTGGTGCGCGTGCCCGTCTCGTTGCCGCCGGGCGAACTGTCGATGGGCGTATCGCCAAACGTGAAGCTTCCGCCATTGACCGCCGCGTACAACTCATAGAGCCGCGTTCCCGAAGTCCCGCCGCGCGCCGCGCCGAAGTCAAGCGAGGTCAGATCGAGCTGGTAGCCCGGCTTCGCCGACACGGTAAGCGCCCAGTAGCCCGCGTCGAACTCTGTCGCGTTGTCGATCGCCGTACCGTTGGTCGCAGAGGTGTCGAAGCCTGCCCACTCCGAGTTCCAGAACCGATCCAGCCCGGTGTTGCCGGCAGCCAGCTCGATCCCGTCGGCCGGAGCCGTCACGTTCGGGTCGATCACATCAATCGAAACGTCCGACGCGACGTATCCATTGTCGTTGTTTGGACCCGCGGCGTCCACGGTGCTGAACTGGTATATGACGGCCGCTCTCGCCGGGTCTGCCGCAACGGGAAGCGTCAGCGCAAACGCCCCAGCCAGAAGGAACGTCACTACGTTGGGCCGATTCCTCATTGTGTCACCCTCCAGTGGATGCCAAGTCCACCCTCACCGGCTTCGCCACCATGATTGGCCAAGCAACAAAGCCTCTCGTCGCCTGCTAAGCCGCCCTGCGCCTAGCGCAGGCGCCGTCCCTACAACACTTCCTCAATGCTAACACAATTCTCGAGATATGCAAGGGTTTTCCGCGGGATTCCCCGGATCACCTCTGGGAAAGGAGGGACGGGAAAGGAGGGATCAGTCACGAATGGCACTGCCGTGCGATTTGCGGGATGATGGCAGACACAATAAGC
>CAYRVX010000012.1:0-1924 GCA_964427875.1 uncultured Planctomycetaceae bacterium
GTACCGCCCCATACGGGGCGAAGAGGAAACCTCCCCGGATTTGTCCTCGCACACCTAGGCGTTGTCTGATGGAAGTTGTCATTCCGCTCCGCGCGAAAATAGGTTAAGATGGCTTCCAGCGAGGTGGAGTTGCCTGGTTTAATGAAGCCGGCTGGCTTCGGACGGGAGCGGGAAATGTTCGCGTCGAATGCCCTGTGTGTCAGATCGTCGCCGGGCCCTTCTCCGCGAGGCCGGCGAAAAGGTGCGTTTACGCTCGTGGAGCTCGTGGTGGCGATCTCCGTGATCGCCCTTCTCGTGGCGATCCTCCTGCCGTCGATGAGCCTGACCTTTGAGATCGCCTACGCCACCATGTGCCGCAACAACCTCCAGAAGCTCGGCCAGGCGATGCAGGGCGGGAGCATGCAGAGTCCGCTCTCCGTGCCGTCCGGCTCGGCGTGGACCAGCGCGGCCGTGGGATACGGCAGCAAGGACCTCCTGGTCTGCCCGAAAGACGATGAAGAACCCGAGGTCACGATGGACACACTCGCGGATTACTACCTTCTCCAGAGCCACGGAGGCGGCTCCAGGTGGACGGTCAGCAGCGTCGCGGCGATTCTCGGACTCGGCGAGGGCGTCATCCAGGATCCGCAGATCTACCGCGATGAAGATATTCCTCCGGCGCCCGTGCCGCACCACGGGCATCACCCGTGCTGGTGCTACGTCCCCGTTCGCAAGGAGAACCAGAAGCTGATCTCGATCACGGATGAGGGGACCATCCTGCTCACGTTCGAGGCGCTGCGGATCCGGATCGACTCCCTCGTCGGGTGCGGCTGCGACCACTGTAACAGCGACCACTGGCTGATGAAAGGCCACTGCATCGACGGCGACCGGTGCCTCCAGGAGGACGAGGTCATCATGCGGCTGGGCGGGAACCACTACCGCCAGGTGGACCCGAACTCGCCGTATTACATCCAGGCCGCCTCGACGGCCAGCTACGGCATCAACGGCCTGATCGAGCCGAAGCGGTTCGGCCCGCAGCAGTTGATGCTCATGGACGCTCGCTCGGTCGTGATCCCCGTCGGCGAGGCGGGCTGGCTGGACTGCATCGCCGACAGGCACATGGGGAAGGTCAACTTCGTTACCGTGGGCGGAAACGTCCGCACGACCACGAAGGCCGAATTGCAGGATGAGTACCTGCTGTACGAGCTGGAGGGCCCCGACAGCAGGAGCTTGTGGAACCATCGCGCCTGTCCGAGAGACAAGCATTGACGTACGACGGGCGGAACTCGCGGGATCGAAGGCTCCGGACGGTCGTGATCGGCTTCGTGGCGCTCACGGTGGTCGCCGCCGCCCTGTGCTGGCGCTTCGGGGGCCGCGGGGGCGACGCGATGCGACTGGCGAAATCAGCGGATCGCGACGATCGCCTCAAGGCCATTGACATGCTCCGAGGGCGCACGGACCGCCCCGGCCTCGAGACGCTCTTTCGCCTGTGCTCGGACGGGGACCTGCGAGTGGCCGTCACGGCCGTGTGGGCCCTCGGCGAATGCCGCGCGCCGCGCAGCCGCGAATTGCTCGGGCAGGTCCTCTCCGAGAAGGGCCGCCACGGCCGGATCCGGGGCGAGGCGGCCGAAGCGCTCGGCAAGTTCAAGGGTACCGAGCCCGCCGTCCTCACCGGCGCCCTCGCGCAGGACGGCGACTGGCGCGTTCGGGCCGGGGCGGCCAGGGGACTGCGCCACCTGCACGAAGTCAAGACGATGGGCCCGCTCTTCCGGGCCCTGTCCGACGCCCACGAGGAAGTCCGCCGCGAGACCATCCAGACGATGAACACGATGATGGTCCGGCGCTTCGGCTACCGCCCCGAGCTGCCGGCGGAGAAGCAGACCAACGTGATGCGCGAGATCGAGGCCTACCTCAAGCAGGCCGGCGTGCTGTGACCCGCCGGCCC
>CAYRVX010000012.1:2024-11236 GCA_964427875.1 uncultured Planctomycetaceae bacterium
GCCAAACCGCGCGATCCTGTCATGAAAAGCTTGACCTGGTCCGATGATATGGTGTAAGCTCCGCCTTGGCGATTCTGGATCGTTTAGAGGCCTGGCCATGAAGAGCGGCATACATCCGGAGTACAAGCAGGTCACCGTCACGTGTGCTTGCGGCAACACGTTCACGACACGCTCGACGGGCGGGGACATCCAGACGGAGATCTGTTCCGTCTGCCACCCGTTCTACACCGGCAAGCAGAAGTTCGTCGATGCCGCCGGGCGCGTCGAGAAGTTCAAACGGAAGTTCGGCGACGAGTACTTCAAGAAGCCCGCGAAGAAGAGATAGCTTCCCCGGCGATTCCGGCGCCGATGGTCTGCCCGCATGCAACTGTCGGCGTTTTTCATTGCCCCTGCGCCGGGGCCCTTTCGTGCGCCGCGACGGAGACGACGTGAGCCATGGCTGCCAGAGATGACCCGCTGCTGGCGAAGCTGGACGAGCTGGACCGCCACTACGCGACCGCGGCCGAGCAGATGAACGACCCCGCCGTGGCGTCCGATCCCAACCGGATCGTGGCGCTGGCCAGGGAGCATTCGCGCCTCGGAAAGGTGGTCGAGCCGTATCGCGAGTATCTCCGGCTGGCCTCGCGGCTCGCCGAGGCGCGGGCGATCCTGGACGACCCCGCCAGCGACGAGGAACTGCGCTCGCTGGCGGCGGGGGAAGTCCGGGAGATCGGCGGGAAGGCCGAAGAGGCCCTCGATAACGTCAAGGGACTCCTGGTCATGAGCGAGGGCGCCGAGATCGGCTCGGTCATGCTGGAGATCCGCGCCGGCACGGGCGGGGAGGAGGCGGCCCTCTTCGTCGTCGACCTGCTGGAGATGTACCGCCGATATGCCGAGGCCCGCGGCTGGAAGTTCGAGATGCTCTCGGGGAACCCGACGGGGATGGGCGGCTTTCGCGAGGTGATCGTCAACGTCACCGGCGAGGACGTGTACAGCCGGCTCGGCTACGAGGGCGGCGGACATCGCGTCCAGCGAGTCCCGAAGACCGAGAGCCAGGGGCGAATCCACACCTCCGCCGCCACCGTCGCCGTCCTGCCGGAGCCGGAAGACCTCGCGATCGACATCGACTGGGAGAAAGACGTCAAGGAGCACACCAGCCGCGCCAGCGGGCCGGGCGGGCAGAAGGTCAACAAGATCGAGTCGGCCGTCCGCATCGAGCACGTCGAGACCGGCATCACCGTCTCCATCCAGGACGAGAAGAGCCAGCACAAGAACCGCGCCAAGGCCCGGCGGATCCTGGCGGCCAGGGTCCACGAGCACTTCCGCAGGCTCCAGGCCGCCGCCGAGGCCGCCGCGAGGAAGAAGATGGTCGGCTCCGGCGACCGCTCGCAGCGCGTCCGGACCTACAACTTCCCGCAGAACCGCTGCACCGACCACCGCCTCAAGCAGGAGACCTCCGAGGGCGCCAATTTCAACCTCCAGAACGTCATCTCCGGCGGCCTCGACCCGCTAATCAACGCCCTGGTGGCCTACGACAGGGCCCGGCGCCTGGCGGATCTGTGAGGGGCGGAAGAGGCAGTAGGCAGTAGGCAATAGGGAGTAGGCAATAGGCAGTAGGCAGTAGGCAGTAGGGGAAGACAGGTGGAGGAGGTCGTGGGGCCATTCAGGCATTTGGGCGGGCTCATTGCACTATGCCTCACGGCGCTCGTGGCCTATACTCGTCCTGCGGAGATCCGCCGATTCCAGGGGAGCAGGTCGATGCCGGAGACTCGACCGCCACGTTGGCCATTTCGCATCGTCGCAGCAGCCGCTCTCATCGCAAGCGCCATCTTCGGGGCGGGTGGGGGCTGGCTGTTCTGCTTGGCGGGCACCGTATATGGTGCCGCGAACTCCGCCAGAGATGCCATTTCGCTCGGCATGCTCTGCGGATTGCTCGCGGGGGTCTTGTGGTACCTTGCCATGGTCCCGGAGAATCGCCGGGCTGGGTCTCCCGCTGACAGGGAGCTGCCATGGTTTGTTTTCTGGGGAACGTTCTGGGGTCTGGTCGGATGGACCCTTGCGGGCGTCATCTTCTGCCTTTGTGCGGCGGCCATCGAGACGCTGCGCTACACCGTGGGCAGAATGCTCATCTGGTCGCTTGCCTTCTGCGGCGCGGTGGGCCTGCTTGGGGGAACCGCAGGCGGCGTCTTGGTGCTGGCGGCAATGAAGGTGGCAGGGCATCTTGCGCAGGCCTCGGTTGAGGAACCGCCATGCGGACGGGCCGCCCATCCCCGCGGCGCTCAGGAAACACCGCTGTGGAAGAGACCACTCCTTGTGGCCGTTGCGGTTGTGCTATGTGCAGCCATCGCTGTTGGCGTCACTCGCATTGTGCCGACCAAGTCGCTGGATCAAGCGATTCGGGATGACGACATTCTGCAAGTGAGGAAGCACCTCCTGTGGGGGGCGGATGTCAACAGACATGACGACGAGGGCTACACGCCTTTCTTCACGGCCGTCTGTGGCGGACATGAAGAGGTCGCGAAACTGCTGATCGACCACGGAGCGGACGTCAATCTGGCGTGCGGGACGACGCCTTTGCAGGCCGCAACGGCGGGATTTGGCGTTACGTCGCCCGACAGTAGAATACGCATCGTGAAGATGCTCATAGCAAACGGGGCAGACCTGAGCTCGGGCGAGGGATATTCGGCCGCTGAGAACTCGCTTGACCTCCCGGAACTCCTGCGGCTTCTCATCGACAAGGGGGTGAACCTCTCGCCCCCGTCCGCGCGAGGCCTTACACTGCTGCAATTGGCCGCTGCGGAGGGACATGCTGAGTCTGTCAAGATCCTGCTGGCCCACGGTGCGGCGGTCGATGGTTCCGGCGGCACGGGAATCACCCCGCTGCTGCTGGCAGCCGCGCAGGGCCATCCAGAGGTTGTCGTAGTGCTGCTTGCGAACAAGGCGAACCCGAATGTTCGGAACAGGGAAGGGCAGACGCCTCTCGCCCTCGCCAATAAGCAACGAGCGGAACTCTTGTTCGAGGTCGCGGCAATCGAGGAGAAGCTGTCCA
Organism: uncultured Planctomycetaceae bacterium; assembly: GCA_964427875.1. GTDB lineage: Bacteria > Planctomycetota > Phycisphaerae > SM23-33 > SM23-33 > CAYRVX01. Next base: position 5,053 of record CAYRVX010000012.1, read on the forward strand.
AGGCACTGACGGGGGCATCGGCATTCTCCGAATGGCAGCGCGAGGAAATGGAGGAGCACAAGCAGGTCTCCCAGGAGAGGCTGCGTTGCGCCGAAGAGGTGATCCGATTGCTGAAGGAGCATGGTGCAACCGAATGAGAATGACCAGGGGCGGTGGCAGGAGCGGCTGTGCGCGGAAGAGCGATCACACACGAGGACATCCCGGCGAGCTATGAGGAACTGGCTCGGCTGGTGATGCCCCGGCCGATCCGTGACGAGGTGGACTACCGCAATGCGCTGGAGGTCCTCGACGCGCTCGCCGGCTTTGAGATGAATGCCGATCAGGAGGATTACTTCGAGGCGGTCTCGACGTTCGTGGAGAAGTACGAGGCCGAACACCAGGCCATTGAGACGAGGCGGCTCTCGCCGGTCGAGATGCTGCATTATCTGGTGGAAGAGCACGGCATGACCGAGTCGGACCTGGGCAGGCTCCTGGGAGACCGCAGCCTGGGCCACCGAGTCCTCACCGGCGAACGCTCGCTGAGCAAGGCTCACATCCGCAGACTCGCCGACCACTTCGCCGTCAGCCCGAGCGTGTTCCTCTAGACCGGCAGTCTCCGACCAGCCTGGCATGGTCGGCTTTCCGCGGCAATATCCGGTGGCTTGGCCACCGCCGGGTTTATCCCGGCGGGGCCGTGAGTGACGTCCAGCACCCAGGCTTCTGCTCTACCAGGCCACCGCCGGGACGAGCCCGACGGTGATGCCAAGGTCGCACCCGCCGGCGCCACCCGGCAAGTGAAATAATGTGCTGTGGACCCGGGCCGTGAATGTGTTACCATGATGGGCTGATCGCCTGTGCCAAGCGGACCAGGAGCACCCTTACAGGTTCTCCGGAAAGGACGGAAAGATGAGTGACGATCGAACCACCAGACGCGGTTTCATGCGCGACAGTGCTGCCGTGGCGGCGGGCGTCGCCGCGGGGATGGCGGCCGCGAGCAGCCGGGACGCGAAGGCCGTCGAGGCCGCCGGGGGAACGGAACCGTGGAAGAAGACCCGCAGCTACAACCCGGACATGGAGTACCGGAAGCTGGGCAAGACCGGTCTATGGGTCTCGGCCGTATGCCTGGGCGGGCACTGGAAACGCATCGACAAGATGGTGCCGGGCGTCTTCAAGGGCCGCGGCTGGCTCAGCGCCGACCTGAACAGCGCGGGCTTCCAGAAGAACCGCCGGGATGTTGTCAGCCGGTGCATCGAGTCGGGCATCAACCACATCGACGCGTGCACGATCCAGGAGGTCAAGGCCTACAGCCAGGCGCTCAAGGGGCGCCGCGAGAAGATGTTCCTGGCGTGCTCGTGGTACCAGAAGGAGATGCGCAACCGCGGGTGCCGCACCGCCAAGGCGCTGCTGGGGACGCTGGACTGGGGCCTGAAGGACGCGGGGCTGGAATACGCGGACCTCTGGCGGATCACGATGCACGAGAAGAGCAGCCGGCACACCGAGGGCGAGGTCCAGGAGATGATGAAGGGCCTGGAGACGGCCAAGAGGCAGGGCAAGGTGCGCTTCACGGGCTTCTCCTCGCACGACCGCAAGCACATCAAGTCGCTGGTCGAGACCTTCCCCCAGGTGGTGGACGTGATCGTCACGCCCTACACGGCCAAGAGCAAGGTCCTTCCCACCGACAGCCTCTTCGACGCGCTGAAGAAACACGAAGTGGGCTTCTTCGGCATCAAGCCGTTCGGGGGCAACTCGCTGTTCAAGGGCGACGCCTCGCTGGACGGCCCCCATGCGGAGAAAGATGACAGGCTGGCGCGCCTGGCGATCCGTTACATCCTCTGCAACCCCGCGATGACGGCGCCCATCCCGGGCATGATCAACACCCACCAGGTGGACAACATGGCGAAGGCCGTCAAGGAGCGCAGAGAGCTTGACAGCGCCGAGAAGGCCGAGCTCCAGGAGGCCACCGACGAGATGTGGGCCAATCTGCCGGAAGACTACCAGTGGCTCAAGGAGTGGGAGTACGTGTAGCGTGTGCCGCCGTCGTGCGAAGCGACGGCCTTGAAAGGAACCGGCGATGAAGAGGAATCGACTGACCCGGCGCGGCTTTCTGCGCGACAGCGCGGTGGCGGCGGCGGGGCTGACCGTGGCCGGGCGGGCCCTTGGCGCCGCCGACGAAGCGGCCATCCGCAAGGCGCCCAGCTACAACCAGAACATGGAGTACCGGCGGCTGGGCAAGACCGGGCTGTGGGTCTCGGCCGTCTGCCTCGGCGGGCACTGGAAGCGCATCAACGTGATGAAGGAGGACTTCGACAAGAACCGCCGCGACGTCGTCAGCGCGTGCATCGACGCCGGCATCAACTACATCGACGCGTGCTGCCGCGGCGAGGTGCTCGCCTACAGCAAGGCCCTTTCCGGGCGGCGCGACAAGATGTACATGGCCCTGTCGTACTGCGGGCGCGAGGTGCGCAACAAGGAGTACCGCACGGCCAGGAAGCTCTTGGAGTGCTTCGACTCGCTCATGAAGGAGTCGAAGCAGGAGTACACCGACCTGTGGCGGATCACCTGTCACGAGCCGGGAGGCAGGCACTCGTTCAACACGTCCTGCGAGCTCGTGGCGGCCCTGGAGAAGGCCAAGAAGCAGGGCAAGGCCCGGTTCATCGGCATCTCCTCGCACGACCGCCGCTGGCTGAAGATGATGATCGAGTACTTCCCCCAGATCGAGGCGATCCTGTTCCCCTACACCGCCCGGAGCAAGGTCGCGCCGAAAGAGAGCCTCTTCGACGCGGTGAAGAAGTGCGACGTGGGCGTCTTCGGCATCAAGCCCTTCGCGAGCAACTCGCTGTTCAAGGGCAGCAGCGCGCCGGGCGACCCGAACGCCGAGGAGGACAACCGCCGCGCGCGGCTGGCCATCCGCTATATCCTGTGCAACCCGGCCATCACGGCGCCGATCCCGGGACTCATCAGCATCCCGCAGGTGGAGAACATGGCCAAGGCCGTCAAGGAACGCCGGGAGCTGGACCTCGCCGAGAAGGCCGAGCTGGAAAGGGCCACCGACGAGATGTGGGCCAACCTCCCGGCGGGCTATCAGTGGCTGAAGGACTGGGAGTACGTCTAGGAGCGCCGAGAAGACGCGCGGGCCAAGGCCCGCCGCAAACGCCCCGCAGGAACGGCGCCCGGCAACGCACCAGCGTTTTGGTCCGTCCCGTTTAGCGGGCCGGCTTGCCGGCCGCGTTGTCCTCGGAAACAAGCCGTCCTTCCTCGCCCCCGACATCCCGTGTCCCATGACCCATGACCTTAGACAGTGAAAAGGGGCCGCCGTGAGATACTGGAAGTACTGCCTGTGGGTTCTCATTCCTGCCGTGGTGGCCGTTACGGTGACGGCCTGCAGGGAAGAAACTGCGGAGGAGCCGCTGCTCCTGCTGGAGGACGGCGGCAACCTTCTCGACCTTCCGCCGGCGAAGGGCCCGGTGGCCGATAACAGCCGCTGCCACGTGTGCCACGTCAACTACGAGGAGGAGCTCCTCGCCGTCCTGCACGCGCGGGCCAACGTCGGCTGCGAGCGGTGCCACGGCTCCTGCTACGACCATTGCAGCGACGAGGACAACATCACGCCGCCCGACATCATGTACCCGCGGGCGAAGATCAACCCGTCCTGCATGCTGTGTCATCCCAAGAGCAGGATCGACACCCCGAAGCTCCCGCAGCACAAGCCGCTCTTCGCCGCCGGGCAGAAGAAACGCTGCACCGACTGCCACGGCAGCCACCGTCTGCACTATCGCACGCGAAGGTGGGACAAGGCGACCGGCGAGCTCCTCGCCGACGACGGCGTCCGCATGCTCACCGACATGCCGGCCGAGCAGAAACCTCCTTCGCCGTGAGGCCCTCGATCCGCCGAGCTCGCGGAGAGCGGCAATGCGCTGAAACGCCGTCGCCGGTACGCGCCGGATGGTTTCTGACGGAACGCTACGCGCTCCGCGCCGTGTCCTTCAGAAAGGCCAGGCCCTTCTTCGCCAGCTCGTCGGCCGACTCGTAGATCGGGCGCCAGATGCACGCCGCGGCGCAGAGGTCCACGATGCCGATGGCGAAGCTCTCGATCGTGACCCAGCCGCGATAGTCGATGTCCTTCAGGGCGGCGAAGACCTCTTTCCATCGCACCTGACCCGTGCCGGGCACGCCGCGGTCGGACTCGGAGGCGTGGAAGTGGCCCAGGGCATCCCCCGTGGCGCGGATGGCCGCGGCCGTGTCCTTCTCCTCGATGTTCCCGTGGAACGTGTCGATCTGCACCTTCAGGGCCGGACTTCCCACTTCCTTGACCAGCTTCAAGGCGTCGGCGGCCGTGTTCACCATGTACGTCTCGAACCGGTTCAGCGGCTCGATCGCCAGTTGGACCTTGGCCTTCCGGGCGTGCTCGGCCGCGGCGCCGAGGCCCTCGACGCACCATTTCCATTCGTCGTCCGTGCGCCGCCGGCCGGTAAGGTAGCTCACGGGCGAGTACAGCGGGCCGGCCACCGTGTCGCCCCCCATCTCGGCGGTGATGTCGGCCATCCGCTTGAGCCGCTCGATGCCGGCCTTGCGCTCGGCCGCCTTCTGGCTGCAAATGTTCGTGCCCGGCAGGAGGACGCAGCAGGAGGTCAGGCCCACGCCTGCCTTCTCGCACGCCTGCCGCGTGGCCTTGGCATCGAGCACGCTGAGGTCGTTGAAGGGGACCTCGACACCGTCGTAGCCCATCTCCGCGACCTTCGGAATCAGGTCGATCTGGTCCTTCGAGAACGTGGCCGTGTAGACCAGGAGGTTCAGGCCGTACTTCACCCTCAGGGGCTTCCAGCCGGCAAAGACCCCTTCCTGCGGCTCGAGGTCCGCACAGCCCGTCAGGCCGGCCGCGCCGGCGACAATCCCTACGTTCCGCAGAAACCCCCGCCTGGTAATATGCTTTCGCGACATTGTCGATCCTCCGGAAAGCTGTTCAGGGTCGTTATCACACGGCCGGTGAGTCTAGCCCCGCCGTGTTCGCGAGTCAAGCGGCTATTTAATTGCCGGAGGGAGTTGCGGCGCGTGGCCGCTCGGGTTAGCATGGCACTGAAGCTCGGCACCGCAGCCGAACTCGGTGTACCTGGGAAATGTCAGGAAATACCAATATGCTAACAAGGCGGAACGATTCGTTGATCAAGATGAAAGGAGCCGGGCCGTGCTTTGGACGAAACACATCTTGGAGTATTTGGCGATGATGCTCGTGGCGGCGACCTTCACGTTCGGCGGCGAGGCCGGGGCCGCAGAGCCCTGGGTGGTCCTCGAAGGCAAGGAAGGGCCGGGCAAGGGCAAGCACGTCGTGCTCCTCGCCGGCGACGACGAGTACCGCTCGGAAGACCTGATCCCGCAGTTGGCGAAGATCCTGGCCGTGCATCACGGCTTCAAGTGCACGGTCCTCTTCGCGATCAACAGGGAGACGGGCGAGATCGATCCCAAGACGCAGGACAACATCCCCGGCCTGGAGGCGCTGAAGACCGCCGACCTGATGGTCATGTTCCTGCGCTTCCGGGACCTGCCCGACGAGCAGATGAAGCCCATCATGGACTACACGAACTCCGGCCGGCCGATCATGGGGCTCCGGACGAGCACGCACGCGTTCAACTTCCGGAAGCACAAGGGCGGCCCGTATGCCAAGTGGAGCTTCCGCGCCGGGGGCGAGACCAAGGGCGGGTACGGCCGCCAGGTCTTCGGTGAGACGTGGATCAACCACTACGGCCGCCACCAGCGGGAGAGCACCCGCGGCCTCGTCGCCAAGGGCATGGAGAACCACCCGATCGTCAAGGGCTGCGAGGACATCTGGGGGCCGTCGGACGTTTACGGGATCACCACGCTTCTCGGCGACTGCAAGCCGCTGATCATGGGCCAGGTGCTCGAGGGCATGGACCCGAAGGACAAGCCGAACACGGAGAAGAAACCGGTGCCCGTCGCCTGGATCAAGACGTACACCGGCACGGAAGGGAAGCCCTCAAGGGTCTTCACGACCACGATGGGCCACGGGGGCGACCTCAAGAGCGAGGGGTTCCGCCGCCTCCTCGTCAACGCCTGCTGCTGGTGCGTGGGCATGGAAGACAAGATCCCCGCCCGGGCCAAGGTCGACTTCGTCGGCAAGTACAGCCCCAACAGGATCGGCATGGGCGGCCACAAGAAGGGACTGAAGCCCGAGGACCACAAGATCAAGTGA
>CAYRVX010000012.1:11336-84353 GCA_964427875.1 uncultured Planctomycetaceae bacterium
CTCGACGTGGCGCTGCTTGTCGCGGTGAAGCTGCTCGACCTGCTGGCGGACGGCCGGATCGGTCACCTTGGCGACCAGGTCCGCGTAGGCCTCAAGGGCCTGCTGCTCCTGGCTCAGGAGCGTCTGGAACTGCTCCCGAAGCGTGGCCTGCTCAAGCATCGGCGCCGCCCTCCGCAAGCCTGTGGGCAAGCAGCTCGATGGTCTGGCGGTGGACCTTGGTGTCGGCCAGGATCGCCTCGACGATGGTGTACACCTCGGCGCGATCTTCCACGTCGAGACATTCGGAGTGAGCGATCTCCTCGGACGTGGCCATCAGCGTGGCGGCCAACCGGCCTTCCACGTTGGCCAAGGCTCGGACATTTCCCCCTAACCCGCCGTGACCGTGCGTCATCGCCGCACCTCCGCTCAGACGGCAGCAACCACTAGAAGTGCCTTACGTGCCTTAGATATTAGATTATCCCGCGCCGCAGGATCGAGCACAAGGAATTCCCCGCCCATTTAGCAAACGAAATCGTCCGGGCCGACCCGGGGCGCCTCACGCCTGGCAGCTCGCCCGGGGCCGTGAGTCCCGGCGGAGAATGCTCTCGTCGAGCAGGGGCCTCTCCAGCTCGGCGCGGTCGGCTGCGCCGGCCGCATCGTTATGGAGGTTCGTCGTCTCCCGTACGTCGGCCGTCATGTCGGCCGGACAATGCCCGGAACTGGATTCGAACCAGCACGAGGTATAAACCCCACTAGGCCCTCAACCTAGCGCGTCTGCCAATTCCGCCATCCGGGCGACTGATGGTCCCAACAGGATATGCCCTCATCCGCGGCTTGTCAAGACCGCGCTGAGGGGGTTGGTTCGGAAAGATCACCCCGGTCCCAGCCGGCGTATTCGTCTGCGTCTCAGCAGGGCCAGGGCGCCCACGGCGAGCAGCCCGATGGCGGACGGCTCGGGCACTGTCTCGGCGCCCGGGACAGGGACCGTCCGGCCGTAATAGGCCTTGAGTATGGCGAAGTCGTCGCGGTCGGCGTCGGAGTCCCCGTCCAAGTCGCCGCCGGGCCAGCCCAGGCCGCTCTTGCCGGCATTGCTCTTCCACGAGAGGTAGTCGAGGTAGTTGACTGTCCCATCGAAGTTCAGATCGCCCGGCAGCGCCGCGACGAGGCGCACGCGGTCGGCCTCGTAGGCGACGCCGAGGCTCAAGTCCGCGTCGATCTCAAAGCCGCTGATCCGGTCGAACGCGCCGGATACTGCCGCCGCGGTGAGGATCTCGTACTCGTCCCCGTACTGGAAGGTGAGCCCGTCGGCGAGATCCAGCGCCAGCGTGCCGCGCAGGTCGGCCTCGCCGGTGATGGCCAGACGGCCGAAGACGCTGGCCGCGGGGTCGCCCAGCTCGAGCTCCAGGATGCCGTCCTCATCCTGAACGAAGCCGCCGCCGGCGGTCAGCGCGCTGTTGGCGTCGATCGAGATCGTCGCGGAGTTCGTGAGGTCTGCCACCGGCGCGAAGGCGCGCCCGTTCAGGATGCCGAGGTTCCCCTGGTTGTGTTCCAGCGTGTTGAGCTTGGCGAAGGCCGAGCCCGGCCCGTCCAGGATGATGTCCGCCTGGCTGGTGACGATGTCGCTGACATAGGGCATGACGAGCTTGGAATCGGCCCGGGCGATCCACGTGCCGCCGGTCAATGTGGTGTCCGGAAGCTGGACGATGTCGGCCTCGACCCGCAGCTCCCTCCCGCCGCCGGCGTTGGCCTCGATCGTGCCGAGGTTGCTCAGCGTGACGCTGGCCCCGATCCTGCCGTGGCCTTCGATGGTATGCCCGGCCTCGTTGGTGACGGTGACCCCCGGATCGGCCGTCAGGGAGGCCGGGCCGTCGGCGGCTTCCAGACGCAGCCGCCCGGTCCCCGTCAGGGCCAGGTCGTTCGTCGCTCGAAGGAACGAGTCGTTCCCGCCCGTTGCATTCACCCGGATGAGCCCGTGGTTCGTCCACGTCCCCTCGCCGTAGCAGTCCCCCGAGGAGGTGACCCGAACGGTGGCCGGGCCGTCGATCGTGACGTCCCGGAGCGTGGGAACGTCCCAGTCCTGAGTGACGAACTGACCCGCTCCCGTGAGCGTCCCGCCGACGATCGTACAGCCCTTGAGCCTCACCGTGCCGGCTGCGTCGATCGTGCCGTTGTTGGTGACGGTGATCCTGTCGATGTACAGCACGCACCCGGCCTCGGCCCTGAACGTGCCGTTGTTCGTCTTGTCTTCGGTCATCAGCCACAGCCAGTCGTGCTCGCTGCCGGCGTTGGGGTTGTTCGCGTTGACCGTGCCGTAGTTGATCAACCTGGCCCGGATTTCGCCATGCCCGTCGATCGTGTGGTCGGCCTGGTTGGTGATCGTCACGGCCGAGTCAGTCCCCAGGACGGCATCGTTAGTGGCGCCGCTGTCGAGGCTCACTCGTCCGGTGCCGGCGAATGTCAGGAGGGCCGTGGCCGTCAGGTGGGCGTCATTTGAGCCGGCGACGATCAGTTCGACCGTCCCGTTGTTGGTCCAGGTTCCGAAGCCCTCCAGGTCGGCGCGCGAGAGCGCGCCGACGGTTGCACCACCGTCGATGGTCACGTCAGCAAGCACGCTCGCCGGGCCCTGCTGGACGGCGAATCTGCCGGGGCCGGTCAGGAGGCCCCCTTCCACGTGGGCGTCCCACAGCCCGATGGTTCCCGTTGCGTGGATCACGCCGCCGGCGTTATCGACGGTGCCGCTCTCGAACCACAAGATCGTGCCGTCCTCGGCACGGATCGTGCCGTGGTTGAAGACGTCGCCGGCGATCTTCGCCGTCCCGGCGACCGAGTTGATGACCGTGCCGTAGTTGGCCAGGCCGCCGCTGTTGACCCTGAGCCGCTTGGCCCGGAGGTCGAGCGTGGCCGTGGGGCTCTCGATGAGCATCCCGTCGATGCGGGGAAGGATGTCCATCAGGATGGCCGTCGCCCCGGCGCCGGTGGGCACGTTTGCGTATTCGTCCGAGTCGTCAGGCACCTCCTGGGGGGACCAGTTGAGCTTGTTGCTCCATGCGCCGCTTCCGCCGACGAGGGCCCAGTCGATGTGCTGGATCTGCGCGGGGCAGAGCGCCGCCGCCAGCAAGACAGCCAGCGGCGCCACGACGGCCCGCGCGCAATAGTACCTGCTCAACGACATGGCCTTGTTCCTCTCTCCGACAGGGCCTCCTCCAAACGGTGACCAACCTGTGCAGGGCCTCCCAGGCGGCGCTGCCCGCAGCGCCATGAGCTTCATTACAACACATTATACCGCGCCTGGGCCGCCTGCGCCTAGCCATAGCAGACAAGTATGTCGGTGCGTGGGACGGGATTTCCCGGCCGGCCGCCGCCGGCAAGTCCCGGCGTGACCCGCGACCTTGACGGGGGTTGAAGCTAATGTTCAGATTGTCCGTCATCGTGGGTCCCGTCAGTCATTACGGATTTGGGGAGGATTGCCATGTTGAGGTCGCGAACGAGCCTGCTGCTTCTGGCGTTTCTGGTCCTGTTTGGCGGCGTGTTGCCCGCTTCGCACGCCCAAAGACGCGGCGGATCAAGGGGCAGGACCGACGCCCCGCCCGAAATCGAGCGCGCCATGAAGGAGATGTGGCGCCGGGGGTCGTGCCTGCTGTCTTCGGTCTACAAGCCGGCCGAGAGGGAAGCCGCCGTGCCGGGGGACGTCGGTTCAACGCCGATCGTGAGCGCCGCGGTTCTGAGGCGGCAGGGCCTGGTGCTCTGCTATGCCACGGACGGCCAGACGATCTGGGCGGCCGATGACCAGAAGCTCTACCAGGTGGACGGCGCGGCCGGGAAGGTGCTCAGGGAATTCGACCGGCTTGCCGGCCTGCCGAGTGGGCCGATTCAGTCGATCGCCGCGGCGGGCGGGAGCGTCTGGCTGGCCACTCGCGGCGGCCTGGCCCGCCTGGACGTCAAGGCCGGGAGAATCACGCCCGCGGGCGATGGCCTCCGCCTCACCATGGGGCGCCTGGCGGCCGGGCCCAGCGGCGTCTGGCTCGTCAGCGACGCCGGCGCATACCGCCTGGCACCGGGCGAAACGCAGTGGCGGAAGCTGCCGGACTTCCCCGGCCGGGAGCAGTTGGCCGGGCAGATGCGCAGGGGATTCTGGTCGGCCGTGTGGCACAAGAAGATGCGCGTCCTGATGCCGTCGATCCTGGCGTCGAAAGACGGCCTCCACGTCGTCTGCACGAACCATCTGCTGCACTACTCGGCCGCCGACGGCAAATGGCGCCAGATCAGTCGGGAGGCCTGGCAGGCGATCGCATCCGGGCGGATCGTCTGGGGGCTGACCACGGGCGGCGCCGTCCGGTACGACCCGGCCGCGGGGAAGACCGATCGCTTCGAGGCGGGCAAGGGCCCCGCGACGGGGCGCCCCGTCGCCATGGCCGTCGCCGACGCCGCGTTCTTCCTCGCCAGCCAGCCGGATTACGACAAGAACGCCAACCGCTTCGTCGGCGGCGGGATCAGCCGGCTGGACCTGGCAAGCGGCAAGTGGACCGTCGCCGACGAGGTCGACGGCACCTCCGTCCGCTTCATCACAACCGTGCTCGCCGACGGTGATGAGGCATGGGCCGCGTGCATTCTCTACGAGAAGGTCAACCAGCGCGGCGCCCATCCGGGGATGGCCCACGTCAAGCGCTGGCGCCCGGAGGCCGCCGGGCTGGGGCTGCTGCACTACACCGGCGGGAAGTGGACGCTCCAGAAGCGAAAGGGCCTCAAGACCGAGCAGCGATGGGTGATGGGCCAGAAGGGAACGGTCAAGAAGGACTTCATCGGCCCGGAAACCGTGGAAACGATGTGCCGCTGCGGCGACCGCCTCTGGGGCGTCTACCGGATCGTGCCGCAGCACTACTATGCGGGGTACTTCATCTCGGCCGGCTGCCTCGCTGAGCGGTCGGCCGGCCGCTGGCAGGCGCGGTTCGACGTTCGCACCAAGGAGCTCGGCTTCGAGGGCGAGCAGCCCAGGCTCATGCTCATCTCCCATTCGCACGGCCATCGCATCGTGCTGGCCGACGGGCATCCCATCGTGCTGGGCATGGAGAAGCTGGCCGGGCGAGCGTGGGTGATCTCGGAGGGCGGGCTGTTCGCCGAGGGGCCCGGCACGGGCAGGTTTGCGCCCGTGCTGCGGGAGCCGGCGCGGCTGTATTGGCGCGCGACGGCGGCCGCGGCCGACGGGACCTGCGTCTGGTTCGGCGGCGACGGCGGCACGATCAGCCGCCTGGACCGCAAGACCGGTCGGCTGGAGCTGCTCGGCGTGGCCGAGGGACGCAAGATCCTCCACATGGTCGCCAGGGACGGCGGCGTGCGGGCCGCGACGGGCAAGTCGGACGCCATCCTGCCCATCTCGCTCGCCTCCGCGCCCAGGCTGCCGGAAGGAGACGTTCTGGAGTTCGACGGCCGGCGCTGGGCGGCCGGGGCCGGCCAGGTCGACCGGCAGGCCCTGCCTTACACGTTCCGACAGAGGAGCAACTACCTCTACAAGGCCGGCAAGCGCATCGCCTTCGTGAAGGGCGTCTTTCGCCCGACCGTGCTCTGCGAGGACCGCGTCGGCGGCAAGCTCTGGCTGGGCACGTATGACGGTGTGGTCAGTGTGCCGCTCTCGCCCGGGAGCGCCCAATGACGGCAAAGCCGCCCGTGAACGCCAACGGCGACGAGAAGGCGCGGCCCACGCTGCGGGGTTTCCTGCTCGTCCTGGTGACGCTGACCGGCGCGGTCGTGCTGGCGCTGGAGGTGCTCGGCACGCGGGTGATCGGCACGCATTACGGCAGCAGCCTGTTCGTCTGGGCGGCGCTGATTACGGTGACGCTCGTGTGCCTGGCGATCGGCTACGCCATTGGCGGGCGGCTCGCCGACCGCGTCCCGCGGGCGTGGATGCTCTGCGTGCTGGTCATCCTGGCCGGGGCGTCCGTGCTGCTGGTGCCGTGGATGACGGCGGTCCTCGCTCCCGTGAGCGACGCCTTCGGCCTGGCGTGGGGCGCGATCGCCAGCGCGGCCGCCCTGTTCTTCCTGCCGCTGACGCTGCTGGCGATGGCCGGCCCGTACGTGATCCGCCTGCGGGCCAGGTCCGTGGCGGGCATGGGCTCCACGAGCGGGGCGGTGTACGCCCTCAGCACCATCGGCAGCGTCGCGGGGGCGCTGGCGGTCAGCCTGTGGATGATCCCCACGCTCGGCACGCGCCTCAGCCTGCTGATCTGCTCCGGCGTGCTGATCGCCATCGGGGCCGTGGGGCTCGTGGTCGCCACGCGCGGCAAGGCCATCCTCGCCGTCGTGCTGATCGGCCTGCCCTGGCCGCTGCGCCCGCGGCACGAAGCCCTCCCCGGCGAGATGTACCACACCGAGAGCGCCTACGGCGACCTGCGGGTGATCCAGCGCGACGTGCCCGGGCGCGGGCTCTATCGCATGCTCATGGTCAACGGCATCATGCAGACGGGCATGCCGATGGACATCGACCTCGTCGGCCCCGGCGCCATCCTCCAGACCGACGACTACTACCTCGAGCTGCTGCCGTACTTCTACAGCGACCTCGCCGCCGGGCGGACGGGCATACTCATCGGCCTGGCGGGGGGGATGTTCCCCCGCGTGATGGATTTCTACGAGATCGACTGGACGGCCGTCGAGATCGACGTGAAGGTCGCCGAGCTGGCCAAGGCGTACTTCGGCTATCGCGGGCCGATCTACGACGCCCGCGGCCGCGAACACCCCGTGGACCTCTCGCGGTTCCCCAATCGCGCCTCGCCCCTCATGGCCGAGCACCTGGCGGGCGCCGACGAGGAGCACGTCGCCGAGCACGCCCCTCCCGGCGAGTACCGCGGCCGGGCCGTCATCCAGGATGGCCGCAAGTACATCGCCGACCTCGGCGGCAAAGTGGACTTCATCGTCCTCGACGCCTACAACTCCGACACGATCCCGTTCCACCTGATCACGCGGGAGTTTTTCAAGCTCGTCCGCGGCCGCCTGACGGACGACGGGCTGCTGGCGATCAACTACATCGGCTCGCCCGGCGGCGACTTCGTCACGGACTCGCTTTTCCACACGCTGGGCGAGGTCTTCGGCCGCGGCAAGCTGCGCGCCTACCGCACGCGCGACGACGAATCGGCTGCACAGGTCATCATCATCTTCGCGTTTCGCGGCGACGTGCACGAGCTGCTGCCGCTCTGGCAGGCCGACGCGGACGGCGGCGCCGGCCGTCTCAGCTACGACCTCACCCGCCGCCGCGTGAAGACCCACCGCCCCGCCGGCTCCGTCATCACCGACGACCGCAACCCCATCGACCTCGCCCGCGCCCAAACCGCCCTGGCCTGGCGACGACAGACCATGGAATTGCTCAAAGGCCATCGTACGTCTCGCTGAATGACCTATGATTGTGAGCGCAAACCCTTGCTTAAGTTGGCATAGTGGGCTAGAATACCCTGTGGAAGTAGCCATGTGGGTACGGAAGAACTGCTGTCCGGAGGACTGGTTTCCTGTATACGGCTCTTGCCACCGGCAACTGCTAGGAGTGACTGTTTTGGGCCCGGGCATGGAAGGCTCCTGGGGAGGGAAAATAATTCCAGGCAGTCAACGGAGGCTGCCTTGACTTCGTGTGTTCTCTTGGGCTATAGGAGGCGAAGTGCAACGCTTCTTTGCGTCCTCGAGCCGAGAAGAAAGGGTCATCGTCATGGTATCAAAGAGACTTGATGTATTGGTCTATCTTCCAAAGGTCCTCCCGCCGCGGATGGAACAGGCCTGCATAGCCCATGCGCTTGAGTACAACCTGTGCACGGTTGGGGCAACACCGGAGGAAGCGGTTGGGAAGCTCGTCGATCTTGTCATCGACCACTGCAAGCAGGCAAGTGCGATGAGCATGTCGCCCGTGAACCTGGCGGAACCGTATCTGCTGCAGGCCTTCTTCCTAGGTGTTCCTCTTCACTATGACGACGAGCAGGTGAAGGCGAAGCTGTCGCAGGAGTTGGCCGACACGCTAGGCGTGGTTGATGTACGTCCCCTGCAGGAGGAAACCGGCCAGCGCGACCTGAGAGAGTGCATGCGGCAGAGGGCTGCGTGACGGTATCCGGTCGTCTGGACGGCTAGGAATGAGTGCTTCCGGGGAGGACGATCGCCATGAAAGATCCGGATAAGTATGGCAATACACTTCACCTTCTGGGGCCGGATGGGTTCATCAGATATGCGCAGAGTCAAGCCAAATCGGTTCCGAAGAGAGAGTACTACCCGATCCGAACGCCGTCCCCAAGTCGTCACATGACGATCCATCCGGAAGATTTCATTAGACTGATCTACAAGCTCACCTCGGCCTTCTCTTCTCCGGTCAGCCTGGATGTGCGGATCGAGCCGTCGGGCGTTGCGGGCAAGCACGTGCTGGTGGCCTGGGGGGTGCGGGACCCGGGGCTTCGGAAAGACGGCAAGCCCATCTTCCTAGCCTCGTACCAGAAGGGTATCTGGACATTGCCGTTGGAGGATATGCTCAGATACGGCGTCTCTCACGAGCAGGTGGAGACCTTCCGGAAACACCTTTGTCTTCGACCGGAAGATGAGTACGATGACGCAACCTTCTTTCACATCCGCCCGCCTGAGATCCAGATATAGACAAACCGTTCCACCGGGCCAGTCGGGCCATTCCAGTAAGGGGTGCTTCTCGGGGGAGATGATCCTTCCTTCGATCCTCCTGGTCCAGTGAACTGCGGGGGTGACTGAATTCTCGAACTGGGCAACGAGAGGAGCATGGCCGATGCCAGTTCGCGCGGCGTGGCTGGCGTCAGGCTCGGGGCTTACAACCGCCAGGGCGCTCGGAAGGGGACGTGGGTCAGGCGGTCGGCCTCTTCGTCGCCGACGATCTGCTCGGCGGCGGGGTCGTAGCGGATTCTCCGGCCGGTGCGGATGGCGATGTTCGAGAGGTGCATCGGCGTCGCGCAGCGATGCGACGACCCCGCCCGCCGGAACCGCAAGCGCGCTCTCGTCATCCGCGCCATTCGCCTCTCAGAGAGGCCTGGTCCTGAATGACGAAGACCTCCGCGCCCTGTCGCACTACAGCGACATCACGGACCTGCTGGAGCTGGGCGAAGTCGTGATCGTCGTCGATGCGCTGTCACCGTGATTCCAGCACGATGCTTGTCATGTCGATCCGGTAACCGGCGTGGTTGCCCTGGTTGACGCGGAAGGCGAACGGGGTCTCGGCGGACAGGTCGGCCGGGGCGATGGGGAGCATGAGGGTGCGGTTGATGTTCTCGCTGGTGACGGCCTTGGGGAAAGCGATCTCCTTCCTGCCGACGCGGACGGTCGCCTCGCCGGGGGCGATGTCCTCGACGACGACGCGAAGCCAGGCGCGGGTGGCGGCCTTCAGCATGGCGGGATCGAGCTTGACCTTTGTGGTGAACGGCTTGTTGCGGCGGACGGCCTGGAGGATGTCGCGCGAGAAGAACTGCCGCCTTTGAATGTCGGCCTTGTAAGGCTCGGGCTTCTTGGCACGCTTGGCCTTGCGAGGGACGTTGAGTGGGAAGGACACCTTCCAGAAGCCCTTGCCCGGCAGCGTGAGCTTGAAGGCGTGGTCCGTGCCTTCGGCCTCGACTATCCGCGTGGCGAGGCCGAACTCGTAGGTCTGGCTGTCCCAGCGCAGCCGCTGGATCGTGCCGCGGCGGAAGGTCGTGCCCGCGGGCGCCGTGACGTTCAGCTCGATCTCGCGCGCCGCGGCGTGGTCGTTGAACAGGGCCACGACGAGCCACTGGCCCCTGTGGGGCGGCATGGCGTCGCCGTCGGTCCCGTCGATGCTCGCGACGCACCAGACGTCTCCATCGCTGCTTTCGTTCTCGACGATCCGCCCGCGGAGGTTTTTCAGGAAGCCGTACGCCACGGGCGTGGCCTGGCGGGCCTGCGAGTGCCACGTGAGGATCGTCCGGCTGCGGATCTTGTCGGGCACCTGGGCGGCGCAGCACATGATGTCCCGCACCTCGTAGATCGCCTTGCGGAGCTGCGTGAGCGTGGCGGCCTTGGCGGGCGTGTCGATCCGGCCGCCAACCGTCACCGTCCGCAGCTCGCCCGCCTCGGTGTTGTAGGAGTACAGCCACTTGTCGTACTTCGTCATCCCGTACGCCGCGAGCACCTCGTACATGCCGATCAGCGCCGTCGGCTCGCCGCCGTAGTGGTGCTCGCAGGCCCCGTCGATGTGGGGCATGCAGCGGTCGATGGACGGCTTGTATTCCAGCTCCCACCCCGCCCAGTGGTCGGCCTTCCAGCGGAAGCCCCAACTGACGATCACCTGCACGTTGGGATCGACCTCCTTGACGGCCCTGGCCAGCGTGGCGAGCATCTCGTCGTAGATGTGCGAGTTGCCCTTGGCCGAATAGTACGTGTGCTGCGTGGCGTCGATCACCTCCCACCCGCGCGGCGTCCTGGTCCACTGGAAATGGGGCACGACCTTGCCGGTGGCCTTGACGGTGACCGGGCCGCCCTCTCTTGCGTGCCGATCATCGAACAGCTTCGTGGGGAAGTTCTTCCGCGTCCGCGCCCAGTTGAGGTACGGCTCGTTCCAGAGCTCCAGGTGCGCCTGGTAGCCGGCGTCCCTGGCCTTCTGCGCATACTTTCGCCCGCGCTCGATGAGCTTGGCCTTCCAGTTCGCGTCGGTCAGGTTCAGGGCCGTCTGGTAGCGATCGTGCCAGACGTCGATGTGGAACTTCTCGTGGCCGCCCTTCGTCGGAAGCGTCGGCCCGCCGGAGAAGTGCCTCATGCACCCGGGGCGGAACTCCTGCGGCAGGTCCCAGTATCCGCCGAAGAGGCCGCAGGGGATGATATCATGGCCGTTCAGCGAGACCGTCCTGCCGGTCACCGTCACGCGCGCCGCCGGAAGGGGCGCCCTCGGCAGCGAGATCAGCTCGATCTCCTTGACGGTGAAGGAGACCTTCCCGACCCCGAACGGGTCGATCAGCCCGACGGCCAGGTGGCTGATCTGCGTCAGGTCCAGCGAGTAGTCCTCGTCCGACGACCAGACGGGCGCGACGATGGCGGCGTCGACGAAGTCCTCGAACAACGCGACGGCCTCGTTGGTCTCATCCGCCAGCGGCACGGCCGCCTTGACGTGGTACCAACTGCCGTCTTCCTCGCGGAGATAGACGGTGACCTCCACGTCGCTTCGCGGCCTGTCCGTGGCGATCCGCAGCCGCAGGCCTGAGTACCTCGACAGGTCGCGGACCTGCGGGAGCTCGTACACGGCCACGCGCCCGTAGTTCCAGTTCCGGCGTTTCGTGCCGAGGTCGAAGTCCAGCCGCAGGCCGTCCTCGTACGTGCCCATGTTCCACTTGCCCGGCCGGACGGGGCGGTTGACGAAGCCGGTCACCTTGCCGGAGACCTTGCCCTCGCCGAGCGTGCCCTCGTACCGGCCGTGGACCTCCCACGCGGCCCCCTGCGACTGCGGATAGATGTAGTAGTACGCCCACGTGCGGATGTCGATGTCGTCCTTCGGCCAGAAGGCACCGGGCGGCGCCGGCGTGAGCCTGGCGTCGAGCTTGCAGACGGCGGTTCGCCACGTCTTGACGCGCCGCCCGTCCGGCTTGATGCCCACCTTCAGCACGCCCGCCAGCCGCCGGCCGTCGATGGCCAGCCCCGCACCGTCCACGTTGTGGTCGGGTCGCGGCGTGCGGAAGCCCTGGCCGGTGCCTTCCTGCCACTTGCCCTCGATGCGAGGCAGGATCACGGTCATCCTGCTCGTGGGCTTGCCCTCCCTGTCGGGCGCCAGCGACTCCAGGTCGATCTGCAATCGGCAGTTCTCGGGCGTGACCTCCTGGACGGAGTTGGCCAGATCAACCAGCTCCTCGCCGGCGGCGCTGGTGCACCCGCCGGCGGCAGCAAGCATGATCAGCACGGCGGCTCTCTGCATACTCCTCTTCCCGTCCCATGCATCCCTGCGAGAGGCTCTTTCAATCCAGCCGTGGTCTGACGACTTCGCCGCGGCATTGGGCCTCGGCGTTCTCGAACGAGCCGAAGAAGTCGCTCTGGCAGTCCAGCCAGAGCGTGAGCCGGTGGAGGTCCTCCGGCGGCAGCTTGACCTTGTTGTGCCTCTTTTCGAGCATTGCCAGCAGCTTCGAGGCCCGCGCGCCGAACTTGCCCGGCGTCGTTCGCGGCTCCGTCCACCGGTCATAGCCGTATCCGGTCGCACCGTAGAAGAACGCGTGCTTCTGGAGATTGATGTACGACGTGTAGTGCCTGGTGCGCTGCTTCGCCCAGTCGCCGCGGCGCAGGTCGGGGGCCTTGTGCGGGTTCTTCATGTGGCACGGCAGGCAGTGCTTCTCCAGCACCGGCTGGACCAGGCGAGGGAAGCTGAAGGGGTTGGAGCCGTCCACGTCGGGGCGGATCTTCGACGGCTCGCGCCGCAGCGCCAGCGGGACGTGCTTCGCCTGGGCGGGGGCTCGGTGCCTGCGCTCGTGGCAGCCCTGGCAGGAGAGCCGCTGGCCCGCGTGGACGTACGTGACGGACCGCATGGACTGGATGGCCAGCCCGCGCTCGTCCAGCACCTGGAAGTACAGCAGCTTGCCGGCCGGAACCAGGAAGTGCGCGCTGCCGTCGGCCTCGATGGGTACCGTGCCCAGCACGGCCCGGGCGCCCTTCTCGCGGCCGTAGCCGATGAACGGCACGTTGTGGATCGGCGAGGCCTTGGGCAGGACCTGGACGATCCGCAACTGCTTGAGGACCGTCCCTTCCGGCCAGGGCAGCAGGCCGTCGTAGACGTTCATCACCGCCACGGGAACGGGCGGCGGGGCCTCCGACGGCGCCGGCTGCGGTGGCTTCGCCTCGCCGGGCGCATCCGGCACGGCCACGGGCGACGTCCACCGCGCGGGCGGCGCGGGTCTCGCCAGGTGCGACACGACCGGCGGCTTGTTCCGCCGCCGCAGCGGGATCGGGCTGAGGCACGAGATCTTCGGATCGCGGTAGATCAGCTCCCTGTTGCCGAAGGCGTCCAGCAGGTAGATGCCGTAGCCGGCGCCCCTGCCGCGCCCGCCGGTCGCGGCGGCGTCGTAGACGCAGAGGTAGAAGTCCTCGTCGAGCGGCCAGGCCGTCGCGCAGGACTGGTGCCCGCCGCCCTCGGCCTCGGGGAAGGCCTCCTCCGGCGTGATCCGCCTCACGGGCGACATGCGGTCGTCGTCCTCGACGTCCGGGTCGATCATGATCAGCGAGCCGTAGGCCTGGTTGTGGTGTGCGGCGGCGGTCGCGATGTAACGGCTGGAGCCGGGAATCGCCCGAACGTCCAGCTCCATCAGCGGCGCGGCGCCCTGGTGGGGCTTGAAGTTGCCGTGGATGGCCCGCGCGTCCCGGCCGTCCGGCGTGGTGATCCACGGGTGGTGGGCCTGGTTGAAGCCGCGATCGACGTAGTCCCACCGCGAGTACACGATCATCCCGGAGTTGTCCACGCTCGGGTGCCACTCGTTGGACTCGTTAAGGCTGATCGTGCGGATGTCGCCGCCGTCGGGCCTCATCGTGTGGAGGGCGAAGATGGGCACCGGCCGTTCGTGGCAGCGGCCGAAGCCGCCTCGCCGCTCCGAGTTGAAGACGATCCGCCCGTCCGGCAGCCAGCAGGGGTCGAAGTCGTTCGTCTTGCCGTCCGTGAGCTGCCGCAGGTGTGTGCCGTCGGCGTTCACGCGGAAGACGTGCCACGTGCTGCGCCGCGACCACCTGAACCGCGTCGGCTCGGCCTCGGTGTACGCGAAGAGGATCGTCCTGCCGTCGTAGCTCAGGTCCGGCGAGAGGAATGCGCCCGGGACGAGCTTCTTGCCTTCGAAGCGCCCGTTCTCGCAGACCGCCTCGGCGAGGACGTCGCGGACGGTGGGGTTCGCCCCGAAGGGATCCCCCAGCACGTACACGCCGCCGCCCGGGACGGCGGTGAAGCCGAAGTACTGGTCGCACATGTGGTTTCGCCGGGCGCGGTGCTTCTTGATGAACAGGACCTCATCGAAGCTCAGCAGCCGGTTGCGGAAGGCGATCTTCCGCCGCAGGCGGCAGAGCGCCTGGTGTACGGCGAAGCGCGCCCTGCCGTCCTTGACGGGCGTTGCGCCGCCGCGGCGCTGGAGGGCCTCGAGCTGCTTCTCCTCGGCGGCCAGCGAGCCGGGGGGCAACTTGCCCTTCAGGTGCTTCAGCAGCGCCTCGGTCCGCCGCAGGACGACGTCCACCGGGTCGCGGTCGGCTTCGAGGATCAGCGCCTCGGCGCGGTAGGCCGTGGCCTCGATCCGGCGGAACCACCTTCCGAGGCTTCGGATCTGCCGCTCCAGCTCTTCGAACTGCTCGCCCCATTCGTGTTCCAGCCAGTCGGCGGCCTTGCCGCCAGGTTCAACCGCGCCCAGGCCCGCGTCGCCAAGCGCGCCGAGCGCGATCATGGCGAGGGCGATGAACACGAGAGCTGCAAGAGTGCGGTTCATCATGGCAATCCAACCTGCCTGATCCCACGCGGCCGGATGACTATCCTACAGGATGCGCCGCCGGATGGCACCCGCAATCGACGCCCGGCTCGCCTGCGGCGCTGCGTGCGCCAATAGAGAACGGGCGGCCCCGAGGAGCCGCCCGCCACGCTTCCGATGCGTTGTCTTTCCGACGAGTTATCCGCGCCTGCGCTTCAGCAGGAGGCCCAGGCCGCCGAGGCCCAGCAGCGCCAGGCTGGCCGGCTCCGGCACCAGGATGACCACCTCGTCGCAAGTCCAAGGCCACAGCCCGGTCTCGTCGGGATTCTCCGTATCCCAGGTGCCCTGGGTCACCTCGACGATGAGCCCCAGGTTGCCAGGGCGGCCTGCAACCCGGGCAGATCCAGGTCGTCGTGGTCACTCCGGAACGTCCCTCCCGGCCCCCACTCGCCCGGCGTGTACCCGGCCTGGAGATCGTAGATTCCCATGGGCGTCTGGAGCGTGCCGCCGGTCGCGCCGTCCTTGCTGAAATCACACTCGATGTCGTACAGGAGCACGCCGCCGCCATGGTCGAACTTGCAGGCCTCCACGCACGCCCACTCCTCCGCGCGTGCCTCGGGCAGGGCGGCCGAGCAGCACAGCAGAGCAACGGAAATGACGAGACAGAGCTTCTTCGGACTGGTCTCCATGAGCTTCTCCTCCGTTCCTGACGGTCCCGCCAACCTGGCGACAGCCTGAGCCGGGAAACGAGCAATCGGTTCAATCGAGCGCAGATATAAGTATAGCACGGAAAGAGGATATGTCAAGCGCGACAATGGGTGAAAAAGCCGACGCTTACTTCAACAACGACGTCGGCGGCCACGCCGTCCGCAACGCGCGGCAGTTGATCGAGCTCGTTCGCGCGTGAGGCCGGCGGGGGATGGATCGCGGCTTGGCCGCAATTGCCGAGACTGGTAGAATAATCGGTGTCGGCCCGTGACGACCGCGGGCGCGGCGCCGAGGAGAAGTGGTCATGGAGCATTCTCGACGGCCGGGGCTCATGCTGGGTTGTCTTGGTCTGGCTATCTCAGGTCTGTTGGCGCAGCGGCCGGCGGCGGCGCAGGGGCAGGCGATGCTGCAAAGGCTCGACGCCCCGCTGCTGTTCGTCAAGCGGCACAACTACCTCGGCATCCACATCTACGACACGTATTACAAGTGGCGCCCGGGCGGCGGCATCTACGTCATCGAGAACCCCTCGGCCCCGCCCGCCGAGCGCAGGGTCCGCCCGATCATCGACCCCACGACGCCCGAGACGCTGGGCGGGGGGATCTACAGCGACCCGGAGCTTTCGTGGGACGCCAAGCGCCTGCTCTTCTGCCACAAGCCCGCCGCCGGGGGCTCGACGAGCATCTACGAGATCGGGATCGACGGAAAGGGCCTCCGCCGCCTGACCGACCCCAGCGGCGGCTGCGGCGGATACAAGGGGCGCAACAGCGGCCATCACGACGTCGGCCCGGCCTATCTGCCCGACGGGCGGATCGTCTTCACGTCGACGAGGCCCAACGGCCTCGTGCCGTGCAACAACACCGGCGTGGACATCCTCCACGTGATGGACCCCGACGGAAGCGGCATGCACTGCATATCGGTCAACAACGTGAACGAGTTCGACCCGGCCGTGCTGCCGGACGGGCGGATCCTGCACGGGCGGTGGGAGTACGTGGACAAGACGGCCCTGACGCAGCAGTCGGTCTGGACGATCTTCCCGGACGGGACGAACGAGGTGGCGCTGTTCGCCAACAACATGGTCCATCCGGAGGCCGTCCTGGACGCGCGTCCCGTTCCCGGCACGGCGCACCTGGTGGCCGCCACGCTCACGCCGCACAACTCACCTCCCCGCGGCTGCGTTGCCATCATCGACCCGCAGGCGGGCAAGGACTCGCCCGGGGCGATATTCAACTTCGACGACCGCCCGCGGCCCACGCGCGACCGGGGCGACTCGTGCGAGCCCTGGCCGCTGTCGAAGGACCTGCTGCTGTACAGCGGCAGGCCCAAGGGGCACAAGCGCAACGCCGTCATGATGGTGGACCGCGGCGGCCGGCGCGTCGTCGTGCACGCCGAGGGGGACATCGACTGCCACTCGCCGATGCTCGTCAAGCCGCGGCCCAGGCCGCCCGTCCTCGCGGCGGGCAGCAGGCCCGATGAGCGCACCGGGCGCCTCTTCGTCCAGGACGTCTACGAGGGCCTGACCGGCGTGAAGCGCGGCGAGGTCAAGCGCCTCCGCGTGATCGAGGAGACCTCGCGGACGACCGGCACGCACGGGGCGGCCATGAACCAGACGTTCCTGATGAGCGGCGTCCTCGCATGGAGCGCGAAGAACTTCCTGGGCGTCGCGGACGTCGAGGCGGACGGCTCGGCCTACTTCGAGGTCCCCTCGGGGCGGGCGATCTACCTCCAGGCGCTCGACGCCGACGGGCGGCTGGTCCAGAGCATGCGGACGTTCATCCAGGCCGCACCGGGCGTGACGCGGTCCTGCGTCGGCTGCCACGAGTACAAGTACAGCGCCCCATCGCACACGAGGCCGCTGGCCGTGCGCCGCCCGCCGCGGCGACTTCAGGATGAGTCCTGGGGCAGCGGATACGTGGACTACCCCGGCATGGTCCAGCCGATCTTCGATGAGCACTGCGTCAAGTGCCACGGCGGCCGGAACGGCTTCGCCGCCGGGCTGGACCTCTCCGGCGGCTGGACCGAGCACTTCAGCATCAGCTACGAGAACCTGATCAGCCGCCGCGAGAACCAGTTGGTCGCCTACCTGATCGCCGGCATCGACTCCATGAACGGCACCAGCTTCTGGTCGGCCCAGATCTTCGCGCCCCGCGGCCACGGCTCCGGCGCCGCGCCGCTGGCCAAAAGGCTCGTCAGCGGCCACAAGGGACGCATCAAGGCCCTCTCGCGCAGCCAGCGCGACCTGATCCTGGCCTGGATCGACACGAACGGCCTGTACCACGGCACGTGGGACTACGTGAAGAACGGCTGTGCGATCCCGTCGTGGAAGGGCACGAAGAACGCGCTGGTCGGCGAGATGCAGGCGGCCGGCTGCATGGAGTGTCACGGCAGCGGCAATCGCATCTCGCGGTTCGAGAGCGACTGGTTCAACCTGCGGGAGCCTCAGCTCAGCCGCATCCTCCGCGCCCCGCTCGCCGAGGGCGCCGAAGGCTTCGGGGCCGGGCTGTGCCGCGACCGGAAGGTGGACCCCCGGCGGCAGCGCGTTCGCATCCTGTGGCGCGGCTACCTTCATGCGGCCACGCCCAACGAGAAATGGCAGGAGAAGCCCGCGGCGGCGCCTAAGGCCGAGGGCGAGCCCGTCGCCACGTTCGCCTCGACGGACGACGAGCACTACCGGAAGATGCTTGGGATCATCCGGCGGGGTCGCGAGCAGGCCCTGGCCGCCCCGCGGACCGACATGCCGGGGGCGGTCCTCACGGCGGGCGCGGCCCGGCGGTTGATCCCGGTCCCGCTGCCGGAGGCGCCGGTGCCGCTGGAGGCGGCCGTGGATGCCGAAGGCATCGTGCACCTGTCCTGGGAGCGATCGGCGCGGACGATCGGCCTGTCCGCCGCCGTGCACCGCGGCGGAAGCGCCGACTTCACGCCGAGTGACGAGACGCGAACCGCCACCACCACGATGCATCGATTCACCGATGCCGGCGCATCGCCGGGCGTGCAGCACTACGCGCTGATCCTCACCTCCGGCGGCCGGCGGAGCGCGCCCATCCGCGCGAGCGTCACCGTGCCGTCTCCGCCGCCGCCCGCTCCGCCGGCCGGCCTGGAGGCCGCCGCCGCGCCCGGGCGGGTCGATCTCGCCTGGCAAGCCCCCGCCGCCGGGAAGCTCCGCTATCACGTCTACCGGGCCAAGCCGCCCGCGGGCGATTTCAAACGGCTCACCGCCGAGCCGATTCTCGCCGCGACGTACTGCGACGCGGACCTGGAAGAGCGCGTCAAGCACTCCTATACCGTGCGGGCCGTCAACCGGCGCGGCGCCGAGAGCGGCGCTTCCAATGAGGTCCGGGCCGCGGCGCTGCCGGAGGTCAAGGAGCCGCTCCTCGTCGCATCGTTCGCCGACGGGACCGACGCGAAGCGCTACGGCGGCGGCGTCATTCGCGGGCGGCGGCACGGAAAGGCCCGCGTCGCCGAGGCCGCGCTGGACCTCCGCCAGGGCGGGCACGTGACCTACGAACACCGGCCGGAGCTCGACCTCGCCCGGCGGATCTCCGTCGAGTGCTGGGTGCACTTCACACGCGAGAGCCAGATGCCCGTCGTCCTCAGTTGCGGGCGCTGGAACCAGGCCGGGTGGTTCCTCCAAAGGATCGGCTCCGGCTGGCGGTGGCACGTGGGGGGGATCGACTGCGACGGCGGCAGGCCCGCGCCGGGGAAGTGGACGCACCTGGTCGGCACGTTCGACGGGCAGACGGCCCGGCTGTTCCAGGACGGGCGCCGTGTGGCCGAACGGGCCGGCAGCGCGGTCCTGACGCCGTGGCCCGGGCGCCTGCACGTCGGTCAATACAGCGGCGGACCGGCTGCGCAGTACCAGGTCGCCGGATGGATCGCCGGCCTGAAGGTCTACGGCCGCCCGCTGCCGGCGAAGGACGCCGCGGCCGCAGCCCGGAGCAAACCGGCGCCGCCGAAGCCCTGATACCCCGGCGCCGCGCTATCTGCCCGCCAGGCAGATGACCTTTCCGTCCGCGGTCACCAGGTACAGCCGTCCGCCGGCTGCGGCGAGCCCGTCGAAGATCGGCAGCGTGTCGAGCTTGCGGGCTGCGAGCTTCCTGCCGTCGGCGGTCGAGACGGCCCAGAGCAGCGCGCCCTTGCGCCCCTTCATGGCGGCGGCCTGCTCGGCGAGCTTTGCCTGCACCTCGGGGTCCCTGAATTGCCTGTGCGCCTCGTCCTCATCCACGACGTCCGGCGGCCCGGCGATGAACAGCGTCCTATCGGCGAGCACCATCGCACGGGCCATGAGCGGGAGTTTCTGCGACCAGTGGAACTTGACGCGCGACCCGCCGCCGCGTGCGCTTCCGGCCCTGCCGGTGAACTTCATGGCCCCGCCGACCTTACCCTTGACGGCCTGGACATCCCCGAGCTTGCCGTGGTTCTTGTTGCCGGATTCATCCGCGGCGCCGCCCTTGTCGAAGGAGCAGCACAGCACGAGCTTGGCGTCCCGGGCGGCCGTGTCGCCGGCCGTCGAGTAGTGTTTCTCTATCTCCCCGGCGGTCAACGTGCCGTGGTAGACCCTCACCTCGTCGATGAGGCCCGTGAAGGCAAAGGGGCTGTTGTAGTCGCCCACCGCCCCGGCGTCGTCGGCGCCGATCTCCATGGGCTGCTTCGGGTCTTCCGCGATGAGCCCGCCCGCCTCGCCGGAGGCGACCTGCTTGCCGTTGACGTAGATCAGCAGCTTCTTGTCCGCCGTCAGCGCGCCGACGAGGTGGATCCACTCGCCGGCGACCCTCTTCTTCGCGGTGACGGCGAAGACCTGCTCCTTGACGCGCACGGCGAACTGCGCCCGCCCGGCCTTCAGGACCAGTGCGTACCCGTGCGACGGGCCGCCCCGCGCGAGGATCACGCCGACGGCCTTCTTGGCCGGCCTGACCCAGGCCTCCACCGCCACGGGCTTGCCGGCGGGGTTGAGGCTCGCGGTGTTCTCGAAGCGGATCATGCTCCCGGCGGCGCCTCTCCTGGCGGCTGCCTTGGGCGCGAGGTCGTCGGCGCCCGGCGCCTCCCTGCTCGCGGCGAACAGGTGGTGCTCCAGCGGCGCGGTCCATCGGTAGTACTGCGGCTGGCGCCCGAAGGCGTACACGTTCGCATCGTCGAACGTGAGGATCCGCCCGGAGGGCGCGAACTTGCCGGCCTGGTAGTAGCCCGCATGCCCCCCCGCGAAGCTGCGCCCGTAGACCCAGTACGTCCGGTGCCACCAGGAGTCGTCCAGGAAGCCGCTGGGGCAGAACACGTGGGCCGTCTCGCCGCGCTGGACGGAGCCCTGCCTGGCCGGGTCGCCCGAATGCGGGCCCAGGTCCAGGCGCTTGCCCTTCCCGTCGAACACCTGCGACTTCATGTACACGAACCGCCCGTCGCCGGAGAGGATGTCCGGCAGCGCGACGGGCATGTTCAGGACCGCGATGCGCTCCTGGATGCTCCTGCCGGTGTTCGGGTCGCGGTCGTCCATGACCGTCTCGGAGAGCAGCTCTCCGGTCCCGGGCTCCAGGCGCAGCAGCCGCAGCCCGCCGTCCAGGAACATCGATCGGCCCGCCACGCACCACAGCTCATCCTGGCGGACCAGCACGCTGCCGTGGACGGGCCAGACGCTCTCGACCTGCTCCCACGCCGTCATGCGCTCGTCCATCGGCGCCGCGCGGAAGCGCCAGATCAGCTCGCCGTCGGCCGCACGCAGGCAGTAGACCCACCCGTCGGCCGACCCGAACAGGACGCGGCCCCGGTGGATCGTGGGCGGGGAGTCCACGCGCCCCCCGGCGGTGTAGCTCCACAGCCGCTTGCCCGAGGCGGCGTCGAGGGCGTGCACTGCGTGGGCGTCCACCTGCGCGACGAACACCTTGCCGCCGGCGATAACCGCGCTGCTGAGCCGCCCGCCGAGGTCGGCCTGCCAGGCTCGCTTGAGGTCCGCGGGCACGGCGGTCCTCGAGTGGCCGCTGCGCAGCGCGTCGTGACGGTATGTCGGCCAGTCCTCCGATTGCGGATTGCGGATTGCGGATTGCGGATTCACCTTGCCGTAGGCCGGGCCGCGCTCGAGGCGGGCGGCCTGCGCAGCGTCCTTCGGGATGCGAGGCCCGGCGCCCTTGGGCGCCACGACGCTGAAGCCGTTCAGCTTTGCCTCGGGATAGCACGCGCAGGGATGCGGCGGGGCGTAGATCAGGCCGTTGCACGGCATGATGCCGTACAGACACGCGCCGCGCACCCAATGGTGGATGAGCCACTGCTTCCTGCGGACGTCGATGAACTCGATGCCCGTCCGCGATGTGAGCAGGTACTTGTCCGTCGCCTTGCCCCGGTGGCAGCGGTGATGGAACCAGTAGGTCTTCACGTCCGGCGCGAACTGCACCTTCACCTCGCCGGTGTGCAGGTCGCGGCCGGTGAACACGCCGTCGTAGCCGCCGCTCGTCGTCGAGCCGGTCCACACCAGGCCGCCCACGACGAACGTGTCCTCCGGGGACTGGTAGCCCGACGGCGGATGCTCGGCCGTCCACAGCGTCTTGCCGGTCCCGGCCGACAGCGCCGTCATCATGTCCCTGCCGCCGCGGTGGGGGATGAGCTTCTCGCCGCCGGCGTAGAGCACGACGTCCTGGTGGACGATCAGCGTCGGCGCGAAGTACGAGGGCATCGGCGCCCGCACGGGCAGCGGCGCCGAGGCCCACACCTCCTTGCCGCTGCCGCGGTCCAGGCGGACGACCTTCTCGCCGTCGTGGAAGTACACGCCCTCGGCGTCGGCGGAGAGCGTCAGCGGGCTCAGGCGGGTCTGCTTTCGCCAGAGGACCTCGCCCGTCTCGCTCGCGACGGCCAGGACGTGCCTGTCTCCCGGTCCCCAGTTGAAGCTCCGCCCTCTGCGCGGCGGCTTGGCGCCGCGCGGACGCGGCGTCGGCGGGGGGACCTCCGTGGGGCTCCGGTCGACCGAGAGGAACAGCACGCCCTCGGAGGCGATCACCTCTTCGGTGGCCTTGGTGTCCTTGTAGGTCCGCAGCGTCTTTCCCGTCGCGGCGTCGAAGGCCGTCAGCGGCGCGTCGAGCGCGAGCGTGGCGTACACCTCGTCGCCCACCGCGACCAGGCGGCGCGGGAGCTTGGCCGGGCCGCTCTTGAGACGCCACACGTGCGTGTGCCACCTGCCCATGGGCCGCTTCCACAGGATCGTGCCGCTGAACGCGTCGCGCGCGATCAGGTGCCACCGCGGCGGCAGCAGGATCGACGCCCGCGACCCCTCGTCGAGGACGTAGAACACGCGCCCGCCGGCCGCGACCACCGCGCTGACGGAGGACATGTGATCGTGGTGGCGCGACCACCTCGGGCTGCCGACCCACTGGTAGCGGCGCGGCGGGCCGACCACGGAGTCGTGCGCGACGGCGTTGCCGCCGGCGTCGTGCATGTAATGCGTCCACTCGTCGATCTCCCTCGGGCGAGGCTTGACCGCCTTGGCCCATTTCCCGTCCTTCCTGACGCAGGCCACGCCGTTCGGGCACAGCACCCGCATCAGCTCGGCCTCGCCCGCGCCGCCCGCGTCCTCGACGACCAGCAGGTTGACGAGGTTCGCGACGTAGGGAAGGCGCCTGCCGTCGAGCCGATCGACCGCCACCTTGCCGTAGAGGCCCAGCGACCGGATGTGCTCGCGGGCCCGCCGGACGTTCGCGGCGTCTCTGTCCAGGCCGTGAACGAGGTAGCTGTCGTTTGCGCGCAGCGCGGCGGTGAGGCGGCCGTCGCCGCAGCCGACGTGAACGACCAGGCCGCCCTTGACGCCCGTCGCGCCGAGGATCTCGCGCGCCTCCGCGCCGGCGGAGGCGCCGAGCACAACCGGGAACAGGATGACGGACAGACAAGCGGGCACCACGAGGGCGATTCGTCGCGCTGGCTTCTGCATGATGGCTCTCCGTTCGGCTTGGTTTCGGTCCTGCCGCCGGGCCGCCGCCGAATCCGCTTCGGGACGTCGCGAGGGCAAGGGCGGTCAGGGCGTGATTATACACAATACTCGCGGACTCCCCCCGTGTCAGCCCCGAGAAAACCTCGATCGGGCGCCGCGGCCGGCGCGCGCTATACGCTCTTCTTCATCTCGATGCGGACCTCCGCCGGCGGGGTTGCCGGCGTGGTCCACCACGCGCCCGCAGGTCCGCGAGATGTGCCCCGGGGGGCGAGAATCTGGAGTTTTGTTCGGTGGCGAAAAAACTTTTTCATAATTTCCTGAAATAGTCGAACAAATCGCCCCGTTTCGCGTCTATAATAGTAGCGAGAGGCACCGTTGGGGCGCGGCTCGCTCGGAGTGGGCAGGGCTCCGGGGAAAACGCAATATGTCTTTTTACGAAACAAAGCCATTTTTTTCGATTTCTCTTATAAGTCATTGTATCTAAGTGGGTTATGGGCCTGGGTGCTGAGTTTTGCCTGCGCCGAGACCTCGCCGCCGGAGCGTCCCAGGCCAACAGGCGGCGACCGAGGCCGGCCGGGCGCAAGCACGCTTAAGACCCCTAAAGCCTTACTTGTACGGGTGCTTACCACGGCTGGGGCCGTGGTCCGTCCCACAGCCACAAGGCCGTCCCCCTGGCTGCGCAACGCGGGTGCCGAGCAGGATCAGCCATGTCTCCGGGGTTCGGGTCTCCAGCCCTTCGCGACCGGGGCATGGACTTGCCCGCGCGCCGCCGGTACGATGACGAACCGCATCGGGCGGTGATGTGGCCCGGTCGGCGGCAAGACGCCGGGCGGGGACGTGAACAGGAGGCGGCATGAGCGACAGAGTGATCCTGGTTCCCGTCGATGGCGCATCGAACATCAAGCTCGAGGCCCTGGACTTCGAGACGCTCACCACCGTGCATTCCGCCGTCACGGAGAGCCCGACCGCCGAATGGCAGGGCATGGCCTACAACGCCACGGGCGAGGAGTTCGACTGGTTCGACGAGGCGATCCGCGCCTTGCCGGAGACGTGTCGGGCGGCCGTGGTCGTCGCACCGGTCGCTCGCGGCGCCTCCGGCGGCCTCGTGGGCGAGGACAACACGCTCATCGAGGCGCCCCGGCGGCGGCTGACGCTCTCCTACACCCAGCCCTATCCCGAAGCCGTGGACGAGGCCTTCCGCCGGCTGGCCGGCTCGAACGAGGCGTTCTTCCGCGAGACCGGTTCGATTCGCGATTTCCCGGGCTCCCTGACGCTGCTGAAGCGGTTCGTGTTCGAGGAAACGCACCGCCCCGAGCTCGTGGCGGCCGCGGCGGGCTTCGGGCACTACGGCGTGCTGATG
Organism: uncultured Planctomycetaceae bacterium; assembly: GCA_964427875.1. Lineage (GTDB taxonomy): Bacteria > Planctomycetota > Phycisphaerae > SM23-33 > SM23-33 > CAYRVX01. The sequence goes on from CAYRVX010000012.1 coordinate 35,680, forward strand.
GGCGGGCATTTCCACGGCGAGGATTACCTGGCCGCCATCCGCCAGGCCGGCAACGAGCACAGCTACTGGATGTGCCACACCGGCGCGCGGGACGTGCGCAGCCGGCCGGGCACGCCCAGCAGCGCCGCCAGGCAGGTGACGGCGTTCGGCAAGCTCGTGCCCGCCCAGCCGGCCGTGTGCTACGAGCCGCTCGGTACCATGCCCGCCGCCCAGGCCGAGGGGTTGGGGCTTTCCACCCGGCCGCTCGTTCTACCCGGCGGGCACGACACGTGTCTTTCGCACATCCCCATCCTCTCGACGTTCTACCAGGCGTTTGGCGAGATGGCCGGCAGAGCGGTCCTGCACGTGGAGGCGGGCACGTGGACGATGATCGCCCTGGTGGGCGGTTCGGTCGACCTTCCCCGGGACGGCTACGCTCGCGACATCCTGATTCAGGGAACGGTGGACGGCGGGCCGGTCGTCACCGCGCGGTACGGCGGCGGGGCCGACTTCGCGCATCTCAAGAAGCTCGCCCGGTCGCGGGGCGCGGGCTTCGAGCCCCCCCCCGGCGTCGAGCGCCTGGGGCGCATGCTGAAGACGGCCGACTGCTTCGTGCTGCCCAACATCAACCCGGCCAACCGCCGGACCGGCCCGTTCCCGCTCGTCGACGGCCGCATCGTCAACGAGCAGGCGTTCTTCGCCGACGGCGCCGCCGCGTACCTCGCGAGCAACCTGCTGACGGCCCTCACCACGGCCTGCCAGGTCGAGGCCATCTGCCGGGATGCCGACGTGCCCGTCGTGCTGACCGCCGGCGGCTCGAAGGACCCGTGCTTCGCGGCGCTGCTGGCGACGCTCACCGGCCGGGCGGTGTACGCGATGTTCGACAGGGACGGCCAGGCCGTCACCGAGACGACCACACTCGGCGCGGCCATCGCCGGCAAGGCCGCCTGCCTCGGCATTCACCCTTACGAGGTGGACACGGCCGCCCTGGGCGTGCAGTACCGCCGGGTCGACCCGCTGGGCCCCGACCTGGCCGGACCCCTGGCCGCCTACCGCGCCAAGTGGATGCAGCACGTCAACGAGGGGTGAATCCCTGTCCCCTTCTTGCCCTTTTGGAGACATGGGCGACATCCCCATGTTTACAGATCCCATCCCGGCTCCTGCCGGCGATGACGGCACGGTCGATCGACCGAGCATCAATCGTCTTTCGGCAAATGCTGGCGGCGCACGCGTCGTGACCGGTCGAGGTACTCGTCGAGCGTTTCGATCTCGAACTCTTCGATCATCTCCCGGATTGACTTGTTCGGGTGGAGTGACGAAAGGAAATAGACCGCTTCCGGACTGGCCGTCTCCACTTTCACGTGCTCGCGGTACTTCCCCTTCAAACGGCGCACGCGAGCGGCGTTGTAGTCGATGTGGACGATACGGCTGTCGAGATTGATCCGCGCGAAGATGATTCGCCCGTAATGACTGGATTCAGCCAGCACGCGTCCGAGGGGGTCGACGATCACTCCGTTTTCATGGGGCACGGCGCTGGCGATAAAGCACTGGTTCCTGGAAGCGATCGACGGGACCATGGCCCCGCCGCGGAAGGCGGAGAGAAAGCAGAACAACTGCGCGCCCCGCTTCTTGTACTCCGCCAGCAGTTCCTCGAAGTTCAGGTCGAAGCAAATCAGGGCGCCGACCCGGCCGAAGTCGGTATCGAAGACCACTGCGCCGCGCCCGGGCAGCACGCCGCCCTCCATCTCGCCGATGGTGGGAAACATCTTGTCGTAGTATCCGACGAGCCGGCCCCGCCGGTCGATCAACACCGCGCTGTTGTATCGGCCTCGGCCTTTCTCGTCCTTGCGCCAGTAGCTGCCAATGATATACGTATGGTGCTGTTTCGCCTTGCGGGAAAGAAATGAGGTGATCGGGCCGGGCTCCGGCAGAGGTTCCGACTTGGCGTCTCTTTCTTCCCGACCGGCCGACGGCGGCGTGTTGTGCATACAGCCTTCGGTCAGCAGGATAATGTCGGGCTTGTCGAGGGCCGCCGTGTCGATCTGCCTTTCCATCTCCTTCATGCTCGCTCGGGCAGGATGGCAAATGCACGAGACCCCGACCAGCCGTGAGTCTGTCTTCCCGGCCTTCCCCACCTGCGCCGGCCCGGCCGTTTCCGCGCCGCCGGTCGCCCAAGCCGCCGCAAGCACCGTAAGGGCGGCAACACCGACGAGGCAGCACTCTGTTGACGGTGGCATGGTCATGATCCAACTCCTTCTGTCTCTCCCGCGCTCTCTGCGCAAGGAAATGGAACCGAGACCTCTGTTCAGACACGCGCCGGAGCAAGCCCTCGAAACGCTCAGTAGATTCTATCGACCGGTGTGCCCGGGGTGCGAGAGTGGTCCGTTTTGATGTACGCGCCGCTCTGCGATTCCCTGCGGGCCCGGCGAGGGTCTTAGGCGTCGCCATCGACGAGGATGCGCTTCGCGCGCTGCCCGAGGCGGCAGGTGATCTCGTAGGGGATCGTGCCCGCCAGGCGCGCCAGGCTCTCCACGCTGTGCGGGGCGGCGGGGTCGTTGGAGAGGACCTCGACCTCATCGCCCACGGCGGCGCCGGGCACGTCGCTCAGGTCGATGATGACCTGGTCCATGCTCACGCGGCCGCGGACGGGCACGTCGCGGCCGCGGATCCGCATCGTGGCGCGGTTGGAGAGGCACCGCATGTAGCCGTCGGCGTAGCCGACCGGCACGAGACCGGCCGGCGTGTCGCGCCGGAACGTGTAGGTCAGCCCGTAGCCGCAGCGGCTGCCGGCCGGCAGCGTCTTGATCTGCATCAGGCGGCCGGTGAGGCGCAAGGCCGGTTTCAGCGGCAGGCGGTTGTTCACCTGGTCGGACGGCTGATAGCCGTACAGGACGATGCCGGGCCGGACCATGTCCAGGTGCGTTTCGGGCAGGTCGATGGCCGCGGCGGAGTTGGCGGCGTGGAGTGTCAGTCCCTCGCGTCCCCCGGCGGCATCGGCGACGTCGAGGAACCGGGCAAGCTGGCGGCGGGTGGGCGCCTTGTCGGCCTCGTCGGCGGCGGCGAAGTGCGTGTACAGGCCGGTCAGGCGGATGCCCTGCTCGCGGCGGACGTGCTCGACGAGCCGCGGCGCCGCCTCGGGCGGGGCGCCGCTTCTGCCCATGCCGCTGTCGATCTTGACGTGGACGTTCGCTTCGGTGCCGACGTGCCGGGCGGCCCGGCCGACGGCGGCCACCTCCCGCGCGGCCGCGATCGTCAGCGTCACGTCGCGCCGGATCAGCTCGGCCAGCAGGTCGTGCAGCGGCCCCTCGTCGGCGTGGGCGCAGGGGGAGAAGAACATCAGTATCGGCAGCTCGCAGCCGAGGTCGCGAAGGGCCAGGGCCTCGTCGGGGCCGGCGACGGCCAGGCGGTCGGCGAGTCCCGAGAGCACGCCGAGCAGCGTGGTGAGCCCGTGGCCGTAGCAGTCGGCCTTGACCACGGCGCAGAGCTCGGTCTCCGGCGGGATCAGCCCGCGCAGCAGACCCGCGTTGTGCCGAACCGCCGCAGCCGATATCTCCGCCGTAAGGTAGCTTTCCATCGCACGCTCGCCGCCCTCCCGTGGGCCGGATTATACCCAAGGATGCCCGTGGCCGGAACCCGGGCGCGGCAATGCAGGGCCGGCCACGCGCCTTGTTCCCTTCTTCTCGTTTACTGCTGATGTCGGCAAAGCCCTTGGCCGATTCGCAGATGTGTGTTAGTATCTTGGGCTCGCCGTTCGGCGCGGGCCGGGCGGGACATCGTAGAGGCATCAGAGACACGGTGAGAACGATGAGTTGGCACACGGCCATCATGGGCGCCACGGGCGCGGTCGGGACGGAGTTCCTCAAACTGCTCGAAGAGCGCGACTTTCCGCTCAAGAGCCTAAGGGTCCTGGCGTCGCACCGCTCGGCGGGAAGGAAGCTGAAGTTCAAGGGCGAGGAGCTGACGGTCGAGGAGCTGACGGCCCGGAGCTTCGAGGGCGCCGAGCTGGTGCTGGCCTCGGCGGGCGGGGGCATCTCGAAGGAGTTCGTGCCGCACGCCGTGGCCGCCGGGGCGGTGGTGGTGGACAACACGTCGGCGTTCCGCATGGACCCGGACGTGCCGCTGGTCGTCCCTGAGGTCAACGCCGAGGACATCGCCACGCACAAGGGCATCATCGCCAACCCGAACTGCTCGACGATCATCATGAACGTGCCGGTCTGGCCGCTGCACAAGGTGAATCCGATCCGGCGGATCGTGATGAGCACGTACCAGGCGGTCAGCGGGGCGGGCGCGCGGGCGATGGCGGAGCTCGAAGCCAGCACGCGGGCATCGCTGGCCGGCGAGAGCTTCCAGCCGAAGGAGCTGCCCCATCCCAGCGCGTTCAACGTCTGGAGCCACGGCACCGAGATCGGCGAGGACGGCTACAACCTCGAGGAGCGCAAGACGTGGCGCGAGACGAGGAAGATCTTCCACTGCCGGGAGATTCTCATCACGGCCACGTGCGTCCGCGTGCCGGTCCCGCGGGCCCACACCGAGTCGATCAACATCGAGTTCCACGAGCCGATCACCGAGGGCGAGGTCCGCCGGATCCTCGCCGACGCGCCCGGCGTGAAGATCGTCGACGATCGCGAGCGGAACTACTTCCCCATGCCGATCGACGCCTCGGGCGCCGACGACGTCCTCGTCGGGCGGATCCGCAGCGACGTCTCCCTGCCGGACGGGCGAGGCATCCACCTGCTCGTCTGCGGCGACCAGATCCGCAAAGGCGCCGCACTCAACGCCGTCCAGATCGCCGAACTGCTGTAGCGCCAGACGGCGAGCGCACGCGCGAGCCTACGAACGGCGGCCTACGCCTCGAATCCGCTGTCTCGCAGGTCCACGATGATTGCCGAGAGAACAGCCCGTGCGGATTTGATCGCCGATTCGGCCTCGGCGGGACCGGTATCGGCCCAGTCTCCCGGATAACGGGATTCCACCGCCCATTCCGTGAGGCCCGCCAGATCGGCACGAGCCTGTCTCGTGGTCCAGCCCTCGGGCAGCAGATTTCGCAGTCTGGCCAGGTCATGAGTGCGCGGGAAGTCTGTCTGCAGGAACACCAAGCCTGCCTTCAGCGCCTTCTCTGCCGCCTGTTGAGCGAACCAGCAGGCGTGTCTGCAGACGGGACGCTGTTGATCGAGAATCCTCGCGGCTTCCGCCAGGTCCTCTCGCGCGTACCGCAGCCAGCGCCGAGTCTCAGCGATCACCTCCGGGTCGCTCATAGATCGTTCTTCCTTCCCGCAAGGCGGGGCGGAGCAGGGAGCCGACAAGGCGGCCCCGGCGCTCGATCTCGTCGGGGGTGGTTACGATGACGTCCTTGGATACGGGGAAGTGGTCCAGGCTCCGACGGATCTCAACTGCGGTCTTGCGCTTGTCGGCTACCGATGGCAGCACCACGAGCAGGTCGACGTCGCTGTCAGCCTGGGCCGTACCTCGCGCGTGCGAACCGAACAGGATCACGCGCAATGGACGGAACTGCCGAATGATCACCTCGGCCATTCTCTCGATGCATTCCTGTGCCGCCATGGTCGCGGATTATCTCGTATGCACTACCGGCACGCAAGCCGACTCAGCGGCTTTGCGCTCCCCGTCAAACACGGTAAAGTATGCCATCAGATGAGCAACGCGCTTCCAAGACGAAACATCAGGCTCGTGATCGCCTATAACGGCGCGGCGTATCACGGCTGGCAGCGGCAGGCCGACGGGATCGACACGGTGCAGCAGCGTATCGAGGCCGCGGCCGCCGACGTGCTGCGGCACGAGGTCACCGTCTTCGGGGCCGGTCGCACCGACGCCGGCGTGCACGCGGCCGGGCAGGTCGCCAACCTCTACACCACGAACCTCGCCATTCCGCTTCGCGGCCTGCGACGGGCGATGAACTCGCGCCTGCCGCGCGACGTCGCCGTCGTCTCGGCCGCCGACGTGCCCGAGGGCTTCCACGCCTCCCGTTCGGCGATCGGCAAGACGTACCGCTACCGCATCCACGTCGGGCCGCTTCGGCCGGTGGAGCTCGCCGGGCAGGTGTATCACTACTGGCGAACGCTGGACGCGGAGGCCATGCGCGACGCGGCCAGGCGACTGCTCGGGCGGCACGACTTCCTCGGCTTCGCCACCTCCCCCGAGGAACGCGAGAACACCGTCCGGACGATCTGGCGCTGCGACGTCGTTGAGGGCGGGCCGACCGTGGCCGTGACGGTCCGTGGCGACGGCTTCCTCTACAACATGGTTCGGAACATCGCGGGCACGCTGATCGAGATCGGCCGCGGGCGGTGGGCCCCGCAGCTCATCGACACGATCCTCACCACGCGCGACCGCCGCCAGGCCGGCCCGACCGCCCCGCCCGACGGCCTGACACTCCTCTGCGTGCACTATCGCCCCGAGGACGTCCAGCGCGTCGATAAGGCCCGGCGCCGCCCCGAAGGCAGGGATGCCTCGTCGTGAGCTGCGATTCTGTCGCGAGTTCTTCCCCCCGTGCCGCGGTGTCCCATCACCGCGACTACAGCGCAAGTGGCAGGAGCTTCGACAGGGCCAGGACGTCCGGAAGGGCATCCACGGCCGCCGCAGGCGTCTGGCCGGCCACCTCGATTGTCTTCGTCTCGACGGGCACCGTGACCACTTCGCTCGCCGCCGGGCGCTGGGCCCATGGGGCCGGCCGCAGAGCGATCGCCGGCGAAGCCGCCAAGGCCGTGCGCGCCTGGGCCGGCTGCCACGCGGCCGGCGAGGCTGGCGAGGCGTTCATGCTTGCCCCCACAAGGGCCGCGCGAACGGCGGCGGCCTCGATGGCGCCGGCCTCGGCCGAAGGCGACGCGTCCGCCTTGGAAAGCACCGGATCCGGGACGTCCCGCATGTCCGCCCCGCGGCGCGGCCAGGCGGCCGAGAGGTCGATCGCGTTGATCCGCCCGTCAGAGGTGACGTCGCTTCGCGTCTGGTCCTCCGAGACGCCGTCGATCAGCGTCGTCCGCCGCGGCCAGATGTACGACAGGTCGATCGCGTTCACGCGCAGGTCGCCTGTGCAATCTCCCGCCAGTGCCGTGAAGACCCGGTCGTTGTCCCCCGCCAGCGGGTTGCCCGCCAGGTCCGTGACGCCCTCGATCTGCACGAGGTACCTGACCGCGTCCGGCAGGGCGGGCTCGAAGTTGATGATGCCGACCGTATCGCCCACAGCCGTCGAAGTGGAGACAGCGATGTCTGACAGGTCCACCGGATTGCCGTCGGAGTCGTTGCCGGCCATCCGCACCGACTCGGGCGTGAAACTCCCCGGGTCGATCGCCTCGGAGAACTCGACCTGAAGCTCCGCGACGCCGGCCATCCTCGGCTCGCAGAACGTCCCGTCGTCGGGGATCTCCAGCAGCGCCTTCCCGACGCCCTCGCCGTGCTCGCCCGCGCTGTACCAGGCGTCCACGGTGGGGGCAGTCGTGTCGACGGCTATCCTCGCGACGAACCCGTCCACCCCGCCGCCGTAGGTCGTGTCCCAGCCGCCCGACACCCAGCCGGAGGACCACGTCCAGCCGGTGACGAGCGCGTTGCCGGCGTCATCGGCGGCGATGCCTTGACCTCCATCGGGATCACCGCCGCCCAGGTAGCTGCTCCAGAGATGCCCGCCGGCGGCGCCGAGCTTCACCACGAAGGCGTCCTTGACGCCGCCGATGCCAGTGTCCCAACCGCCCGAGACCCAGCCGGACGACATCGTCTGCCCCGTCACCAGCGCCCTGCCGGCTGCGTCGGTGGTGACCCCCCACCCGCCGTCGGTGGAACCGCCACCCAGATAGCTGCTCCAGAGATGCCCGCCGGCGGCGCTGAGCTTCACCACGAAACCGTCATAGTCGCCGCCGAAACTCGTCTGCCAGCCCCCCGAGGTCCAGCCGGGTGAACCCGTAGTGCCCGTCACCAGCGCGTTGCCGGCCAGGTCGGCAGCGATGCCGTAACCCCTGTCGTGGCCACTGCCGCCCAGGTACCTGCTCCAGAGATGCCCGCCGGTGGCGCTGAGCTTCACGACGAAGGCGTCTGTGCCGCCGAGACTCGTCTGCCTGCCCCCCGAGGCGAGGGCGAGGGACCACGTGTATCCCGTCAGCAGTGCGTTGCCGGCCGCATCAGCGGCGATGCCATATCCCTGCTCCCAGGCACTGTCCCCCACGTAGCTGCTCCAGAGGTGCTCGCCGGAGGCGCTGAGTTTCACCACGAAGGCGTCATAATCGCCCCCGTAGCTCGTATCCCAGCCCCCCGAGACCCAGCCCGAGGTAGTCGTATACCCCGTCACCAGTACGCTGCCGGTCGCGTCCAGGGCGATGCCAGACGCGCGGTCGTCAGAACCGCCGCCCAGGTAGCTGCTCCAGAGATGCCCCCCGCTGGGGCTGAGTTTCACCAGGAAGCCGTCATAGCCCCCGCCGTGATTGGTGTCCCAGCCCCCCGAGACCCAGCCGGAGGACATCGTCTGCCCCGTCACCAGCGCGTTGCCGGCCGCGTCGGCGGCGACGCCGTAGCCGCCGTCCTCCCCACTGCCGCCCAGATAGCTGCTCCAGAGGTGCCCGCCCGAGGCGCTGAGCTTCACCACAAAGCCGTCCCAGGCGCCGCCGCTGAGAGTCTCGTCCCAGCCCCCTGAGACCCAGCCGGAGGAATAGGTCGTCCCGGTCACCAGGACGTTGCCGCCCGCGTCGACCGCGATGTCATGACCACGGTCCTCCCCGCCGGCGCCCAGGTAGCTGCTCCAGTCCAGGTCCGGGTCGATGATCAGCGGCTGCGTGGGGTCGTAGGCGCCAGCGATCTCGAAGGCGTAGGTGTCCGCATCGACGAGCCGATACACGCCGGGGACCTCGACCTGCTCGCCGCCGCCGACCTGGTAGATGTACGGCGCCTCGTCCACGACCTCGCCCCGGTCGCCGGGGAGGCGGACGTGCAGGGTCCCGGCCTCGTCGATCGTCAGGGCCTCGATGCCGCTGTAGCTGACGCGGATCTGCGAGAAGTCCGCGCCTGGGGCGACGTGGAACTCGTACTTGAGGTGATCTCGCCGGCCCCAGGTGTGCAGGTCGATCCCGTCGTAGAGGCCCTCGTAGGCCACGATCTCATACGACGGGACGTTCTCCCGCCACTCCGACGGATCGCCTACGAAGAAGTTGAACCGGGTCTGCGAAGGCTCCAGGCCAATGGGCGTGACGGCATTGGCCCCGTCGAACGTGGCCGAGAAGCGAAGGCGCTGGAGCCGCGCCGGCTCGGCGTCGAATTCGCCGGTGGGCACGCCGGCGAGGGCAGCGGCGTCTTTAGCGTCGTCTTCGCCGGAAGCCACTTCGCGGAACAGCTCGAAGACGGGGCCGCTGTCGGTGTGGGCGATGTTCGCGCCCTGTCCCCTGTGGACGAAGCGGACCGACGAATCGGCCCACTGGCCTTGGTTCTCGATAAACACCGCTGGCGTAATGTGAAAGAGCTCGATCGCCTCGTGCGCCGCCGTGCCGCTCAGCAGCAGACGCGCCTCCAGAGATTCGACGATCGGGCCTGCACTGACGTGGATCGATCTTGCCTCGTTCGTGGCGGTCCTCCTCTCGGTTACCCGGTCCGGCACGTCACCAAACGACTCCCCCGAGAAAGCCGAGGGAACCCAGCCGCACCGCAGCCCTGCGTCCTCTTTAGACTTCCCCGGATTATACCGCGCTTGGGAGAAAGGTCAAGTCCCTTACTGTAAGCAAGATGCGAATCGCCGAATGCGGAAGTAAGGGACAGGGAGCAGTCAGAAGGCGGAAGTGTTCGGATGGGCCGGAGCGGCGGGAACTTCCTCCCCCGGATCCTCAGGTCAAAAGAAGCTCTGAGGCTCTGCGCCTCTGCGGTGGATTACCCGGACCCCATCGCTGGCGGGAGGAGCTTCGACAGGGCCAGGACGTCCGGGATCTCGGCGTCCACGGCCGCGGCAGGCATCTGGCCGGTAACCTCGATTGGGGCGGTCTCGATCGGCACGGTGACGACGGCGTCGCGGCGGCGGGCCGGTCGAAGGGGCTCGACCTGCGTGGGCGCGTGGGCGGCCAACGGCGCCTGCGGCTGGGCCGGCGGCGCTGAGGGCGTCGAGGCGGACGCTGCGCTGCCGGCCCCGTTGGCGGGGACCGTGCCGACCGCGGCGGCCGCGGCCATTGCGTCGGCCGGGAGGGGCTGCTCGATGTTGGCGGGCTGTGCCTTGCCGGCCGGCTGCTCCGCGGTCTCTGCCGGCGCCGGGGGCTGGAAGTCCTCGATCGACCGGCCGAAGTTCTCCCGCACGATCGCGAAGTCGTCCCGGTCCACGTCCTCGTCGAAGTCGAAGTCCCCGTCGCCCCACTTCGCGCCGCTTTCGGTCCCCGCGGAGGACTTCCAGGCCAGGTAGTCGGCGAAGTCCACCACGCCGCTGTGGTCGGCGTCGCCCGGGACGCAGTAGTTGGCGAAGTTGATCCCCGTCACGGGCCCGGAGGTCACGAGGATACTGTGGTTCTCCTCCGGATAGGTCTGGGCCCAGCCGGCCTGCGGCTCCTGGGCCACCAGGTACGTTTCCCAGATCACGTCCCCGATAACGTACTCGCCGCCGGCATTGGAGAGGGCGAAGGGCTCGCCTTCGTCCCACCCGCCGTTGACGTTGATGTCCAGGTAGATCTTCCACCCCTCCAGCGGCCGGTCGCCCTGGTCCCACTGCCCGTTGCCTTCCACGTCGTGGAAGACCCAGCCGGAGATCGGCCCGGACCGGGCCGGCTCGTTCAGCCAGACCTGGTTGCCCCGCCCGGCGCCGTTGGCGACGAAGGCGTCCAGGTCGCCGTCGCCGTCGAGGTCGCCGAGGGCCACGCCGGTGGTGGGCGAGTCGCCCAGGTTCTGGCCGTTCTCGCTGAAGGCCCCGTGGCCGTCGTTCAGCCAGACCCGGTTGCGCGGCCCCGGCGTGACGGCGAAGGCGTCCAGGTCGCCATCGGCGTCCAGGTCGCCCAGGCAGACGTCCCAGCCGAGGTAATCTCCCAGGTCCTGCCCGCTGTCGCTGAAGGTCCCGTGCCCGTCGTTGAGCCACACCTTGTCCGGGCCGACCTCGTTGGTCACGAAGGCGTCCAGGTCGCCGTCGCCGTCCAGGTCGCCGAGGGCCACGTCCTTGCTGTAGGAATCGCCCAGCAACTGGCCGCTGTTCACGAAATTGGCCTCCCCGCCGTTGAGCCAGACCTCGTTGGGCTGCTCGGCGTGACTGGCCGTGAAGGCGTCGAGGTCGCCGTCGCCGTCCAGGTCGCCGAGCGCCACGCCCTGGCTCTGGAAGTGGTCCGTGTGCAGCGCGATGCCGCTGAAGCCCGCCTGCCCGTCGTTGAGCCAGATGATGTTCCGCCAACTGGTCGTGACGAAGACGTCCAGGTCGCCGTCGGCGTCCAGGTCGCCGAGCGACGCGTCCGTGCTCATGGTGTCGGCGAGCCCCTGCCCGCTGTCGGTGAAGAGGCCGGTCCCGTCGTTGAGCCAGACTTCGTCGGGACCGTCGTAGTTCGCGGCGAAGGCGTCGAGGTCGCCGTCGCCGTCGAGGTCGCCGAGGACCACGGCCCGGGTGTCCCGGTTGCCGAGCTCCTGCCCGCTGTCGCTGAACGCGCCTGAGCCGTCGTTCAGCCAGACGCGGTTGGCCTGCTGGGCCCAGAAGCCGTTGGCAACGAAGGCGTCGAGGTCGCCGTCGCCGTCCAGGTCGCCCAGCGACACTCGCCAGCTATCGCAGCCGCCCAGCCTCTGGAGGCTGTCGTTGAACGTGCCGAACCCGCCGAGGGGCGCCGTGCGGAACTGCCAGACGAACGGCCGGGCCGGCAGTTGGGTGCCGGAGGCGCGGATGCCCACTCCGGCGGTGGCCTGCACCAGCTCGCCCGGGAAGAAGCACCCCGCCTGGCGCAGCGTTACCGTGGGCCCGACGACGGTGATCGTGTTGGGCGGCACCAGCAGCGTGCCCGTCTGTCCGCCGTGGACGACGAATGCGCCCGGCACGCTGGCCGGGTCGATGGCCACGTCGTAGGTCGCCGAGACGTCCGTTGTCAGCGCGGCCGTGTGGCTGTCCGGCGGGGGACTCACGCCGACGACTTCCGGCAGATGGTGATTCAGCCAGACCGTGTCCGCCTGGATGAAGTTGCCCACGAACGCGTCCAGGTCGCCGTCGCCGTCCAGGTCCCCGCAGGCCACGGCCGTGCTGGAGGAACCGCCCAGGTTCTGGCCGTTGTCGCCGAAGCCGCCGTGGCCGTCATTCAGCCACACGTGGTTGGGCTGGTCCTCCCACGAGGCATTGGCCACGAAGGCGTCGAGGTCGCCGTCGGCGTCGAGGTCGCCGAGCGAGACGCCTTGGCTGTCGGAGTTGCCCACCGGCTGCCCGCTGTCGGTGAACCACGCCTGGCCGCCGTTGATCCAGACGCGGTTGGGCTGGTCCTCCCGCCAGCCGTTGGCCACGAAGGCGTCGAGGTCGCCGTCGCCGTCCAGGTCGCCGAGGGCTGCGCCCTTGCTGTCGGAGGTGCCCAGGAGCTGTCCGCCGTCGCTGAAGAGGCCCTGTCCGTCGTTGAGCCAGATCTTGTTGCCCGCCTCCGGCTCCCAGCCGGCGCCGGCGTTGGCCACGAACGCGTCGAGGTCGCCGTCGCCGTCGAGATCGCCCAAAGCGAGGGCTTGACTGCTCTGGGCCCCCAGCCGCTGCCCGCTGTCGGTGAAGCCGCCCATGCTGTTGTTCAGCCAGACCTCATTGGGCCCGTCGTCATTGGCGAAGAATACGTCCAGGTCGCCGTCGCCGTCGAGGTCGCCCAGGGACACGTCGGTGGTCGAGGACCAGCCGAGCGGCTGGAAGGTGTTCTCGAACCACCCGTTCCCCCGGTTGAGCCAGACCTCGTTGGCGTACTGGCGGGCGAGGAACGCATCGAGGTCGCCGTCGCCGTCCAGGTCGCCAAGACAGACGTCGCGGGCAAGTGACCCTATCGAGCCGCCGAAGGTGAAGCCGCCCACGCCGTCGTTCAACCAGATGGGGTTGGGTCGACCGTTCTCGTTGGCCGTCACGGCGTCCACGTCGCCGTCGCCGTCCAGGTCTCCGAGGCAGACGCTGGCGCTGCCGGCGCCGCCCAGGGTCTGGCCGCTGTCGATGAACACGCCCTCGCCGGCGGTGGGGGCGGCGCGAAACTCGTACACGAACGGCTGCCAGGGAATCCATCCGGTCACGTCGCGCACGCCCGTGGTGGCGGTGACCTGCACGATCTCCCCGGGCTTGAGCGGCTCGGCGGGTATCAGCGTCACCGTCGCGCCGTCGGTCTCGAGGACGCCGGGCGGGGCCCGCAGCGCGCCCGTCTGGGCGGCGTGGAAGTGGAAGGCGCCCGGCACGCTGAACGGGTCGATCTCCCGGTTGTAGGTCACCGAGACCTCCGTATCGAGAGGCGCGGCGTGGCTGTTGGCGGCGGGGCTGACGCGCACGACCGCCGGGGCGCCCTGGTTCATCCAGACCTTGCTGTGGCCGGTGTCATTCGCGACGAAGGCGTCCAGGCCGCCGTCGCCGTCGAGGTCGCCGAGGTCCACGGTGACGCTGTATGCATTGCCAAGGCTCTGCCCGCCGTCGCTGAAGAAACCCAGCCCGTCGTTCAGCCAGACCTTGTTGGACTGGGCGAGATTCGCCACGAAGGCGTCCAGGTCGCCGTCGCCGTCCAGGTCCCCGAGCGATACGCCCGCGCTGTCGTACCAGCCCACGAGGTGCCCGCTCTCGCTGAAATAGCCCGCGCCGTTGTTCAGCCAGACCTTGTTGCCCTGTATGCCGGCGTTCGCGACGAAGGCGTCCAGGTCGCCGTCGCCGTCCAGGTCGCCGAGATCGACGCCCCGGCTGTTGGAGTTGCCCAGCCACTGCCAGCTGCGGCTGAAACGCCCTTGCCCGTCGTTCAGCCAGACCTCGTTCCCCTGGGCGTATCCATTGGCCGTGAAGGCGTCGAGGTCGCCGTCGCCGTCCACGTCGCCCAGGGCGACGTCATAGCAGTTCATGGTGCCTGGGCTCTGCCCGCTGTCGGTGAACTGGCCGGCCCCGTCGTTCAGCCAGACGCGGTTGCTGGGCGGATACTCGTTCGCCACGAACGCGTCGAGGTCGCCGTCGCCGTCCAGGTCGCCGAGGGAGACGTCCGAGCCGCACGAGGCGCCGAGGGACTGCCCGTTGCCGGTGAAGATCCCCTGTCCGTCATTGAGCCACACCCTGTCGGGCTGGTACTGGGTGTTCACGACGAAGGCATCCAGGTCGCCGTCGCCGTCCAGGTCGCCCAGATCGACCCCGCGGCTGTACGAGCCGCCCAGCAGTTGCCCGGTGTCGCTGAAGTGGCCCAGCCCGTCGTTCCGCCAGACCTGGTTCGGCGCTCCGGAAGTGCCGTGATTGGCGAAGAACGCGTCGAGATCGCCGTCGCCGTCCAGGTCGCCGAGGGCCACCTCCATGGTCGAGAAGCCGGCCAGCAGTTGGCCGCTGTCGAGGAAGAAGCCCGATCCGTTCGACGTTCCGACGCGGAACTGCCAGACGAACGGCTCGGCCGGGTGTTGCCCGCCCAGCGACTCCAGGCCCGCCGTCACCGTGCCCTGCACCAGCTCGCCCGCGTGGAAGGGCGCCGACGGGTGCAGGGCGACCGTCGGGCCGTCGACGACGATCACGTTGCCCGGCCCGAGCAGCGTGCCCGTCTGGGCGGCGTGAACCACGAACGTCTCGTCCGACGCGCTGGCCGGATCGATGTTGCGGTTGCATGTGGCCGAGACGAGCGTTTCGGGCGGGGCGTCGTGGCTGTTGGCGGCCGGGAGCACGCTGACGACCTCCAGGGCGCCGTTCAGCAGCAGGCGCGGCTCGAGCGCCTCGAGGACCGGGCGGGCTTGTGCCCCGGTTGATCCTGCCCTCTTCATGATTGCCTCCTGGTGAGTTCAGCCGCCTGCCACGTGACGAAACACTCCCCCCTGAAGGTGGGGGAGCCCGCCGCACCGCAAGGGCGCGTCCTCCTTGCAGCATCCTGCATTATACCGCGCTTTGGAGGGATGTAAAGCCCTTGGAGAAAGGCGACTTGAGTTGCATGTCTGGCTCCCGCGGGCCGACGCCTGGCGCGTCGGGGTCGATGGGGCGTGCTACTCGGCGCCTTCGGAGCCGGGCGGCCGCAGCAGCTTGCGGCGAAGGGTCACCGTGCCGGCGGAGGGGTCGATCTCGACGATGCGAAGCAGGCCCCTGCCGCCGTCGCGTGTCTCGAAGCAGAATATGGCCCGCCGCACCTCGTCCGTCTTGAGCGTCACGTGGCGGCTGTCCTTGCTCGCCGTTGCCAGCGCCTGCCGCATGCGCTGCGGCGTGATCGACTGCCACCACGCATCCGGGATCGGGGAGATGGTCAGGTCATATCCCGCCAGGCTCGCCCCGCTGGAGTGGACGCTCAAGCGCCCGTCGATTCCATTCTCCCGGCACCAGGCCCGGCGCGCTTTGTAGCTGTGGGTGTCTACGTCGCTCGGGCCGGCGAGCAGCTTGCAGGTGTCCAGGTCGATGTAGGAGGGATCGCCGCCGCGGCGGGCGCGGATCGTTTCCTCGCGGGCGGGCCCGAAGCGGCACGACGCCTGCGCGGTGCTGCGGGAGGTGGCCGTGGCGGTCGGGGCCGCCCGGTCGGGCCCGCCGGCCTCGTACCAGCCGACGACCTCGTCGATGATGGCCGGCCAGTCCTTCCTGGGCTCGTCCGGGCTGCTGCCGTCGACGTCCCACCCGAGGGCGCCGAGGTTCACCGCGTACCACAGGTTGAGCTGCTTGACGATCTGCCCGAAGTGCGAGGTGTTATGCAGGCGGGTGCTGACGCCCCGGAGGAAGTCGACCATCGCCTTGGTGGCCGCAGGTCGGTCCGCGTGTTTCAGCAGCTTCTCGCGGATGCGCCAGAAGGTGGTCGAATCGACGCGGCTGCACTTCGGCGTCAGGAGTGCCGGCAGCATGCGATGCGCTTCTGCGGCCAGCGCTTCTTCGCCCTTCTGCGCCCCGTTGGCGAGGATCAGCCGCAGCCGGAGCCTCTTCGGCAGCGATGCGCGGTCTCCGGCGGGCTTGCGGGACTTCAGCGCCTCGGCGGCTCGCCACCACAGCCAGGGACGGTCCTCCTCGGCTGCGAGCAGTTCCCGCAGCGCCTCCGTGGTGGCGGGGGTGTTGATCGAGGCCAGGCACCGGAGGAGCCCCGAGACGACGTAGCGATCGTCCTTCGCCAGCAGCATCCGCGTGATCCGACGGAAGTCCGGATCCGAAAGCTTCTTGCCGTAGCGTCGGATGGCATAGGCCGCCTGCGAGCGAATGGTGGGCTCCTCGGATTCCAGGAGCTGGAGGGCGGCCGCGACGAACTTCTCGCCGCCCGCCTTCATCCCCAGCTTGATGCCGCAGAGCCGGGCGGTGGGGGAGGGCGATTCGATCCAGGACGTGGCCGTCTCCCGCACGGCCGCCAGCTTCTCGGCAGGCAGCTCGGCGAGCTTCAGGGCCAGCAGCATGTCGCACACGCGGCGGACCTGGTTCCCGCGGGCGAGGTGCATGACCTTGACGGCCTCGCTGGTGTTGGCCGGGCCGTTCCGGGCGACCTGGTCGGCGGAGCGGCCCAGGGCCTTCGCCATCCTGTAGACGTGCTCGCCGTACCTCCGGTCCGGCCGGTCGGGGTAGCAGACCAGGAGGTTGCGGAAGGTCCTCCGCTGCGGCTCTTCGCCCACCACGATCTTTGCGGCACGGTCCCAGCTCAGCTTGCCGAGATTGCAGGTCATCGTCGTGCGTCGGCCGCCGGAGCTGTAGCCGCGTCTCTCGGCCTTGTGGCGTTTGCCGTCCTTGTCGTAGAGCAGCACGGGCGCGCTCATGTCCAGGCGGCGATTGGCGGAGATGGTGAAGTCCGGCGAGAGCTTAGCGCCCTGCTGCTTGATCGTCAGCGTGCAGGTATGGCCGTCCTGCGTGGTGACGGTCGGCCCGGGGGCAAACGGCGCCGAGAAGCTCACCTGGCAGTCGCCCGGCGGGCCGTGGTAGAATCGCACGGTCAGGTCCACTCTCTCGACGGGCACGGCATAGTTGGAGAGGAGCCCCGATTCGCGGAAGTCCGCGGGCATCCTGACGTCGTAGATCAGGAGCCGCTTGCCCCGGTGCTTGACCTGCCGGGCGCCAATGCTGCCGCCCAGCATGCGGCCTTCAACGGACGAGCGGACCGAGAAGTGACCGTGAAGGAGGATGTCTCCGGCGGTCTTGGGCAGCTCGAGCACGAAACATCGGTGCAGATTGCGATGGCCGCGGGTCCAGCGGTAGCGATCGTCCAGGAGGGAGAACACCTCGCCGATCTTCCTGCCGTTGGCGTCGAGCAGGTCGTCGGCCCCGGCCGGCTGGACGCCCATCAGGCGGATTCCCCTGGCCACCGCCGTGTCGGAGTCGGGCCCTATGGCGCCGCCATACCCGCCGACGGACGAGCCCCTGCCCACGTGTCGGATCCAGAGCCCCAGTGCGACCAGCAGCACGGCCGCCAGTGCGACGTAAACAAGCGTTCGTTTCATTGCCGGGGGCCTCCGGCCCTTTGGGATTAGTCGTCGTCGTCGGGCGAATGATTCACCGTTTCGGCAGATTCTTTGCCGGCAGGCGCCGGAACGAGCGAGGCGGGACGGCCGCCTCGCCGGCCGGTTCGGTGTGGCTCAGCGGATCCTCTTCAGCGTGAAGTCGTCCATGAACGCCGTGCCGGAATCGCAGACGATGGAGATGAACACGAACGGGTCCCAGGCCGGCGTGGTGAACTCCAGGCTGACCTTCTGCCAGGCGGTCTTGTATCCCGACGCGGCGGTCGTCTGCTGGCGGACGAGCCACTTGCCGTCTTGCGGCGTCGTCTCGTAGAGGTGGGCGGTGATGTACGCCTGCCCGTGGCGCTTGGGGCGGACGTATTCGGGGATCTCCAGCTCCTTCTGCCCCTGCTCGACGAGCTCCTTGTTCCTCTTCTCCAGGTCGGCGACCATCTGCCGGTACGCCGCGAGGTAGTCCGTGCGCTCACGGTCGGTCATGTTCTCGACCTTGAACCACGCCTCCAGGAGGTAGGTCGCCTTGGGGCGCAGGGGGATCTGCGGGACGTCGGGCTGAGCGATCAGGCGGGGGTCGTTCACGCGGTACTCGCCGCGGAGCATCAGCGCCTTCCTGCCGGAGTGGACCTCCTCGGAGGTGACTACAGGCGGCTTGCCCGTCCAGGCAAGGCCCCGGATCGGCTCGGAGAGGGACACCGGCTGGTCCTCGAAGCCCTCCGTGTCGCCTACGCGGCAGACGACGGCCCTGGAGCCGACGTTGAGGAGCTTCATGTTGTCGCGGACGTACCGGCTGAGCTCGGGAGGCAGGGCGAAGAGGCGGTGGACGGCGGTGTAGGTTTCGCGTTCGGCCTCATCCTTCGGCAGCTCGTCGACGAAGGGAAGGGCGACCTCGAAGATGTCGCGTGCGTTGTCGAGCGTCATGGGCGCGTCGGGGCCGCCGTCGCTGCGGGTGCGGCAGGGGCTCCAGCCGGTCTTCGGGTTCAGATACGCGATGAAGCCCTTGTCCCGCCACGTGAAGAGCCTCTTGTTGCGGTCGGCCCGGTCGATGGCGATCGTGTTGTTCACCCAGCCGAGGTAGTCGGTGGACCCGCCGGGGCAGTAGACCGTGCGGTCATAGACCCACCGGCTCGGCCAGGGAATGTAGCTGTTCGGACAGAACACGCGGGTCGTCGCCTTCCGGTTCTCGCCCTCCACGGGCTTCTTGAACAGCACGGTCGTGGTGCCCTCGATCACGTAGCCGTATCGCTCGTCGACGCCGAAGACGTACGTGCTGACGACCTTGCGGCGGCTGGATTCGCTGGCGCGGACCAGGGCGATCTCCGAGCCGCCCCCGCGGAAATGGTCGGTCAGCGGGGTCCCCCGAACGCCCCGCGTGCTGTATCGGCGTCGCTGCTCGAGGAAGTCGCCGGTCGGCAGGATCGGGCCGACGAGGTTGTCGAGATGATACCTCCCGCTGCGGATGGCCAGCACCTCTCTGGCCGTGCCCGGCGTGAAGGCCAGCAGTTGGATGTGGTCGTCGGCGATGATCGCGACGTACCGCTGGCCGTCCATGATCAGCCGCAGGATCTGCCGCTTCGCCCCTGCCGGATGCTCGAAGGAGAAGGTCTTTTGCGTGTAGTGGAACTTGGGCTTGTAGCCGTGGAAGCGCTGGCGGAGGCCGATCCTGTCGGCCAGGTCGTCGATCTCATCGGCGATCGCGCCCGTGCCGGCGGCGGCGAGCAGGATCGCCCAGCCGGCGGCGTGAAGTCCGAGCCGTCTCATCTTTCGATTCCCTTCGTCCCGGGGCAACAGAGAGCGTGGGGGGCTGGCAGCCCGCTTCGTTAAACCCACGCGCGTTCGAAGGAGTCCGGGCCGCTTGCCAAGCCCAACCGCAAAGGCCGGCTACTGCGAGCCCTTCTTCGCCGGCGGCCGGTCCCCCTTCGGCGCGAGCGCCGCCTTCTCAGCGGCCCCAAAACGCACGGTGACCTGCTCTCCCGCGGGCCGCCCGGTCGGGTTCGGCAGCTCCAGGCGGACCTCCAGTGTCTCGCTGGCCGCGTCGGCCACCTTCGAGACGCGGATTATCTTGGCCTCGACGGGGGGCTCGGCCTCGGCGAATCGCACCAGGGCGGCCTGTCCGCGGGCGAGCCGGCGGGCCTGGGCGGTCGGCGTGGGCACGTCGATCCAGAGCGGGTCGACGCGGACCAGCCGGACCACGGCGGTGCGGGCCCTGGCGGTCTCGCCGACCCCGACGGCCTCGCCGACCCGCCGGTAAACCCGCTCCACCTCCGCCTCCACCGGGCTGAGCAGGCGCATGCGCTCCAGGAGGAGCTTCGCCTCCTGGTGTCTTGCCTTGTCCTGCTCGTGGTTGAACCGGGCCAGTTGCAGGTCAAGCTCGGCGATGGGGACATCCATCCTGGCGTCTTCGAGCTCCCGCTCGGGGGCCGCGTTGCTGTCGTAGGCCTCCTGGACCTTCTTGAGCACCACGCGCTTCCGGGCCAGCCGCAACTGAGCCGCCTTGATGGCGGTCATGTTATCGGCCTTGGCCTTGAGCATGGACAACTGCACGCGTTCGACGGAGTCGTCAAGCTGGACGAGCAGTTGACCGGCCTTGACGTGCCGGCCCTCTCTAACGAGCACCTTTGCGATCCTGCCGGGCTGGGTGAAGGCCAGCGTGAGGTCCTCGCTCGGCGCGGTGATGGCCTTGATCGGCTCGGCGGCGTGCTTCCCGGCCGGGGTGTCCGCGGCGGCGGGCGGGGCCGCCAGGCACAGGGCGAACACGTACATGACCTTCATGGCTTGGAATCCCAGTCCGGCCCGACCACGGGCCTCAGAAACGCCCGAGAGCCTCCGAGACGGCCGGAGACTCTCGTAGCGATTCGTTGCTGTCTTTCGTTGTCGGCCCGCCGGGCCGCGGATCACTTCTTGGCGGCCGGCTTGGGCTGCCCGGTCAATCTCAGCACGGGCAGGCCCTGAGGGTCCTCGGTCCGGGTGACCTTCAGGTCCTGGTACTTCAGCAGCGTGCCCTGGCTGCGCTGGAGGTTGACCATGGCCACGTTGTAGATGGCGGTGGCGCGGGCGAAGTTCTCCTCGGCCTGGGCCAGCCGGTCCTGGGCCTCGATGAGAAGCTGCAAGTACCCGATGGCGGGCTTGTTGGCCGCCCCGGCGTGCGACTCCCACCTTTTCTGAAGGACTCGCAGGTCCTCCTGGGCGGCCAGGAGCGACTCGTACCGGCTGTTCATCTCGCGGTGGCTGGTGGCCAGCTCCCTGGCGGAGATCTTGACCTCCAGCAGGACGGTGTCCACCGTGGTCTGGATCTGGGCGAGCTGCTGCCTCATCTCGATTCTGCGCCTCTTGAAGCGGGCCTCGGCGGCGTTGTTCTCGATGGGGAAGTCGAACCGCAGCCCCACGAGGAAGCCCGGCTGGGCGCCGTGCCACTGGTTGTCCCAGCCGTCGGTGATGCGCCCGGCCTTGTCGAGCCCGGCAATGGAGGTCTCGAGAATCAGGTCCAACTGCGGAAGGAGCTCGTTCTTGGACATGTTCTTGCGGATGGCGGCCGTCTTGAGCTGGAGGAACGCCTGGGCGATCTCCGGGCGGTTTTCCAGGGCCGTCGCGGCGGCGTCCTTCATGTCGATCTTGAGCTCCTTGATGCTGGGCCCACTGGCCGGGAGGAGCTCGGTCTTCGTGGACGCCAGCAGATCGGGGTCGTTCACGAGCGCCTTGATGCGGTCTTCGGCGTTCTTGATGCCCATTTCGGCCCGGACGAGGTCGGCCCGGCGCTTGGCCACCGCCGCCCTGGCCCGCATGAGCTCGCTTTGTATCGCGTCGATGTCCTTGCGCTTCTCGAGCTTGGCGACCACGTCGGCCGTGTCGGCCAGCAGCTTCTTCTTCTGGAGGCACAGGGCCCGCGAGAGGTACAGGTTCCAATAGGCCCGGCAGATCTGGAGCAGGTGCGATTCCGTCTGGCGAATGAACTCGTTGCGGGCAATCTCGCTGTCGAACTTGGCGATCCGGATCCAGCTTCGGTTGTACTCGATGCCTCCGCCCTTCAGCAGGGGCTGGATGACCGTAAGGGCCAGGACGGCCGCGGCCTGGTGATCCGGAACGAAGTAGATCGAGTTGTTGCTGGTGCGGTCGAGTCGCTGCGAGAGCTTCACGTCCGCGCCGGTCAGGGTCTTCTGCTTGACGCCGACCTCGAGGGAGTGGTGCCATTCCTTGAACCGGTCCCCCATGACGCCCTTCAACAGATCGCCCACCGGCTCGTCCCCGTACTCGTAGGCCGTCTCGGCGAACACGTGATGGTCGAACCGGCCTCGGGCCTCCTGGATGCCCGTCTCGCGGATCAGCGGGATGTCGCTGAAGACCTTGATCTGCGCCGAGTGCTTCATCGCTCGCGCGAAGAGGTCGTCCAGGGCCTGGTTGGCCGGCTCGGAGTCCGCAAACAGCTTGGCGGAGACACCTTTGCGCCACCACGGGGTGAAGCTGCCCGGGATCTTCGCGGCCTTGCCCACGGCCGGAAGCTGCTTCTCCGCCGCGGAAAGCGTCGCGATCTGCTTCTGGAATCCGCTGGCGAGGCGCTGCTGAGTGGCCCGGCTGAACGCCCTGTCTTCCGCCTCGAACGAGGCGCTGCAGGACGCCAGCAAAAGGCACCCCGCCATGACGAGCAGCGGAAACGCTCGTGTCGCTGTGATCGAGCAACGTTTCATTTTTGGGCTCTCCTCAACCTGGTTGAACAACCTGATCTTCCGAATTCGGACCGAATCCAGAACGTCCGAAGTTGAATTGTCCGTGCATATGTGTCCCGATCGGCGGCTCCGTCCGGCCGTCGGGCCATCTTGCCGTTTGTCAGGTCCCGCTCGCCGTGGCTGGCGCACTGAGGAATTCGTACGGGTAGGCGTGCCAGCCGAGCAGGATCGGATTCACGCTGCTGCGGTACAGCGCGTCCATCGAGACCTCCAGCGACCGGCTGCCGGAGACGTTCTCGACCGAGACGTATTCCGATGCGTACTCCCATCCCAGCAGGGCCGGGGCGAAGTACCTTCGGAGGTTGTAGCCGGCGTCCGCCAACGGGCCGTAGCCGGCGTAGTACTGGCGAAGCTGGACGGCGTACGGCTGGTCGACCGCCCCCACGCCGGGAAAGCCCGCCTGCCAGTTCCCGCCGGCATCAACGATGACCGAGTTGGCGCCGAGCAGCTCGCCGCCCACGCCGTAGACGCTGACCTCCAGGGTCGAGCCCGGCTCGGCCGTCCCGCTGTAAAGCAGATCATGCGCCGTCGGGGCCGGCTGCTCGGGCTCGGGCAAAGCGCCCCACCTGAAGCGGGTGAATTCGCCGGGCGGCAAGTGCTCGTACGTGTACACGATGGTCGCGACGAACCAGAACTCCTGCGGGCTGGATATGTACCCGCTCGCCACGTCCGACCAGTGATTGTTCAAGGAGCTGCTGGTGAACGTCAGGACCAGAAAGGTATCCACCGGGGGGACGGCGATGTAGCCCGACAGGTCGTCCCCCGGAGCGCTCTTCGCATCGTATTCCACGTCCGTGGTCGGTGTGCCCACCAGCCGCAGGCTGTCCGGGTCACTGACCTCCCACTGGCCGAAGGGGTCGATGCCGAAGTCCGGATCGGGGTTCTCGGCCGGGGGCGCCCCCTCATCGACTGCCAGCGGGCCGTAACTCAACTGCTGCGGCTGCAGCGTCAATTGCAGCGGGTTCACGACGGCCGACTGGACATCGATCTGCGTGCCCACCAGCACCCACGTTACGTCAGGCCCCCCTCCCACGGGCGACGCCACGACATCCTCACTATCCACGACGGAATAGCCGCCGGTCGCGGTGCCCTTCACAACCAGCCTGACCGACAGCAGCGTCCTCTCTCCGTTTTGCGTGTCGAACTTCGGCAGTTCAACGGGTGGATACATCGTGGAATCGTCGCCGGCAAAAGCGGTCGGGCTCGCCACGCTGTGCGACTCCGACGCGGTCACCCCGCTCAGCAGGAGCCTGCTCTCCAAACTCTCGAACAATAGCCTTGAGCTTGCCACGTTCCGTCCTCTTGTGTGTGTCTATAAGTGTCCGTGACCGTTCACCACGAGCCCTGCCTTGTAGCCCGAATAAGCTTGGGCCAATTATCCGCACTGCTTGCGGCCACGGGAAAGGAAAAAGTGGCCGAAAAACGTGATTCGCCAGATACCCCAAGGCCGCGACTTTCCGAGGATTGCTGCGAGCGCTTGGAGGTCCGTCCTGTTGCGGGCCACCTCCGGCCGTGTTCCTGATACCACGCATGGTCCAACAACGCCGGGAACATAACGCGACCCCCGTGACGGATTCAACGTAAAAACCTGCTGATTTTTCCCAAGGGCTCGCGGGGCGCGTGCGCGCAGAAACGCGGCGGCCGGTCCTCTGTCCACCGCCCGCCGCGTAAGATCGTCCCGTTGTGCGGGGCTCGGATCCCGCTTAGCCGCGAATCCGCCTCCTCCTGCGACGCCGCGATAGGACCGCCACGATGCCGACCCCCACCAGCGCCAGGGAGCTGGGCTCCGGGGAGAACTCCCACTGCTCTATGATCTGGAAGTAGAACTGCGGCGCCTGGGCGTCGCCCACAATCGGGGCCACGCCTGCATTGTGGCCGCTCGCCATTCTGCTGTCGAACTCCCACTCGATCGTCCCTGTCCCCATGAAGCCGTCGGGATCGTCCCCGACGATTCTCTCAAGAATCATGGCGTCGGCGATTGTGTGGTTGTTCGGGTCCGGGTCTCCGAAGGCCGCCACGCTGTCGACGCCGGCAAAATTGGGGTTGATCCAGAACCGGGGACTAAGCCCGGGGGGGTCCCAGCGTCCGGGGCCCTGCCCGGCCGGCAGTTCGTAAGGGGTACCACCCGGGTCGGTATCATCCGCGTCGCTGGCGATCGGCTCGTTCGACTTCTCGGCCAGCATGGCGTCCCAGTCGAGTATTCTCGGACCCCGGGCCAGGTTGGGGGTCTGGAGCACCGCGGCTTCCGGAATCCTCAGGTAGTCGAGGCCCATCGCGACCGTCACTGTGGCCGTGGAAGGCAGGTCCCTCTCGTTATCGAGGATGTTGCTTCCCCCCATGGCATACGCCCTCACCTCGATCAACATGAAATCCCAATTGTACGCCGGTGGTGGCGGGGGGATCTGATCTATCTCGAAGGTGCCCTGGTCGTTGGCGTTGTAGGTGACGGGCACTTGCGGGAACCAGTACTCCCTGTAGCCCGTGATGGGAGCCCCCCAGGCAGCAGCGCCCAACGAACCGATGAGTAGAAACAGTATAAGTAGACGAAGCCCTCTCCTGATGAGCATCTGAGCACTCTCCTCTCTTGTTATCCTTCAGCCCTTCTGAGCATGGGACAGATTTGAGCAGTCTGCCCATTAAGCAAAGGCTGCACCTCAAGACTTATTCTACACGATATCCCCCGTTCGTCAAGTGGCAAATCCGGGAAAGGCGAACATATATTGTGGATTGGTTTCCTCCGGGACGCCGGCCGGCCCGCCAGCGGCCGCCAGGGGCGGCGAGGGTGGCGTTCTCGTCCGTCGCTGCCCCTGGACTCGCCGTGACATCCACGGGGCTTGTTCGCATAAGAGTCTTTGGTAAAAACCCTTGCGTTGATTCGGGCCCGAACGGTCAGATCCGGAACCTCCGCTGGGCCAACTGCCGCAGCGAGCGCCACCATTGGCTCAGCAGGCTCTTGGGCGGCATCCGGAATCGCACGAAGACCCGCTGACCCGGAAGGAGAGTCTCACAGCCGGGGCCGACAGGCGCGATCTCTATGCCGAATTCCCGTTCGATCATCTCCTGGTCGTCCCGTGGCCGGGCGATCTGGCCGGCCTGGGGCCGCGCCGTCCATGGTTGGCCTCTTCGTCCGGCCGGCAGGTCCTTCCATGTGCCCTGAATCGTCATTGCCGGCCGGCCGACCAGGCGGATCTCAACGGTCCTGTCTGCCTCGGCGTTGAGCATGCCGGCCAGACGGTGCGTGGGATTGGCGCGGATCACGACGTCGTCCAGACTCGCCACCAGGCCGACCTGCTCGCCGCGGCGAACGTAGGCGTTTTGAAGGCGCTCGGCCCGCTTGGACACCCACGTGCCCGCGAAGGGCGCCTCGACGGACAGGGCCGCGATCTCCTGGCGAAGCATTTCCTCCTGGCGGGCGAGGTCGTCGAGGTCCTCCTGGAGTATCTGCACCATCGCCAGGTAGCGCGAATCGGTTGTGCTCTTGAGGCGAGCGATCCTCTGCCGCGCCTCCAGCACGTCGCGCTCGTGGTGGAGCTTGCGCCACTGCACCTGAAGCTCGCGATTCTCGGCCGCCATCAGCAGGGCGGTCCCGGACCCGTTGGGATCCGCCGGTGCGACTCGCCGCTGGGACGGCAAGACGTGGCGGACGAAGCCGTCGGCCCCGGCGTGCACGAACGCGATTCGCGCCGGCTCGACGACCCCTTCAATGCGCCAGCGGTCCGGGGCGCTGACGAGGCCAAGCGCCGCCGCCGGCCCCCCCCCGAGGAGCACGGTGACCGCCAGTGCCCGGATGCGCACCCGTGCCAGCTCCGGACTGGCAAGCAGATAGTGAACGAACCTGCCCAGCGGGACCAGCACCCACACGACCGCCGCGGCCGCCGCCAGCACCACCCCGACGAAGAAGAACCGCTCCGTCAGCATGAGAAGGATCTTGACGCAGATGAAGATCCGAAACGCCGTGGCCGCGGCGCCATACGCGGTCAGCCAGACGGCCTCGCCCGGCGAGTTGGCGGGATTGAGCGCCCGGCGAACGCCCCAGGCGAACCGCTTGACCAGGTACCTGACGTACTGGCGGGACCGCGCCGAGAGATTGGGAATCCCCAGCAGGTCCGAGAGGATGTAGTACCCGTCGAAGCGCAGCAGGAAATTGGCGTTGAACAGCAGCGTGGCGGCGCTGGCGATGAACATCAGGTTGAAGGCCACCGCGTGGACGCCGCGCTGCCAGGGCTCCGCCGCGCCGGCCGTCCAGACCCAGACGACAACCGCCACCGACGCCAGGACCAGCTCCGTCATCATGCCCGCCGCGCCGATGATGGCCCGGTGAAGCTTCCGGCGGAGCATCCACGCGCTGGAAGCGTCCACGTAGGGCATCGGCACCAACACCAGGAACATCACGCCCATTACGTGCACCTCGCCCCCGGCACGCTGGCGCCGGCCGAACTTCTTGCACGCAAACGCGTGACCGAACTCGTGGAAGACCTTCGCCAGCACGAACGCGCCGTACATCAGCGGCAGGTTCCCGGCCAGGTACTTGGCGTTGAGCAGCGTTTCGGCCTGGCCGGTGAGCTCCCGCCAACTGCCGAGTGCGAGGAGCGCGCCGCCCATCACCACGCCCAGCCACACCACGAACCCCACGGGCGTAAAGGCCAGGCCCGCCACGGGCAACAGGGCGTTCAGCAGCCGATCGGGGTCAAACAGCGGGACGCGGAGGAACAGGAAGTTCGCCAGTTGGCCTTTGACCTCGCGGCTCCTGCGCTTGCGGTATCGCTGGAAGAGGCCCTCCGCGTCGGGAGGAAGGTCCCCCTGAAGCAGGTTGGCGGCGTAGAGCTGGCCGAGGACCTGGATCGCCTCATTCTGCGTCACCGCCTCGTCGCCGAGCGTATCCAGGCACGACCGCCACGCCGCCGAGACCGTCCGCCGCCCGTCGAGCATCGCCACGAAACGATACCCCGCCGGGTGCAGGCGAAAGAAGCTGTTGTTGGTCGGGTCCTGCACCACGTGCCAGATCCGCCCGCGGAAGTGCTGACGACTGGTCTGGACGGTCGCCCGAAGCCGCGGCCGAAGTTCAGCCACGCGGTACCACGACTCGCTGAATGTGCGGTCCTCGCTCGCCACGCTCGGCTCCCGGAAGCTACAACCACAGCCACAGGCGGAGCCAGTTCACCAGTCGTCGGCTCCACAGCCACGCCAGCCGCCGCCGCCCGAGTGAGACGTGAGCGATCCCTTCCATGCCCGGGCGCATCCAGTCGCAGGTCCTGGCCAGTTTGGCGCGGACCTCGAACGCCGCCTGGTCGTCGACCTCCTCGGCCATGGGGTGGATCCGGTCGACGACGAAGTCGATTCTCTCCTGGGGGTACGACGCGGCGGCAAGTCTGCCTCCAACCTCGCCGTCTCGCCTGGCGGCCAGAAGGTCGGCGATCTGATCTTCCGGCACGGACAGCTCGGCCCGCAGGCTGCGGATCGGGGCGATCTCGAAGAGGACCTGCCCCTTCTCGACCGACGCCCCCACGAACCGCTCCAGGTCGCCGGCGACCACCGTTCCGGCGATCAGCGCCTTGATGCTCCCCTTCTCGATACGCTCGGTCAGCAGTTGGATCTCCTCGGTCAACTGCCTCGCCTTCGCCGCGGCCATCTGGGCTTGGGCCCACTTCTTCTCCCCCCGCGCCGCGTCCGCCTGCTTGCGGTACTCGAACAGCTCGGCCCTCGCGGCGTTGGCCTGGCGCTCGAGGGTGACGGTCTTGAGCTTGCCGAGCACCTGCCCCGGGCGCACCTCGTCGCCGATGGCTGCGTGCACGTCCTCGATCTCGCCGTCGAAGGGGGCGGGCAGCACCTGCCTCCTGGCCGCCTCCAGTACGAACGGCGCCTCGATCCGATACTCTCCGGTGGCCAGGCCCGCGTAGAGCCCCCCGCCCGCCAGAAGCACGACCAGCAGCTTCATCCAGGTGTATCTCGGGCCGATCAATGCGCCGAGCCCTCGACGGGCGCCCTCGGCCGCCTTTGCGCCGATCCAGCGGTCCCGCTTGCGGAGGTCCACCAGCCGGGTGGCGCACAGCTCGCAGGTCAGCCTCAGCGATTCGATCTCCTCGGCGTCGAACGGATTGTCGAGTGCCCGTTCCAGGGTCACCACGGCCGCCGCCCGCCCGGCCTGGCGAAGCGGCAGGGACAGCACGGCCGTTCGCCCTCCCCGGGCCGACAGCTCGCGGGCGTCGCGGTTGACGAAGTCGGCCTCGTCGCCGGCGGGGCAGGCGATCTCGACGTCCTGATCGAGACATTCCTCCATGGCCGCCTCGATGAGCTGGACGGCCTGCATCTTGCGGCTGAACTTCTCCGTGTGGCTCATCGCGCCCAGCTCGACGTAGTGGGCCTTCAGGAAGCCCAGGCTGACCCGTTCGCAGCACCAGCGAGAGGCAAGTTCGTTGCAGAACGCCATGGCGGCGGCGAGGAAGCGATCGTGTTCGTTGACGGCCGTCAGGGAGGCCATCGCAGGCGCCAGCCGCGGCGAAGCGCCCCGCGTCTCGCCGGCAGTCACGTGGAGGCCGTAGAGATGCAGCGCCGGGACCCGCATCTCCATCCGGCGCACGTCCCCCGCCAGCGCGTCCGGGTCGGCGGTCTCCTTGACGAAGGCCACCAGGCCGCGAGCGGCCCCGCCGCCGGGGGCCGGCGCCATCACCAGGTGCCGCCGCGCCTGCTGGCCGTAAAGCTCCTCCGGCTCGTGAAGCCCCTTGGTGGTGATCGAGCCGCCCGCCAGCACCTCGTCGGCCGAGACCAGCGCCTCTCTGAGCCACGCCGGCGGCTCGGCCCCCTTCTCCGGCGGGGGGCAAACGGCGAGGATATCCACGCGCCCGTCTCGAGCGACGCGCAGGATTGCGCCCCCATCGGCGCCCAGGCTGCGGCAGTGTCTCGCCAGCAGACCGGGCAGATCGTCGGGGCGGGCGGGGCTGTCGGCCGGCGCCGCCGGCTTGCCGGCCCCGGTGGGCCTGTCGGAGACTTTCGCTCGCCGCCGTGTCACGGATGTGCAACGCTCCTGGGAAAGCTGGACAGCAGGGTCACGAAAGATCAGCTTACTGGCGGCTTCTGCGGGTTCAAAGGGAAAAGGAACGGGACATGGACGAGCGGATCATCAGGCTGGAAGAAAAGGTCGCCTTCCTGGAAAAGACCGTCGCGAGGATGGATGAGACCGTCGAGGAGCTGAACGTGCAGGTGCTCGCCCTGCGCCAGGAGCTGCGAGGCCTTCGCCGAAGCGCCAGCCCCATCGACGAGGAGCGCCCCGACGGCATCGAGCGGCCGCCGGACTACTGATCGGCGCCCTTGGGGGCGAGGCCCTCGGGCATCCACGCGGGAAGCCCGGCGGTCGAGGCCCTCGCCGCCTCGGAGGTGGGCACGCCCCAGGCCCGGAAGAACGGCCCGAGGTCCCTTCCGACCGTCCGGCTGAAGCGCACCATCCACTGGTCCCGCTTCTCGGCGTCGTTCTTCGGGCGCCGACTTGCCGGCAGCTTGCGATACTCCCCGAAGACCTTCTTGTACGCGTCCCACCCGAAGGCCTCCCTCATCTGCATGTACATCAGCAGCGCGAGGAACGGATCGCTCTTCCATTTCGCGAAGTCCCGCCCCGAGTCGATATGGGCCCTGATCTTCCCGGCGCGCCGCCGGCCGTACAGGCCCGGACGCGCCTTGGCCCGCAGGCCGCACACCTTCTCGAACACGTACAGCGTGAAGAGGTTCACCGTCACCTCGCCCGTCCCCCCGAACGTCCAATCCCGCGACTGGTGATTGTGACCCAGTTCGTGGAACAGGCCCCAGACGCCCCCGTGGCCGTTGGACATCATCCGGGCCTTGTCCACCATGACCGGCGGCATGTCAAGGTGGGTCATGATGGGGTAGCCCGCGTGCATGTACCCGGCCGTGAGCTGCACGTCCGCGACGTACCGCTCGGGCCGCCGGCGCCGCCTGGGGCGGGCGGCGAGGTCGGCGCAGGCGTCCGCGACGTCGTCCCAGAATCTCATGAGGTCCGCGGGGTCGTCGAGCTTCCGGACGGCCTCCGACGGCACGGTCAGGATCACCTTGCTGGTCGCCAGCTCGGCCCAGGGGGCCGGCAGGTCCCGGATGGTCTCGCGCCACTCCTTGAGGCCGGTTTCCCCGTGGACGTAGTAGGGCGCCTCGACCGCGCCGGCGATCTTGACGTTGACGGCGCCGAGCCGACAGCCGGCCGGCACGTCTATGTACAGCAGCCCGCCGAACGCACTGGCGCAGCGCGTGACCGGCTGCGACAGCGAATACACTCGCAGCACGCTCGGGCAGCGCCGCCAGGAGTCCTTGTCCCACAGCCCGTGCTTGTGGGCGCCGATGCGGAGCCGCAGCTTCTTCCCCGCCGCCGCCGGGGGCACTTCCACGGTGACGACCTCGCCGGGCGCAGCGTACAGGCCCGTGCCGTGCCAGTCGGGCACGGCCGTGTCGATCCGCACGGTCCGCGTCACACGCCTGGCGTCGGCGGGCACGGGCCCGGGAAACTCCCCCGCCGCCGGGTGGGCGCCGATTCGCTCCGGCGGCAGGTGCCTTGTCTCGTTCAACTGCCAAGTAAGCAGCACTCGCGCCAGGGCGCGGTCGCGCTTCAGCGGCTTCCCGGCCGACGGGATCGCCCTGGCTGCGCTCTGTTGGGTCAGGCGGCGCAATCGAGGCAGCAGCAGCGCGTCTTCGGGCGCAAGCGACCGGGCGGCCCGCGAGACGACCGCCCCGGCCTGGACCGACTGCTCCACCGGGAGCTTGGCCTTTCCATCCGCGTCGGCCACCAGCGCCTCCAGCGCACGGGCGGCGTGGGTCAGCTTCGAAGGGCCCCGGCCCGCGGCGAAGCCTCCCGAGGCGGCCTTGCTCAAGTAGCCGTCCGACCACGCGATCCCCACGGGGGCGAGCAGTCGGTTGCCCGGATGGTCTCGCTGAAGGCTCTTGCCGCCGTTCAACTGGAGCCACCCCCAGCCGAGCCCGGCGATGAGGAGCCCGCCGCCGTCCTCGACGAACTTCCGCACGCCCGCCCGATCGGCAGCGGCGGTCAGGACCGCGGATTGAATGCAGAGCACGTCGAAGGGCTTCAGTTTGCCGGCCCAGCCGGCGCCGTCCAACGCCTCGGCCTTGAACTGCTGATTGCCGAGCATGCCCAGCAGACTTCGCTGCCGGTGGACCGCCACGCGCACGGCGGAGGCCGGGCCGTCCTGCTTCCCCGCGGCCCAACGGGTCGCATTGGTCACCAGCCGCCCCGTGTCTCCCCACGCCAGCGCGCCGCGGTCGAAGTACCCCGTGTGGCCGAACGCCACGACGCGCCCGGCCTTGGCACTTGCCGCCGCCACGACGGGCTCGCGAACGCCCTTGCCGCTGTCGGCCGCGACGACCACGAATGCTCGCGGCCCGAACACGCAAAGCGGCCCGGGCACGCCCGGCGCGGCGATCTCCTTCACGTCGGCGAGGAGGAACTTCACGGCCTCGCCATTCGCCTGGCGCGCCGTCGCCTCGCCCACGAACGCCCACGCCAGCACGCCCGCCAAAATCCACCGTTCTGCAAGTCCGCCACGCGTCTTCATTGAAATCTCCCGAACTGCCGGTATTCGATCATCATACGGCCTCGCCGCCATGGATCGAACGGATTCCGGGGAGGATGCCGGCTGGCGCTGAACAGTGGCTGCCTTGGCCGGGGCGTTACAGGGCCGTTGGCAGGAGGCCGGCCAGCGAGAGAACGTCGAGGCAGTCCGTCACCAGGGCGGCCTTCGGGACCTCCGCGGTCGGCGCCTCGAGAGAAGCTGTCTCGGCGGCTGAGATGATCGGCTGCGGAGTGGGGGCATCCGTGCGGGCCCCGGCTGGCGGCACGTGAAGGGGCTCGGCCGGCGGGGTCGGCGATGCCGCGTACTTCTCTCGTCGGTCGTGGCCGGGGCGGAGGACCGGCTCGGCCACAGCGTCGCCGACGGCCCAGGCCGACGCCGCCAGCACGTCCGCCGGCCTGTCCCGTCCCGGACTGCCGAGGGGCTTCGTCGCTCCGCGCGGCGCGGAAGGAAGCTCCGGATCGCTGACGTCCTGCATGTTCGCCCCGCGCCTCGGCCACGCGGCCGACAGGTCGATGGCGTTCACGCGCCCGTCGACGTTGACGTCCGAACGGGTCTGCTCGGGCGTGACGCCGTCGATCTGCTCGGTTCGGCGCGGCCAGATGTACGACAGGTCGATGGCGTTGACGCGAAGGTCGCCGGTGGCGTCGCCGGCCAGCGCCGTGAAGACCCGGTCGCTGTCCCCGGTTGCCGGGTTGCCGGCCGCGTCCGTGACGTCCACGATCCGCACCCGATACCTGGCCACGTCGGGCAGGGCCGGAACGAAATCGATGATGCCGGCCGTCCCGCCCTCGGCGAGGGACGCGAGGATGCCGACGCCCGAGAGGTCCACGGGCAGGCCGTCGGCGCCGTTGCCGGCCGTCAGGACGGACGCCGGCGTGAAGCTCGTCGGGTCGATCGGCTCGGAGAACTCGACCATCAGCCGTGCGACGCCGGCTGCCCTCGGCTCGCTGAACGTGCCGTCGTCGGGAATCTCCAGGAGCGCATCGCCGACGCCGTTTGCGTGCCGGGCGAGGCTGTGCCACGCCTCGATCGTCGGCGCGACGGTGTCGCGAACGGTGATGGTCACCGTGGCCGGGCTGCTGTATTCCAGCCCGTCGTAGGCGCGATAGACAAAGGCGTCGGTTCCCCAATAGCCGGCGGCGGGCGTATACTCGAAGGAGCCGTCGGGGTTGAGCGTCGCGGCGCCGTTTTCCGGCTCGGCCAGCAGCGACGCCGTCAGGGCCTGCGGCCCGTCGTCGGGATCGGTGTCGTTGGCCAGGACGCCGCCGGGCGCGTCCACCGTCAGCGAGTGGCCCTGGTCCACCTGGTAGGCGGGGTCGTCGAGGGCGAGGGGATCGAGGTTGGCCAGGGCGGCAATCTCGCCGGCGTCGAGGGCCCGCTCGTAGATGCGGAAGTCGTCGATGAGCCCCCACCAGTCGCCGTCGGTGCGCTTGTAGGCCGTGCCGACCAGGAGCTTCTCGGTGCCGGAGGTGGCCCCGCCGAGGGAGCCCTCGTCGTAGCTGAGGTGCTGCGGCGCCCCGTCGGCGTACAGCAGAATGGTGCTCTCGGAGGTCCAGGTCATGGCCACGTGCTGCCAGTCGGTGGTCTGGATGTCCTCCTGTCCCTCGGTGCGGTGCTTGTCGACGGTCGTCTGGACGTATGCCTTCATCGTATCGTCGGCGCCGCCGTTGGCGCCGCGATCGTTGTACCGCATGCTCATGCACTCTTTGTCGGGCGGATCGCGGGTGGTGAAGAAGCCTCGCTCCGTGCCCGTCTCCTCGGACTTGATCCACATGGCGACGGTGATCGCGCCGAGCCCGTTGAGGTAGTCCTCGGCGTCGTCGTCCAGGACGTAGGTGTAGTCGACGTCGCCGTGGAAGTACAACGCCCCGCCGATGCGCCCCTCGGGGGCCCACGTCGCCCCGACGACCTCTCCGTTCCTCCCGTTGCCGCTGGCGTCGGCGGCTACCGCGCCTTCGGTCTCGTCGAATCTCCACCAGACCAGGAGGCTCGGATCGGCGGCGCGGACCTCCGCCTGCGTGCCGGCCGCGATGCGGTTGCCGGCCAGATCCTCCACGTTGTTGATCGTCAGCGTGTAGTCCCAGGCCTCGACCATCGGCTGGGCGAGCGTGAGTCCGACCGTGCCGGGATCGCCGCCCGTGGCGGCCGAGGTCACGATCGCGTCGTGGTTCAGCCGGTAATTCTCCGCCGCCTCGGCGGTGGCGACGTTCAGCGGCCCGTCGAGCTCGACGGTCACGTGTGTGGGGCCCGCGGCGCAGGCGGAGACGACCTGCGGCGCCTGCGTGTCGATCTCCACGGCCAGCGCGGCCGAGTCGGGAGATTCATCCTGGCTGGGCTCTCTCTGGCGGGCGGTGATCGAGCGAACGCCGTCGGCCAGGGCGTGGACGCCGCCGGTGACAACGAGCGTGGTCTCGCCGTCGGCGACGGCGGCTCCAACGGCCGCGCCGTCGGCATACAGCGTGACCACGGCGCCCGGAATCGTGCCGGCGACGAGAAACCGAAGTGTCGTATCCGGGCCGCTGTTGTCCAGGCGGGTCAGGTCGTCGTCGTCGGCCCCGCCCGTGTCGCTTGCGGGCAGCAGATCGACGCTCGTCGGCGTCGCCACCACGGCCGTTACCGTCACCTCGTCCGTGGAGACCACCTCGCCGAGCTGGACGGTCAGGCTAAAGACGTAGTCGCCCATCTCCGCCGGCGTGAACGTGGCGATCGTCCGATCGGCGTTGTCGATCGACACGGCCGGGCCCGAGAGCTGCTCCCACAGCCAGGTCGGCTCGCCGCCCTCGACGACGTACGTTCCGGAGCCATTGAGTGTCACTTCCTGGCCGGGGCTCACCTGCTGGTCGTTCCCGGCGTCGGCGAGGAGGCGCGCGTCGCCCATGGTGGCCGGGCGAAGCGTCGGGTCGCCCTGCATCGTCATGCCGTAGTGCCATCTCTTGAGCGAGTCGGTGTTGATGCCCGCGTCGGACCACCAGAGCTGGAACGCCTGGCCGGTGCTGAGGCCGAGCCCCTGGTGCTGGTAGTAGTAGTACGACGCGAGCATCGAGCCCGTCTTGGTGGTGCCCACGGCGTTCAGGCCGTAATCGCCGCTGTAGACGTACGTGCAGATGAGGTTGCCGGGCACCGTGAACCTGCCCGACGAGCAGTTCCAGAGGTTGTAGAATCCCTCGCGCGGGTTGAGGTCGCGAATCTGCGCATTCGTGATGGTCCCGCCGCCGGGGCTCTGTATCGAGTGGCTCGTCACGCCGCTGTGGGCCATGAACATGATGGACTCATAGTCGAGGCCCAGGCAGTCAATGTAGCTCTGGCGGGTCGTCTCGGCGTCGTCGCGGATGTTGAGGACGTCCTCGTAAAGGTCGTCTCCCGCCATGAAGTAATCAGTGTATCGCCAGTCGTTGTCCGACCAGAGAATCCCGCGGTGCTCGTAGGTGAGCGTGCCGGCGCGGTATCCGTGAGCCTTGGCGAAGTAGCGGTCGATCAGCTCCACCTCCGACCGGCCCGTCAGGGCGGTGATCGTCGAGGTGGTGATCCGCGAGACGTAGATCTCCGGCGTGATGTCGCCGCTGCCGTCGTAATGCTCGTCCGGGATGGTGTCGTTCAGCACGTACGTGCCGTCGAGGTCCATGAAGTACAGGTCGTGAACGAAGGTGGCGGTCTGGCCGTTGAAGTCGTTGGCGTTTGTGTACGTCAGCGTCGGCAGATCGCCGACAAAGAGGGTCCCCTCCAGCCCGGCCGTCTCGTGCCGGACCCGCAGGTGATCCCGCAGCGCCTCGGCCGGGCCCGACCACTCCTGGACCGAGACCGTGTAGCCCTCGGCCGTGAGGTCCGCGACGTAGGTGTCGATCGACCCCTGGATCGACGCGAGCAGCCCCTGCTCGACGTACACGTCGAGGACGCCGGTCCAGTCCTTCTCGCTGGCGGCCGGCCCCGGAGGCTCGCCTTCGCGCAGGTCGCCCGGCGGCTCGGGCGGCTGGGCGATCCACGCGGGGTCGTACTCCAGCTCGATGCCGTCACCGCCAAACGGCCCGGCCGCCTGCCCCCACCAGGACCCATCCAGCAAGACCCGCGGCTCCAACGGTTCAAGTGCCGGCCGGAGAACCGCGCTGTCTCTCTTCGGCCGCTGCGGCATGGGAGTCTCCTGTGAGCTGCTTGTAACGGCCTGCCGAGCCGCTGCGACGAACCGACCTGAGTTGATTGCAGCCGGTCTGGCCCGGGGCCACACTACAGCATTCACCTTACCATCTTTCGGGCGGAATGCCAAGGCGCAGCGGCGTCGGCGCAGGGAGAACGCGCCCGCAGGCCTTTGGGCACCACGGCGAGGGTCTCTCGCCGGCCGACGGCGCTTGTCTACAGTGGCATCGGCAGGATTCCGGCGAGGGAAAGGACGTCGAGGCACGCCGTTTCCAAGGCGACTGCGGGGCTGTCCTCAGCCGGGGCTTCCAGGGCGGCCATCTCAATGCCCGCCGTGGTTGGCCCCGCGGCGCCCGGGCGCGTCCATTCTCTGCTGCGGCGAGCGTGCCAGACATCGGCGACTCGGACCCGCGGGGCGAGAGGGAGCTTTGCAGGCGCCCGGCTGGGCTGCGCGGCGGGCATTGCCGAGAGCGTCGGGAGAGGAGGCAGGTGCTCGGCCGGGCAGGCCGTCGCCGCGACGGCGGTCTCCTCGGCAGCAACCGGCGTCTCCGCGTCGTCTGCGGCCTCGTCGATGCCGACCGCTGGCGCCTTCGGTGTCGGCGGGCTGAGGCGCCGGCCGAAGTTGGCACGCAGTATGGCGAAGTCGTCGCGATCCACGTCGCCGTCGTCGTCGAAGTCGCCGTCGGCCAGCTTCGCCCCGCTCCAGGTGCCCAGATGGCTCTTGAGAATCAGGTAGTCGAGGAAGTTCACCTTGCCGTCGAGATTGGCGTCCCCCTCCAGCGTGGCGAGGAGGATGGCCGTCTCTGAAGCGTAGGTGGGGACGTAGACGCGCCCGTCATGTATCGCCAGGCCGCCGGTGGCGCCGGGGACCACGTACGTGTGCAGCACCTGCGGCTGGGCGGGGTCGGAGATGTCGATCACGTAGCCCCCGACCTGGACGCAGCCGACGAAGGTAAGGTCGCCCTGGAGGACGATCTGGTCGGCCCGCCCGTCGAGGTCTAGAACTTCCAGCAGGCTCACGTTGGCCGGATCGGCAACGTCGTAGGCGCGGAGCGACCAGCCGTAGCTCACCAGCAGCGTATCGCCGACCTCGACAACGTCTTCCAGGTCTTCCCTGGGCCGGTCGGGCTCGAACTGCCCCGCCACGAACGGGTCCGTCGGGTCGCTGACGTCCACGATCGTGATATCGCCCAGACCGCCGAGCAGGTAGACTCGGTCCCCGTAAACAAACACGTCGTAGCCCCAGCCGTAGAGCTCGCATCGTCCGACCCGCTCGGTCGGCGGGGCGGCCGGGTCGGGGATTTGATAGACATCCAGATAGGCGTCCCACTCCTCGGGCGCCGTGACGGCGGCGTAGAGGTACCCGTCCGCAATATCGATCCCATCCTCAACGTAGTAGTCCCCGAAGACCTCCTCGCGATACAGCTCCGTCGGGTCTCCCTCGCCGGTGACGTCCATGGCCACGAGCTCGGAGTACCCCGGGCCCTGCGGCGTCCGTTCGTTGCTGGAATCGACGTAGTAGAAGACGCCGGCCGACGCGTCGAAGTGGTCGCTGGACACGTCGCCGCAGTAGAACGCGCCCATTTCAACAGGTGCCAGCGGGTCGGTCATATCGAGAAGGTCATATACGACCCCGTCGTCGTCTGAGGTGCCCCCGAAGTAGAAGCGCTCAGAGCACGCGACGACCCGGTCACCGTCCGCAAACAGCCATTCGGCCGGGTGATCCATGACGGCGAGGGGTCCAGCCGGCGTCAGAGCGCTGGGGGCGATGGTCACCACGTATTCGTCCGTCGGCCAGAGGCAGAAGTGGCACGGATCGACGGCGAGGTAGTACGTTCCCGTTGCCGGCGCGGTCCAGACGATCCGGCTGCCCAGCTCGCTCGTTCCACCGTCGTCGTCCCGCGTCAGCAGCGTGCGCCCGTCCGTGTCGTACAGCCACAGCCTGCTGTCGTCCAGGTCCTGCTGCCCCGGCGGGGGATCGGCGCGGAGGTCGTAGGTCTGGCCGACCTCGGCGTGGAAGCTGAAGAAGTCGATGTCCCCCCAGTAGCTCAGCCAGCCGGTGATCGCGCCGGGCATGGTCATGGGGGTGGCCTCGGCGGCCGTGTTGCCGTGGTCGTCCGAGACATCCGGCACGACGCCGGGTGCGGTCTCGGCGATGCCGCGGAGGCCTCGGTCGAACCGCATCGCGCACCATTGGGCTGCCTCTCCGGACACCCACGGATCGCCCCGAGGCCAGTTCATGACCGCGCGGTCCAGGTCCTCCCACCAGTCGCCGGGCTCACCCGGCGCCCAGTTGGTGTAGGTCACCGGCTCGCCGCTGACCCATTCCCACGCGCCTTCAATCTCGATGTCGTTGAGGCCGATCCAGAAACACTCATCCATGCCGTACTCCCCCTGGAGCCAGGCCTCCAGGTCCGCGTCGCGGATCGTCACAAGCTCGGCGTCGTGGGCCTCGGCAAAGGCCTGAGAGCCTTCCCAGGAGCCGCGCGACGTGAGGAAGTACGATCTTCCCGACACGCCGTCGGTGCGGAGGGACATCTCCGGCCCGCCGACGACGAAGTATATGTCATTCTCCGTGTAGGCCACCGCATGAACGCCCACGCCGTCCGCGGTATCGTGGTGCATGTCGCTGAACTCGATCTCGATCTGGAAGATGCCGTCCGAGTCCGGCAGCGGCGGCGGCGTCCACGAAGTCGCCGACGCCGGGACACGCGCCTCCTCTGCGTACTGCTCGTCCCTCCAGGAGTAATCCGGAGGGATCTCCCAGATATCCAGCCCGATCGACCCGCCGGCCGGCGCGTCCGCCCACAGGGGCCACTCAACGGTCAAGGAGCCGGGCTCGATCTTCCGGGGCGTAGGACTGGTCGGGCTCGGCTCGCGGTCGTGCTGGACAACGTCGGCGAAGTCGAGAGTTTCGCTCCAGACGTCCTTCACGCCGTGCTCGATGGTGATGGAGGTCTGCCCGCTGTCGAGGTCGGCCCACTGCGAATCGCTCAGCCATCGCCAGTCAAAGTCGAAACAGGCCAGCCCGCTGTCGCCGTCGATCTCGACCTCGAGCTCCAGCGCCCCGCGCGTGACCTCGATCTCGTCGAGGCCGTTCCAGTCCGGCGGCAGGAGGTCGTCCGTATCGGCCGATTCGCCCCACGGGGTGATGATCAGCGCGTGGGTCACCCCATAGCCGCTTACCTCGACGCTGTACATGAAGCCGTCGTCGGACAGGTACGGCGTTTCGTAGTCGATGGCGCGCTCGACCGACACCTCCGCCACGCCGCTCTCGGCGGTGGTGAACCAGGGATCGCTCTTGGTCTCCGCCGAGATCACCACGTCGATGCCGTTCATCGGCACGACCGCTTCATCGAAGAACATCAACTCCACTTCATAGTCCGTGCCGGGGACCAGAGGTCCCGGCACGGTCGATTCGGTCGCGTAGCCCGCCAGGACGTCCCAGAGGAGTTCGGTGTCCGAGGCCCGGTCGATCAGCCCCACTTCGATTCCACCCCCGGGCCTCGGCGCCAGCCACGGTTCCCATTGGAGCGTAGGCCACAGCGGCACGTCCGTCTCGCCGTGGACGGGGGAGGTCAGCACCGGCTGCTGCGTCGGCTGGGTCACGGAGCTGAAGTCGATCGCTCCGGTCCAGTTTCCGCCGAGGTAGCTGACGGTGACGGCCGTGTCGTACGTGAACACGTCGGCCCACTCGGCGATGGTCAGGCCGTCCCATTCGACGTCGACCCACTGGCGGCCTTCCGATCCCGTTCCGGCCTCGAAGCTGAGACGCCCGTCATCGTACTCGAACTGCTCGCCGCGCCAGTCCGGCCCGAGGAACGTCTGCGAGTCGAACTGCTCGCCCCAGGCCGTGGTGAGCTGTAGACGAGTCAGGCCGCTGCCGCTGGACTCCAATGTGTATGAGTAGGTATCATCGGACGGGTCGCCCGGCGTGTCGAAGTCGATTGCTCGGCCGACCTCGACCCACGTGACGCCGGCCTCGGCGGTCGTGACCTCGACGTCGCTCTCGGTCTCGGCCCGGACGTCCACGTTCACGCCGTTCACGTTGACGACGGCGTGGTGGTAGGAGTCCACCTCCATGTCGTACTCGGTGCCGGGGTCCAGATAATCCGGAACCGTCCACTCGGTCGCGTCGGGCGGGAGGTGGGCCCCGTAGAGCTCCTCGCTACTCGGTACGTCTATGATGGACACCTCGATCCCGTCGCCGATGGGCGGCAAGACCCACGGCTGCCAACGGATCGTGGGCAGCAGCGGAACGTCCGTCTGGCCGTGGATCGGGTAGGTGAACATAAGCTCCTGCATCGGCTGGTCCACCTGGCTGAAGTCAACCGACCCCGTCCAGCTTCCACCGACGTACATGGCCGTAATGTCGGTCGCGCCGGTGTCCAGGGACTCCCACTGGCCCATGGGGAGATAGTCCCATTCGATGTAGATGAACCGGTGCCCGTCGTCCGTGCCCGCTTCGAGCGAGAACCCCTCGGCAGGGAAAGACTCCTCGAACTCCTCCCCGGCCCAGCCGGGAGGCAGGTAGTCGCCCGAGTCAACCTCCTGGCCCCAAGGCGTAGTAAGCTGGAGGCCGGTGAGCTGCTCGGCCTCGACCACGACGTCGTACTCATACTCGTCGTCGCCGGGGCCCGGCTGCTCGAAGTCGATGCAGCGGAAGACCTCCACGTAGTCGATCTGGCCGTTCAGCAGCAGCCGCGGCTCG
Organism: uncultured Planctomycetaceae bacterium; assembly: GCA_964427875.1. Classification (GTDB taxonomy): domain Bacteria; phylum Planctomycetota; class Phycisphaerae; order SM23-33; family SM23-33; genus CAYRVX01. The sequence continues at coordinate 76,305 of CAYRVX010000012.1, forward strand.
AGGGCCTCCAGGAGCGGACGGTCATTCTCCTGACTGTGGCGTGAGAATGCCATGGGCGCCTCCTTTCCGATATTCTGACACCCGACCCTCCGTCTGAAGAGAACACTCCATCCAGGCAAGAGAACGAACGAGGTCACACAGCAAACCCCACTCCTGCCGCGAACTCCCATGAGTTTAGCACGTTCCGGCCCATCGTCAAGCGTTCGATCGAGATATCGTGTATGCTATGTGGTGGCGGCCGCGTTGGCCGTGAAGTGTACGATTGAGCGTGATGACATGGCTGGAGCGAGCAAGCCGTCGGCCGAGGTGGTTGAATCCCTTCCCGCAGAGGGCCGGGGCGGGCTGACCGGCGTGATCTTCGACATCAAGCGGTTCGCCATCCACGACGGGCCGGGCATCCGCACGACGGTGTTCCTCAAGGGCTGTCCGCTGCGCTGCCCGTGGTGCCACAACCCCGAGGGCGTTCTCCATTCGCCGGAGCACTCGTGGCGCGAGGGCCGCTGCGTTGCCTGCGGGTCGTGCGCGGAGGCGTGCGAGCGCGGCGCGATCACGCTTTCAGCCGGCCGGCCGGTCGTGGACCCGGAGAAGTGCGTGTTCTGCGGCCAATGCGTCGAGGCATGCCCGACCGGCGCGCTGGAGATCGTCGGGCGGACGGTCACGGCCGACGAGGTCATGGCCGAGGTCGTCAAGGACGTCATCTTCTACGACGAGTCGGGCGGCGGGGCGACGTTCTCCGGCGGCGAGCCGCTGATGCAGCCGGAGTTCCTCGGCCGACTGCTGGCGCTGTGCAAGGGCCGCGAGGTCCACACGGCGGTGGACACGACCTGCCACGCGCCGTGGGAGGTCATCGAGCCGCTGCTCGGGGCAATCGACCTGCTGCTGTGCGACGTCAAGCACGTGGACGCCGCCGCGCACGAGCGCCTGACCGGCGTGGGCAACGAGCTGATCGTCGAGAACCTCCGGAAGCTCGCCCGGCTGGGAAAGCCGATGGTCATGCGGATGCCGATTATTCCCGGCATGAACGACGGCGAGGCGAATATAATGGCTACGGGCGAGTTCGTGTCCTCCTTGGACGGCGTCCGGCGGATCGACATCCTCCCGTACAACGAGGGCGGGCGGAGCAAGCTCGCCCGGCTGGGACGCCCCGAGCAGTCGCCCGACGTGCGGGCGCCCGATGCCCGGCGGCTGGCGGAGATCGCGGCGAAACTGGCCGCCTTCGGCCTGGAAGTCAAGACAGGTGGATAGCCAATGACCGAGAGAGTCCAGCGATTGCGGGCCCAGAGCATCGAGACCCGCCCGTACATCTCCTCCGAGCGGGCCGAGCTGATGACGGCCTTCTACAGGTCCGGCGAGCCGGAGAAGCACTCCGTGCCGGTGACCCGGGCGCTGGCGTTTCGCCACTTCATGGAGAATCGCACGATCTGCATCAACGAGGGCGAGTTGATCGTGGGCGAGCGCGGCCAGGCCCCGAAGGCCACGCCCACGTATCCCGAGCTTTGCTGCCACAGCCTGGAGGACCTGCGGATCCTCTCCACGCGCGATCGCACGCGGTTCGCGGTCAGCGACGAGGTCCGCGAGGTGTACGAGCGCGAGATCATCCCGTTCTGGTCCGGCAGGACCATCCGGGAGAAGCTCTTCGCCATGATGAGCGACGAGTGGCGCGCGGCCTTCGAGGCGGGCGTGCTCACCGAGTTCATGGAGCAGCGGGCGTTCGGCCACGCCATCCTCGACGACAAGATCTACCACCATGGGTTCGGCGACTTCAAGGAGCGGATCCTCGCCCGGCGCCGCGAGATCGACCGCCTCGGCGATGATCGCGCCTACGAGAAGATCGAGGAGCTCAAGGCGATGGAGATCTGCGCGGATGCGATCATCGCCTTCGCCAACCGGTACGCCGCCAAGGCGCTGGAGCTGGCCGGGAAGGAGTCCGACCCCGCGAGGAAGGCCGAGCTTCAGCACGTCGCCGAGGTCTGCCGCCGCGTCCCGGCCCACGCCCCGCGGACCTTCCACGAGGCCCTCCAGAGCTACTGGTTCGCCCACCTCGGCGTGATCTCGGAGCTGAACACGTGGGACTCGTTCAACCCCGGGCGGCTGGACCAGCACCTCCGGCCGTTCTACCGGCGCGAGCTCGAGGCCGGGTCGCTCACGACGGAGGAGGCCAAGGAGCTGCTTCAGTGCTTCTGGATCAAGTTCAACAACCAGCCCGCGCCGCCGAAGGTCGGCATCACGGAGGAGCAGAGCGGGACGTACACGGACTTCGCGCTGATCAACGTCGGCGGGGTGGACCCCGCCGGGGACGACGCGGTCAACGAGCTTTCGTACCTGATCCTCGACGTGGTCCAGGAGATGCAGCTCATCCAGCCGTCGGCGTGCATCCAGTTGAGCAAGAAGAACCCGGACCGCTTCCTTCACCGCGCGTGCAAGGTGGTTCGGACGGGGCTCGGCCAGCCGTCGATGTTCAACACGGACGTGATCGAGAAGGAGATGCTGCACGACGGCAAGACGCTCGCCGACGCCCGGGCCGGCGGGCCCAGCGGGTGCGTCACCGTCAGTGCGTTCGGCAAGGAAAGCTGCACGCTGACCGGCTACATCAACTGGCCGAAGATCCTCGAGCTCGCCTGCAACGACGGCGTGGACCCGGCCACCGGCAAGCGGCTGGGGCCCGCCACGGGAGACCCGCCGAGCTTCGGCTCCTTCGAGCAGTTCGTCGAGGCCTACCGGCGGCAGCTCGAGTACTTCGTGGAGCTGAAGGTCGCGGGCAACAACCTGATCGAGCGGCTGTACGCCCACAGCATGCCCGCCCCGTACATGTCCATCCTGATGAGCGACTGCATCGAGAAGGCCCGCGACTACCACGACGGCGGGGCGCGGTACAACCCGACGTACATCCAGGGCGTCGGCATGGGCACGCTGACCGACTCGCTGACGGCCGTCAAGTACCACGTCTATGACAAGAAGACCGTCTCCATGGACGAGCTGCTCGCCGCGATTCGCAGCGACTTCGACGGGCGCGAGGAGCTGCGGCGGACGCTGGCGAGCAAGACGCCGGCCTACGGCAACGACGACGACTACGCCGACGATATCGCCGAGATGGCGTTCGGCATCTACTACGACATTCTCGACGGCCGGCCCAACACCAAGGGCGGCAAGTACCGCGTGAACCTCCTGCCGACGACGGTGCACATCTACTTCGGCTCGGTGACCGGCGCGCTGCCCAACGGGCGAAAGGCCGGCGCGGCGCTCTCGGAGGGCATCTCGCCCACCCAGGGCGCCGACCTGCACGGTCCGACGGCCGTGATGAAGTCCGCCGCGTGCATCGACCACGCGCGGACGGGCGGAACGCTGCTGAACATGAAGTTCAGCCCCCAGGTGCTGGAGGGCGACGGGCTCAAGCGCCTGGGCAGCCTCGTGCGGTCGTACTTCAGGCTCGACGGCCACCACGTGCAGTTCAACGTGATCGACGCCGACACGCTGCGGGCCGCACAGGAAGACCCCGAATCCCACCGCGACCTCATCGTCCGCGTGGCCGGCTACAGCGACTACTTCGTGGACGTCGGCCGCGAGCTCCAGGACGAGATCATCTCTCGCACCGAACACCAGTCGGTGTAACGCCGCCGCGGCGATTGTGGACGACCCTCTTGCGGCAGCGGGGCCCCGGCCGTAGACTTCCCGCAACTCGCGAAGGGACTCCTGCTGACAGGGAGCGTTGCAGAGAGGCCCTTTGCGCGCCGGTCCCTGGCATAGAGGGCAGTGAGATGGCAGAAGACGGTAAGTACGTGATCCGGTGTCCGTCCTGCGGCACGGCTCTTGAGGTGAGGCCCGAGTGGGCCGGGCGGCGGGCCAAGTGCAAGACATGCGGGCAGTCGCTGGTGATTCCCTCCCCGCGGGAGGCGTCGGCAGCGAAGCAGGCGGCAGCCAAGCCCCCGGCCGAGCCGGCGGCGCAGCCGCGGATCGCGCCCCCTGCGCACGCTGCGGCACGCGTGACGGACGTGTCCCAGTTGAGGACGCCGGGGGAGGCGGTCCTTCGTGTCGTCTGCCTGATCTTCAGCATCCTCTTTTACGTGCTGTTCATCGTCTCGTGCGTGGGGGCCTGCTATCTGGGCTTCGTCCTGTTCGGCAGCTACATCGCTCTGGCGTTCATGATTACTCACGTACGAGGCAACGGCATCAAGGTCGCCCCGGACCAACTGCCCCAAGTGTACGAGTCCGCGCGTCGCGCGAGTGCGGCGCTGGGCCTTTCCGAAGTGCCGGACGTGTACGTGATGCAGAAGGGCGGCATCCTCAACGCATTTGCCACCAAGTTTGCTTTTCGACGGCACGTGGTCCTCTATTCGGACCTTGTGGACGCGTGCGGGGGCAGCTCCGCCGAGCTCGACATGGTGGTGGCCCACGAGATCGGACACCTGGCCCTGGGCCACATCACCTGGAATTGGATCCTGTTTCCGGCCCGGTTCATTCCGTTCCTGTCCCAGGCGTATTCGAGGGCCTGCGAATACAGCGCCGACCGGTGCGGCTGGGCGGGATGCGGCGACAAGGCGGCCGCCACCCGCGGGCTGCTGATCCTGGCCGCCGGCGGCAAGTGCGGGCGCGGGGCCAGCCTGGAGGCCTTCCTGCGCCAGCGGAACGAGACACGCGGTTTCTGGCAGACGGTGGTGGAGTGGCTCTCGACGCACCCGTGGCTGACGCGCCGCGTCGAGGCGGTGCACTGCCTTTCCCGCGCGCAGGGGCTGGCGTAGCGGCCCCGGCGGGACCTGGCCCTGGGCACGAGAGGAAGAGACATCGTGGAAAGCAGGACGGCTCCTGTCGCCTCGAACGGCCGTGCAGACGCGAGCGGAATCTCGCCCAGGCACCCGGCGGAACTTCCCCTGTTCGCCGCCTGCCTGGTTGTCTGTCTGCCGGCCTACGCCGCGGCGGCCGTCGCCCTGGCCTTGGTCATCCTGCCTCTGGCATCCGTGGCGCTGATTCCCCTCGCGATCGTTCTGCTGGTTGGGTGGTTCATCGGCCTGGCCCTGCGGGCCGCATTCGTGGCCCGCATTCGCGGCAACGGCTTGATGGTCGGCCCCGACCAGCTTCCGGCCGTTCACGAGGCGGTGGCAAGGGCGGCCGCCGCCTTGCGCTGCAAGACACCCGAAGCGTACGTAGTCCAGTACGGCGGCCTGCGCGAGGCGGTGACCAAGCTCTTCCTCGGCTCGCGGCTGCTGGTGCTTTCCAGCAGGCTGGTCGATGACCACGGCGGGGGAGCTGAACTGAAGATGATGGTCGGACGGGAACTGGGCCGTTTGCGCTCTCGCCATCTCACCTGGCGGTTCTGGCTCTTTCCGTCGATGGTGCTGCCGTTCCTGTACCCGGCCTGGCGGCGGGCGACGGAATACACCGCAGATCGGTGCGGGCTGCTGGCGTGCGGCGATCCCCAGGCGGCCGAACGTGCCATCTACATCTCCGCGGCCGGGGCAAGAATGGGCCGCGACGTCCGGCCGGAATCCTACCGAAAACAGATCGCGCGGAGCGGCGGGTTCTGGATGACACTCTCGCACCTGTTGGCCTCCGAGCCGTGTCTTGCCTGGCGGGCGTCCCAGCTCCTTCGGGCGATGTCGCAGGAGCCGGGCCGAGTTCCCGCGCCGCGCAGGAGCATCCTCGCGACGATCCTGTGCGTATTCGTTCCGGGCACGGCCGCCCTGCGGGGCGGCGCCGGGGCGGCGATCGGCCCGGTGCTCCTCCTGCTCGTCGTCGTCCTTCTGATGGGGGCGGGGGCCTCGCTCATGCTGTTCGGGGTCGAGGCGCCCTTGGAGAGGCTGACCGGAAAAACCACCGTGAAGCGTGACATGGCCGATTTGTCGAGGGCCGCTATCTTGTATGCCCACAGGGAGGGGGGAGGCCGTCTGCCGGCTTCGGGCGGGGCATTGGCGCCCTATGTTAGCCCCGGAGCGCTCCGCTCTCTACGCGACGGGGAGATCATCTACGTGATCGAGGACCTCCGCCGAGGCGGCCCGTTGACGGGGCGGACGCCTCCGCACGTTGACTCGCTGGAACCGCAGACGATCCTGTTCTATTGCCCGGACCCGCGAAGCGGCGAGGTCATCGTGGCCTGTGCCGATGGCTCCGTCCACGCGACCTCCCCGGGCGAGTGCGAGAGAGGGGTCAGGCGGCTGCGCGCCCGTCTGGGGCATTCCATGGCCCGCGGCGGCCTCGACGTCAGGCAGCCCGCCGATGTGTCCGAGATCCGCTCGCCCCGGGCCGCTGACAGGACACGAGGCGGGCATATCATCTCGCCCGGAGGCACGGAACGGCCCCGCGCACACGACAGGCCGACAGGCCGCGACACGAGCCCCGTTGCCCCCGCACCGCGGCCTAGGCCGCCCGCGGCGCCGACCGCGCCATCGCCGCCCAAGCGCGAGCCGACGTTACGGGTCGTGTGGGACCTGGCGAACTGGTCCGACGCGCGCAAAGTCCGCATCAGCAGCGTGCTGAAGAAGATGTGCATTGAGCTGCGAACGAGGAGCATTCAAAGGCAGCAATGCCTGGCCGGTGTGGGCATCGGGCCGCCGGCGGGAAACATGCGGGATGTAGCCTACGTGGACTACAAGCGGACCATCGAGACCGCCTTCACCGACGCGCTGATCAAAGACGTTCGCAAGCACGCGGTCAGACGCTTGTCGCAGACCCTCGACGGCGTGCCATACGACCGGGTCATCGCCTTCAAGGGCCGCTTGATGGCCACGACCTTCTGCGCGGTCCAGGACGGCCGCTGCCTCTGCTACTGGTACTATGGCCCCATGGGCGGATTCCAGAGCTTCCGCCAGGAGGCCTTGGGCAAGGCGCGCGTCATCGGACCGGAATAGCCCGTGCGTTCAGGCGGCGGGGCGGGTCGGTTTGGATAAGACTTCTTGACTTCCGCTGCGCCGGGGCGCTCACTATGCGTCTGTGACCGCGATGATCCTGTCGCGATCGGGCAAATGTGCTTGCGATGCGCGCTGCCCGGCGCAGGGCTCGAAAGCACCACTTCTGGAGAACTGATCATGGCAAGACTGACGAAGAAGGTGAAGCTGGGTTTCGTTCCCGCCAACCGCGGGCTCTTCTCCGACACGCTGGCGGCGAAGATGCGCGCCGAGACGGTCAAGGCCCTTCGGGCGGCCGGGGCCACCGTGGTCGTGCCGTCGCCCAAGGACACCAAGATCGGCTGCGTCGAGACGCGCCAGGAGGCCGTCAAGGTCGGGCGGATGTTCGCCGACAGCCGCGTGGACGGGATCGTCGTCTCGGCCGTCAACTTCGGCGAGGAGCAGGCCGTGGCCTTCACGCTGAAGGAGGCCGACCTGGACGTGCCGATCCTCATCGTCGGCTGCCAGGAGGAGGAGGTGCTCACGCCCACGACCCAGCGGCGGGACAGCTTCTGCGGGCTGCTGAGCATCGGCGAGGCCATCCGCCAGCTCGGCCAGGCCTATTCCGTGCCGGAAGTGCCCATCTGTTTCCCGAGCGACGCGAGCTTTGCCCAGACGGCCGAGCGGTTCGCCGCCGTCTGCCGTGTCGTCGGCGGCATCCGCAGCGCGCGTTACGGCCAGATCGGCGCCAGGCCCGACGCGTTCTGGACCTGCCGCTACAGCGAGAAGGCCCTCCAGAAGCTCGGGCCCACCGTCGTGTCGCTGGACCTCTCGGAGGTCTTCGGCGGCATCGAGCGGATGAAGACCGACGCCGCCGTCCGCCGCGTCGTCAAGGAAATGAAGGACACCATCGATTGCTCGGCCGTCGGCGACGACATCCTGGAGAAGATCGCGAAGTTCGAGGTCTTCCTGAAGCGGTTCGCGGCGGATCAGGGCCTCGACGGGATGGCCATCCAGTGCTGGACGAGCATGCAGGAGAACCTGGGCATCTGCTCCTGCGCCACGATGGGGCGCTTCGGCGACCGCGGCGTCCCGTGCGCGTGCGAGGCCGACATCATGGGCACGCTGTCGATGCACGCGCTGCAACTGGCCTCCGACTCGCCGGCCTGCCTGGCCGACTGGAACAACCTCCACAACGAGGACCCCGAGCTGGTCAACTGCTGGCACTGCGGCG
>CAYRVX010000013.1:0-83729 GCA_964427875.1 uncultured Planctomycetaceae bacterium
GTGACTGTCCCTAATTTCAGGGAAGCCTTCCTTCATCGCGATGCTCTTTTTCGCCCAAGCCCTGCGAGATAGAAAGGGCGCCACCTGCTCTAACCGTCTCCGACATCGCCGCGTATAGGGTCCGGGCGCCCGGCCGGGCCTTTTTGAGCGCCGTTCGATGGCCTTCAAATTGCCTCAAATTATTTTGAAATAATCGAACACCTGGCGGGGTTTCGTGTGTATAATACATAGAGACGATCTGTGTATGGTGTCCGCGCGCCCGAAGGGGGCAAATCCCGTGGAGAACACGTTGTAAGTCTTTTTACGAAACAAAGCCATTTTGCCCGCAGTTTCGATATAAGTCCATTTTCAGCAAAGCTTTCTGGTCGTGCTCCGGGCAACTTTGCCATGGGGACCTTCGTCGGTTGGCCCCTCCCGGCTCCCACAGGTCCCCGAGCCGTGCCGCCTGGTCCACTCCCCGCGGCAGGGCCGCGAACCCGTCAGCACCGCGCCACGGCGCGCCCCCCGATGGCTCGTCTGCGATGGTGATGGCCGTCGTCGCGCGGGCGGCGCCGGAGCTGGTTGGCAAGGTGATCGCGACGTCGCCAGCGCTGCACGACAAGCAGCCGGGCCAGTTCGGCTTCACGCTGGCGTGCCAGACGATCCTGTCGTCATGGATGCTCCCGGCGACTGGGGCGTGTCGAAACGTAGGACAACTGCTGGGTTTGGAAAGTATGATATCCGGATGCCGAGCTTTGGGCGTCCGTAGTGCACCAATCATCGCTCCACCGGGACAAGCCCGGTGGCGGCGAGGGGAGAGGCGAAGAGCATGGTGAAGCTGTCCGTGGCGGCGGCGGTCGCGGTGGGGCTGGCGTTGGTTGCCGGCGAGGCCCGCGCGGCGAAGCCCGAGCAGGTGCTGAACCACCATCTGGTCCGGCCGGCGCGGATCGGGCCGGAGCAGACGGCGGGCGGGCGCGTCCTGTTGACGCCGTGGCGCGATACCGACGACGTGGTCGAAGGATGGGACTGGTCGCTGCCGCCGGGCGTCAGGCCGGTCGAGCGGTCCGGGCTGATCTTCCCGCGATCCGAGAAGCGGTCCTTCCCGGGCAACAAGCTGTTGAACGTCGCGGTCTTCTGGCGAGACGTCGAGCCGCAGGAGGGGCGATACGACTTCGCCCCGATCCGCAGGAAGCTCGAGAACCTGCCCGAAGGCTTCGTCGGGTGCCGCTTCTACCTCTACTGCACCGTCGCCTACCGCCTGAGCAGGGGGCGGCGAGACACGGTCGCGCCGGGATGGCTGGCGAAGCACAACATCCCCGTCATCGACATGACCAGCATGGAGGGGCGCTTCCAGCTCTTCAGCTATCCGATCTGGGACGAGCGTTATCACAAGCGGTACCTGCGCCTGATCGACGCGCTCGGCCGCAGCGGCATACCCCGGATGGACGCCCTGCGGATCGTCCACGTCGGGGCGATCAGCAAGAGCTGGGGCGAGGAGATGTACATCCCCAAGCCGGTGACGCTGTGGTGCGAGCGGAACGTCGGCCTCAGGCCGGCGACGCTGGGCAAGTGCCTCACCGAGCGCCTCGACGCGTGGGCCCGCGCGTTCAAGGGCAACGAGCACAAGCTGGCGTGGGTCGGCGCCGGGCGGGGCGGCTGCCGCGGCGAGCACGACTATCAAGACGCCATGGCCCGGGTGATGAAGCACGCCTACGAGCTGGGCATGGGGCAGCGTTGCGGGTTCGTCGAGAACTACCTCTACGAGCTGGGCAACCCGTGGCTGGGCCAAGGCGTCGACGATCGGGGCTACCTGCTGATCGACGAGACGTGCCCCCCGATCGCCGAGGTCCGGGCGTTCGGCGACGAGAACGAGGAGTACGGGCGGCACTGGACCGGGCGGTTCGGGCCGCTGGAGACCCATCGATACCGCTACCACCAGTCCATGATCCGCGCGCTCCAGATGCGGCGGAACTACCTGTGGATGTCCCGGTCGTCGGTGGACATGGACCCGTCGTTGACGGCCTACGTGAGCCTTGCGCTCGGCCGGCGGGTCACCGACTCGCCCGACGCGTTCTGCTGCCTGCGGGAGAGCACCGTGCGGGCCTCCTTCGCGGGGAAGAAAGGCAAGACGGTGCCGATCCGCAACTTCGAGCGATGGCTCATCCAGCGCGACCGCGACGGATTCCGCACGGTGCCGGCCGTCAAGGCGGCCCAGCACGAGATGATGTGGATGGTGCCCGCCGGCCACAAGTACGACTGGATCGCCCGCCGCACCGATCGCGCCGGCGGCAGCAGCCGAATGGGCTTCGCGCTCGACGACCGATTCCTCCGCGGCGGCCCGCACGGCGTGGCGATCAAGGTGACCTACCACGACGTCGGCCGCGGGCGATGGTCGCTGGTCTACACGCGGCCCGGAGGGGCGAAGGGCCGCAAGACCGTCGCCTGCCACGACACAGGCAAGGTCTTCACCGCCACCTTCCACCTGGGCGACGCGTGCTTTGTCGGCAAGGGCGAGGCCTTCGACTTCCACCTGGAGGCCGAGGGCGAGGACGCCACGTTCTCATTCGTCCGCGTGATCAAGCGGCCCGGCAGTTCGGCAAGGTGTTCGCCGACCCCATCGAGCACTTCCGCAAGCTCGTCGAGCACATCTGACAGCCTCTCGGGATGCGCATCTCTCGGGCGGGATCGCGGTCATCCGTCCACCACGTCCAACATGGCGCGGAGGTTCTCGATGGGCGTGCCCGGCGAGACGCCCCCGCCCGGCGAGACCAGCAGCGGTGCGCAGGCCGCCGCCTTGCCGAGAAGCTCCTGCGTGGCCCGGCGCACCTGCGGCGGTGTGCCGCGGACGAGCACGTCCAGGGGCGCGATGTTCCCCATCAGAACGATCTCCGGGCCAAGCAGCTCCCGCGCCCTTACGGGATCGATCGCGTGGCTGAAGTTGAACACGTCGATGCCGACTCCCGCCAGGACCGGGAAGACGTTCTCGTTCGGCGTGTCGTTGTGGAACACGTGGAGCAGTCCGGGGAACGCATCGAAGATCCGGCGCAGGAGGGGCGCGGCGAACCGGCGGGCGTGATCCGGTGAGATCAAGCCCACCACGTCGTCCAGCAGGAGGATGCCCACCGGCTCGGCGATCCGCTCGAGCTGACATCGCAGGAAGCGGATGCACAGCTCCGTGGTCCTCTCGAGCACGCGGGTGCACTTGTCCGGCTCCAGCGGCATGGTGGTGAGGAACTCCGTCATGCCCAGCACGTGCGAGGCGGTCGCGAGCGGCCCACGGGCGGCGACCATGCGCGGGGCGAACGGAAGGTGCTTCGCCTGCTCGGCCAGCCGCTCGTAGCGGCGCAGGACCACCGGCATGAGCCCGTCCGTCTCGGGATTGGGCACGTCGGCATCGAGGACGGCATCGACCCCGCCGGGGCAGGGACGGATCCCCGGCGGCGCGTCCGGGCTCCACCGGATCGGCACGCCCCAGCCGCTGGGCTCGGCGGCCATGCCGAACTCCACCCACGCCCCGGGAACGAGCGCCGCCCCCGGCAGGTCCTGGTGGACCCGGGCGTACACGCCCAGCCAGACCTTCGGGTCGAAGTAGAAGTCCAGTGTCTTGACACCTGCGTAGCCCGGCAGCCAGGGCGAGTCGACGATGAGTGCGACCATCGTCTCGTCCCTTCTGCGCCGGCGGGCGATCCGCTCAAGACGTTCCAACGTACGCCTCCCTATCTCGTACGCCGGGTCCCTTCCTTCCCGGCAACGCTTCACCAGCTTGCCTGCCCCCCTACCCCGCCGGCGCGCCGCACCGGACGGCGTACAGGCGGGTCATGGTGGCTACGTAGAAAACGCCGTTGGCTACGATCGGCGTGGCGAAGAGGCCGGTGTCCAGCTTGATCCGGGCGATCTCCTTCTTCTCCCGGCCGGTGGCGAGGACGTGCAGGTAGCCCCGCTTCGTGCCGATGTAGACCTTTCCGTCGCCGACGAGCGGCGAGCTCCAGATGCGGTCGCGCACGTCGTGCCTCCAGACGGTCCCGCCCGTGTCGGCGTCGATGCAGAACAGGCGGCCGGTGTAGTCGGCCCAGTAGACCAGCCCGTCGGCGACGGCCGCGGTGGTGAGCGACCGCTCGACGTCCGTTTTCATCCAGACCTTGCCCGTCCTGGAGATGTCGCCGGTCTTCGTCGCGTCGATGCAGGAGATGCACCCCGGCGCGGTCCCGTGGAGGGTGTCCTGGCCGACGGAGACGTAGACGCGGTCCTCGTGGAACGCGGCGGTGCCGATGCACTCGCACGGGCTGATGACTCCCTTGGACCCGTGCTTCGTCTGGTAGCGGATCTTCTTGCCCTTCTCGTCGAGCCTGAGGCTCGGCGGGTTGCAGTCGAACCGCCAGACCTCCTTGATCGTGCCGACGCCGTTGGGGTCTTCCGGAAGCTCGGGCTTTGCGTCGAAGGCGTAGCAGAAGCCGTCCCCGGCGCCGTAGAAGATGAGCTCCCGCCCGTTCACCACGCCCATCGACGGCGAGGACCACTGCCCGTGGAAGATGTTGGCCCCGATGTTCGACTTGTCCACGGCCGCCAGCCGGCCGGTCTTCTTGTCCAGCATGACGAAGCTCGGCGCGTCGGGATACGGCACCCGCCTGTGCGAGCGGTCCACGCCGTTGCTCGTGCCGAAGCAGACGTAGTCGCCATGGACCAGTACCGAGCAGGCCGACGCGTCCTGCGGCCAGCAACTGATCTCCTTCATCATGTCGAAGCGCCAGATGATGTCGGCGTCGGTCGGCCCGAGCTTGACGGGCTTGCCCGGCTCGCGGATCACCTTCGGGCCGTTGGGGCCCTCGATGGTTTTCTCGTTGATCGGCCAGGCGTAGGATTGGGCCTCGTGCTTGAAGGGCCCGTCGTTGCCGTTGGCCAGGCCGTGGACGTCCAGGCAGACCACCGCGCAGCGATTGGTCATCACGTAGACGCGGTCGCCGTCCACGGCGGGGGTCGCGCATATGCCCAGCTTGCCGTAGTCGCCGTTGAAGTTGCCGCCGGGCCTGAGCTTGGGCACGACGAGCTGCCAGAGGAGCTCGCCGTCGGACTCGCGGAAGCACATCAGCACGCCGCGGTCGCCCCCGTACTTGCCGTCCCGCGGCTTGTTGTTGTTGGTGCCGACGAAGATGCGCCCTCCCGCGACAACCGGGCCGCCATAGGTCTGCGAGCCGAGCTTCGCCGTCCAGAGGACGTTCTTCGACGCGCCGCGGGGCGTCTTGCCCTTGCGGACCTCGCCGACATCAAACTGCGTCGGCAGGGCCTTGGCGTCTGTGACCAGGTTCTTGCTGTCCCGGCCGCACCACTGCGGCCAGTCGGCGGCAAGGGTCGCCGAGTACGTCCCGGCCGCCAGAGCGAGGGCGATCACCGCTGCCACTCGTCGCACAAACATCGTGTCTCCCGTTTCGCATTCAGGACATCAAAGACGGATCACCGCTCGCCCGCCCGCATCGCGGCAGCCGAGCCGCTGCCCGGCCGGATACGTCAGCCGGCATGACAACTGAAACCCCCCTTGGCGCCCGTGGTGTCCCCGCACATCGGCACGCGCCGGATCTGTACGTGCCGGTCGCGCCGGCATGGGCCCGGGCGGCGGCTGAACGGCCCGGGGAGACGCCCCATAAGAAAGACAAGACCTGCCGGGCGGAGGACGCTACACTGTATGGTGCAAGGAGCCGAAGCGCCGCGTCGGCGCACGGCGCGAAGGCCGCCCGCGGCGAACGGGCGGATCCAGCCGCGACAAAGTCGCCGGGAGACGCATCATGTCCCAACCGGAACCGCCGAGTGACCTCTCTCCGACACTCCAGCCCATTCCAGCGTCGGCGCGGCCGGGTGCGCCGCGCGGACCGGCGGGCGGTCACCCTCCGGGCGGGCCGGTCCCGCCGAGCGGGCGCCGGCGGAAATCGGCATCCGCCATCAAGATCGTGCTGCTCGTCCTCGGCGGGCTCGCGCTGCTGGGCTCGCTGGCGGTGAACGCGCTGCTTCTGGCGGACGTCGGCGCCGCCTTCGAGCACCGTATCGCCATGCGAACGAGCGTCGTCAAGGCGGGCAACCGAAACGAGACGGTCGCGCTGTACGGCGTGGAGGGCATCATCGACAGCCGGGCGTCCGCCCAGTTCGAGCAGTTCTACAAGGCGGTGATTGACGACGACAACGTCAAGGCCGTCATGCTGCGCGTCAACAGCCCCGGCGGCGGAGTGACCTCGTCCGACCAGATCTGCCAGATGGTCAAGGACCTCAGGAAGAAGGGCAAGAAGGTGGTCGTTTCGATGGGCTCGCTGGCCGCCAGCGGGGCGTACTACATCTCCGCGCCGGCCGACGAGATCTACGCCGAGGCCACCACCATCACCGGCTCCATCGGCGTCGTCGCCGGGTGGGTCGTCCTCAAGGGCACGCTCGACAAGATCGGGGCCGAGCCCGTCATCATCAAGAGCTCCCACTCGGAGGGATGGAAAGACGAGATGAGCAGCCTCAGCCGCCCGCACGAGTACCAGCGGCGCCACATCCGCGACGTGCTCGACAACCTCCAGGGACGGTTCGAAGATGTCGTCCAGGCCGGCCGCGGCAAGCGGCTCAAGACCCGCCGCGTCTCGTACACCATCCCCGCCGCTGAAGAAGGCAAGGCCCCGGTCGAGCATACCGAGACGGAGCCGCTGAACGGCAAGATCTACCTCGCCGACAAGGCCAGGGAGTTCGGGCTGATCGACCGGATCGGTTTCCAGGACGCGGCGATTCGGCGGGCGGCGCAACTGGCGGGGCTCAGCCGCGAGAGGGTCGTCCACTACTCCCGGCGAAAGAGCATGATGGAGAAGCTCCTGGAGGGGAAGGCCGCCGGCTCGATGAAACTGGATCTCGACCTGCTCGACAAGCTCCAGACGCCGCGATTCATGATGATCTGGAAGGCGGACTGAACGGATTGCGGATTGCGAATTGCGAATTGCGAATTGCGGATTGCGGATTGCGAATTGCGGATTGCGAATTGCGGATTGCGGATTGCGGGCTCGGGGGGAGGTCCCTTTGGGAAGCATGAAAGGCCTTCGTCGCTTTCGACTGTTTATCGTGCTGGGCACGTGCGTGTTCTGCGCTGCGCTGCCGGCCGCGCAGGGCGGTGCGAACGAACCTCCCGGCGATGAGCGGCTGGACCGCGCCGTCAAGGCGGCGGCACAGTTCCTGCTCGGCCGGATCGGGCGCGACGGCAAGTGCCTCTCCGAGCCGCCCGCCCAGGACCCCCGCTTCGCCGGCAAGACCGCCCTGTGCGTTCAGGCGCTGCTGACGGCCGGCGTGGAGCCCGAAAAGAGCGCCCCGCTCGCCGGCGCGATCGCGTGGCTCCAGGGCGCCAAGCTCCACGGCACCTATGCGGTGGCCATGCGGGCCAACGCCTGGGCCCTCCTGCGCGACCCGCGGACACGCGGGCTTCTCAAGAAGGACACCGCCTGGCTGATCAACGCCATGAACGACGAGGGCGGCTACACCTACACGTCCTGCGACGGCAAGGCCGGCGAGCGGCACGACAACTCGAACGCCCAGATGGCCTTGCTGGGCGTCACGGCCGGGGCTCGCCACGGCGTCGAGGTGCCCCCGGCATACTGGAATCGCGTCGAGAAGTACTGGATCGCCCAGCAGCAGCTCGACGGCGGATGGGGCTATCGCACGGACCCCAGGACCCTCACCGCCCGCACCTACGGCTCGATGACCGCCGCCGGGCTGGCCAGCCTGTACCTCTGCTTCGATCGCCTCCGGACCGACCAGTTTGTCCGGTGCGCCGCGGCCGGCGAGCACGAGCCCATCAGCAAGGGCCTCGCCTGGCTTGGCGAGCACTTCCGGGCCGACGAGAACCCCAGGAAGGGCGTCGAGTGGTACTACTACTGGCTGTACTGCGCCGCCCGAGTGGGCCTGGCCAGCGGACACAAGTACTTCGCCACCCACGACTGGTACGCCGAGGGACGCCGGGCGCTGCTGGGCCGGCAGGACCCCGGCGGCAGTTGGGGATACGGGGACCGCACGGCGGAGACGTCGTTCGCGCTGATGTTCATCATTCGCGGGCGCCATCCGATCCTGATCAACAAGCTGCGCTATCCGGGGCGATGGAACCCCCGGCCGCGCGACGCGGCCAATCTCTCGCGGTGGATATCGACGACGTTCGAGCGCCCGGTGGGCTGGCAGATCGTCAACCTCGACTCCCCGCCGGCGGACTGGCACGAGGCGCCCATCCTCTACCTCTCCGGGGCCGGGCCCATTGAGCTCACCGCCGGGCAGATCGACAAGATCCGCACCTACGTCCACCAGGGCGGAGTGCTGCTGTCCGAGGCCGCCTGCAACAGCGGCGATTTCACGCTCGACATGGACAAGCTCCACAAGAAGCTCTTTGCGGACTACCCGCTGATCCGCCTGCCGGAGACGCACGCGATCTACTCCGCCCACTTCCCGTCGAAGGCGGGCGCGTGGCTGTCGGGCGTCTCCAACGGCGTCCGCCTGCTGGCCGTCCATGCCCCGCGAGAGCTCTCCCTGGCCATGCAGCTCGGGCCGAAGAAGGCCCACCTGCCGATCTACGAGCTGCTGGCCAACATCTACGTGCACTCGACGGACCGCGGCAAGCTCCGTCCGCGCGGCTCGACGTACTGGCCGGTGGCCGAGAAGGTCCAGCCGCGAGCGACGATCCGCCTGGCCAGGCTCCGGCACGGCGGCAACTGCGACCCCGAGCCGCTCGCGTGGCGGCGGCTGAGCATCCTGCTGGCCAATCGCCACGGCGTGCGGCTGGACGTCTCGCCGCTCATGGACATCTCGAAGCTCGACGCCGGAGATCGGCCCGTCGCGCACATGACCGGCACCGACGCGTTCGAGCTGTCCCGCGCCGAGGCCGACGCCCTGAAGAGGTACTTCCGCACGGGCGGCACGCTCCTCGTCGACGCCGCCGGCGGGTCGCGGATCTTCTCCGAGACCGTCGCCCGGCGCATCTGCCCGCTCGCCGGCGGCTCCAAGAGCGGCGAGCTGGCCCACGACCACCCGCTGTACCTCAAGGGGCCGTATGAGCTGAAGGAGGTCCGTTATCGCAGGGACTACGCCCAGACGCTCAATCCCGCCGACCGGACCCGCGCCCGCCTGCGCGTCGTGCTCCGGGGAGAGCGTCTGGCCGTGATCCACAGCCGCGAGGACCTGACCTTCGGCCTGCTCGGCGCGCCGGCCTTCAAGCTCAAAGGCTACACCGCCGATTGCGCCGAAAAGCTCATGACCAACATCCTCTTCCACGTGGCGAAGGTGAAGGCGAAGTGACCGCCGCGGCCCCTTGACGGCGCTCGTGCACCGTCATACGTTGGCGGCGGGCCGGCGACGGGCTTCCAGTGGATGGTCCTGATGATACGCCACGACGGCATCGCGCTTCTGGTGGCATGCTCATTGGCGGCGCTCGCACCGGCGGCGGAAGGCGGGCCCTCCGTGAGCGGGCGCGTGCTCGATGTGCCGGGCGGGAAGGGCGCCGCGGGCGTCGTCGTCTCGCTGGAGCACGGGCGCCGCGAAAGGTCCTACACGACCCGCACGGACGAGCGGGGGCATTACTCGTTTGTCAACGTCGTGCCCAGCCCCGACGTGGTGTACTGTCTCTCTGTGGCCGAGCGGCCGGCGGGCGTGGGGATGGCGTGGGTCCCCGTCATGGTGACCGTAAGGGACGTCCGGGCCGAGGACCTGTATCTGGCCATGCCGCAGAGCGTCTCCGGCACGGTCCGCGACGCCGAGACGAACGAGCCCCTCGGAGACGTGCGGGTCTTCTTCGAGCATCACGAGAGGCGGACCGGCGTGGTGAGGACCGACGCCCGCGGGCGATACAGGCTGTACGTGCCCCCCGGCAAAGTCAGGGCCTGCTGCATGGGCACGGACGCCTACTACTCGCCAAAGGCCGGCTCGGGCAAGTCGCTCCACGTCGCCGCCGGCAAGCCGGTCGCCGCGGTGGACTTCCGCGTCGTCAAGGCGCCCGCCTTCACGGGGCGGGTTGCACTGCCCGACGGCAGGCCGGCCGGGGACGTGACGGTGGAAGTCGTCATCCATTGGCAGTTTGAGCCGGACCTGCTTTTTCCCGTCAGGGCGCATTATGGCCTTCCGTGGCAACACCTGCGCTTCAAGACCGACGCCGCGGGCAGGTTCGTCGGCCACTTCCGGGCGCCCCGCGTCCTGTCCGGGGATCAACACCGCAAGGCGAAGCTGAAGGTGCGCATCGTGGCCTTCACGGCGGATCGTTCGATGGGCCGGGCGGTGCAGATCAACACCGTCACGCCCGTGGCCACGCGCCCTCCGATCAAGCTCGCGCTCGCCAGGGCCGCCAGCGTGACCGTGCGGTTCGGCTACGCCGACGGCGGGCCGCTTCCCGAGCTGCGCCTCCAGGCCACCCGGGTCCAGAGCACAGAGAACACCTACGGGATGATGGTCGACAAGGGCGTGACCACGAGGCATCTCGGCGAAGGGCGATATCGCCTGACGGGCCTGATCCCCGGCACGACGTATTCCTTCTACCTGGACGTTGACGCGCCCGGTTACGACTGGGCGCCGCCCTTCGACGCGCTGAACGAAAAGGCGATCGTCTTCAAGCCGGACGAGACGAGGGACCTCGGCTCGTTCACCGTGGAGCGTTACAGCGGCAAACACGTCCGCCGGTTCGTCGAGCAGTTGAAGCGCGACAGCGGCCGCAGCCGAACGAGCGCAGCCGAACGGCTCGGCGGGCTCGGCGCCGGGGCGGCACACGCTCTGCCCGACCTTCTGCCAGCGCTGAAAGCCGAGGGCGCCGCCGCGCTGATGCGTGCTCTGAAGGAGGACGGTGTCAACGGGGTTCGGCGCGCGGCCGCCGAGGCGCTGGCGAAGATCGGCGATCCGGCCGCGACACCCGCGCTGCTTGCCGCCCTATCTGACAACTCCTCCTCCGTTCGAAGGTCGGCGGCGGCCGCGCTGGCATCTCCCCCCTTCCGGAACGAGCCCGGCGTCGTGGAGACGCTCATTCGCACGATGAAGCAGGACGCCTCCGAGCACGTCCGCGCGGCGATCCCATCTTCGCTGGCTGCGATGGACGACCCGGCTGTGGTCGGCGCGCTCAAGGCGGCGCTGGCCGACGCGGATGCCTCGGTCCGGAAGGCCGCGATGGCCGCCCTGGCCAGGCCGGCCCTCCGCCGGGCCGACCCGAGCATCGCCCGGCTGATGCGCCTTGCGCCGCTGGCAGGCGACAAGTTGGCACTTGACCTCGCGATTCGGGCCACCGAGACCGGCATGGCCATCGTCATCCAGGAGATGCGCGAAGGCCGCGCGCCGTTTGACAAGGTCGCCGACGTCCTGCGATTGCTGACGGGCAGGAGCTTCACGGACCGGGAGGAAGTGCTCGCCTGGTGGTGGCAGTTCCCGCTGGACAGCTCACCCGCGCGGCGCGCGGATGTGTCCGCCGGGCAGTTGAAGGCACTGTGGAGCGAGTTGGCGCGGGAGGAGGGTCTGCGGGCCCATCAGGCCATCCTGGCCATGGCGGCCGGGGGTAATCGAGCCATGGCCTTTCTCGCCGAAAGGCTCAAGCCGGCCTCAGCCGATGCGGCACGGATCAAGACGCTGCTGACACAACTGGGCTCCGAGAGGTACGCCGTTCGCCGCGAGGCGTATGAAGGGCTTTCCCGGCTTGGCCGCGCGGCCGGGCCAGCCCTGCGCGAGGCGCTTCGAACCGACTTGTCGGCAGAGGCCCGACAGCGGGGCAAGGAACTGCTCGAGGCCTGCGATGCGGCTCACCCGGCCCTGCCGGAGGCCAGGCGAACGGCCAGGGCAGTCCGCGTCCTGGAGCTGATCGGAACGCAACAGTCCGTGCAGATCATCAAGCGCCTCGCCCGGGGAGCCCCGATGGCCCATGCGACGGAACAGGCCCGGTCCGCCCTTCGGCGCATCCGAAAGGCGGACAAGGCGCTCTCGCGGCCTGCCCAAAGGCGCGACACGAGATGATCCCGAACGTGCTCGCGTGGTCGCGGCCGGCTCAGCTCGCACGAATGCCCGGCTCCAGTACGTCCAGTTTGGGCACGGCCAGGACGTCCAGCATGTCCTCCGCCAGCGTCGCCGCCGTCGGGCCTTCCGGCCGGTCCATCAGGGGCTCTTCAACCGTTGAGTCGAAGAGGCCGATCGGGCTCGGGCGACGGGCGCTCGTCGGGGAGAGCAAGCTGCCGCCGCCGGGGGCCTCGGCGGAAGGCGAGACGGAAAGAACGTCAAACGGATCGCTCTCAACCGCGACGTGCGGCAGCGCGGGCCCGGCCGTCGACTGCCCAAGGCGCCAGAGCAGCGCCTCCGCCCAAAGCGCGCTTCGCGTGCCGTCGGCGGCAATGCCGGTGGACTCGGGCTCTGCGCCCATGACGACCGGCGCGGCCGGGGCGGAAAGCTCGGGCGCCTCGACGGCCGACTTGGGCTCGGGAGGCGGCGTCGGGAACTCGAAGCTCAGCGACTTCCCGACTTTCGCCTTCCAGGCGAGGTAGTCGAGGGCGCTCACGCGGCCGTCCTGGTCGAAGTCGCCGCCGTACCAGGTCACTCCCGGCGTGCCGAAGCCGGCCTTCAGGTTCTGGAAGTCGTCGTGGTCCACCGTGCCGTCGGCGTTCGCGTCGCCGCCCATGGGGACAATCAGGACGGTCTGGTAGTCGTCGCCGCCGGTCCCGTCCCTGTCGCCGTCGAGCTGCCTGTTGTAGTTGTCGACGACGCCCGCCCCGGACACCGAGGCCGTGTAGAAGCCCGCGCCGCCGAGTATCAGGCTCGAGAGATCCCACCGTGCGACGTGGGTCTCGCCGTTGTAGCTGAAGTCGTCCGGTGTCAGGCCGGTCAGGTCAACCGCCTCGCCCGTCGAGTTGTTGAAGAGCCCCACCAGGTCGCCCACGTCGACGGTCGGCACGTCGTCGCTGAACGTCATCGCCAGCGACGTCAGCTCGTAGGGCGTGGGCGCCCCGTCGTTGCGCTGGACCGCGATGACGGCCGGCGGGCCGACGTGCACGGTAACGGCCTCGACCGCAACGCCCCCGTCGCCGTCGGTGACGGTGAGCGTCACGTCGTAGACCCCCGCCGCCGTGAAGAAGTGATCCGCCGTGAAGTGGAAGTACTGCGGCTGGTCCTTGTCCGGCTCCAGGACGACCGGGACGCGGATCCCGTCGCCGAAGTCGGCGGTGGCACGGAGGTCGTCGGCGGGGAAGTCCCAGGTGAGCCCCGTGTAGCTGGCCCGGTGGCCGATGTCGGGGACCCCCGGCCCGGTGAACTGGAGCTGGGGCGCGACGTTGTCCACGGTGACGTTGAACGAGCCGCTGACGGCCCCGCCGTCGTCGTCCTCGACGGTCACGGTCACGGTGTAGTAGCCGTCGTCGGCGTACTCGTGCGCCCCGTCGAAGGTGCCTTCCGTCTTGATGATCGTGAGCTCGCCCGTGTCGGGCTCGGTGCCGTCGCCCCAGTCGATCGTGAAGGTGAACGTCTCGCCGGGGTTCGCGTCGGTGAACCATGCGATGTTCGGCACGGACAGCTCGGCGCCCTCGGTCGTGAGCATGTCGTCCTCCAGGCCGGTCAGCACCGGGGCGGCGTTGACCACCGTGATCACCGCCTGCGCCGAGCTGGAGCCCTCGTCGATGTCCGTGACGGTGAAGTCAACGTAGTAGATGCCGTCATCTTCGGGCGTGAAGCTGAAGTCCACCTCGTCGCCGCCCGGGACGGTCTGGCCGTTGGTGGCCGTCACCTCCCAGGCGTAGGTGAACGGGCCGTCGGCCTCGCCGGCCGGGTCCGTGTAGCTCGCCGTCAGCTCGACGAGCTGACCCTCGGTGACGGTCCGGTCGTCGCCGGCATAAACGTCCTTCGGGGCGACGTTGTCCACGACGACGGTCAGGTACTCGACGTCCTGGCCGCCGTCGCCGTCCGTCACGGTCAACTGGACCTGATAGGTGTCGCTGGCCGTGAACTGGTGGCTGACCACGGTGCCCTGGACCACCGGCGTGCCGTCGTCGAAGTCCCAGTGGAAGGTCAGCTCGTCTTCGCCGGGATCGTAGGCGGCGGCGGCGTAGTCGCCGGTCCCGCCTTCCTCGAGAAGCTCATCGCCCACCATCTCCGTGATGATCGAGTCGGCGTTCTCGGAGGTGATCGTCACCACGTCCGTGCCGGAGTCGTCGTCCTTGTCCGTGACCGTCAGATGGACCGTGTAGCTGCCCTCGTCGTTGGGGATGAACGAGAACGTGCTGTCGGAGCCGCCGGGGACGGGCTGGCCGTTGTCGGCGGTGACCTCCCAGAGGTACGTGTAAGGCCCGTCGTCGCCCGGGTCGTCGAAGCTGGCCGTCAGATCGACCGGATCCCCCTCGGCGACCGTCTGGTCTTCCCCGGCCGAGACGTTCCGCGGGCCGACGTTCTCGACCGTGATGGTGAACGTGTCGGTGTACTCGTCCTCCTCGGGCTCCTCGGTGTTCTCGATGGTCACGGTGACGAGGTACTCGCCGTCGTCGTCGTAGGTGTGCTCGAGGAGGACGTCCCTGTGGTCGTGGTCGTGCATCGTCACGTCCTGAGAGCCGTCCGCCCAGTCGACCGTGACCTCCCACGTCTCGAGGTATCTGCCGGGGTCGAGCACGGGGACGGTGCGGGAGAACGGCTCGCCCTCGCTGATCGTCGCGTCGCCGCCGGCGTCGATCGTCGGCGAGACGTCGCCGACGAAGGCGTCGAAGGAGTCCGAGAACGTCCAGCCGTACCCCTCGATGTCCACGGTCAGGTCAACGTGGTAGACGCCGCTGTTGCCCGGCACGAAGCTGAACGTCGCCTGCGACCCGCCGGGGACGGCCTCGCCGTTGTCGGCCGTGACCGACCACGAGTACGTGCTCGGATCGGGCGCGAAGCAGTACATCTCCCTGCCCGTCTCCCACGTGTGGGCGGCGAAGTACAGCCTGTCGTTGAACGGCGTGAGATCGGCGGGCGAAGATGAGCTCTCGATGTTGATCTCGATCATCATCGGCCGCGGGTGCGGCTCGGACAGGTCGAGCCTCCAGAGCTCGTAGTCCCACTCGTCGCCCGTGGCCTGGAAGTACAGGCTGTCGCCCATGGCGGCCAGTTCGCTCGGGTTGGAGGACAGCGGGGCCTCGAAGGGGGGGTCACGGATGATGTTGTACGCGTCCACGTGCACGCCGTCCGTGTAGAACAGCTCCCTGCC
The DNA here is from genome assembly GCA_964427875.1 of uncultured Planctomycetaceae bacterium. Classification (GTDB taxonomy): domain Bacteria; phylum Planctomycetota; class Phycisphaerae; order SM23-33; family SM23-33; genus CAYRVX01. Next base: position 15,149 of record CAYRVX010000013.1, read on the forward strand.
GATCCTGTCGTTCTCGGCGCTGAAGAACAGCGTGTCGCCCAGGACGGTCAGGTCGTCCGGCGAGCTGGAATCCGCTCCCTCCCAGATGTCGGCAACCAGATCGGGATCGCTGCCATCGAACCTGTAGAGTTCCCGGCCGATGCCGGAGTCCACTGTGGCCGCGAAGTAGAGCTCTCGGTCGAAGACCGTCAGGTCGTCCGGGAAGCTGTCCATCCAGCCCGGCACGAGGTCCGCCCCGATCGTGACCTCCACGCCGTCGTACGTGTACAGCTCGTGCCCGTAAGCCGCCCCGCCGTCGGTCGCCGAGAAGTACAGCATGCCGTCATACACGCACATCGACTGTATGTCCGCGCCGGCCATGTCGTAGGCGTTGAGGTCGGTCACGAGCGACACGCTCGACCCGTCGTAGACCATCAGCTCGTCGCCGTGAGGGCCGTCGTTGGCGGACATGTAGAGCTTCTCGCCCTTGCCGTCGTTGTATACGGTCAGGAGCTCGGGCCAGGAATCGCCCCAGTCGTTGATGTCCGCCGCGAGCGTGATGGTCGATCCGTCGTACTGGTGCAGCTCCACGCCCACGCCCGTGCCGTCGTCGGCCGCGAAGAAGAGCTTCCTGTCGTACACGGCGAAGTTGTGCGGGTCGGAGCTCCCGGCGGGGTGGTAGTTCTCGACCAGGCTGATATTCGTGCCGTCGAAGACGTACAGCTCGCGGCCGAAGTCCGGGTGATCCGCGGCGAAGTACAGATCGCCGTTGTATTCGATGAAGCCCTCGGGATTCGAGCTCGTCGGGCCCCCTCGGATCTCGTGCGGGTACACGGCGTAGTCGATGATGTTGGACGCCGTGGTCTGGACGAGGTCGCCCTCATCGACCTGCACGTCCGGGCCCGCGTCGATGATCTGCTGGTTGTTGAAGTTGACGTTGTGGGCGATGGAGTCGTACTTCGCGATGATCCTGACGTCGTCTACATACCACCCCTCGTAGTTGTTGTGCCAGTCGTAGACGGCGTCGAACACCCAGCGGGCGCCAAACACCTGCCCGCCGAAGCTGGTGATGTCTATCGAGCAGGTATCCCAGCCGGAGGTCGGGTCGTTCAGCCCGGCCCCCGGCACGTTGCTGGCGGTGGTCCACCAGATGGGCGTGTTGCCGCGGACCATGATCTCGGCGAGGTCGGCGCTGGGCGAGGAGCCCTCCGTCTTGAGCAGGTAGTTGAACCGGAGGGTGATCTCGTCGACGTCCGGCAGGAAGGTCATGGGCATCGCCAGGTAGCCGCCCGTGTCGCCGGCGTCGTAGTCGCCGTTGCCATAGGCATCTTCGCCCTGACCGTAGTAGAAGCTGTGGTCGGGGCTGTGATTGGCCTCGCCGTCGAGCCGTCGGCCATCTGTGTAGTGCCAAAGTCCGATGTCCGGCTCGTGCGAGTTGTTGTACGTGAAGCCGCCCCAGTCGGCCTCGAAGTCGCTGCCGTACACCTCCACCTCGCCGAGGTTCACCTGGGCGGTCCAGTTCGTCTGGATCGCGTAATCCTGGACTACCTCGGCGATGGTGTGTGTGCCGAACGCCAGGTCGAACAGCGCGTAGCTGCCGAGTGCGTCGGTGAGGGTGAAGGGCTCGCCCGGGTTGTAGCCCTCGCTGTTATTGAGGTCGTCGTATATCTTCCAGTTCTCCAGCCCCTGCTCGTACGACTGCCGGACGCCGTCGCCGTTGGGGTCGTCGTACTTCCAGCCGTAGACCGCCCCGACGCCGACGTGCACGTTGAAGGTCATGTCGCTGCTGCGCCCGAGGTGGTCGTATGCGCGCAGGGTCAGGGCGTTCGTGCCCTGGTAGCCCGGGAAGAACGTGCCGTACCACAGGGCGCCGCCCGAGAAGTTGCCGCCCATCTGCCCGGGGTCCTCGGAGATGAGCTCGTAGTCGAACCCGGACTGGAAGGCGATCGGCCCGCCGTATTCCATGTGCTCGCCGGGCGCGAGGACCTGCTCGTGAACGGGCTGCTTGACTTCGAGAGTGCTCGGGTCAAGCCTGCGCAGCTCGCCGGTGTCGCCGTTGCTGACGTAGACCATGCCGTCGGGGCCGACCTCGACGTAGGAGGGCTCGCCGCCCGGCGCGGTCCAGCCGTCGAAGTTCGTCTCGCCCTCCAGGAGGTAGACGTCGTTGGGGTACTTGCGGAACGCCTTCAGCCTGAGCTCGTAGGTCTGCGCGACGTACTCCCTCATCAGGACGTAGAGCACCTCGTCGGCGTATGCGAGGTCCTGGAGCGTGCCGTCGCCCAGCCCGCCCTGTACGATCGGGAACGGATCGGTGAGGTCGTCCCAGACGTCGATCCGCTCGACGCTGTCGTCGGTGGTGGGCAGGACGTTGCCGATGTAGAGATCGTTGCCGTCTCCCAGCGCGATCCTGTAGTTGATCGCGGAGCCGTTCAACGGGCGATCGCCCGCAGCGCCCAGGTTGTCGTGCCATCGCCTGAGCAACTGATGGTGGATCGTGTCCGTGAAGTACACCCTGTTATCCGGCCCGAAGGCCACGTCCCCCAGCCCGTAGCCGGACAGCGGGACGAAGGCCCCCCAGCGCCCCGTGAACGGGTCGACCCTCACCGCACGATCGCTTGCGGCGTCGGCCAGGTACATCATGCCCGCCGGGCTCAGGGCGATGCCGGTGACGGTGCTCCGGCCGGTCAGACCCATCGCCTTGGCCGACGCGCCGACCCGGACGAAGGCGTCGGGGGCGACCTCGTTGGGGCTGGTGAACCGCAGCACCTCGGCCGAGCCGCCCATGCCGACCATCATCGTCCACCCCATGTCCTGCACCATCGAGTCGAGCCCGAAGATCCACTCGCTGACGTACCCGCCCGCATCGACCTCCTGCGGGTCGATCCGCTCGGTCCACTCGGGCGAGTCGCTGTTCGGGTCGAAGGCGACGGCCAGGCTCTTCGGGCCGGACGCCGTCAGAAGCGGGATGTAGATGTCGTTGGAGTAGTCGCTGAGCGGGTTGCCGTGCAGGTTCAGCACGCGGAGGCTCTCGGCGGGGCTCTCGGTCGAGACGAGCAGGACGGCGTCGGCCACGACCGTCCCGTCGGCGCCCGCGGCGTCCAGAACGACCCGGATCGTGCCGTCCTGCTCGGGCGCCCACTCACCGAGGCTCTCGAAGGCGATTCCCGCGAACGTCTCGTCGTCCGGCGCGAACCGCTGGTTCGCCGAGACCTGAACGTTCCCGTCGAAGCAGTAGACCGTGTACGGGGCGACGGAGGCCTGGCCCTGGTGCCCGTGCCAACTGACGTAGACGTCGTACGTCCCGTCGGGCAGGTCCTCGAAGGCCCACGTGGCCGTCGCGCTCTCGCCGGCGGCCATGTAGTGATAGTCCCCGCCAAGCACCGTCGGCACCTCGTACTGCGTGCGGTACCACCGGCTGGACTCCTCGTAGCCGGCGTGATAGTCTCCGTCGTCCAGGATCGCCGCGGAGACCAGCGGCCCGATGTCCGTCAGCCAGTTGCTCTGGAGCAGGGCGATCTCCAGCTCGGACATCTCCGCCAGGGCGAGGATCGACTCCAGCTCGTTGCCGGAGAGGTCCAGTCGGCGCATCTCCCTCATGCGGCCCAGGGCGTCGGTGCTGCGCAGCTCGTTGCCCGATGCGCTGAGGAAATACAGCCCGGCGATCAGCTCGATGTCTGTCAGGTCGTCGGTCCAGATCTCCGTCCGATCGAGGACGAGGTACCGCAGGCGGCTCAGGCCGACCTGTGCGCCGGCGTCGGGCTCGTCGGGCCCGGCCGCACGGGGCCTGACGGGATCGAGGTCCCCCCGGAGGACGTTGTCCGAGAGGTCCAACACCGCCAGGTTGGTGGCGTACTGAATGCCGGAAAGATCAAAGATCCCCAGCCCGGCCAGCTCCAGCCGGACGATCGTGTTCATCTCGCTACAGTGGACGGGCAGGGCGAAGTGGGGCTGGCCGCTGATCTCGAAGATCGGCACGTCGAGCTTCTCGGCGATCGCCCTTATGAGCGCCGGATCGACGAACACGTCGTTGAGGACGGGGTCGACCACGGCGGGCGGGTTGTTGACGAGCCGATCGACGGCGTCGGGGCCTCGCATGTGCTCGCCCTCGACGAGGTCGCGGACCTCGACGGTCTCGGCGAGGAACGCGTCGTCGCCGCTCTCGCCGAACAGGCGGTCCAGGTGGTCGTTTCCGACGAGGATGTCGTCGCCGTCGCTGCCCCTGATGAGGTCCAGGTCCCTCGCGTCGCGTGCCCGCCCCTGGAACTGCGGGTTGATCTCCACGGCGAGCTCCATCGGCTCGGTCTGACCGGTGCCCGGGTTGTAGACGCGGAGGTAGTATCGCCCGGCCTCGAGCCATCGCATGTCGGCGGCCTTCAGCCCCTCGTACATCAGGCCGCCGTTGCGGTCGAGGACGTCCATCACCACGCCGTGCTGGCGGTAGAACCGCAGCCCGGTGGGCGTCTCGGCCGCAGGGTCGGGCCGATCGATCTCGAGCCACAGGTGCGGATCGGACGACACGCGCACCGTCATCAGCTTGTGCCCCTGCTGGATGTGGCTGATGACCTCGCTGGTGACGTCGACCGCGATCGTCTGCGAAACACCGTAGGCCGGGGTCACGGTGAGCGTCGCGGCGCTCGTGCCGGGGACAAACCCGTCGCGCATGGTCACTATGCCGTCGCCCTCCTCGTCGAGCAGCTCGACCGTGACGAGCCCGTCGTTCTCGGGTGCGTACACGATCGGCGTGGCCGTGTCGCCCTCGACGGCCCAAAGCGTTGACTGCTCGTTCAGCGGCGGCAGCATGCCGAGGAACAGCGCCTCGGTGCCGAGGACCGCCACGTCGGCCAGGCCGGACGCTGACCCGCTGTACAGCACGCTCGTCCCTCGCTCGGTCCCGTCGGTGAGGAACAGCTCGCCGGCCAGCTCGAACAGGCCGTACTCGCCGTACGCCACCAGGCTGTCGTAGTGTATCTCCCTGCTGGCGATGTCCGTAACGATGCCCCGGTAGCCCGGGTCCACCGTGAGGGCGAAGGCCCTGGTGACGAAGAAATCCTCGTGGATGCCCTCGGCCAGGAGGATGACCATGTCGTCGCACGTCACGGCGACGGGGTCCTTCGCCTCATTGAACGGGACGAAGCCGAACAGGTCCGGGTAATCGACGCGCGTGGCCTGGCCGGCCGCGGAGCGCGTCTGCCAGAGCTCCAATCCGTTAGCGACGAAGAACATCAGCCCGTCGACGCCGGCGAAGCCCTTCGGGTTGCTCCACCCCACGTGCGTCTGAGCGAGCGCCTCGACCGTGTCGACCGAGACCTTGTAGATACTGGTGTACCACCTCGAGAAGCGGACCGTAGCCGCGGCGAAGTACAGCCTCCCTCCCAAGAAGGCGCTGTGAACCAGCAGCCCGGGATCGTCGTCCGGGTTCTCCGAAGGCATGGAGAAGGTATCCAGCATGACCGGATCGCTGAAGGCGCCGTCCATCCGCCACAGGCTGTACTCGTGGTAGTCCCCCAGGTACATGTCGTGCAGGTATCGCACGGAACGACTGATGTAGAGGTTGTTGACGTCGGCGGTCATGTGGGCGACCGCGAACCCGAGCGGTGCGCTCGTCCTCTGGACGACCTGGAACCCGGGGCCCAGATCGTTCACTTCGAAGAGCTGCCGGCCTTCCGGCCCATATGCGTCGAAGAACGCCCGTCCCTTGAACGCCGTGAGGTGCCCGATCTCGGGGTCGTCCCCGAACTCCGAGAGGGCCTGCGTCCCGAGGGCGGTCCCGTCGCTGATCCACAACTGCTCGTCCACCTCGTCGGCCCACGCGACGAAGAGCAGCGTGTCCCCCAGGGTCACCATCTCGCTCGCATCCACGCTCTCGAACGGCGTATCGGTGACGCGATGCGTGCCCAGGACCGTGCCGTCGGTGACCCACAGCCAGTAGTCGCCGCTCACATAGTCGAAGAAATACGCCTTCGTGTCGCCCGCGATCAGCCCCATGGAGTTCCACATGGGGATGTCGGCCCGGATATTGGCCGAGAGCCTCAGTTCGACCTTGTCGATCGTGTCCGGGTTGCCCAACTGCTCCGGGAAGCGGGACAGGTCCATCTCGAAGATGCCCTGGTTGTCGTACTCCGAGCCGACGAAGATCTTCTCGTACGTGTCGTCCATCATGCCGAACCAGGCGCTCAGGTACCCCGCCGGGCCCTCCAGGGCGGCGACGCGCTCGTCGTAGGCGCCGGGCAGCACGCGGATGCTGTTGCCCGGCATCCCGTCGCCGGCCGTGGTGAACCGGTACCAGTTGACGTCGTCGTTGTCGGCGAGCGTGAAGTCGCCGTTGGGGTAGACGGGGTCTTCGGTGAACGTCACGGGCCGGCCGGTCCCGGGGTTGATCAGCACGTCGCCGATGCCGGTGAACGTGTGGTTCATCAGCTCGACGATCCCGGACGTGGGCAGCTCGACGCGGCGCGGCGAGCCGTAGGCGGCGTAGATCTTGCCGGCGTCCTGCTTGACGGACGGCCCGAGCACGTCGGCCAGCGGCGAGCCGATCAGCAGGTCGTGGTACCGGTCGCCGTCCAGGTTGAGCCCGACCGTCCCGCCCAGCAGCCCGAACTGGTCGCCCTCGGTCTGTCCCTGCACGCTGGTCATGTCGATCAGGCCGTCGCCGTCGAGGTCGACCGGCCCGTCGTCCAGCACGATCTCTCCGCCGAGCTCGGCGACGTCCCAGAGGACGTGCACGACGCCGCGGTCCTGGCGGTCCAGCACGGTGTAGCCCTCGGTCAGCTCCCAGACGGGCTGGCCGATCGCCAGGTCGATCATTCCGCTGGCGTCGTAATCTCCGGCGGCGATCTCGATGGGTCCGCCGATGGCCGTGTTGCCCGGCAGGGCCCCGGCGGGCACCCGCCGGACGATCACGCCGGCGTCGGCGGCGCGGAAGGGCGTATCGGGGAACCCCTCGCCGCCCACGGCGTCGGCCGAGCCGTAGAAGACAAACACGCTGCCGTCGGGCATCTCGACGCCCTCGCTGGCGCTGGTAAGGGCGAAGTCCCCGTAGCCGTCCCGGTTGACGTCGCCGACGGCGAACACGCCGGCGCCAAGCCCAAAGTCATGCACCAGGCATCTGGCGTCCCCGAAGTCCGTGACCGTCCGGAAGCCCGTCGAGCCGCCCTCCAGCACGTGGAGGCGCCCCAACGTGCCAAGGGGTTGGCCGAGATAGTCGATATCGTATGCCTCCGGGATGGTCAGCAGCAGATCATCCAGGCCGTCGGCGTTGATGTCGGCGATCGCTAGTTGAGAGTCGTTGCTGTTGTGGGAGATGTCGTAGTCGACCGCCGTGCCGAACAGGTCGTTGAGGATGTCGCCGGTGTCGTCCATGTCCCTGATGAGCACCATGTCCGTGTTGTAGAAGTGGAAGTCCAGCGGCGGATCCCCCCGGTTGAACCTCGACCCCAGGATCATCGTGCCGTAGATGTAGCTGGGGCCGGGCGAGGGCAGGTAGACCAGCAGGTCCGCCAGTTCGTCACCGTCCCAGTTGAGCATGGCGATCTGCATGTTCGGGTCGATCGACATGGAGCCGTCGTCGAGGTAGAAGAGGATCTCGGCGTCGGCGGCGGACAGCTCCCGCGGCGGGTCGTAGGAGCCCCAGATCACGCTGGCGATGATCTCCCCGAGGACGGGATCGTGCCGGATGAACACCAGGTCGTCCAGCATGTCGCCGTCGAGGTCGCCGGAGCCTCGCTGGACCGCGCCGAGGCCGGCCAGGTCAATCCGGATCTCGCTCCACGGCCGGACGTCCTCCATGTCGTGCAGGACCACCGGGCCGAGCATGACGTAGGCGACCTCGTCGCCCCAGACGAGGAAGTCCTCGTACTTGTCGCGGTTGAAGTCGCCGATGCACTGGCTGGCGGCGAGGTGGTCGTCCTGCGTCTCGCCGGCCACGCCGAACGCATCGTGCACGTCGGGCGTTCCCGGCACGTTGAAGTCGAGTCCCGCGCGGTCGGAGAGGACGCCCATCTCCGGTTTGGCGAGCTCGAACTGGAACGGCCGGGGGGGGAGCTCCTCGGACGGGTCGACCTGCGGTTCGGCCAGCCCCCGCCCGAAGAAGACGTGGGTGTGTCCGCCCAGCCGGTCCGCCAGGGAGAAATCGTCCACGCCGTCGCCGTTGACGTCGCCGACCGCCGCCAGTCCCTTCGCGTCCCGGACGAACCACTGGCTGCCGCCGTACTCCGGCCGACCCGGCTCGAGGATCATGTCCGGCTCGTCGAACGCCGTGGGGATCGTCCAGTCGGTGCCCTCCTCGTTGAGGAAGACCTCGAATGCCTTCTGGTAGACGAACGTGCCGTCCTCGTCCAGCGAGTCATACTGCTTTGCGAAGGGCGAGCCGAGGTCACCCAATCCGTCGCCGTTGATGTCGCCGAGCGCGATCATCCAACGGTCGGTTGTCTCGCTTGACGTGTACGCACCGCCGTCGTCGCCGAAGACCAGGTAGTTGTAGGGATGGCCGTTCATGGTCATCGCGCGGAGCACGAAGTCGTCGGCGGCGTCGCCGTCGAGCTTGCCGGCCGGCTGGATGGTCGGGAAGAGCCTGCCCGCGCCGAAGTCGAGCATCGCGTACGGGCCGGCGCCGAGGGTGCCACCCGGCGGGAGGGAGTCGCCGCCCTCCACGATATAGACCCGGGTGTGCCCGCCCATGACGCTCGCCGGGCAGACGGCGGCGAAGTCCACCCACCCGTCGGCGCTCACGTCGCCGATGCGGTACACGTCCGCAGCGCCCGTGAACGTCACCGCCGCGATGGCATCGGCGTTCAGCGTCGCGCGGACCAGCACGTCGTCCACGTACCAGCCCTCGTACTGATTGATCAGGCCGTCGACGCTGTCGAACTCAAACCGCAGCTTGACCCTGTTGGCCGTCTGGAGGGTCGCCACGGTGAACTCCGCGCGGTACCACCTCTCGCCGGTCGGGTCCTCCAGCAGGTCGTCGTTCGACGCTATCGGCGTGAACGTGTTGCCGCCGTCGGTGCTGAGCGAGAACGTCGCCCGGTCGTAGTCCTGATCCCCGCCCGGGTGGCGGCGCTCCGTGTCGAGGTAATAGTTGAAGATGAACTCGAAGTTCGCAAGGTTCAGGTCGGGCCCCACGATGAAGGCCGCCGCGGTAATCCTGCCCGCGGAGTGCCCCACGTCGTAGTCGCCTCCGCCGGCCGGGCCCTCGCCGGTGCCGTAGTAGAAGCTCCCCTCCCCGCTGTGCAGCGGGTCCTCCGACCGCCCCGCCGAGAGGTGCCACAGCCCGTTCACGTCCGCCCCGATGGTGTTGTCAATCACGAACGCGCCGTCGTCGCCGTCCTCGAAGTCGGCATGGTAGACCGCGCCCGAGTTGCTCCAGGCGTCCGGGCCGCCCGTGAAGAGGTAGATCTTGCCCGAGCCCCCGTCGCGGGCGCCGACGAGCAGGTCGTCGTAGGTGTCGTCGTTGAGATCGCCCGGGCAGGCGACCGAGTAAGGATCAACGAAGCCGGTGATGATGGCGTCGGCCTCGGCCGTCACGTTGATCGTCTCCGGCCAAACCTCCCGCCCGAACAGGACGTACAGGCCCGCCTGAGAGTAGTCGTCTCGCCCGCCCGTGTAGCTCGACAGGACGGAACTGATCAGGACCGCAATGTCCGCCATGTTGTCGCCGTTGTAGTCGCCCGCGGCGAACTTGGACTGCGTGCCGAACGAGTCGGTCAGCACGGGGGCGGGCAGTTGGAGCCGCACGGAGTTCGTGCCGCCGAGCGTCACGTCGCCGACCTCGCCGCCGAAGACGATCGTCGCGAAGCTGGGGCCGATCACCTGCTGCGGGTGGACCGTTCCCGGCGTCCGGAGGTAGTCGTCGTACGTGCCGACGGTGTCCCGCACGGCGGCGATGAAGTCGCCGTACTCGTCGACGCCCTCGCTATAGTTGATGTTGCCGAGCGGGACGAGCGCCGCCTGGGCGGCCGGGTCGGCGGGATCGACGTTCAGGTCCCCCGCGTCCGCCGGGATGTCCACGGCCGCGCCGACCTCCTCGGTGAACTTCACGCGATAGCCGCCCATCGGCTCGACCGGGCCGAGGTTGTCCTGCCCGTCCTCGTAGCCCAGGCGGAACGCGTGCGAGGGGATCGCGAAGTCGATCCGGATCTCGCCGGCCTGCTTCAGCGTCAGGACGATCCGGCCCCTGTCGTCGAAGGCGTCGACGTAATCGGAGAGGTTGCCCATCGACGAATCGGACTCGTCCACGTACCTGTGGGCCAGCCCGTACTTGATCGTATCGATCGTGGACTCGTCCCCAATGACATCCGTGATCTCCGACGTGCTGGTGACGACGACCGCGATCTCCTCCGACGTCATGCCGTTGACGCCGAGGGTGAAATCGACGGCCATCATGCCGCCGGGGATGCTCTCCGTGTCGATGGGCGCGACCGCGCGGACGCCGAAGCTCCGCGGGTTGACCACGTGCAGCATGTAGTAGTCCGGCACGCCGGTGAAGTGCTCGACGGGCAGCAGCGACAGCTCGGCGCTGGGGTCGTCGACCTCCGCGGCGAAGAGGTAGCAGTTGCTCCCGTCCCAGCGCGGGTGGTCGAACAGCTCCTGCACGTAGGTGTCCGGGTTGCCGTACTCGTCGAGGAACTCGATTCCCTCGATCATCTCGGCGGTGAGGAAGCCCGCCTGGGATTCGCCGAACCGCGCCGTCGCGGTGGGCGTGGGGATGACGTACCAGTCGCCGCGGTCGCCGAGGTTAAACGTCAGGTCCCCGATCGTGGTGGCCTCGCCGGAGTTCAGGCCTCCGGTGAGCGCGGCGAACACGAGGCTGTCGTTGGCGGCGTCCTCCTCATCCCGGGTGACGAACTCGAACCGGTCGGGCTCGATGCCGCTGTTGCCCAGCACCACGTCGTTGCCGGGCCCGCCGTGGATGTAGTCGTCGCCGGAGTCGCCGGCGATGAAGTCCACGCCCCCCTCGCCGTAGATCCGGTCGGCTAGGTAGCCGCCGAAGAGGCGGTCGTTGCCCTCCCCGCCGCGGATCTCCAGCTCGCCGATCGTCGCGCCTTCCTGGTAGTTGCCCCGCTTGATGCCCCACTCGCTGTAGACCACGCCCGTGCCGTCGGCCAGCGGGAACATGTACTCCGGGTCCGCGCGGACCTCGTCGTCGCCGCCCTGCGTGTCGATCACCGTGCGCTCGCAGTTGACGGCCTGGTAGAAGCTGTAGTGCTGCACGTAGGCCTCGACCACGCCCGAGGCCCACTGCCCGTCCGTGAAGTGCAGCTCGTCCTCCGTGACGGGATCCGGCGTATCGATGGCGATGTCCGCGCCGAACTCGATGGCGGAGACCGTCAGCCGCGTGCCGACGTTGTCGAAGAGGACCAGGTCGGCCAGGTCCTCCCCGCGCGCCTCGTTCAGGTCGTCGATCAGGTCCTGGACGCTCTCGTTGAGGGGATCTTCCGGGGTCCCCGCGTGGATCGGGACGGTCATGGGGATCGCCGCCGCGCCCGCGACGCTGATGGAGAACGTCGCCGGCGCGCTGAGCTGCCCGGCCTCCGGCGCGTCGTCGCTGGCGATGATCGTCGCCTGAACGACCGTCGAATCGTCCGTCATGAACTCCTGGTTGTCCACGTCCCACACGAGCGACGTGACCTCGTAGCGGCTGAGGAACCTGCTGAAGCGGATGGCCACCCAGTCCGGCACGGGCCGCCCCAGGTGGTCTGTGTCGCCGCCCAGGAACAGGACGCGGTCCTCCCCCTCGCCGCCGTCGAACCGGTCGTTGAGCGTCAGGGGCCCGATGTCCGAGCCCGGCTCGCCCAGGGCCGCCGGGATGACCTGGAAGGTGTCGTTGCCCTCTCCTCCGAACAGCAGGTCGCTGGCCTGGTAATCCTTCCCGCCGGTGAGCACGTCGTTGCCGGGCCCGCCGAAGATCCAGTCTTCGGACATCCCGCCGCTGAGGATGTCGTGCCCGGTGCCGCCGAGGATGATGTCCCTTCGAGCGTAGTCGTTTTGCAGGGCGTAGTCGACCTCGGCGGCGGCGGCTGCGTCGCCGGTGTCCAGCAGCACGTCGTACGTCGTCGGGACGCCGTCGGGCGACAGGACCCGCAGGTAGTACGTCACGCCGGCCTCGATCGGCGGGTAAGCGTCGAACTCCATCGTCGTGACGCCGACGCCGGCGAGGTCGAGGTCGGCCTCGCCGCCTTCACCGACCGCCAGCGCCAGGTCGTACCTGGCCGCCTGCGGACTGGCCGGTTCGTCGTGGCCGATCCACAGGAAGTAGTCCCCAGCCGCCGGCTCGCCGAGGTCGGCCAGGTCGATGGTCACCGAGGTCTCCCCGGCGCCGGAGACGGCCGACAGCAGCGTGACGCCCGCCTGGTCGCGGAGCTCCATCCGCAGCGCGCTGGTCAAGGTGAGCTTGTCCAGCGTGATGATGCCCGGCTGCTCCAGCGCCTCGCCCTCCAGCGCGAAGCGGAACCAGTCTTCGTCGACGTCGCTGCCGATGGTCAGGCCCGTCGCGCTCCCCAGGCCGGTGATCGGATCCAGCGGATAGGCGTTGACCATCGTGTCGAAGGCCTGGTCCGCCGCGAAGCCCAGCGGCTCGGCGTCGCTGATCGCCAGGGCGTTGATCCCGCTGTCGGGCGTGGGGCCAAACGTGATCCGCCCGCCCAGCCTGTCGACCGCGACGGCCCCCGCCAGGCCGGCCGTCTCCAGCGCGTTCCGCAGGTCCACCAGCAGGTCGAGCAGGCTGTCGTTGTCCAGCGTATCGGTCTTCAGGACCGTCACGCCGGTCGGGTCGCCGGACTCGCCGTTGATGACGAAGTCGAACGCCAGGTCGCTCGCCAGCGTCCAGTCGGTCAGGGCGGTCTCGGCGATCAGCATCTCCGTGGCGTCGGGCGTGAACCGGAGCGTCGAGCCGATGTTGTTCCGCACCTCCGTGATCGAATCATCGTCGTTGAGGCGGTACAGCCGCGCCTCCAGGTTGTCGGCCGATGAGGCGCTGCGGATGGCAATGGAGCCGGCGGGGTCCACATCCACCAGCCGCAGGCTGTACCAATCCACGTCGTTCGGGTTGTCGATCGTCAGGTTGGCGAACGTGGTGCTGCCCGCGACGTCTTCTCCCGTGGCGGCCTGACCGTCGGACACCCCGAGCACGTTACGGGCTATGCTGTTCGGCTGGTGGACGATCAGCGAGGCCTCGGGCCCGGCGTCGAGTGTCCGCAGCGCGGCGCCGCCGTCGAGCTTCACTGCGGTGACGAGCTCGGAGATCCCCGCCGTCTCCAGCGCCCCGTTGAGGTCCTCGACGAGATCGTCCAGGTCCCCGGCCCGCTCGGTCGAGACGGTGACCTCGACGGGCTCCGGAGCGCCGTTGATGGCCAAGCCGAACAGGGCCGAGCCGCCGGCCGCGGCCGCGTCCACGTCCAGCACGATCGCCGCCGGACCGCTCAGCGCGAACGCCCGGGCCGGGTCGTCCGCATCGCCCCGGACCTCGTTCCGCGAGCCGGCGTCGGTCTGATCGACCAGGATGGTGCGGCCCGGCATGATGCTGATCCGGTCGTCTCCCGGCCCGCCGTCGACCCAGACGGTCTTCTGCACGGTCGGCCCGACCGTGACCTCGTCGTTGCCCTCCAGCGCGTCGATGATGATCGCCAGGAAGTCGCCTTCCGGCGGAAGCAGCCCGCCGGTCAGGACGATCTCGTCGAACGCCAGTTGCCTCTCGACGGGGTCGGCCTCGGCAAGGCTCTCCAGGCTCACCAGCAGGTCGGTGGGGTCCCAGATGTAGTTGCCCTCGTCGTCGGTGGCGTTGAAGTCCAGCCGCACCTGGGCGTCGAACGTGTACTGGCCGTTGTTGTTCGTCAGGCGGGTGATGAGGTGGTGGTCGGCCAGCAGGCCGGGCTCCGTGACATAATCGACGCTGATCACGTCGTCGGCGCCCGTGCCGGAGTAGTACCAGACCTTGTTGGTCGACTGGGCGTAGGCCTTCCACTCGTCTCCGGCGGGCACGCCGTAGCCGGCCTCGAACAGCTCGCCGTCGCGGGTGAAGAGCCGATCGTCGCCGCCGTTGCCGTAGAGGAAGTCCAGGCAAGTGCCGCCGTACAGGTCGTCGGCGTTGGCCTGCCCGAGGATGCGGTTGAGCCCCGTGTCCTCGAGGACGTAGGCCCCGCCGCCGTCGTGGTTGTAGCGCTTCCCCGTCGCCGGGTCCATCCACACGCCGTACGGGCCCGTGTCCATCTCGATGCTGCCCGTCGTCGACGACAGCGTGAGCTTGTCGCCGTCGACGCCGGCCGTCACGAGGCCGGCCAGTTCCGGCTGGGCGTTGATCGAGTCCGTCAGGTCCGCGGGCAGATCGGTGAGGTCCAGGTTGTCGTCCGTCTGGACCTCCTCCAGCGTCACCTCGTGGAAGGTCTGTCCGCCGTCGACGCTGAGGGAGAAGCTTGCGCCGTACGGGACTATCCCGTCGGTCGGGCCGGGGCGCGTCCCGACCAGCACGGCCGGGCCGGAGGCGGCCTCGGCGGACTGGCCGTTCAGGAATCGCAGCATCGTGATGGTGCAGTTGGGGTCCCAGGTCCACGCCATCAGGTCGTTGGTGCCGAGGCCGCCGATGAGGTCGTCGTTACCCCCGCCGGCGTAGAGGCGGTCGTGGTCGTACGGGTCGCCGTTGGACGTGTCGCCCCAGAGCCGGTCGTCGCCGCCCCAGCCGTAGATCCAGTCGCTGCCGCTGCCCCCGTCGAGGCGGTCGCGCGCGTCGCCGCCGGTGAGGTGGTCGTCGCCCGGGCCGCCGTCGAAGACGCCGACCCAGTCGTTGCTCCGCTCGCTCAGCTCCGCGACGTCCACCGCTTCGGCGCCCGTCGCGAAGGCGATCCGGTCGTTGCCCATGAGCCCCTGGACGCGGAACTGCTCCACCAGCGGCGTGCCGTCCGTCGATCGCCAGTTCGCCCGGATCGGCTGGCCGTTGTAATCCACCGTCAGCAGCGCCACGCCGAACTGGCCTTCCTCGAAGCCCAGCACGTCCTGCGTGACGTCGTTCGTGTCGAACATCACCAGCTCGGCGTCGCGCCCTTCGTCCACGGTCTCGATGCGGATGCGGTTGCCGACGCGGACGGCCCGGGCCTCGTCCGGCTGGAGCCCCGCGGCCACCATCGCCGCGTTGATGTCCCCGACGAGATGCTGGAGGTTCTGGTTGACCGGGTCGTCACTGACGGTCACGACGTAGTCGCTCCCGTCGAACGTCAGCGTGAACTCGGCCGTCTGGTCCGCCCCCAGCCGCCCGTCGGCGGGCCCGTCGGCGGGCGCGGATATGCCGACGTCCTTCTCCTTCAGCGTGATGGTATCGGCGTACTGCGTGCCCTTGATGAGCATGATGTCCGTGGCGTTGTCGTCGGGCGTGTCGCCGCCTCGCCGGCTTCCGTAGTGGCCGTCGAATACGTCGCCGAAGAGGCTGTAGTCCGGGTTGGTGTCGAGCATGATAAAGTCGATGCCCGTCCCGCCGTAGAGATGGTCGAGCCCGTCCTGGCCCTCGAGCACGTCGGAGTCGCCGCCGCCGAAGATCTCGTCGTTCCCGCCGCCGCCGAAGATGTGCTCTTCGCCGGTGTCGCCGAAGAGGCGGTCGTTGCCGCCATCCATGTCGGCGTAGGGGTTGACGGCGTAGTCGGGCCCGATGAGCCAGTCGCCGTGGATGGTGTCGTTGCCCGTCCCGCCGGTGATGATCTCGGAGCGGATGTTGCCGTAGAGCGAGTCGTTGCCGCTCTCGCCGTGCAGCTCGTCGCCGCGCTTGGGGCCCTCGACGCCGGCGTCGGTGCTGGGGGCGTAGGCGTGGAGATCGTCGTGGCCTTCCCCGCCCCAGAGCCGCTGGCCGGCCTGCACGCCGCCCGTGCCGGCGTCGCCGTAGAGCACGTCGTTGCCGTGGTCGCCGTAGAGCTGGTCGATGCCGCTGCCGCCGTAAAGGCTGTCGTTGTTGCCCCCGCCGCGCAGGATGTCGTCGCCGCCGTCGCCGAAGACCTTGTCCACCCCGACGCCGCCGTCGAGGTAGTCACTGCCCGAGCCGCCTTCCAGACGGTCGGTCATCTCCCCGCCGAAGAGGAAGTCCCGACCGCTGCCGCCGTAGAGCTTGTCCTCGCCGTCGTACGGCTGGCCGTCGAACGAGTCGCCGTAGAAGACCTTCGGCGTCATCAACGGGGGCGTGTAGCCGGTGTAGTTCTCGGCCTCCGCGCTGGCGTAGCCGGGCGGGTCCTCGAAGTTCGAGGCGTTGTCCAGGTCGAAGCTGCTGGCGGGGTAGGCGGCCGCGCCGCCCCAGAGAATGTCGTCGTCCGCGTCGCCGTACAGCTCGTCGTCGCCCGTGCCGCCGACCAGCAGGTCATTCCCCGCCCCGCCGTGGATCTCGTCGAAGTCCGCCTGGCCGTAGATTACGTCGTCACCGGCCTCGGAACTGAGGACGTCCTCGCCGGCCCGGCCGTGGATCTCGTCCATGCCGTCGCCGCTGGTTACCCGGTCGTCGTCGGCTCCGGCGTCGACGTAGTTGTCGCCGTGGCTGACGTCGATGATGTCATCCCCGTCCTCGCCCCAGACGTCGTCGTCGTGGACGCCGGTGTAGACCTTATCCGCGCCGCCGCCGGCGTAGACCGTATTCTCGCCGTCGTAGCCGTAGATGATATCGTCGCCCTCGCCGGCCGTGATGTGGTCGTCGCCCGCGTCGCCGTGGATCGTGTCGATGCCCGCACCCGAGACGATGGTGTGTGGGACCGCCTCCTTTGCCCCGCCGGAAGCGCGAACGTCGATGAGGTCCACGCCGGAGCCCGTGGTGACCGTCTCGCTGCCGGGCCCGCCGTACACGTCGTTGTCGCCGTCCCCGGCGTTGATCGTCTCGTCGCCTTCTCCGGCGTAGATCTCGTCGTTGCCGGACCCGGCGGTGATCAGCTCGTTGCCCGCATAGGCCTCGATGTAGTTGTCGCCCTCGCCCGCGTGGATCTCGTCGTCGCCGAGGTCGGCGTAGATGATATCGCTCCCCTCGCCGCCCTCGATAAGGTGGGTTGACTCGGGCTCGCCGGCGTAGTAGGGATTGCCCGGCCCGGGATCGCGCGACGTGCCGGCGTAGATCGTGTCGTCGTCGTCGCCGCCGCGGATCGTGTCGCTTCCGAGCCCCCCGTACAGCTCGTCGTCCCCGCCGCCGCCCTCGACGATGTCGTTGCTTCGCCCGCCGTCGAGGAAGTCGTCGTCGTCGCCGCCGTAGAGGCTGTCGTTGCCCAGCCCGCCGGAGAGCGTGTCCTCGCCGGCCTCTCCGTAGAGCGTGTCCTGGCCCCGTTCGCCGAAGAGGTCGTCGTCATCGTCCCCGCCGTAGAGGATGTCGCCGTCGCGCCCGCCGTACAGCTCGTCGTCGCCGGCGTCGCCGTACAGCACGTCGTAATCCGCCTCGCCGAGGAGATGGTCGTCCCCGGCGCCGCCGTGCAGCTCGTCGTCGCCGAGGCTGCCGTACAGCTCGTCGTTGCCCTCACCGCCGTCGAGCACGTCGTCGCCGAACCCGCCGTACAGCTCGTCGCTGCCGCCCTGGCCCCACAGATGGTCGGCCGCGTCGCCGCCGTAGAGCCGATCGTTACCGCTGTAGGCATCTCCCGAGTCGTCGCCGTGCAGCTCGGCCGGGCCGTCGCCGCTTGTCAGCACGTCGTTGCCGTCGCCGCCCCACATCTCCACGGGCAGGGTGACGTGCTCGTCCACGGTGATGATGTCGTTGCCCGCGCCGGCGTCCACGTAGATGCCCGTCACGCCCTGGTAGCGCTGCTGGACGCCGAAGCCCGCGACCACCACCTCCTCGGGGCTGTTGCCGCGGTCGAGGTAGATCACGTCGGCGCCGTCGCTCAGGTCGCCGTGCACGCGGGCGGCGGCGTTCGGGCCGATGTGCACGGTCAGCAGGCCGCTGCCGTCCACGCTGGCGAGGATCGGGTCGGTCTCCGGCTCCGGCACGTCGGCCGGCCGGTCCAGCTCGAAGGTCAGCAAGTCGATCTCGCCGATCTTGAACGTGGCCTCGAACATGAGGAACTTGACGTAGGCCTCCAGGCCCAGCGAGACTTTGCCCCCGATGTCGAAGACCCATATCCCGCCGAGGAGGAAGTTTTTCCACAGCTCGTCGGCGCGGACCCTGCCGTCGCCGTCGTTGTCGTGGAGGTTGAAATCGATGGTGGCGTAGATGCCGCCGCCCGCGCCGGCGGAGGCGATGCCCAGGTTGATCTCCGCGGCCGCGGTGATGCTGCCGTAGAGCTGGGCCTCGGGAACGTCCTCGCCCGAGCCGTCGGGGTTCGCGCCGTCGCTGATGTAAAAGCCTTGGAAGATGTCCGTGAAGTCCCCACTCTCGGCGAAGCGGCGGAAGCCCTCCGTGTCGTAGCCGATCGCCACGTCCATCCACGCCCCGATCCGCCCGGTCAGCCTGGCCATCAGCGGGCCGATGATCGGGAAGGACTGGCTGTAGGTGAAGTCGATCTCGAACTTCGGCATGTCGTAGGTCACGATCACCATGTTCTGCCCCATCAGCAGGCCCAGGGCGCTGAGCGGGTTGCTGAGGAACGGGAACTGGAGGCGGTCGGACTTGGCCCCGCTGTTGAGGTGGTTGGCGGAGTCGAAGTAGCTGCTCAGGCCGCCGTCGCCGAGGCCGCCGATGGCGCCGCCGAGGTCGAAGCCCGACGCCGTCGCGTCGGGCGCGGCGTTGGACAGGTCGTAGCCCGTCGGGTCGTCCGTCACGGCGTTGTAGCCGTCGAGGCTGAAGCCGCCCAGGTCGATCCACAGGTCGCCCCCCATGCCCCCGACGTCCAGCAGGTCGGCGATGGTGGAGACGGCCTCGACGTAATCCGCCACGTCGCCGTAGCCGAACAGCCGCGCGATGTCGACGAGGGAGATGGGTGTTCCCGCCAGGTCGGAGATCAGCGGGATCGGGGCCGTGATCGCGTCGATGATCGGGCGGACGGGATCGATGATGTCGTTGAGGACGCTCAGCGTCTCGCCGAACAGGCCGCTGAAGAACTCGCCGATGTTCAGGTGGATGTCGGTGAACTCGATCGCCGGGGGCACCAGGTCGAACTCGGTCGCGTCGCCGAAGCCCCAGTACATGTGGAAGTTCGCGCTGACGGACGGGAAGTTCGTATCGCCGCCCAAGCTGGCCAGCAGGTCCAGGTGGAGGCTCGCGTCGGCGGTGAGCTTTGCGGTGACGACGTCAGCGAAGTTGCCGACCGACGCCAGCTCGGCCAGCGTCATCTTGCCGTCGGCGGCGACCGTGCCCGGATCGGTAACGTCCAGGGAGAAGGCGCCCTGGAAGCCGTTGACCACCCCGTTGGTCCTGGCGAGCTGCTCGGGGGTCAGGTCGCCGGCAGCGAGGGTGTCGGCGTCGAGCTGGAGGAACAGCAGCTCGCCCGTTGCGTCGAGCGAGTCCAGCGACACCTCGAAGAACACGCTCATGTCCTCGGGATCCGAGACGTCGAAGTACACGCCGTCCATGCGGCTGACGCCGAAGCCGAAGCCGAACTCGAATCCCACGCGGGCCGAAACCTCCCCCCTTACGTCCAGCCCGAGGGCGGGGATGCCCAGGTCCAGGTCGAACGGGATCTCGAAGGCGATCAATGGGGAGGCGAGCTTGATGTTGAACTCGACTCCCGCCGGGTCGACGGACATGACCACGTCGTCCAGCGTGACGTGGCCGTCGCCGGTCAGGTCGCCGAGCCAGTCCCACCCGCCCGGGCCGAGCACGTCGAAGACCTTCTGCCGGACGAACAGCGCGGTCAGCTCGCCCTTCTGCTCCAGCGCGCTGACGACGTCCTCCCGCAGGTAGCGGATGAACCGTGAGGCCTCGATGAGCTTGTCGCCGACCAGCGGCAGGTTGCCGCCGAGCGCTTGCTCCGACAGCGCCAGCTCCAGCAACTGAAGGATGCCGGACCAGCCGCCGACGAGGGCCTCGAGCGTGTCCGTGCTGAAGTCCAGTGCCGAGATGATGCCCCCGAAATCAGGCGTTGAGAGCGTCTCGAAGCTCGTGATCGGTTCGGCCAGGTTGGTCACGCGGACGTGGAGGTCCGGGGTGAGCTGGTTGCCCTGGGTGGGGAAGAAGATCGGCAGCGTGGCGTCGGCCTGCCCGGTCACCGACGGCGTCAGGTCCGTGAGGATGTCCTCGTCGAAGTAATGCACGCCGTCGCCGTTGTTGTTGGTCAGGTCGAAGGACAGTGATGCGGGGCTCGTCGAGCCGCCGGCGCCGTCCTCGTCCAGGAAGACCATCCCCGGGCTCGTCGGGCTGCCGACGTAGATGCCCAGCGCGCCCAGCGAGGTCTCGAACTGGAGGTTCGTCCCGCTGACGCCCAGCGTCACGCCGATGCCGCTCGTGTCGTAGATGAAGGGCCTCGGGTTGGACGGGTCGCTCAGGTCGATCCCCAGCGAAAGGGTCAGCGCGACGCCGCCGGTGACGTCCAGCTCGCCCGCCGAGTGCACGTCGATCAGGTTGCTCAGCCCGTCCACGCCCAACTCGCTGAGGTCGAAGTTCATCGGCAGCGTGGCGCCGGGGGCGAAGTCCTTGGCGTAGGTCAGGTCGAACCGGAAGGCCGGCTCGCCGCCGACCGTGTCCATCGACAGCCCCACGTCGCCGGGATCGACGCCGAGGGCGCTCACGATCGCCGCCTGGAGGGCCTCGATGCCCATGCTCGGGTCGGCCTGGAACTTCTCGACCATCTCGGTGAAGGCCGGCACGAAGCCGAGCATCTGGTTGATCGTCTTGTCGACGACCGGCATCTTGACGTCCATGAAACGGTACCCGCCGACCTGCTCGATGAGCGCGGCGATCTGGGCCAGCAGGTCGACGATGTTCGCGCTCGAGAAGTCGCTGAAGCCGATCAGGTCCTCGAAGTCGTAGAAGTTCACGTCGAAGGAGGCCAGGTCCAGCTCAACGTCCTGCGTGACCGGGTCCACGTTGAAGACGTTCGGCCAGGACACCACGATCGTCGGGTCGGCCGAGGGGTTCACCGTCAGGCCGGGAAAGCTCGACGACAGCGACACGGGCAGGTCGAAGTCGGCGCTGGCGTCGATGTCCAGCGAGACGAGGCTCCCGAGATCGCCGAGGGAGTCCACCAGTTGCAGCATGGATACGATGTTGGCCTTGGGGATGGCGGACGGCCCGGTCTTGCCCAGCGGGTTGAGCCCCACGGTGATGTCCGCGCCGGCTGCGCCGGAGGCGTGGTCGAGGCCGATGTCGAGAATGCCGAAGTTCGCCGACGCATTGACGTCCGCGGCCGTCAGGCTCACGCCGGCGCTGAACGACACGTCGTCGGTGAACAGGTAGACGTGGTTGTCCACGGAGTCGCCGTGCAGCGCCGTGCCGTAGATCACGCCGTCCTCGTCGTCGTCGGTGCCGAGCACGCCCAGGATGAAGCCGACCAGCGAGCCGTTGGCGCCGGTGATCTTGAACTCCGGGTCGGCCACGGGATTGCTCGTCTCGTCGATCAGCTTGAAGCGCTTGCCCTTGGCGTCTATCTGCGCCTCGAACTTGACCCCTCCGGCCGTGTTGAGCCGATTCAACACCTCGCCGAGATCGTCCGTGCCCGTCAGCCCGTCGAAGTTCACGGTGAACGTCGATCCGTCGCGCAGTGTTACAGTGACGTCGGCCAGGCCGTCCGTCTCGACGAGGCCGTCGTCCCACTGGGGCAGCGTGTTGAGCAGTGTCGAGCCGTCGATGGTGACGTCCGCCCCGAGCCCGGACATGTCGAAGCCGATCCTGACAACCAGGTCGGCCTGCGGCGAGAGGGTGATCTCGCTCGGCGGGGTGACGGTGATGTTGGCCAGGTTGCTCAGCGGGCTGTCGCCCAGCAGGTCCAGGTCGGCGGTGGCCGTGATCGGGTCGAGCACCTGCGAGAGGTCGAACGTGTAGTCCAGGATCGGGATGATCGTGTCCTTGCCCGTCAGCTTCCCGGTAGCGTCGAACTCCGGGTTGTAGCCGACCGACGTGATGCCGGGAACCAGCGCCAGAAGCTCCTGGGCGGTGGAGAAGGCCGGGACGTTCTCCTCGCTCTCCAGCAGGCTGATCACCTGGTCGAGGAAGGCGGTGTCCAGGCCGAGCATCTCCCCCAGCGTCGCGCCCTCGGCGAACGGGACCGGCGTGTTGAGGATGGCCGACGCCTGGAGGTTGCTCAGCCAGTCGGCGTACTGCTTCAGCACGCCCACGACGTCCCCGGCCGTCAGCTCGGTGAAGGCGGCCAGGGCGTCGGGGAGGACGAACTCCACGTCCGGGTCGCCGCCGTCGAAGAGGTCCGCGTCGGTGATGAGGATGGCCGGGTCGTCCGGGCCGACGATGTCGGCGGTGCTCCAGCCGCCGATGCTCGCCTGAAGGGGCAGGTTCACGTCCATCGTGCCGGTGGGGGTCAGCACGAGCAGGTTCGCGATCGGGGTGGACTGGAGCTCGCCGATGTAGAGGCGGTTCTCGCCGTTGAGGGCCGCGTCGATGTCCACGTCGATCGCGAACGTGCCGTCCACCACCTCCGCCCCGAGGAAGCCGACCATCGCGCCGAAGTCCAGGTCCGATGCGGTCAGGTCGGCCGTGATCTGGAAGTTGCTGACCTGGATGAACGCGCCGTCGGCAACCGTCTCGCCGTGGCTCAGGTCGTAGCCGAGCGTCACGTCGAAGCCGAACGAGGCCGCCACGTCGATCTGCCCCGAGGCGTCCAGAGAGACGCCGTAGTCCATCAGGCCCAGCTCCGCCAGCTCGTCGCCGAGGTCCAGGTCCAGTGTGGCCGCCGCCGTCTCCTGGAAACTGAACGAGAGCTCCAGCGTCTGCGACGTGTAGTCCGCGACCAGGCCGTCCACGTGCGACGACAGGGCCGCAATGAGACCGTCCAGCGTCGGCGGGCTGGCCGTCGCGAAGTAGTCCGTCATCGGCTGGACGATGCCGTCCTGGATCGTCTGGCCGAAATCCAGCATGTTGCCGATCGTCGGCGGCGTGCCGGGCGCCAGGTCCTTCGAGTCGCCCTCGCCGTTGTCGGTCATGGGGAAGAGCCAGTCGAACCAACTGTAGTTGGAGGAGTCGTCTCCGGCCTCTCCGAGCCCGCCGACGGCGCCGAGGATCATCGCCTGCTGGTCGGGCGAGAGGACGTCAGGCACGTCCGGGGCGTGGAAGCCGATGTGAATGATCTCGGGGGCCTCGGTCGCGTCGTGCGCGACGCCCGGGTACAACGCGTTGACGGCGCCGCGGACGTCCTGATTCGTGCAGCCCACCTCCAGCAGCACGAGGTTGTGATACTCCCCCGTGTCGTTCAGCTCGGTGACAAGATCGACCAGCCACTGCTCGTCGGCCGAAAGGCTGCCGTCCGTGCCGTATTCGGCGCCGGCCGGAACGTGGAAGTCCACCTCCATGCCGACCTGGTGCTGCCGGCCAAGACCCATCCCATGGAACATGTTCGACGTCCACCCGTCGGATGTGCTGATCGCAGCGATGTGCGACGCGTCGATGTCGTTCGTCGGGAACTCCACGACCTCCCCGAGCGTCTCCACCAGCCAGCTCGTCCCGTATCGCTCGGGCACCGTCAGGTCGGACATCTCGACCCAATGGGGCGCGCTGCCCGCGCTGAGCCAGGAGACTATCGTCAGGTTCAGCTCGCTGTTGGCTTCCCAGGCCGGCTCCGTCCCGACCGGGTCGACCGCCGCACTGAACCGTTGAATCGACTTCTCCGTGTCCAGATCGAGGATATTCGAGAGCCCCAGCGGCTGGCCGTTGAGCTTGTGAAACCCGAGGTAGTTCAGTCGCTGCTGGGCCCGCAGCACGTCCAGACCGTCTCCCTGGCCAATAGCGTTCAGGCCTTGGGTCGCGTGTCCGGCCCCCACGTCGATTGCGACAACGTGAAGCTCGTCCTCGGCAAGCTCCAAGGTCAGTGTGATCTGCCCCTGGAAGCCCTTCTCGTCGGGCAGAAGGTCCCGTGTGTAGTCGCTCTCGATGGCGGGCGCGAGGTACAACTGCCCGACCATCTCGATGTCCTCGGGGTCCTCGGTAGTGCCCAGGGACGAGTACAGCCGCCCGATGACGGTGTCGCCGTCCTTCAGCAGGACGCGGTCGGCATACCATTGGGTGGTAAGGGAGCGGGGGGTGGTCGTCTCGAGCCCGACGCCGGGATCGCGCCACTCGGTCAATTCCGCGTCAATGATCCGTGCCGAGGCCGTCGCGGCCTCGATGTCGACCAGGATCAGGTCGCCCGTCTTGCCCTCGATGCTCTGCGTGAGGCTCTCGGCGCCGGTGACGACCATGGCGAAGTCCTGGCTGCCCATGCCGGGGCCCAGGTGGTCGGCGGAGATGCGAATGGTGTACGTGCCGCTTGCCGGCAGGGAGATCACCACCTGCTCGACGTTGTCCACCGTGTTGCGCTCGAAGGCATGCGCCTCTCGGGCCGGCGTGGCGGGATCGGCCTCCCCCTGGTCCCTCGCCATGACCCACGGGCGCGACATCACCCCCACGCCATCCTCGACGACAAGATCGAGGTCGTTCACGAGCACCCGCGTGTCGTCGTCGATGCCGGGGCCATGGGCCACGCCCGGCGGGTCGGTCCAGGCCAGCGTGACCTTCAGGTCGGTGGGCGAGTCCACGTACACGTCGTACTCGACCGGCTGCCCGCGGTAGGTGCCGCGCACGAGGTACTCCCCGACGCCGTCGCAGGCGCCGGTGATCGTGTCCGCCGCTGTCCTGGCGTTCATCAGCCCCCAGCCGAACTGGAAGTCCGGCCCGGGCGCTCCGGCGTCATCGGCCGTGTGAATCAGCAGCGCCCGAACCATGTCCGACGTCGGCAAGTACCCGTGCGTGTCGTCCCAGAGCTCGCCCAGCAGCCCGATCGTGCCGGTGATCACGGGAGCGGCCACGGACGTGCCGGTCGCCGCGTCATATCCACCCGGCGCCAGCGTATCGAGCTCCCAGCCGTTCGCCACGAGGTCCGGCTTGATCCGTCCGTCGTCGGTCGGCCCCCAACTGGAGTGGTAGAGCGTCTCGTAGACGCCCGGATTCATCGGGTCTTCATCGTACACGGCCGAAACGACGATCACGTTCTTCGAGGCCGTCTGCACGCCCGCCAGCGTGTCGTAGCCGTCCTGGGGATAGTGCTGAGGGTTCTCGATGTCGAACAGCGCGGTCGAGGCGTCCGTATAATGGATGACGGCCCCGTCCTCGATGCCGTAGGCGCCGTCCAGGAGGTATCGCTCGTCGCGAAACCTCCGCTCGTTCCCCGCAGCGGTAACGATCGTGTGGTCCGGGTTGTCCCACGCCACCTGGTCGACGTCGCGGGCGGTACTGTCGTACTTGCCGAACTGCGGGTCCTCGTACCCGCCCTTGTCCCCGTACCAGTACCATTCGTGGCTGTACAGGCCCGTCTCCTGGAAGCCGATATCGACGATCGCGTAGCTGTGGTTGCTCGCCAGGAGGCTGTCGACGGAGCCCTGCATTTCCGCGATCTGGTCGCTGCCGACGAGGTCCCACGCCCAGAGCTCGGCCTCTTCGGCCATGCCGGCGACGCCCATCCCGTCGTCGTAGGCTGACACCATGACCCCCGCCACGTTCGTCGCGTGGTCCCTGAGCTCGTGGAACCCGTCCTTGTCCGTGACCCGCGGCGTCAGAAGCTCGTGCGAGGTTTCGACATCGCCCAGCTCCCAGATGCCCAGTGTGATCCCCTGGCCCGTCAACCCGTAGGGATCGCCCGTGAGGGGGTTGATGGCGTCGCCGCGGATCTTGATCTCGTCCACGTGCGACATCTCGGCGGCCACCAGCGTCTTGGGGGAGTCCCCGCTGAGCATCAGGCGCTGCTCGAGCTGCTCCATACGCGGCGGGCCGTTCAGGGCCAGCCAGACCTGGTACGCCTCCGTGTTGCGGATGCGTTCGCGCAGGAGCACGCGGGAATAGAGATAATGCAGCCGCTGCGCCGCTCGCGTGCAAAGAGACATCCTTCACCTCTTCTTTCCGTTCAGCCGCAAGAGCCCCGCCGTCGCTTAACGGGACCGTGGCGGCCGGCCAAAGGCAAGAGCCAATCAGCTATCGCGCACAAAGCCGCGGTGCGCACACGGGTAGAACGCTCGCCGGACCTGATCCGGTCCAAAGCAGCCAGCCGTCCTGATGGACGCTTCAAGTGTCGCCTCCTTGGGCGCGGCTCGGCGCCCACCCACAGAGATCAGAGCGGGTGCGGGACAGGCATACACACACACTCCATGCCGCTGGGCAAGCCGCAGAGAAGGCCGACTACGTCAAGTCTGGGGCTTCCCTGGCCGCCGAGGGCAAAGGGTGAACCGCAACCGCAAAGTCAAGAACTGTCTTTGGCTAAACTCCGTTTCTCCGATCACTGCCTGACAAACCGGCAGCCTACAGCTCCCGGCCTACTACTCCCTTGCCGACACCAAACACTGACAAGTGCTATTTTTACCGCCCAATCGCCATTATGTCAAGGAATTAGTATCACTATGTGTCACGGTGAATGTTCCGGTGCGTCGGACCAGGTGCTTGCCGTGCGGGGGCGAGCGAACCGTCCAGCCGTTAGAGTCCAGGCGCACCGACGGCTTGGTGAGACTCCAACGTTCGGATCAACGCGCACAGCCACCGGGCGGGAGAAAGACGCCCATCGCGCCCGGAGGGACTCGAACCCCCAACCCTCGGTTCCGAAGAAAGTCCTCCGTTTCGGCCTAAAGACTTATCTCAATTGCCCTTCTGAAGATCCGCCAACCGACCCACCTGGCAAATCGCGACAAAATACGCCGTTTCGTGACCGGACGGCAAGCCCATGGCAAGCTCAAGGCTTGTGGCCGCACCGGGGCCGCCTCCGGGCGCGCCCGGCGGCTCCGAGTCGTTCGAACCTGGAGGTCAGCCTCGTTCGAGGCATTTAGAGCCGCTTACGCCGGCTCAGCCGCCCCTGCCGGGGCCTCCCAGCGGGGTTAAAGGTATCGGCGACTGGCAGAGCCCCCTGCCGTTGGCCACTTTGGGCCTCATCGTGGGCGACTTGCCACAACCGTCGTCCTGGACTTCACTCGCACTGGTTGAGTGTTCGTGCGCCAAGGAATACTCGACGCGGCCGAGGCGGGCTCCATGGAGGACCTGGCTTGGGACAACAAGCGGCGCCTATGGATAGCCGGCGCACCTTCTGCGACGATGCGTTGATCGAGTGATGAGTTGGCGAGTATAATCGTGTCCAGCCGAATGCCTGGATGCGCTGCCGGCTAGGGGTTACCTTGCTGGCCAGCATTGCAGCCCAGGCACTCGGGCTCGATCGCGCTTCGCGTCTTGGATGGGCAGCAGCATGCCGCTGACTCCGCGGCCGGGCCGAGACGTGGAACGGCCGGCTTCAGTCTGAGGTGCCGTGGACGTCACGCAGCGGAACGACGATCGGTGAGTCAGAGCAAGAGACCACAACCCGGTGCAGCTGAGTCGAATGCGGGGGATGACTTCCACCTCCTGTGGGCAGCGCGACGTGCCCTGCATCTCCTTGATCCACAGGGCAAGCTCCGAGGCATTCGCGTAGAGGGCCCCGCGCCTCAGGAAGCCGCAGAGCTCGATCCAGATGGCGATCAACTCTTGGGCATTGATCTCACGGAGTACTTTGGCGGAGCATGCTTTGAGGATGCATCCGGAGTTGTCCACTCGCAACTCAAGTACAGCACACGCAGGCCAGACATAGCGTGGACGGCGTCACGTCTCGCTCAAGGCAGGACGGCGAAGTACAGCGGGTCAGTCATTCATCGCCTGGCTCAAGTCTTCAAGACCTGCTTGGACGGGTACGGTCGCGAAGCCGTATTGGAGAAGCTCCGCATAGACCTTGTCAGCAACCGCCCGTGCAGTCGAGTTCTTGCCCATACCATGGCAGATGTGAAAGAGGCGCTCCGCGACCATCCGCAAGCGATGAGGTCGGCCGACCTGCGAAGCAGGCTTGCGACAAATGCCGCTCGCGAGTACGACCGACTCATGAGAGGCAGCCTTATTCTTGGCTCGCGGCAGTTCACCGATTTCCTCAGGATTCTCGACCTTTCGCATTGCGGCGAGCCGTCGCGCCTTGACCAGGAAATGGCGCTCGTCCGAGAGATCGGCAGGCTGGGCTTTGGGGAAGTCAGCGACCAGTACAGCAGGTTGAAGGAGTTCGTGCGTAGTGGCATGATGCCGGAGGGCCAGCATAGGGGCGTGCTGATGGCTGACAACATTGCACCTGTTTTCGGTATCCCCAGTGTGAGCCACCTTTTCCCGGCACCGTCGCGGTTTGAGGAACTGGAGTTGCCGGTGGACCGAGAGCAGGGACCGGACATCGCCAGGAGT
The DNA here is from genome assembly GCA_964427875.1 of uncultured Planctomycetaceae bacterium. GTDB lineage: Bacteria > Planctomycetota > Phycisphaerae > SM23-33 > SM23-33 > CAYRVX01. The sequence continues at coordinate 43,368 of CAYRVX010000013.1, forward strand.
ATCATCAATGCTGAGGGCGTGCCTGTATGCCTTCACGGTGGGGCAGGCGTTGGAAAAACTGTTCTCGCAAGGTCGCTGAATCGGGATCTCCCAGAAGACTCCGCTGTGGTCCTATTCGACTGTTACGGCGGCGGGTCGTATCTGGATCGATCTGAAGTAAGGCACGGGTATCCCAGGGCCATCATGCAGATGGCCAACGAACTCGCGACCAAGACTGGATCGCCTCTTCTGCTTCACCGCGATCAGCGCCCCGAGGAGCTGTTGCGGGCGTTCCGTCAACGTCTGGAATGCGCATCGAGTTTCGTCAGAGGGCGGTGCACCGAGGCGCTTGTGGTGATCGTTGTGGACGCCGCGGACAACAGCGTAGCGGCCGCCGCTACGTGCGAGGAGGAATCCTTCCTCCGTGGCTTGCTGACATGCCGCCTTCCGGATGGGTGCCGCTTGGTCGTTACGGCACGGAGCCATCGGCAAGCTGATCTATCACTACCGTCAGGCACCGTCTCAGTCCCGATCCTGCCGTTCAGCCTGGAGGAGACCCGAGCCAACCTTCGCCGCCACCTTCCCCAGGCTTCAGAGCAAGAGGCCGATGAACTCCATCGCCTGTCAAATGGCATCCCACGCATTCAGGGGTACGTCCTGAGCCAGCTCGACAGCCAGCTCGACGCTGGCCTTGATTGCGCTCTGGATCAACTGCGCCCCGCGGGCAAGACGCTTGAGGGCCTCATAGACGAGCAACTGCTTGAGGCCGGCAGACGCATGGGAGAAGAGGACTTCGCTGAACGCATATGCCCCGCTCTGCTAACGCTGCCGCGGCCCATTCCACTAGAATACGTTGCTCTGCTTACGGGCGAGAACGAACAAGCAGTATCGGACTTCTGCGTCGACATGTATCCAGGCCTTCACGTGGAAGACAATGTCGTTAGCTTCCGAGACGAGGACATCGAGAGTCACTTGCGGGACCGGTTCGGCGGGGATGACTCTATGTCGGGGGCTCTGGCCGATTGCCTGGCGGAACGCAGCGCGTCGGAAAGCTACGCTGCGATACACCTGGCCGAGGTGCTACGGCGCGCGGGCAGACATCAGGACATTGTCAGACTCGTTCACCGGGAGCGGCAGCCAGCAGCGATCGCCGACCTCATTGAGCGAAAGGAAGTCTTCGCAACCCGAGCACGACTGGCGCTGGAAGCTGTGTTGCGGAGCAATGATCGGGTGGAGCTGCTCAAGCTTCTCTTCGTCGTCGCCGAGGCGGCCAAGACGGACGAGGCTGTTGCAAAGTTACTGCTGGAGAATGCCGACTTGGCCTGCCGCTACGGCGATCCGGCGACCGTGCAGAGGCTCTATCTGAATGACAGGAACGGTCGTGTCGAGTGGTACGGCCCCACGCATCTTCAGTGTGCCGCGAACTACGCTCGTAACAGGGATACCCACGGCCGTGCGATGGAACACCTCCGCTCAGCCGAGGCTTGGCTGAGGCATTGGTCAAGCCTGCCTGAGGACGAGCGCCAGAGATGGACGATCGATGTCGAGAGTATTGCCTTGGGCGCGGAGGCTGTCCTGCGGCTTTGCGGCTCTCGTGAGGCGTCCACGTGGCTTTCGGGGTGGCGGCCGAAATCGGTGGTCTTCGCTGCAACGACAAGGCTAGTGCGGAATCTAGTCATGACCGAGGGCAGTGATGCATTCGAGTTGCTCGGAGAAACGAGGTTGCGGGCCGACGCGATTCTGGCCATCGCTGACGCGGCGATCGGGGATGGACTGCTGCCGCCGCGTGAACTCATCCTGCGGGGGGTGTCTGTGTGGAGTCGGCTGGCATCGGCGGGCGTCGAGTGCGAGAGAGGGATGGTCCGGCCTGGTATCCTGTTGTGCGAAGCGGCTGCCGCACATCAAGTCGACACCAGCACACTGCGCGCCCTGATCGAATTCTTCGCCCCCGCCGCACCGGAACATCGAGGACTTATCTACTCCGACGAATCAGGCGAGGCATATGATGCCTTGCTCCGAGCGAGCGCACTGCTTTCCGTGGTGGAGGGCCGCGAACTGAAGGCGGACGCCCCCGCGCTCCTGCCACCGCGCCTTCGTGAGGAACCGCAAGAGGAAGACGACAGCGCCAAGCGCCACTGGGAGGAGGAACGGAAGAGTTTCCGGGAGTTGTATGAGTTCTTACTCCCTGCTTATGTGCTACGTGCCAGGTTAATGGCCAGGAAACTCGAACCCAGCAGTGTCCCGAATGAGCTTCAGTCTGCCATGGACAGGGGCATGCGCATCGTCTCGGCGCGGATGCGTCACGACGAGCAATACCTGACGGGACTCAAGGCAGGAATACTCGCGGATGCAGTCGTCCACGCAGCTTCTGTCTGCCAGGAGGCATTCAGGTCGGTATGCACTCGCTATAGCAGGGAGGGGTGGCTTGGTCTGTCTCTGTCTCTGGCAAGAAAGGCATCCGGCCTACCGGCGCTCCACGACGAAGCAATAAGGTTACTCGATGACGTGCAGAAGTACCTAGACAACAACGCTCTTCCGGGAAGCGAGAAAGTAGACACATTCGTCACGTGTAGCCGCATCGCGGGTGTCGTCGATGCCGAACTCGGCCGTCGCTACTTCGATCTGGCTGTCGAGGCCGCGTCGGAGATTGATGAGGAAGCCTTTGGCATGCTTCGGTTGGTCTCGGGGCTGGCTAGTCGCGCTGCGACTGACAAACCACAGGTGAACGAAGGGCAGCTTGCTGCAGACTTCTCTGCCATCGTCGAGGATTGCCACTGGCGGTTGCGCGATTGGGATCACTTCCCGTGGGATGAATGCGTAAGGGGCATCGCCAGCCTTAGCCCAGCGGTAGCGGCCGCCGCTCTCGCCAGGTGGGATCAACGCGGTATCTTGGGCTTCTGTCAGGAAAGCCCAGCTCTTGTGAACACTTGCCTAGAAAAGGGAGCGGTCAGCCCGGCCGCCGCGATCTCCTGGGGCGTGCTGTCTCCACTGGGAAGCATGGCTGCAATGGAAGTCAGTCTGAGAGGGCTTGAGGCACTCAAAAGCCGCGGGCTTCCCGCCGGGACTTACGTTGCTGATGCACTATCGCTTCTTGTTGATCACGCTGTACGGCTTGCTCCGATGCGAGACCGGAAGCACCTATCAGAACAAGTAACGCGGTGGGCCAAGGCCCATAACATGGCTGGTCACGTCGCTCTGCGCGATGCAGCTACGCTCGCTGCGTTCCTCAGGGCACTCGATGAGTCGGACGTAGCCAACGTCCGCGAGGTAACGCCGCCAAGCCGCCCCCGGGCTATAGCGGACAGAGAGGAGCCGAAATCCCCGACAGTCAACTGGGAGGAGTTGTTGGAGGGAAGGAGCTTCTGTAATCCCGCCGAAATCGAGAACGCTCTTCGGGAGCTTCACGCTCTTGAGGACGAGACGAGCCGGAGGTGGCCCGGGGGATCGCAACTTTCGAGACAGTTCCTCAGCCGAGTCGAGGCCAAGGCGCGGCCGAGCGAGTACGCAGCCCAGCTTGATGCATTACTGTCCGTAGACAGCGAACTGCTCGGCTTCGAGGAACTTGCGGACACACTGAGAAGCTGTCTTGCTGGATGGTCGCATCACCCATTGGTGAGGGAGTGGCGGGAGCGGCTGCCGGAGTTGCTTGCCACGCAGTGGTTCCACGCCTTCTTCTATGAGGGTCTTGTGTCGCTGTACCGGGTTGAGCACCTGGAGAAGGACTTGGGCGTCCCACGGCCCCGCATGCTGGACTGCCTTGCCAACGCTCTCCCGCGACACCTGCGGGAGGTGTCGGCGCTATCAGTCTACGCGGTTGCGCTTGGGCTTGTTGACTCGCTTCCGGCGGGAGCCGCCTTGAATGTGCTTGCGTGGGCCGTCCCGATGTTGCGAACACGCATCGACGGGGAAGGGCTGGCATCCCATGGCATCGATGTCGGGGCACTGCCTGACCCGGGTGTCGAGCTAGAAGCAGCCATCCTATGGTACCTCTTTGGGCATCCCGACAAGCGTGTGCGGTGGCGAGGGGTCCATGCCGCAAGGCGCATGGTTCGGCTTGGGGAAGGCAGGATTCTCATCAGCCTAGCCCGTTGGCTGGATACGGGCAGGGGTCACCCGTTCGTCATGCCAGGCACTACATTCTACTGGCTTGCCGCGAGGCAGTGGTTCTTCCTGCTTGTTGACAGGCTTTCCGCCGAGATGCCGGCGGCCGTGCTGCCCATTGCCGACCTAGTTGCCAGGGAGGCAGTCCGACCGGCGATTCCCCATGCCTTGATCGTGCGGATCGCAAACAGAGCTGCGCTTCGTCTCGCGGAACACGCTCAGAGTCCGTACAGTGCGCAGGAGATCGTTGAGATTCGAGAATCCCTGACGCCTATAGGGCAGGTGAGCAAGAACGCGAGTCGCGAGAGACTGTTACGCGACGACTACCGGTCAACGTCGGCAGTGCGATTTCAATTCGATCGGACTGACACGCTCCCATACTGGTACAGTCCAGCAGGTGGCGTCTTCGGTGTGATTGGCAAGGCCTTTTGCATAGCCGCCGAGAAATGGATCTGCGACGAGTGGGGGTATGCGGAACCTGTCAGAGATTCAGACCCTGTATGCAAGTGGCAGGGAAGTGACCGAGACTGGGCGCTGAGGTCCAATCGGCATGGCTCCGAGCCAACGATTGAGGATCTGAGGATATACCTTGAGTACAACGCCATGTTCTGCGTGGCTGGTGAACTCCTTGCGACCAAGCCCGTTGTCGAGGACGATTGGGAGAGCGATCCGTGGGGATACTGGCTGAACCGCTGGGACTTGTCTTGGCGGGATCAGTGGCTGGCTGATAGACGGCAGACGACACCTCTGGAGCGCTCCTTTTGGGTCTCCTCGCAGGACAAGGTGGTGGAGTGGACCAAGGGCGCGACGGAGGATGATCGCCGCCGTGTTGTTGGGTTGCTTGATCCACTTCACGCTGGCTACATCGTCGTAGAAGCGCGCCAGAGCCGCCATGACTATGGTGGCAATGACAGCACATATGTGGCTAGCGCTCTTGTAGCGGCAGAGACCGGTCAGGCCCTGTTGCATGCATTGGCTCAATGCCAGACACCCCATGACTATGCAATACCCTTGGAGGGGGGCGACCATCAATTCGATGTGAAGCTCGGCGATGGCACACGATTTGCGCTCACGGGATGGATCGAGGTGGAGGGCGGCGACACAGAAGGCTTGGATGAGCATGATCCCCTGCGATACAGTCTTGGCAGGACACTCGCGGTTCCGGGGTCCAAGCTAACACAGTGGGCCGACCTCGCTCTAGATGACGGTTGTTGGGAGTCGCACAGGAGAGAGCGACCTGATGTGCCGCTCACGATCTTCGAGCACTGGAATGACTGTCTCCGTGAGGAATACGTGAGCGGCTTCCAGACAGAGGGGCATCGACTATGGGTCCGAATCAGCGACTTGCTGGAATTCCTGAGGTCGGGCGAGTGGGCTCTGATCGTTGAGTGCGAGATCGCCCGACACGCAGATCGACGCGAGAGACGAAGGCTGGAGGACGAATATGTCTCGAAAGCGGAACTCTACCTCATCCACTCCGACGGAACGGTCGAGACGACCACAGGCTGTTCTCGACTTGGGGAAACGCCTGGTTGAGGAGTTAGGTCTCCAGAGCACTTGCGAGACCCTGTCGAAGTGGATGGCGCACTACTTGGCTGAGTTGATGGCTTCTGCGGAGAGAGAGACTGATCCCGCTGCCAAACGGACTGCGCAGGATAAGTGCTGCGAGGTCATTGAGCGGCTATGGACCCAGCGCGCGAATCTCCCTGGTGGCGCGAAGCCACTCGGACGGCTTGAGCAGGCACTGAGCGCCCTTCAGGCGATGCAAGCGGATCAGGCGAGGTTTCCCGCCATGGTGCAGCGCGCTGCTGATAGCGTAGACAACGCGTGGCTGCAGTTTGCCCGTGACTCCCACGCTGCTGACAAGCGCATGGCGTGCATTGCTTTCTTGACCGGCGTGCTTGAGGGCAAGTTCGGGGAGGAGAAACGGTGGGTTGAAGAACACGCAGAGCAACTGTCTGACGTGGAGCGGAACATGATCGAGTCGCTGGACACCTGGCTTGGTCTGGATGTGCATTGGCTCACTCGCAGTGACCGCAAACCCGTGTCTGCTCTGCCCACGAATGAACGGAGGCAGATCATCCTGAGCGAGCTTGAGAAGTCAGTGCAAAGCCAAGTGGATGCATTCGAGAAGCTTAGACAGGAAGTTGAGGGGGAAGTTGAGACCAAGCCGGAAGCCTGAGGGATTCGCCAAGTACGCCTGGGTCTGATCCCAGAATCCGGCATAGTTGGTGGCACCCCATCATCCGCCCCGCCATGCGGCCCGTGCCCCTGAGGCCGCCGTGTCGTGCAGGACCGGCGCGCCCGCCGCCGTCGCGACGGACACGAGGGCTCTTGCGGCGTAGACCACGCCCGACAGGACTCGAACCTGTAACCCTCGGTTCCGAAGACCGATGCTCTATCCGATTGAGCTACGGGCGCTAACAGTTGCCGGCCGCTCACCTCGCACCTGGCCGCCAGGCCGTGACAGCACTCGAGGCACAGGACGGCCACGGGAGTCTATACGCCGGGGGCAGGCCCGTCAACAACAGACCGTATCTCGCTCTTCCCCGGTGACACCCTTGGATCGTTCCGAGCCGCGCCGTGACAGAGGCAGCGGCCCCGCTTGAAGGCGAGGCCGCTGCCTTTCATGCTTCGTCGTCGACGGTACGTCCCGTCGTCGTTGAGATCGCCGAGGGTCACGACCGATAGAAGAGGTACTGGAAGTCGCCGCCCGGGGTCCCGTCGGCGTCGCCGTCGAGCAGAGAGCCCCTGGGATCGGCCACGCGGTCGCCGTCAAGCACCAGGAGGAACCAGGGCCCGTTGGGCAGATTGCGCCAGGAGACCCCTCTCTCGGTGAGCCTGAGCATGGCCGTGTAGTTGTCCGGATCCCAGGTGATGACATTCGCCTCGGTGTCCGAGATCGACTGCAACTCGCTGAGCGGCGTCCAGAAAGCGTCCGCATCGTACCACCCGTCGCCATCGAGATCGACGAATCCCCACGGCGAACTGTACACCAGGAACGTCGTGGGCTGATCCGGCTCCCTCTGCCGCGTGTTCAGCGTCCCCATGTTGACCGTGTGGTTGAACCGCACGACCAGGCTGTCGTCCGATTCCGTCCTGGCGTCCTCGACGTAGAGGTTGCCGACCGTCGGCTCAATGGTGCCGACGTACGCGTTGTCGTTCTGCTCGAAGGGTCGCTTCCTCTGGAAATAGACCGTCGGTTTGCTGCTTGCGGCAAAGATGCCGTACGACTGGTACGCGTTCCCGTTGCCGTTGATGTGGCCGTACACGGTCACCCGGCCGATGGTGCCGGCGCCACGGATGTTGTCATCGTACGTCCCGACGTACCCGTCGTTGCCCGGGTCCACGCTGGCGGCAATGGTACTGCCTCGCCCGAAGGGATCCCACGTGTCTCTCGCCTCATCATACTCGGGAGACATGTCGCCGTAGATCAGCACACGGCTGATGCTGCCCCCCCGCGCGGTGTCCGCGTTGCCCGCCGTCCGCCACAGCGCCGGCGTGACTCCGTCGAGCTCGACGTTGTACTCGGGCAGACCGTCGGGGTCGTAGCCCAGGTCGAGTCCGGCGAAGATCGAGCTCGCGGCCATGTCTCCGTAGATATAGATATAGCTGAAGCTGTTGCCGGCCGCCGCGACGGCCTTGGTCATCGGGCCGAAGTAGGCCCGGCTGATGGAGCCGGCGGCCCGGACCTTCCCGGTCATCTCGCCCCTGCGGGCGTAGATCTTCGAGATGTTGCCCTCCGTGTTCAGCAGGCCGCTGAAATCGCCCCTGTCGACATAGAAGTTGCCGATGCCCGCGGCTGTGTGCACCGCCGTGTCGGCCTGCCCGCCGAAATCGCCCCTGCTGATCCTGATGCTGCTGGCGTAGCCCAGCTTGACGTCCAGGACGCCGGAGAAGTCGTACAGCACGTACACGGACCGCACGTCGCCGCAGGTGACCGTCACGTCCCCGCCGAAGCTTCCCCTGATGTAGATCGTGCTGACGCTGCCGAAGAGGTTCGCCTGGCCGGTATAGTCGCCGTAGACGCGGAAGCTGCTTATTCCGCCCAGGATCGTATCCACGTCGGCACCGACGTCGTTCCTGGCGTAGAAGCTGCTGACCGCGTCGGCCTTGAACGTGCCGCCGGCGTATCCGCCCTGCATCCTCCAGGTCCGGACGTAGCCGGCATCGACATCCAGGTTGGCCACATTCCTGTAGAGCCTGGCGTAGTTCACGCCGCCCGGCAGGTTCCACGACGCCGAAGCGTCCACCTCGTTAACGAGCATTGTGCGCACCGGCCCGTCGACGTCGACGTTGCCGAGTGTCACGTTGCCGATGACCCGCAGGGTCCTCAACCCGCTGTCGTCGGTGGCCGGCCCGTCGTCGGCCGTGCCGAAGATCCCGTCGAGGCCGACGCCCTGGATGTGGATGGTGCCGTAAGCCGCACCCTTGTACCGGATGGTCAACGACGAGCTGGAGGTCGTCTTCTTCAACGTCAGCGTCTTGGTCGCCTCGTCGTAGTAGGCCATGCCGACGCGCCCGCCGCTGAGCGTGATCGTCAAGGTGCGGTCGGCGCTCTGCCAGACGTAGTCCCGCCGCCCGCCGACCCAGACGCTCGGTCCGAAGTCGTTACCGTCGCCGGTCTCGACCGGGTCGGGAGCGAACACCGTCGTGTACAGCACGTTCGTCGTACCTGCCAGCTTCGAGGTCACGAATCGGGAGTAGATCCCCGTGTCGGCCAGGATCGCGGTGTCCGCGACGTCGGCGACAACTCCGCGAACCGTCATCCGACTGATGCTGCTCGAACCCGGTGCCGACGTGTTGTCGCCGAGAGTGAGGAAGTCGCCGTCGCCCGGATTGATGCCGGCCGCGATGATCGAGGAAATGAGGTCCCCGTAAATGTAAATCGACCCGATGCTGCCGGAGTGGGCGTTCCCGCCATTCATCGCGTTGGCGTTGGGCGCAGCGTCGGCCACGACGACGTCCAGGTCGCCGTCGGCGTTCACGTCGGCCACGGCCAGGGCCTGCGGGATCTCCCCGGCGTCAACGGGCGCCTGGACCTGGAAGGTGCCGTCACCGTTGCTGATGAGGACCGAAACGGTCTCGTCGTCCTGGTTCAGGACGACCAGGTCTTCGTTGTGGTCGCCGTCCATGTCGCCGATCGCCAGGTCGACGGGCCGATTGCCGACGCCGACGTATACGGGCCGGTAGGCCGCATAGTCTTCGCGGTTGGCAAAGGTCCCATCGCCGTTGCCCATGACGACCGAGATGTCCTTGTCGAGGTAATTCCCGGCGATCAGGTCCAGGTTGCCGTCGGCGTCGGCGTCGCCGAGCGTCACGGACCACGGTCCGCCGCCCACGTCCACCGAGGCGGGGATCGCGTAATTGAGCGTGCCGTCGCCAACGCCCAAAAGGACCCACACCGTATCGTCGCCCATGTTGCCCACGACGACATCCACGAAGTCGTCGCCGTTCAACTGGCCGACGGAAAGAGACGCCGGCGACAGGCCGACGGCATACGTCAACTGGTTGGCAAAGTCAAAGGTGCCGTCGCCGTTGTTCAGCACGACCGACACGTTCCCGTCGTCCGTGTCGGCCGTGACGATGTCCAGGTAGTCGAGGTCGTCCACGGTTCCGTCGGTGTTGTCGTCGTTCAACTGGACGAGGGCAACCGCCAACGGGAGGGATCCGACCGGGTTGAGCGGGTCGCTGACGGCCGGGGCAAACGTCCCGTCACCTTGGCCCATGAGGACCAGGACCTCCCCGTTGGCGTTGGTGACGACCAGGTCAAGCCAGCCGGCCCCGTCGTGGTCCACGTCGCCGAGCGCCGCGGCGAGCGGGGCCGTGCCGGTATCGATCTCGGGGCCTTGCTGGGGCGTGAAGGCCCCATTGCCGTCGTTGATCAGGACCGTGGCATGGCTCGTGCCGCCGCCGTCGCCGGAAGTGTTCACGACGACCAGCTCGGCTGCGCCGTCGCCGTCCAGATCGCCGATCACCACGTCCACCGGCCCGACGTCCGGGGCGACCGGGTAAGCCGTGGCGGCCTGGAACGAGCCGTCGCCGTTGCCCAGCAGGACCGACACCGTGTCGTCCATGAGGTTTACCGTGACGACGTCCAGGTAGTCGAGGTCGTCCACGGTTCCGTCGATGTTGTCGTCGTTGAACTGCCCGACCGACAACGCCTCGGGGGAATCCCCCACGTCGAAGAACTGGGCGGCCGCCCCATACGTGCCGTCCCCGGCGCCCAGGAGAACGGCAATGCTGTCGTCGTCCGGGTTGGCGACTATGATGTCCAGGAAGTCGTCGCCATCGATGTCGCCGTCGATGTCGTCGTCGTTCAGTTGCCCGGCCCACACGGGCCCGGGGGCACGCCCGAACGTTCCGTCACCGTTGCCGAAGAGAATCGCGACGTTGTTGTCGTCGGCGTCGGCGACGGCGATGTCCGCCATGTCGTCGTCGTTCAGATCGCCAATGGCGACTGCCTGTGGATTCGCGCCGACGTCGTAGTAGTCCGGCGTGCCGATGCTGAAGCCGCCGCCGGGGGAGCCGATGCCGAGGAGGACGGCGGCGCTGCCGCCGGCGTCCGTCGCGACCGCCGCGACAAGGTCCGGGCCGCCCGCCCCGTCGACGTCGCCGATGGCCACTGCCTGCGGTGCCTCGGCCCCGGCCGTCGGAACATCAATCACGAGGTTGATAACGTAATCAAACCCGGGATTCGCGTAGTTCACCAGGAACGAGACCGTGCTGTCGCCCGCGTTCGCCGTCACGACGTCCAGGCTGTCGAGCTGGTCGAACAGCCCGTCGCCGTTGTCGTCGGTCAACTGGCCTGCCGTCACAGCCTGCGGGGAGCCGCCCACGCCGACCGTCTCCCGGTCGGCGAAGGTCCCGTCGCCGTTGCCCAGCAGGATCGAGAGCGTGTCGTCGGCCTGGCTCGTCGCCAGGATGTCCACGACGCCGTCGCCGTTCACGTCGCCGAGCGCGACCGCCGTGGGCTCGTCACCCACGTCGTATCGCTCCTGCGCGCCGAAGGCGCCGGTGCCGTCGTTGAGCCGGACAGTGACATCGTCGCTTTCCCGGTTGGCGACGACCATGTCAGGGGCTCCGTCGCCGTTGAGATCGCCGAGGGCGACGGCGGCCGGCTCCTCCCCGGCCGAAACCCCCGGCCCCGCCGCGACCGCACCGGTGCCGTCCCCAAGGAGGAGCGAGATGGTATCCGCGCCGATATCCCAGCCGGCCAGCACTTTCGAGCCGCCCGTCACGCTCCCGCGGACGTCCACCCTCCCGATGTTCCATCCGGCCGAGAGGATCGAATTGGTCATGTTTCCCGTGACGTAGACGCGGTTGATCTTCCCGCCCGTGCGAGCGGTAACGTTGTTCATGTGGCCGTAGACGTACAGCCTGTTGATGCCGCTCTCGGCGCTGACCAGCGAATCGTTCATGTTGCCTCGAACGCGGAGAAGGTCGACCACGCCGTCGGTCTCGATATCGGCGAACATGCCGCCTCGGATGTCGATTCGCTTGAACCCGCGAGTCGCCGAAGCAACGTACTTGTCGGCCGCGCTGCCGAAAGCGCCGTAGACGACCTGAAGCTTGTCCACGCGCCCGTTGTCCGCGCTGATGTTGGCCAGCAGGTTGCCGGTGGTGGCGTCGTTTCTCCGCCCGCCGACGTAGATCGATTTAATGCTGCCGTTGGTCGCGGTCACGTCCCCGTTGAGGTTGCCGGTGTTGGCGTTCCTGGCTCGCACCGTCACGTAGTTGATAGACCGGCCGGTAATGGAGCCGTTGATGTTCCCGTTGTAGACCGTGATCCCGTGGATGTCGCCGTAACGGCTGACGATGTCGCCTTCCAGGTTCCCTTCGCGGATGTACAGCCTTTGGATGGACCCGCCGCTGGTGATGTCTGCGACAAGGTCGCCGTACCTGGAGAACCTCATGTACTTGATCGTGCCGAGGACGTCCAGGGAGCCGTACGCCGTGCCGTCCGCGTCGATGAACCCGAGGTTCCCGTCGATATACATCCTGTCGAGATTCCCGTGGATGACGAGATCGCCGAACAGCGTGCCGTCAACGTCCACTCGCTTCACGGTTCCGCCCACGCTGACGTCGGCGTAGAGATGCGAGGCGGGCTGGCCTCTGCGACGCGCGACCCTCAGCGTGCCGAGGTTCCCGGCAATCAGGAAGTTCTGGGGAACCAGCTCTCCCCTCGGGTCCAGGCCCAGCGAGGAGTAACACGCAAGCGTGCCGAGCGACCCGGCCACCTCCAGCCTGCCGAAGTACCCGTTGGCCGTGCTGATCGCGCCCACGTCGTTGCTGGGGGCGTCTTCGTCCTTGGTGGTCATGATATCGGCGTAGATCGCGCCGGTCTTGGAGATAACCGTTCCGATCCGGCCGTGGGATTCGATCCGGCCGGAGATGTCGTTGCCGACCTCCAGGCGCTTGAGCTCGGCCGCCGCGCCCGGCATCAGCAGCATCGTATTGTTGAACCGGTTGCCGACGGTCATCGTACCCACGGGTCCGGCCACCTTCATGTAGCTGTCCGTGAGGTTGCGCCCGACGTTGAAGGTGCCGATAGCACCGACCAGCAGGCCCGGTATGGGCTCGCCGCGGCTGAGGACGACGATGTCGGGAACGGTGCCGCCGTCCATGAGCGCGACCTCCACGGCCACGGGGGTGTCTCCCACCTCCTCCAGGAGCACGTCGGTCTCATCGAACCACTCCTTGAGGAGGTCGGGCTCGGGGTCGGGATCGATCAGGTCGGGGTCGCCGAGGCTCATGAAGATGGAGACATTGCTGCTGCCCTGGTTGGCGACGAGGATGTCGAGATTGCCGTCACTGTCCAAGTCCGCGATGGCCACGTATCGCGGGCTGCTTCCGGTTCGCAGTTTCCCGCTATCCGTGAACCCGCCCGCACCGTCGCCGCGGAGCAGCGATATCTTGTGCTCGTTGTGGTTGGCGGTGACGACGTCCAGGTTGCCGTCGTTGTCCACGTCGGCCAGCGCGACGTGCATCGGGAACTCGCCGACGTCATACGTGGTCTGGTTAGCGAAGGTGCCGTCGCCGTTGCCCAGGAGGACCGACACGTCGTTGCCGAGCCGGTTGGTGACCACGATGTCGATGAAGGCATCGACGTCGTCGTTGACGTGGCCCAGCGTCACGAAGGACGGGCCGTCACCGACGTCATACGTCACCTGATCCCTGAACGCGCCGTTGCCCCGGCCCAGAAGCACGGAGATGTCGTCGCTGCCCTCGTTGGCCGTGATGACGTCTTGCACGCCATCGCCGTTCACATCGCCGGTGGCCACCGAGATCGGCTTCTCGCCGACGAGGTACTTCCACTTGTCGCCGAACGCACCGGTCCCATCGCCGAAGTAGACCGAGATGGTATCGTCCTTGTAGTTCCCGGTGACGATGTCCAGGTTGCCGTCACCGTCGAAGTCCGCCAGGTCGACCGATCGCGGGCCACCGTCGGTGATGTAGTACACCGAGGGGAGGAAGTAGAGGTATCCGTATCCGTATCCGTAGGTGCTGGACAGTGTGACGGTCACGTAGTGATCGTCGTTGAACTCGTTGGCGGTGACGATGTCGAGCCGCCCGTCGTGGTTGAGGTCCCCGAGCGCCATGGCCCGTCCGCAGACCCCGGAAGTGATGACTTCCTCCAGTTGGCTGTCGAACGTGCCGTCGGCGTTGCCCGGTCGGACCCGAATGCTGGTGACCACGCCGGGCGAGACGACGTCGATCATATCCCGAGTCACCGTCAGGCTCCCGAGGTCGTCGGGGGCGTGGATGGTGCACTCGATGATGTCGCGTGCCTTGACCCTCTGGACGCCGCCGTCGGTGACGACGAAGTGGCAGTACTCCATATCGGAGGTGCTGTCGAGGCCCTCAAGCACGCCGACGTCGCCGCCGTCGGCGCCTAGGCGGACGTGCTTCATGCCCGGGCCGCCCGCGGCTACCCGTGCGACGGACAGGCCATTCACCCTCGCCGCGTCGCCGGAGATATAGACGTTGATCATGCCGTTGGTCCCGGCCGCCGCAACGACGGAGCCGATGTAGTTCGCGGCCACCTCCATGCCGTGGATCTTGGCGTTGGCGCCGGAGAAGCTGATCGTGCCCACGCTGCTGTAGGTGGGATTCGGGCCCTGCCAGCCGCTGTAGAAGATCGCGGCGCTGTCGAAGCACTGGAAGGAATCCAGCCCCATGCCGCCGACGATCGCGGTGATCTGCGCGCCCTCGGTGCCGATGATCTCTCCGATCGCCTGCCATTCCACCGTAGTGGTCGCCGGGGCGGGCGCCGGCTGGGGGGTCCAGCCAGGAATCCACGCGGGGTTGCGCGGGAAGTTCAGGTCGCCCGAGGACCCGCCGGTCGCCTGCCCGCCCTGGGTGACGGTGACGACATCGTTCACGTAGCCCAGGACGGAGCCGTTGATCTCGCCGAACACCACCCCGTCGCGCACGAATCTCGGCCCGGAAACGGTCACCCTGCCGATGGTGTAGCTGGACATGATGGCCGCCTGGCACTTGGCCACCGGGCCGTCGTCCGCCAGGCCGTCGCCCACCTCCACCGAGTCGATCCGCTGGGCCGACCAGATGACGCCGTTGATGCCGTGCCATTCGCCCGCCGGCGTCATCCTGTCTTCGTTGGCGACGACCGGGCCGATTCGCCCCGTGACGCGGACGTCCCGGATGAACCCGCCGGCCGTGATGCTGCCCACGGGCCCGTTGATCATCAGGCCGTTGATCTTGTCGCGATACCAGCCGTACTGCGGCTCGGTCACCAGGTCGACCGAAACGGGCGCGTCAGGCAGGCCGTGTACCCACGTCCCGAGCTTGCCGATCTGGGCCCCGATACTGCCTCCGGTGATGATGCTGTTGATGCCGCCCAGCATGCCGGAGATGATGTCGCCGTCCGTGCTGTTGTGGTAGTTCCCCCAGTCCTGATTGGCGTTGAGGTAGTACGCGTTGAACTTGCCCGGTCCGCCGATGTCCAGGTTTCGCGCCACGGTGGCGGTGGGCTCATCCGCCAGCCTCAGGTCGCCGATCTTCACGTCCCCGGTGGCATTCAGCGCTGCCGGACCGTCGAAGTTCAGGTTGACGATGACGCCGCCGTCGCCGGAGCCGGGGAACCAGAAGTCGTCCACGCCGATCGTGATGTACGAGTAGCTCGTGTAGACCGGGTTCCCGTCGGCGTCCACCATCGGCGCGCTCGTGCTGGAGTCGTACTTCTGTGACGGGGTGACGGTGAGCATCCCGCCGCCGTCGTCCCAAAGGCGCGAGACCTCGCCGTTGTCCTTCCGATGCGGGGTCGCCTCGCCGATGTAGTTGCCGAAGCTCTGGATGACCCTGCCGCCAACGTGGATGTAGCCGATATCGCCGTCGTCGTGACGATACAGCACGGGGACGACGGGAATCGCCTCGCTGCCCCAGTCTCCTTCCACCTGGATCAGGTCCAGCCGCCCGGGCGGCCCGGCCTCGTCGGAGTTGACCTCGATGAGAGTGGCCAGCATGTTCCCGCCGACGACCATCGTACCGATGCTGCCGGTGGCCGCGAACGTGCAGCCTAAGCCCACGTTGCCGGCCGTGAAGACGTTCTGGATGTACGCGTCCCACTTGACGGGCTCAGGCAGCCCGGGATTCGGGTTGTTGGGGTCGTAGGGCTCATACGGAATGTAGCCGGCCGTGACGTCCACGCCCACCATACTGGCGGCCGTCGTGCCGATCCTCCCGATGGAGCCTTCCGACCGTATACTGCTGCCCCCCATGCTCCCGCCTTCGACGGAATAGATGTCTCCGCCTCCGATGGTGTGGATACCGACCGGGACGGAATAGCCTCCCTGCGCCCCGCCGAGCCTGCCGGTGGCGATGACCGCCCCGATGTGCCCGCCGTTCTCGGTGACGACGTCGTCGTAGACGGCGCTGAGCTCATCACTCTGCCAGGTCCGGGGCTCGGTCCCGCTGGCGTCCGTGGCGATGAAGGCGTTCATCGATATTCCGCCCAGCCAGTCCCCCTCGACCCGGGCGCCGCCAAGCGACGCCGGCGTGGCGCCTTCGATGTCCAGCCGGTACGCCCCGATGTTGAACGGGGGCGGCGGCGTGAAGACGCACAGGTAGTACACCCCCGCCGCCGGGGCCGTGAAGATCATCGGCTTCTGCTCTTCGATGAGCTCGGCCGTGTCGTAGCGGTACCGCGACCCGAAGCCGTAGTCGTCCCAGGTCTCGTAGCCCAGGCTCGCCACCGACCGGCCGTCGGAGTCGTACATGTGGGCCTTGACGTTCGTCCCGCGGGAAGCATCGTTGCCGTAGTAGATGAACGGCTCCCATACACCCAGGACGGGGACCCAGCCCTGGACGGTGACGGTCTGCCCGGCCTGCATGGGCAGGGCGTACCAGTCCTGGAGCCACGAGGCCCCGGCGAAGCCGGGAATGCCCTCGGGCAGCGTGGAGGAGCTTTCGAATCGATACAGCGCCCCGTAGACCTGCATCTTGCCGCTGGGGTGGTTGATGAACTCCGCGTGGGCGATCGAGTCGTTATCCACCCCCTGCCCGCCGAAGTAGACGAACTCGCCCTGGATCCAGGAGTAGTGGTAGCCGCCCAGAGTGTCGGTGCGGACCTCCAGCTCGTTGACGGTCCGGCTAAGCGGGAAGACGTCGGAGTGGTTGTCCACGTTCACGCTGCCGTAGAACAGCCCGCTCTGCGTGCCCAGGCGGTTGAGGGTCCCGGCCACGTGAATGTCCGGGTCGGGGTAGCTCAGCGAGTGGTACGGCTGGTAGATCGTGTTGTTGGCGATTTTCCCGCCCCCGCCCGCGCGGATGAACAGCGTATCGAGATTTCGCCCCACGTGGATGTTGCTCCACAGCCAGCCGATGTCGATCGCTTCGACGTTGCCTGCGGAGGTGATGTGGCCGGCCACCGTCCCGCCGACGCGGATGCGCCCCATGTCCTGGATGGCGTTTTCCGCCGAGGTGAAGACGCTTATGAGATAGTCGGCCTGGGCCTGGTCCCTGCCAAACCGCCCCGAGCCCCAAAGGAACGTCGAGTCCAGCGGGTTGCAGCTCAACCCCTTGGCGACGTTCGTGGTGATGGACAGGACGCCATCGGGAACCGGCGTGAGGGCCGCCGTGCCCGGATCGATGAAATAGAGCCGGTTCGGGCTGATGCCGTACTGACGGGTGGTGTAGTTCGCCACCACAATGTCCACCACCTCATCGCCGTTGAGGTCGTCCAACACCACCGAGCGCGGGCCGTTCGCCAGGCTGTGCGCCCGGTAGCCGAGGAACACGCCGTTGCCGACGCCCATCAGAACGGAGGCGTTGTTGCCGACCTCGCTGACGGTGACGATGTCCAGGTTCCTGTCCGCGTCCAGATCGGCCACGCCGATCGACTGGGGGGAGTCCGCGACGATGTAATTCTGGGCCGGATCGAAAGTGCCGTCGCCCCTGCCTCGGAGAAACGAGACGTCCATGCTGTCGTAGTTGGCGACGATCGCGTCGAGGAGTCCGTTCCCGCTGACGTCGCCGACGGCCACGTCGCTGGGGTTCTGCCCCACGTCGTACGCCACCTGGGCGGCGAACGTCCCGTCGCCGTTGCCCAGCAGGACCGAAAGGGTGTCGTCATCGCCGTTGGTGACCAGGATGTCCAGCGAGCCGTCGAGGTTCGGGTTGCCCAGCACCACGGCCGTGCCGCGGTCGCCGATGTCGTACGGCACCGCGGCCTGGAACGTCCCGTCCGCATTGCCGATGAGGACCGAAACGGTATCTTCGTCCGTCACGTCGTCGGCGTTGCTGTTGACGACGACCATGTCCAGGATCAGGTCCCGGTTCAGATCGCCGACGGCGACGTCCACGGGCAGGTACCCCACCTCGTAGATGTCGCCGATCTCGCCGACCATGAACTCGCTGGTGGGGAACTGCTCCTGGAACGTCGCCAGCCCCGTGCCGAGCAGGACGGAGACCGTCCCGCCGCGGTAGTTTGCGGTGATCAGGTCCAGGTTGCCATCGCCGTCGGCGTCCCCGAGGGTCACGGACACCGGGCCGTCGCCGACCTCGACGGTGGGAGGAGCCGCCAGGGTGAAGGTCCCATCGCCGACGTATATGCCCTGGGCCGCCATGGCCGGGTCGGCGTTGCCCAACAGGATCGACACGCTGTCGGGCTGATCGAGATACATGTCGTCGACCACGTCGTTGTTGGCCACCACGAGGTCCAGGATGTCGAAGCCATCCACGTCGCCGTCGCCGTCGTCGTCGTTCAACTGGCCGAAGTAGACGCTCGACGGCTCATAGCTCCAGAGCGGGTCCGGGCCGACATCGATGCTCGTCTGCGGGCCGAGCGTGCCGTCGCCGACCCCGAGCAGAACCGAGACGGTGTCGTAGTAATAGTAGGAGTTGGCTGTGACGGCGTCCAGGTAGTCGGAGGCGTTCACGAAGCCGTCGCCGTTATCGTCGTTCAACTGGGCCAGGGCCACCGACTGGGTACCGTAGTCGGCGTAGAAGACATCCGCGCTCTCGAACGTCCCATCCCCCTCGCCCAGAAGGGTCACAACCGTCCCAAAGGGCATCGAGGCCACCAGGTCCAGTTGCCCGTCGTCGTTGAGATCGCCCAGTTCCCCGTCCGTCGGGGAGTATGCCGAATAGCCGAGGTCCGCCCGCTCGCCGGCCTCGGTGAAGCTCCCCTGCCCGTCGTTCAGCAGCACCGTTGCGTAATTCTCGCCGCTGTTGATCACGACGAGGTCGGGCGCTGCGTCCCCGTCGAGATCTCCGACCGTCACCTCGGTCGGCGAATATCCCACCGGGTAGGCGGTCGCCAGTTGGAACGAGCCGTCGCCGTTGCCCAGGAGCACGGAGATGGTGTTGTCCAGCATGTTGGCCGTCACGACGTCCACGTAGTCCAGGTTGCTGATCTGTCCGTCGCCGTTGTCGTCGTTGAGCTGTGCCACCGAGAGCCCCTGGGGGGAGTACCCCACGGCGTAGAAGAGCGTCTTCTCGAGGTACGTGCCGTCCCCGGCGCCCATCATTACGGAGACCGTATCGTTGTCCGGGTTTGCGGCCACGATGTCCAGGAAGTCGGCGTCGTCGATCTGGTCGTCGCCGTTATCGTCGTTCAACTGGCCGGCCCAAATCTCCCCGGGCGCGGCCGGGGCCTGGAACGTCCCCCCTCCGGCGCCGAAGATCACGGTCACCGTGCCCTTGTCGGTGCCGTCCCCCCTGTTGACCGTGACGACGTCCAGGTTGCCGTCGCGGTTGAACTCGCCGATCCGGGCGGCCACCGGGGCGTCGCCCGTTGGGTAGGTCACCTGCGGGGCGAAACCGATCAGGTCCCCCACCTCGTCCAGGTAGTAGACGTAGGTCGTCTGGCTGAGGATCACCGAAAAGGTGTCGTCGTACTCGTTGACCGTCAGCATGTCGTTGTAGCCATCCCCGTTGAGATCGGCCAGCGGCGCAAGATAGGGTCCCATGCCGGCTGCGTATTCCGGTCCCAGCCCGAACGTGCCGTCGCCGTAGCCCGGCAGCATCGAGACGTAGCCCACCTGCAAGTCCATTCCCACGAGATCGGCCAAAAGGGGCACGCGGGGGCTGTCGGGGATGTACGTCACGTTTCCGAGGCCATCCCTGTCGAACGTGAACAAGTAGTGCCCCGTGAACTCGGCGCTGACGCCATAGAGCGTGTTCCCACCGCCGAAGGATATCGTGGTGACGTCGTCGACGGCCAGCGGCCCTTCCACCCGCGTGACGACGTTGACGTTGGGCACGGGGCTGAACCTGTCGTCGATGCCCACCAGCCAGGTCTCCTCGTCGAGGCCCGAGGGAAGCGGATCGACGACCGGCACGAGGCTCTTTACCTTCCCGACGGCGTAGAGGGCCCCGCCCGAGTCGTAGTCCATGGCGTAGACGTCGTCGTAGTACCAGAACGGATGGTTGGGATCGACGTCGAACAGCAGGGTCTGGACGTTGACCGCGCCCGCCTTGTTGGATCTCACCAGGGCCGACGACAGCCGGACCTTCGTCAGCCGATAGCCCTCATCCCTCTCGATCAACACGGCGCCTTTCTTGTCGAGGTAGTGGGGCACGCCGTCGTCGTGGATGTAGACCAGCCCGTCGCTGACGGGGTTGCCGAGGCTGTCGTAGTAGCTGACAACCCGGTCGGTGGACCAGAGATACCCCGGATGCAGGGACGAGTAGGTCAGGCTCGTCAGGCTGGCAAGGTGAGGGGCCCTGCCGTGGATGTACCGCGTCACGTCGTCAAGCTCGGGCGCCAGGCCCGTTATCGGATCGATGGTGTGGATCTTCGATTCCGACGGATCGAAGAGGCCGGGCGTGGCGCCTCCCGGCATGGGGCCCTCCGGGGAGGCGGTCACGCCAAACAGCGCCTGGGCGCCGCCCGGCGTCGTGATCCAGTCGATGCCCACGAACGGGTCGGTGTTGCCCACAAGCGCCAGCCCGCCGGCGTCCCCGGCGGCGGTCAGGTAGACCGAGACGTTGTCGGCCCCTGCGTTGCTGCTGACCAGGTCGGCCTTGCCGTCGCCGTCCACATCGGCCACGACCAGCGCCCTGGCGCCGGAGTCCGTCGAGAGAACCGTCGCGTCCTGCCCGAACGTCCCGTCCCCCATGCCCTGGCGAATCCAGAGATCATCGCTGTCCGCATTGGCGGTCAGCACGTCCAGGTTCGCATCGCCGTCATAGTAGGCAAGGTGCACGAATTGCGGGTTCGTGCCCGTGTACTCCGTGGTCGGGGCCTGGAACGTACCGTCGCCGTTGCCCAGAACGGTCGACAGCGAGCCCTGGCTGCGCTGCTGGCCCTGGGCGGGCGGCTCGCCCTGGTCGCTCGTCACGATGTCCACGTTGCCGTCGCCGTCCAGGTCCCCCGCGGCCACGAACGTCGGATACGCGCCCACGGCAAACCAGTTCCGAAGCGTGAGGCTCGGTATCGGCTCCTGGAACGAGCCGTCCCCCATGCCTGTGCCGACCGAGACCGTCTCGTCGTCGTGGTTGACGGTGATCAGGTCGAGGTCGGCGTTGCCGACCAAGTTGCCGAGGGCCACGGCCCTCGGCTCCTGCCCGACGTAATAGAGCGTGTTGGCCGTTGCGGGATTGAACGTCCCGTCCCCGCGCCCGATCAGCACCGAAACGGTGTTCTCCCTCTGGTTGGTGACGACGATCTCCGGGTTGTCGTCGCCCGTGGTGAGGTTGGCGATGGCCAGATCGCTGGCGCCCTCTCCGGCGGAATAGACCTGCAGCCCGTACAGCGCCCCATTCCCGTCGCCGAGCATCACCGACACGCTGCCCTCGGTGCCGGCCATGCCGCCGCCGAACTTGTTGGCGGTGGCGATGTCCATTGTCCCATTGTCGTCGAAGTCCCCGACCGCCACGGCCAGAGGACTCATGATGTTCCCCATGCTCACGGTGAAGGTCGAGCCGACCGCCGCATCCGGGAACGTGCCGTCCCCGTTGTTGATGAGGATCACCACGGTGTCGTTGCCTTCATTGGCCACGACAATGTCGGCGATGTCGTCGCGGTTCATGTCGGCCAGAATGACGTCCTCGGGGGCGACGACGTCTGCGGCGGCCACGAAAACGTCGTAGGTCACCTGGGGCGCGAATCCGCCGGAGCCGTCCCCCAGAAGGACACCGACCGTCTTGTCGGTGCGGTTGACGACCACCATGTCCAGGTCGTCATCGTCGTCCACGTCCGTATCCCCGTCGTCGTCGTTCAACTGGCCCATGTGGACGGCCCGCGGCAGGATGCCGACGGGCTCCAGCCCCGGCAAACTCAGCGCCCCGGTCCCGTCACCCAGGAGGATCGCGATGTTGTTGGTGTCCTGGTTGACGGTGACGACGTCGTCGAAGGTGTCGCCGTTGAGGTCCCCCACCACCACGTCGACGGGACACGTTCCGCCGACATCGTAGGTCTGCCGGCCCCCGAAGCCTCCGCTGCCGTCGGCCAGAAGAACCGAGACCGTGTTGCCCTCCTCGTTGGCCACGATGACGTCCAGGTGGCCGTCGTCGTTGAGGTCGCCCAGCGCGACGGCCTCCGGGCCGAGGTCCTCATACTCCATGAACGTCCCGTCGCCGTTGCCCAGCAGGACCGAGACGTTATCCACCAGGTCCTCGTCACCCAGGTTGGCCGTCTGGTTGCTCGTGATGATGTCCAGGTCGTTGTCGTTGTCCACGTCGGCCAGCGTCACGGCGGTCGGCTCGCCGGCTACGAGGCGCGTCGCGTCCGGGGCGGCGACGAATCCCCCCGCCCCGTCGCCCAGGAAGACCGAGACGTTCTGGTCGCCCTGGTTGGCCACGACGAGGTCGGGATCGTCCTGGTCGTCGACGTTCGTGTCGCCGTTGTCGTCGTTCAACTGGCCCACGACCGCACCGACCGGCACGGCGCCGACCGGCACGTCCGCCTGGGGCGTAAAGGTCCCGTCGCCGTTGCCCAGCAGGATCGAGACGTCCTCGTCGACCTGGTTGACGACGACGAGGTCCGGTATGTCCGCGGCGTTCACCGAACCGTCCCCGCTGTCGTCGTTGAGCTGGACGAGGCTCACGAAGACCGGGCCGCCGCCGACGGACACGTTGATCTCCGCCCCGAATGCCCCGGCTGTATCGTCCCACGGGAGGATCGAGAGGTTGTCGTCGCCCTCGTTGGCGACGATGATGTCGGTGAAGCCGTCCGGCGCGCCGCCGGCCGGATCCGTCACGTCGCCATACGCAAGAAACATCGGGTTCGACCCGACGGACACATCGACCCGCCCCCCCTTGTCTATCACGTTGTCGGGGATCAACGCCGGGTCCACGACAGCCGGGTCCAACACGTACAGCTCGTTGGCGTTCGGATCGATGGCATAGAACAGCCCGTCCAGTTCGTTGTACGTGATCGTGGAGAGCTCGAAGAGATCGAAGGACGGACTCAGCGGCGCCTGGATTCGCGCCAGCCTCGTCACCTCGCCGTTGCCCTCGTTCAACACCACCAGCCACATGTCGCTCGACGGCTCCGGGGCCCCGATCGGATCCAGGTCGGAGATCCTCGCCAAGCCGTAGAGCAGCGGAGACTGCAGCGGGTTGGCGGGGTCCGGGTCATAATCATACCAGGCGTAGTCCAGGCCGGTGAACTCCTCGAACACGTACGTCTCTTCGACGGAGTCGTACACCGGGGCGATCAGGCCGCTGCGGCCGTCCGAGCCGACGCGGATCAGAGAGCCCTCGATCGCGATCGTGCCGAGACGGAGGATCGTGTTCTCCTCCATGACGGTGTAGAACCGGCCGGACAAGGTGGGGTCGTACGCCAGGCTCTGCGCGAACGGGGCCATGCTGTCGCCCAGGTTCGTGCAGATGGTCGCCCTCTGCGGCGGCTGTAGCGAGGCCGTCAGGTTGTATCCTAATTGGCTGACGTCGATACGGTACAGCCGCCGGCCCCCGGTGATGGCATAGAGCGTCTCGCCGATGAACTCCAGCCCCGTGACCGGGTTAATCGAGTTGTCGTCCAGCGGCCTGTCGACGTCCTTCAATTCGAACTCGGACAGGACGATGTCGCCGACGACGTTTTCGGCGCCGGCGAGCGTGACCTCCCCGCTGCCGGAGTCGATCCTCAACAGTCGGTTGCCACTGTCCACCCCGTAGATGACCAGGCCTTCCACGGGATCGAGGCGCATCGCCGTAGCGGTGATGCCCGGCACGACGTTCGCCCCCCAGGGCGAGTCCTCCGCGGCATTCAGGGCCGCTATGCGCGTGAACGGGACGGTGGCCCTCACTTCGGTGGGAACGGAGACCCTCACCAGCGACCATTGGCTGTCGGCGCTGCTCATGGCCAGGCCCCACAGCTCCCCGCCGGAAACGCCCGGACGGCTCATCAGGGCCACGAAGTTCGTGAACGTCTGCGTCGAGTCGGTCGCGTCGACGACGACGCCCATGCTCTGCGGCGCCCTGCCGATGCGGATGCGCAGGAACTCCCCGGTGGTCTCTTCGATCCCGTAGAACACCCCGTTGTGTGCGGCCAGGGCACGGACGTTCACGCCGACGGGGATCGGGTTCCCGTGGTCGTAGCCCGTGCTTACGACGGCCAGACGACGCTCGTGGTCCACAACGTACGAGACGCCGTACTCATCCATGGCGATGGCCTGGATGTCCTTGCCGATGTTGCCTTGCTGGAAGTCCGTGTTGATGATGTCCCCGAGGAACGGGCTGCTGTCGACGCTGTAGATGTTTCCGCCCGCGTCGGCGGCCAAGGCGCCCACGTCCGGACCGATCGGGTCGGCCGAAGACATACGGAAAATCTCGTCGGAAATCGTGATGCCTGCCGGCAGCGCGTCGTACGGCGGCGAGCCAGGGTAGACGCCGTGATACTCGACGTAGCCTTCGCTTCCGTCGCCCCAGCCGTACACGTCGATCTCGCCGTGCACGCCGGCCCAGCGAGTCTGGTACTGATCGCGGTCTTCCGGTGCGTGGCGGGCGCCGACGAGGATCGACCCGCCCCCGTCCGCGTTCACCACCACCGGCGGGCGGGCGTTCGAGGTGTACAGATAGCTCGCGACGCCGGCGAGGTTCAGCGCGACGCCCGACCAGGGATCCACGCGGTTGTACCACGCCTCGGTGTTCTGGGGCTGCCAGAACGGCCGGGCCGGGTCCGCCGGGAGAAGCTTGCTGATCGTCAGCCTCGTCTCGGGCGAGCAGCTCACCACGTAGATCGCGTAGATCTCCGCCATGCTGCTGTACCGGACCGTCACCTGGTAGCCGTCGGGGTCCGTGTACGTATTGCCCCGGTTGGCCCACACGGGCCCGCTGGCCCCCTGTCGAGTAATGACTTCGCCCGGCACGGGCCAGGTGATGGCGTTCCCCCGATTGCCGTCGTAGAAGCCCGGCAGGTCCACCACGCCGAAGTGCGCGTGGTCGGCGAAGACCTCGACCACGTCCTCGGGGTCCCCGACGAGGCTGATGCGGCACGTCTCGTCCTGACTGTTGTGGTAGATGAAGAACTCCCCACCACGTATGGTCGTCAGCAGCAGCCTCGGCTCTAGGCTCTCGAAGCAGGGAACGTACCCGGATCCCTCGTGCTCATCAGAACGCCATGCCATGATCGTACTCCAAAAAACGGCCTCCGGCTGGCCACACATCTACTTCTGGGCCACGGCAGCGCACATAGCGCCCCCGGGCCCGGAACCTCAACCCGATTGTACCGGGGACGGTGATGGGTGTCAAAACGATTTCTGCCGGAGCTGAGAGGGAAGAAACACCCGACGGTAAGACCATACATGTAAGCCGCTTAAAACGCAACGAACGCACCGCCGAGCCCTTGAGAACAAACAGAAAACTTCCGCTTCCGCCTCCGGGCGACCGGATGGCTCTCTCGACGCGGCGCCCTGCGGGAAGCTACCACGCCGGGAGGCTTTGTCCCCTCGGAGGAATTGCGGTATCCTGTTCTTTCGCATGCCTGGCTGTGCGGCCGGACGGAAGCGATCCGAAGGACCTCGGCAAAAGGGAAGCAACCAATGTGGAAATCGATGACGGGGCTGGTGGTGATGTCGCTGGCGGCGGCCGTGGCGGGGCCCTTCAACAAGCCGCTCAAGAGGACGACCCCGAGCAGGTCGAGCTTCCGGAAGAAGGCCGACAAGGGCAAGGTGCCAACGTTCCCTTCAGACAAGTACACGCTCAGCCTGGAGAAGCTGGAGTCGCGTGCAAAGGTGGAGTTGGCCGAGCGGGGCGAGAGAGAGTATACCGTCAAGCTGGAGGGCAGGATCACCGCTGCCAAGGACGAGGACGCCATCGCCGTCACCCGGCAACTGAAAGTGCTCCAGATCATCGATGCAGAGAAGCGAAACCTCCGCGAGCTGACGAAGCCCGCCACCAAGGGGTTCGCTCTCGGCCGAAGCTCCGGCACCCGCCCGCGATACCGGTTGAACACGTTCGCCTCGTTCCGCAAGGGCGCCGCCGAGGTCGAGATCCCCCAGACCAGGCTGCGGAGAGACCGCTACACCGTGGACACCGTCCAGCTCGCCGCGACGGTCCTCCTCGCCGAGGAGCGCCAGAGCAAAAAGCTGCCGGCGATCGTGATGGAAACGCCAACCGAGATCGTCCCGGGCATCCGCCTGCGCATCATGACCCTGAAGATGACGGCCGAACGCGAACTGACGGTCGTCGCCAGGTTCACCCGCCCCAAAGCCGGCGCCGTCGGGCCGTTCCTCGAGCAGGTCTGGGTGCTGGGCGAGGATGAGGAAGTGATCGCTCACGGGCGATGGGGCCGGGGCGACCCGTTCGGCAACACCGGCACGCTTACCGCCGAACTGCCCGTGCCCCGCGGCAAAACCCATAAGAAGATCACCTTCGGCGTCTGCACCAAGTACACGAAGAAGCCGCTGACTTTCCAGGTCAGCGGCATCTTCCAGAAGTAGCCGGCAGTTGGCCAGGCCGGCCGCAAGCTACCGCTGCCGAGGCAGGATCTTGCCCTTGGGCTTGGCGGCTTGGCGCGTGGCCTCATCGGCGTCGACGAGGCGCCTGCCCCTGCCGAAGTTCTGCGTCCAGTGCTTTCCCCACTTGCCCACGCCGATGGCCGTGAAGCCGCGGCGGACCATGTTCTTGTGGTGCGGCGGGCTGGTGAACCACTGCTTGAAGGCGTGTGCCCCGCTTGGCGATCCCGCCGCGATGTTCTCCCCGCCGGGAGAGGGATATCCGGCGTTCTTTATGCGATCGGCGAAGCTCTTGTTGGCCTCGGTGGGCGAGGTGTGGCTGAAGTAGCCCAGCTCCACCATCTCCTTGCTGTGGCGACGGGCGGACTGGACCAGCCGAAGGTCGATCTCCATCCGCAGCAGCCCCAATGCCTCGCGGTAGGTGTTGACCCTCACGACGTTGCGGACCTCCTCCGGGTGCATGGTTCGGGCGGCCGACTTGTTATGGGCCAGCGTCCGGCGATTGAGGCGATAGGCGAACACGCCCTTCAGGGGCGGGAGCTTTTCCAGGTCGCTGAGCCCCGCCACGGCCTCAAGGGATACGCCAAGCGCCTTCTCGGCCAGTTGGACCGGCGAGGGATTGGGCTGCTCGTCGGGCGCCGCGGCCCGGGCCCGCCTCAGGATCCGCAGCAGTTGCAGGCGCTGGAGAGCCGCATCGATCAGCCGGCTGCGCGCTTCCATCGTTCGCGAGAAGCGGCTCGTCGCCGGCAGGAGCTTCCTGTAGTACGCCTTGGCCTTCTCGATGGAATCGTCGTCCTTGCTGAGCTTCTCGACGTTCGCCAGCGCCTCGGCCCGGAGCCCGTCGAGCTTCTTCTCGATCGGCGCCGTCCGTTGTGGCGTCCCGGCTGCGCGGGCGGCCAGCTCCAGCGCGGCCTTGTTCCGCAGCAGCAGGCTCTTCAGCAGGGCGCTCAGCTCCTCGCGAACGACCGGGCCCATCGCCTCGATCTTCCCGATCGCGTCGAGGGCCTTGGCGAAGTCCCGCCCGGTCGCCTGCAACTTCAGGGCGGCCAACTGCCGCTTCTGCTCTTTCGACGCCCCGCCCGGCCGCGTCGAGGCGGCGTCGGTGCTGCCGGCCCCCATGACCAGGGCGGGCACGGAAGCCCACCGCAGCATCATGAACCCAACGAAGGCGCCGCGCAGCGCCGCGCCGATACGTAACTCAGGAAGCATTTCACCTCCACGTCCTGCCGAACGTGCCGAGGCGGCGCTCGGCACCGGCGCCAATTCACTTGACAAAACCTCTTCTTGAGATTAGACTTACGATGTGCTCGGGAATCAAGGGGTTTTCTGCTCGCCAGAAGGCCCGATCGAGCGGCTCGACGATGACCGGCCCGGCCAGGAGGAACCCATGGCTCAGTGCGCCGCCGTGTCTCTAAGAGGGCGCGTCTGTCGCCTCTGCACGCCCGCGGCGGTGCTGGGAATGATGCTGCTCGCCGTGGGGGCCGGCGTCGCGCGCGCCCAGCACGACGTCTCGGCGGCGCCGTTCCTCCAGTGGTTCGAATCGTCGTACGAGACGATCGAGCGGCGGACGGCGGACCTGTTCGTGGTGGGCTACGGCGCCGTCTGGCTGCCGCCGCCGGGACGGGCCGACTTGGGCAACTTCTCGGTCGGCTACGACGTGTACGATCGCTTCGACCTCGGCCGGCCGCGGCGGCCAACGCTGTACGGCACGGAAACGGGGCTCAAGACCGTCGGCGACGCGTTCCACCGCGCCGGGCTCGACCTGCACATCGACGCGATCATCAACCACAACGGCTTCTCCGACCTCGGCACGCCGGGCTTCGTCGAGGCGGGGGGCTATCCCGGTCTGGCCATCACGCTGCCCCACGACATCGACGGCGATTTCAACTCCGCCTTCGACTGGGGCGACATCCGTGGCCGCCTTGCGGGGCTGGTGGACATCGACCACGGCAAGAACCACCGGTACATCCGGCACCCGGTCGATCCGGGTGATCCGAGGAACATCCCGCTGGAAGGAACGGTTCCCGACGCCGCCGGGCGGCTGGCGAACGTGCCCAACGCCGGCAGCCGCCGCTTCTATCCGGACCGGGATCTCGAGCCCATCTTCGTGTACGATCCCATGACGGGAGAGGGAGACATTCCGATTTACCCGTTCAACCTCGCCGACCCTCCGGCCGGCGACCCGACGGAGGAGAACGCCACCGGCTACCTGATGCGGTACCTTCAATGGATGGTGCAGGCCGTCGGCGTGGACGGCTTCCGGATCGACGCGGCCAAGCACGTCGAGGGCTTCGCGTTCGGCTACTTCGACCGCGCCGTCTACCGCCAGGTGCCCCGGGCGAACCTCGACGGCTCGACGCGGCACGTGTTCAGCTACAGCGAGGTCTACGACGGCGACCGCGGTTACCTCCAGACGTTCGTCCGCAAGGACATCGACCCGTCCCAGCCGGGCGTCATCGGGGGCAGCCGCGACGTGCTGGACTTCCCGCTGTACTTCGCACTGCGCGACAACCTCACCGGCAACGGGTACGTCAACAACTGGCACAACGTCCGCAACGCGGCCATGGACTTCCACGACGACGGGCTCCACAACGGCTCGCAGGGCGTGATGTTCGTGCAGAGCCACGACGAGCTCGGCCCGGAGCTTTCCAACGTCGCACACGCCTACATGCTGATGCACCCGGGCAACGCGGTGGTGTACTTCAACGGCAGGCAGTTCGGGGACGGTCGCGACTTTCCCAAGCTCGGCCGCGGCGACGCCCTCGGCGGCGTGTACGGCGACTACATCCAGCGGCTCGTCGAGGTCCGCAGCACGCACGGGCGAGGCAGCTACCACGAGCGATGGATCGAGAAGGATATCTTCGCCTTCGAGCGAGGCGGCTCGTCGATCGTGCTGCTGAGCAACCGCACCGACGCCGGCTACGATGAGCGAACCATCCAGACCACGTTCGCTGGCGGCACACCGCTCATCGAGCTGACCGGGGCCGCCGCCAGTGCGGCCATCGACCCGCGCGACGACATCCCCGAGCTTCTCGTAGTCAACGGCGACGGGACCGTCAACGTCCGCTTCCTGCGAAACTCCTCCTACGACCCGAGCATGAACAGCTTCCACCACGGCACGGGTGCGCTGGTGTACGGCCTGAGCGCACCGCAGGCGCCGGCGGGGCTCGAGCTTGCCGGGGCGGCCTCCGTCCTGCCCGGCGGCGAGCCGGGGGCCAACGACTACGAGAACGGCATCACCCGCCTGGCCGACCTGCACGTGGTGAGAGGCGATTCGCTCCAGGTGAAGCTCCGGACCGTGCCGGTGAGCCTGCCGGGCTTCCACCGCGACGTGTGGGCCGACGGCGACAACGCGCTGATCAAGGTGGACGGCGGCATGGACGTCAACGGCAACGGCCGCGTGGACTTCACCGCGCCGGGGACGGTCAGCTACGGGTTCGAGCACTTCACCGACAAGCGCGAGCCGCTGATCGGCCCGAACGGCCTGGGCGATCCGACCTGGCACGGCGACGGCGAGTTCGTCCAGGACATCGACACGACCCGGTTGGCCGAGGGGGCCCACTTCATCGAGGTGCGGGCCTTTCGCCACCGCACCGACGGCGGCCCGGCCGTCTACTCCAGCTTCAAGGAAGTCATCTACGTGGACCGCCTCCCGCCGGTCTCCGCCGTCGAGGGCCTGCGCCCGTTCGAGTCCTCGCCGGACGTGCCGGAGGACCGGGACCTGTTCGTCCGCTCGGTCGACCGGACGGCCGACAACGTCAACGTGTTCCTCGATGAGCCCGCGAGCATACCGGACGGCGATTTCATTCAGCGGGCGCTGGCCGGCGAGGGCCACGCCGGGCAGATCGACCGCGACCTGTTCGCCTGCGGCTTCTTTGGGCTCACCCACGGCAACCACGTGGCGACCGTGGTGACGTTCGAGCCGACGGGCTCGGTCAACGTGCAGCGCTTCGGCGGCCTGTTCACCGAGACGATGCGCGGGGCCGGCCTGGGCGACCTGGATTTCGACGGCCGGTTCGGCAGCGACGACCTCGCCGACGTGCCCGGTGCGTTCGAGGAGGTCCTCTGGAGCCGCAACTGGCAGTTCAACCCGGCGGGGGACGTCGACGGCGACGGCCTCGTGAACGTCGCCGACCTGCTGGGTCTCGGGCAGGTCCTGATCGACGCCGGGGCGGCCGGCGACGTGCTCGCCACGTGGCAGGCCGTCAAGCTGCGGCGCGTGGACTTCAACTTCGACGGCCTCAACGACGAAGGCGACTGGTGCGCCCTGACGGCCGCCTTCGGCTCCGGTGACTGGCTGTTCGACCTCAACGCCGACGGCCTCGTCGACCTGCTGGACCGCGACATCCTCCGCGACGACTTCGGCGTCGTCCCCGAGCCCGTCACGCTCGCGCTTCTCGCCGCCGGCGGACTAACACTCCTGCGGCGCCGCCCCAAAGCCCGCTGATGAGTCCCGCCGCGGCGGGGCGAACCTGCCTGCCGGCAGGCAGGTCCGCGGGAAGCCTCCAGAGGCCCGCAATCCCTCTTCCTCACTCTGCGATGAAATCCCTCCCGGATACTTGTTGATCTTGCCGCACCGCAAGGCGAACTTATGCGGTATCGGCATTGAAGGGAGAGACGAATCATGTCACACCGCACAGGAAGTCTCCTGGCGTTCGCGGGGGCCGTGATCCTGGGTATCCTCGCCGCCTCGCCGGGGCTGGCGGAGGTCACCGTTCTTCAGAACGGCGCCTCCCCGACGCGAGCGTATGCCGGCTGCAAAGACACATGGATCAGCAACGAATCGTGGGAGCGCAACCGCGACTACGGCCCCTCGCCCACGCTCCGCTCCGGCGGGCAGCGGCACATCCTGATCCGCTTCGACCTCTCGCCGATCCCCAAGGGCGACACGATCCACCAGGCCGTCCTCCGCATCGCCGACGCGGGCTTCCCCCGCCCCGGGCGGGACGGAAAGCTCCCCAGTGTCCTGAACGCCTATGCGCTCACCCGCGCCTGGGACGCAAACGCCAACTGGCTGGAACACAGGCGCACCAACTGGAAGGAGGCCGGCGCCGGCGACTGGAAGACGCCCGGCGGCGAGTACGACGCGGGGACGGGCTCCGGACCGGGCCTGCCGTGTGCCGATACGGCAGCGGCCGGGGCGTTCGGCCACATGCACGAGCTGGACGTCACGGGGATCGTCGGGCGATGGCACGCGGGACAGGCAGCCAACCACGGGCTGCTGCTGAAGGGGGCCGAGCGCAGCCGCTGTGAGCTCGCCAGCGCCGAGTGGCCCGTGCCGTCGTATCGGCCGCAGTTGCTCATAGCTCACGGGCGCCCTTCCCGCGTCGCGCCGCTGAAATCGGTGGGCAGGGACATCGACCTCGATCCCGTCGCCCTCACGCCCGACACCGGCAAGGCGTCCGGCGCGTACTCGATCGTCCGCGTCGGGCAGAACCCCACCTGCCACCTGCGCGGCCGCAGCGCCTCGGCCCATATCAAGGAGAACGTCGCCCAGTTCCCCGGCCCGTGGGGGTGGATGAACCAGTGCCGCGTGGGCGGCGTGGCGGGCGACTTCAGCCGCACGCTGTTGTACTTCGACCTGAGCGGCATGCCCAGGGGCGCGTCGATCCGGCAGGCCAAGCTCGTCTGCTCGCTCGTCACGCAGACCGCGCGGCAGGTCTTCGCCTACCGCTACGGCGCGTTCCTGGTGAAGCTGCCCGATGCGCCGGGCTGGTCGGCCGACGAGGTCACGGCGAGCGAGCGCAAGGCCGGTGAGCCCTGGCCGAGCGGCGGAGCCATGGCCCACGCGGCCGACAAGCCGCTGGCCATCGGCAGCGTCGTCGAGAAGCAGGTCGAAGACCGCGGTCGGAAACGCAAGATGCCCGTCGCCGTCGAGTTTGACCTGACCGGCGCCGTGCGGGCGTGGCTGTCGGGCAAGGCCCCCAACTGCGGCGTCATGCTGGACAATCGCATCGAGGGCGGGGCGTACGACATCTACTCCACCCGGGCCCTGCGGCCGGAGCTTCGCCCGTACCTGGAGATCCACGCCTCGCCCGCCGTCGGCGCCAAGCCCACGGCGATCGCAGCCCGGCTCGCCCCGCCGGCCGGCGAGTACTGGGTCGAGCCCATGCGGGCCGTCCACAAGCGGTTCAAGGGCAAGCCCGGCACGCTGGCCCAGTACGGCGACAGCATCACCGTGACCATGGCTTACCTCGCCTCCTACGGCTGGAGCGGCAAGATCGACGCGAAGAACATGACGCCGCAAGTGCAGAGGGAGGCCGAGCGGGTCGAGAAGTACGCCGACCTGTCCCTCTGGCGAAAGTGGAAGGGCGGCCAGTGGGGCAACACCGGCATGATGAAGTCCGACTGGCTCTTCCGCAACATCGACGGCTGGCAGAAGAAGATGGAGCCCGAGGCGGCGGTGATCATGTTCGGCACGAACGACATCGGCGGTCTCTGGCCGCCGGAGTACACGGAGAACATGGCCGCGTCGCTGCGGCGGATGATGGCCGGCGGCACGGTGCCGATGCTGACGAGCATCCCGCCGGCGAACAAGTCGGGCCACTATGAGTACTGGCTGGCGGCGCTCTCCATCGCGCACGGCCTGAAGGTGCCGCTGATCGACTACTACGCCGAGATCATCCGCCGCCGCCCCGACGACTGGAACGGCCGGCTGGAGAAGTTCAAGGAGTACCGCCAGAGGGGCAAGGACGGCTACCAGGTCCCCACGCTCGTCTCGGCCGACGGCACGCACCCTTCCAATCCGAAGCAGTGGCTCAAGGACTTCAGCGAGGAGGCCCTCAGCCACAACGGCTTCGTCCTGCGCGACTATATGACCATCCGGATGTACGCGAAGATCATCGAGAAGGTCTTGCAGCCGGAAGGGGGGAAGAGATGAGCCCGGAGCAGGCGAAGCTCGATGTTCTGGCGGATTCCGGCTTGACCGGCTCTCGATGTTCCGTCAAAATGGAGTTGCTGATTCCACAAAGGCGCCCATTATGGAACTGATCCGGCGGTTCTTTTCGCCCCCAACGAGCAGTTTCTTCCTTTTCGGTCCCCGGGGGACGGGAAAGTCAATGTGGCTGCGCGAATCGTTTCCCGAGGCGGTTTACATCGA
The DNA here is from genome assembly GCA_964427875.1 of uncultured Planctomycetaceae bacterium. Classification (GTDB taxonomy): domain Bacteria; phylum Planctomycetota; class Phycisphaerae; order SM23-33; family SM23-33; genus CAYRVX01. The sequence goes on from CAYRVX010000013.1 coordinate 76,911, forward strand.
CCTGCTGGATCCCGAGACGTATCGGACATACCTGGCCAGACCGGAGCGCTTGCGAGAGGCCGTGGAAGGCAGTCCGCAGGCCAAGAAGGTCGTCATCGATGAAATCCAGAAAGTGCCGAGTCTGCTGGACGTCGTACACAAACTGACGGAAGAGAAAGGCCGTCGCGCCCTTCAGTTCATCTTGACGGGCTCCAGTGCCCGGAAGCTCAAGCGTGCGGGTGTCGATCTGCTGGCCGGCAGGCTACTGCTGCGGACGCTCCATCCATTCATGGCTGCCGAACTGGGCTCCCGCTTCGACCTCGCACGGGGGCTGCAGTTGGGCATGTTGCCCTTGGTGCTTGACGCGGCTGACCCAGAGGAGACCCTCAGTTCCTACGTGTCCCTGTACCTGCGGGAGGAAGTCCAGGCGGAGGGTTTGGTGCGGAACATCGGCAACTTCGCCCGGTTCCTCGAAGCCATCAGCTTCTCGCACGGCTCGCAGTTGAACACCTCCTCCGTCGCCAGGGAATGCCAGGTCGGGAGGAAGACCGCCGAGGGATTCGTTGAGGTCCTCGAAGACCTGCTGCTGGGGTTTCGCTTGCGGCCTTTCACCAAACGAGCTCGGCGGTCTCTTGCCCAACACGCCAAGTTCTACTACGCCGATGCCGGGATCTTCCGGTCGGTGCGTCCCAAAGGGCCGCTGGACTCCCCGGAAGGAATCGGCGGCGCTTGCCTCGAGGGTCTGGTGGCTCAGCATCTGCGCGCCTGGATCGCCTACAGCAGGAGCGAATGCGATCTGCTCTTCTGGCGCACCAGGGCCGGAGTTGAGGTCGACTTCGTCCTCTACGGGCAGGACACGTTCGCCGCGATCGAGGTCAAGAGCTCAAGATCGGTGTCCTCGCGAGACGTCAGACCCCTGCTGGCATTCGCGGCAGACTATCCGCAGGCCAAGACATGCCTGCTGCACTGCGGCAGCGAGCGCCTCAAGATCGACGGCACCGTCTGTCTGCCGTGCGCTGAGTTCCTCCGGCAGTTGGTGCCTGATGCCGGCTTGCCGCTGCCGTAGCAGCCGGCGCGGCTCGCCGTCAAGCTCAAGAAAGGAAGAGGACCGGTGAGCCCAGGTGAGACACGCATTCGACTGAACCTGTCGCGATCTGCCCGCTCGACGATTATGTCGCTCTGCGCTGTCGCCGTGGGGGTGCCAGGTCCCCTCGCCGCAGCCGCCGAGGCGCCGCCGCAGGTGAGCGAGGTCCGCGCCTTTCACCGGGCGGGGCAGACGTTCGTCACGTGGAAGGAGGTCGAGCCGCTGATCGCGGCCGGGAAGGCCACCTGGGGCGAGGTCCGGCGGGCGATGGAGAAGGCCCGCAGGCCCCTGACGTACCGCATCTGCGCCCACGACGAGCCGATCACGGCGGCCAACGTCGCCAAGGCCGAGCTGCTCGGCGAGGCCGGCCCGCTTTCGGCCTACAACGTCAACGCCCGCAACAAGGAGTACCTGATCGCCCGGGCGATGGTCCAGGTAGACGAGATCGGCGAGCTGGCCCGCGACTACAACGGCTACATGCACAAGTGGACGCCGGACCACCCGCGGATGGACCGCTACCCCGTGCGGCGGTTCGTGATCGACGAAGAGGCCGGGGAGCTGGCGGCGGGAACGGGCCTGTACGTGCATCATCCCAAGCGGGCAGGCAGGCGGTACTACGCGGTCCTGGCCTGCCGCAGCGGCGCGGCCAACACGAAGGACCTCTCGCCCGCCAACGCGCCCGCCGGGCCGGTGAGCGAGGCGGTCGGCCCCGGCGAGCCGGTCCGGCAGGGAAAGGGGCTGGAAGGCCCGTACTTCGACTGGCCCGGAACGCGATGGGTCTACGTCCAGTGGTGCGCCCCCCCGCTGGCGCCGCGGCAGAACATGTACTTCAATTGGTCGGTCCTGATCCCGCCGGACATTCAAGGGAAGGTCCCGGCCGAGCTGTACTTCCACCCGGTCGGGTATTCCTACGCCCAGCCGGGCAGGAAGATGCTCCTGGGGAGCATCCAGATCGCCCCGCACGACTGGCCGCCCAGCGGGTGGTACGGCTACCACACCAGCTATCCGGACGTCAGGTCCGCCGGCGGCCGCAAGGTCGTCAATCACACGCAGCAGCGCATCGCCGCCTTCCTGCGGTGGGCGATCGGAGCCCTGGCGATCGACCCGGACCGCGTCCTGGCGGTCGGCGGCGACGGCGCGGCCGCGATGGCGATACGCCGCCCGGAGCTCTTCGCCTACGTGCTGATCACGCGGTTCGACGCGGCCGTCCTGGAGCCGAAGTTGGCGGGCGAGCTCACGGCCGCGTGGGGGCCGAAGGGCAAGGACATCACCGACGAGGCCGGCCGCGGCGAATGGCGCTGGGCCATGCTCGATGAGCTCGTATCGTCCCAGGCCGCAAAGGACCTGCCGCTGTTCGTCTGCCGCGGCGCCAGTTGGGGCCGCGACAAGGGCTGGGGGAAGGGACGCGGGCGGTTGTACCGGGCGCTGCACGCGGCTCGCCAGCCGCTGGTGGCCCACTGGGCGTGGGGCGGCAAGCTCCCCCGGCCGAACAAGCACGACGGGCTCTGGCGGGGCCTGGACATCACCCGCCGCTCGCCCGTGCCCGCCTTGGCCAACAGCTCCCTCGACCAGGAGGGCGAAGGCCGCGGCCAGACGAACATGAGCTACTCGTGGAAGGACGTTCAGGACACGCCGGATCACTTCGACATCACGCTCGTCAACCGCCAGGAGAGCACGTTCGACCTGACGCCGCGCCGGCTGCGGAAGTTCCGGCCCGAACCCGGCGAGAAGCTCCGCTGGCGGGCCGTGAGCCTGCCCGGGCGACATCGCCAAAAGCCCGCCCCGCAGAGCGGCGAGGTGCAGGCGGACGCCGACGGCCTGGTCACGTTGAAGGGCCTCAAGTACGCCCGCGACGCCGCCGGCCTGGTGGTGCGGATCTCCCGCGGCCAGTGACCCGGCGACGCAGAGGAGGATCGGAAGATGAAGCGGAATCTGTTGGCCGCCCTTGCGGCGTGGTCGCTCGCGGCGGCCGGGGCGGGCGCGGCCGTCGTGGTGCAGCGATGGGGCGTCGCCGGGCACGTCCAGCACGCCGAGACGCTGAAGTACCAGGCCGTCGGCAAGCAGGCGACGCTGATGACCTTTGACCTCTCGGCACTGCCCAAGGCGGCGAGGGTCTACCGGGCGAGGCTGAAGCTCTTCCGCAACGAGAGGTACGGTCGGGCATTTCGGCTCTTCCCGGCCCGTGCCGACGGCAAGGCCGCCGGCGAGCGCCTGAAGCTGATCGCCCCCACCTTCCGCTTCTTCGACGCGACCGCCCCCGTGCGCAAGTGGGCGGGGCTCGGCAGCCGCAGGGGGCACATCCTCCTTGCCGACGCGCCGCAGTTCGAGCGCGGGAAGACGTTCCTCGAGATCGCCTACGAGGGCCGCCTTGCCAAGCCGCCCAGGCAGGTCCGCCGGGTCAAGGCGTTCTATCGGGCCGGGCAGGTGTTCCTCACCTTTCAAGAGATCGAGGACCTCTCCAAGGGCATCGACGACTACGCCTGGGGCCACCTGATCAAGGGCTCCGGCGGCTACAATCCCGAGATGCTCGTGCCCAAGGACGACCCGCGCGAGGTCCGCTGCCGCGTGTATCGCAGCGACAGGCCCATCGCCGCGGGGAACCTCGGCGAGGCGAAGCTGCTGGCCGACGTGCCCCCCGGCTCGCGGTTCAACACGCGGCAGGTCCGGCGAATCTGGCGCGGCGAGCAGGTGCCGTCGGTCCTGGACGAGAAGTACGTCGCCGTCCGCCTGGCGGTGGAGCCCCAGAAGCCCCTGCCCTCGGGCGTCGGCAAGTACGTCCATACCGTCCCGGCGGAGGGGAGAGGCTACTACGCCGTGGTCGCGGTCGTCAACGGAGTGGAGAACACGGTGGACATCTCCCCCGCCAACACGGCCGGGCCCATCGAAGAGAAGCCCGCCTGGCCGGAGCCGGTCGTCTACAGGAAGGTCGTCCACCCGCTGAAGAAGCAGGCCGCGACGTATGTGCAACTGTGGTGCAACTACTACTGCGCTCCGCCGCTGGCGCCGGTGCCGATGTGCTACGACGTCGTGGTGGGCTACTGCCCGCAGAAGCTCGCCGCCCCCGCGCCCGTGCACGTCAACCGGGGCCATTCGTGGATCCACACCGCCGAGCCTGTCCGCCCCGACCACACCGACCGGATCGACCTGGCCCACTGCTGCGACTGGCCCAACGCCTTCTGGATGGGCATCAACGACGCCGCACACACGCTCAAGGGCATCGAGGAGGGCAAGTGGCAGCCCTTCCCCATGCGCCGCCAGGAGGCCCTGCTGGAATGGCTCGACCGCAAGTTCAAGATCGACCGGAACCGGATCACCGCGGCCCTCGGGGCCTGGGGCATGATGGAGATCGAGCGGGCGGACCTCTACGCCGACATGCACGGCTGGGGGCTGCCGGAGATCTCCAAGGGCTTCCAGGCCTGGCAGCGCGCCTGCGGCGTCTGGGGACCGCCGGCCGCGTACGAACGGCGGCCGAAAGAGGACAACCCGTTCCACCGGCAGGACTGGTCGCGATACGTCCTGGAGGACCCGACGCGCGAGCTGCCGTTCCTTCACATGCACCTCGGCTGGGGGGCGCACTTCACGGAGATGGGCTGGCCGCCCGTGCCCCGCTTCCTCCGCGCCATGATCGACACCAAGCGGGCGTTCGTCTACCACTGGCGCGTGCCGGACGACCAGCGGCCGACGATCCGCAGGGATGAGCCCCTGCCGGCCTTCGGCAATTGCAGCCTCGACGACAACCCCGGCAACGGCGACCTCCGCAACGGCGAGGGGATGAACATCCAGCTCAACGGCTACCTCACCTGGGACGGCGAGACGATCGTCGAGCGGCCCGACCGCTGGGAGATCACCGCGCAGCTTGCCGGCCGGCCGCCGCTGGGCGAGTGCACCGTCGACCTCACGCCCCGCCGGTGCCGGAAGTTCAAGGCCAGGGCGGGCCAGAAGTTCTCCTGGACGAACACGCTCCTGGCGACGGACGAACAGAAGGGCAAGGCCGTCGAGGCCGGCGAGACGCCGCCAGACAAGCGGCCCATCCAGTCCGGCACGGCCACGGCCGACAAGTGGGGCCTGGTGACGATCAAGCAGCTCAAGCTCACGACCGCCCGGCACCGCATCACGGTGCGGCCGGAATAAGGCCGCTCACGGTGCTGAGGCGGAATGCCGCCCCACGCGATCACGTGAAGACTACGAAGTCGTTGTCCCCTTCTTCCTCGCCGGCGGCCTCGGCTTCAGCTTCGTCCTCGGCCGCTTCGGCCTTGGGCTCGAAGCCGACCTTCTCGCGGACGATGTACAGCGGGCGGGCCTTGGCCTCGTCGAAGATCCGACCGACGTACTCCCCGAGAATGCCCAGCAGGATGAACTGGAGGCCGAACAGGGCCATGATCCCGACGGCCGCGTGCGTCCAGCCGCCCGGCGCGAGGCCGAACGGCCACAGGACCAGCGCGACGATCGCATAGACGACGGCGGCAGCCATCAGCAGCCCCCCCACCGCCGGGGCCAGGCGAAGCGGCAGGCGCGAGAAGTTGAACACGCCCGCCGCCGACATGCCGACGAGCTGCCTTAGGGAATAGCTGCTCCGCCCCGCCGGGCGCTGCTCGGCGGTGTAGCCCAGGGAAGTCTGGCGAAAACCCACCGAGTGGACCAGCCCGCGGACGAACCGGGCCCGCTCGCGATGGCCCCGCAGCGCCTCGACGACCTTGCGGTCCAGCAGGCGGAAGTCCGCCTGGTCGGTCAGGTCGGCCCCCGACGCCATGCGGATCACGGCGTAGGTCAGCCGCCCGATGCAACGCCGCAGGCGCGAGATGCCCTTCGTTGCCCTCCGGACCGTGTAGACCACCTCGAAGCCCTCCCGCCAGCGGGCTACCATCTCGCCGATCAGCTCCGGCGGGTGCTGGCAATCGGCGTCGAGGCTGATCACCGCCCGCCCGGCCGCGAAGTCGTACCCCGCCGTCACGGCGACCTGGTGGCCGAAGTTCCGCGAGAACTCCACGGCCTTGACGTGCCCGTCGGCCTCCGCCAGCCGACGAATCACCGAGGGCGAATCGTCCGTCGAGCCGTCGTCGATGAAGAGGATCTCGTACGGCTCGCCCAGCTCGTCGGCCACGATCTTCAGCCGGCCGTAGAAGTGCTCCAGCCCTTCCTGCTCGTTGTGGACCGGGGCGACGAAACTGAACGTCACGCCGCCCTTCTCGCCGTCGCTGCCGTTTTTCGTCTCTCTCTGCATGGCGCATGCGATTCTATCCGAATCGCCGCGAGGAATCAGCCCTTTTGCCGAGGCCCGGGCCGCGGCGCAGGACGGCCGCCCGACCGGCCGCCGCCCCATCGCACGGGGAGAGCATGAGCGTTTTGGGGGAAGCAGTCGCTTCTGGAGGGCCGCAGGCCCGACTGCCGGTAGCCTCGGGCGCGAGCCCGTGGAGCCGGAGTTGCCATAATAGAGAGCCCCCGCACGGGGGCGAGTGAAGGCCTCAAACGCCCCCGTGCGGGGGCTGGGCTGATAACGGCCTGCACACCACGGGCTCGCGCCCGAGGCTACCGGCATATGCCCCGTTCCGGGGCTATACCGCCCGCGCCCCCAATGGCCCTGAGATAAGCGCTGGCAGCCTGAACGGCTGCAAGCCGAAAGCCCAAGGCAACGCCCTGGGTTGTCGGCGGTTGCATATAGACAAGCCCTGTAAGGGCGGCAGAAATCGCTCGAGAACAGCAGTTGTTTCGCCCTTACACCTATGAAGAGCGAGAAGTCAAAGCAATCTTCCCGCAAC
>CAYRVX010000014.1:0-63080 GCA_964427875.1 uncultured Planctomycetaceae bacterium
CAACTCCCGGGGCCTGCGATCGTCTTTGCCAACAAAGGCGCCGCCGCGCGTGCGCTGCCGCCGGCGATGGCCGCCTCAGCGGGGCCGGATCGCCCGGTTCGCTCGCGTGGGGCCGGCAGGGGGGACTGGCCTGTTCGGGGATGGATGACTTGCGCGGCTATGGGCGCTGCGTTCTCGGCACTGGTCGAACATCCCTGATCTCCACTGCCGTTGGTTCCCCAACGTGGCGATCCTTCCGCGTCGCCGCCGCCATTATATGCGCCGGCCCGGAGAGGTCAAACCCTCCGCGTCGGAAAGATCGGTTTTTTTGGCGAAAAGACGGTTCTCATCTTCGCCCCTTCGGCCTGCTCGGGGCCTTCAGAAAACCGTTGCGGCGGGCCGCGCGGTTCGGCTATCATGGCGTCTGAAGGTACGAACGTCCCGTTTCCGCCGCGTCGGCGAGCACCAGACCCCGTCGAATGGATCGCTTGATCCCAGCTTCACTTCCGGCTGTATTCTGCCGAAGAACCAGATGGCTATCTCACCGCCAAAACTGCGCTTGCAGCGAAAAGGAACGTACGGACAGACAAGGAGAAGACCGTGGAAGTTGTTATCTGCGCCGACTATGAGGAGCTTTCGGTCGCGGCCGCCGGGGTCGTCGCCGGAGTTATCAGGAGCAAGCCCGATGCCGTCCTCGGCCTGGCCACCGGCTCCACGCCGCTGGGGCTCTACAAGGAGCTGATCCGCATGCACGCCGAGGAGGGCCTGGACTTCTCGGCGGTCACGACGTTCAACCTCGACGAATACGTCGGCCTGGCCGGCGAGCACGAGCAGAGCTATCGGCACTTCATGAACGAAAACCTCTTCCAGCACGTCAACGTGCCTTTGGAGAGGACGCACGTTCCGTCGGGCACGGCGGAGGACTACTGTGTCCACTGCCGCCAGTACGAGCAGCTCATCGAGCAGGCCGGCGGCATCGACGTGCAGGTCCTGGGCATCGGCTCCGACGGGCACATCGCCTTCAACGAGCCGGGCACGTCGCTGGCCTCCCGGACGCGCATCAAGACGCTGGCCGAACAGACCATCAACGACAACGCCCGGTTCTTCGAGAAGAAGGAAGACGTGCCGATTTACGCCGTCACGATGGGTGTCGGGACGATCCTGGAGGCCCGCAAGCTGATCCTTCTGGCCACCGGGGCCGACAAGGCCGACGCCGTCGCGGCGTGCGTCGAGGGGCCGGTCTCCAGCATGTGCACGGCCAGTGCGCTGCAACTGCATCCCGACGCGGCGGTCTTCGTCGATCGCCAGGCCGCCGCCGGCCTCAAGATGCGCGAGTACTACGAGTGGATCCAGGCCAACAAGCCCGGCGCGCCGAAGCACTGACGCAAGGAAAGGGTCCCTTATGAGCGAGATACGGGTCGTTCCCATCGGGTCGCTGGGGCGGGACTTCGTTCCCGCCGAGCTCCTCCCCGATCGCCGGGACGAGTATCACCTTCGGGACGAGCAGTCGCCCCGGCCGGCGGAGGATTGGCGGCACCTGCGGGCCGAGGATATCGAGACCCTCGTCAAGAACGGCAACACGACCGAGGACTGGGAGTCGATCCTCGTGACGGATCACTTCGCCCCGCACCTGGTGAAGGACTGCGAGTTTTACGGCCTGGTGCGGATCGGACGCCTCGACGAGGTGTACCTGGAGCACCATGAGCTGACGGTGCCGGTCGGGCTGACCCACAGCCGGATCATCTCCTGCGACATCGGCGACAACGCGGCGATTCATCACGTCCGCTACCTGGCGCATTACATCATCGGCGACCACGTCATCCTGCTGAACCTCGACGAGATGCACACGACGAACCACGCGAAGTTCGGCAACGGCATCGTCAAGGACGGCGAGGCCGAGGACGTGCGGATCTGGCTGGACCTGATCAACGAGGCCGGCGGGCGCAGCGTGATGCCGTTCGACGGGATGATCTCTGCGGACGCGGCCTTGTGGGCGGGAAACCCGCAGGACTCGACGCTGCGGGAGCGCCTCGGGGCGATCACGCAGAAGCAGTTCGACCCGCGCCGCGGCTTCTACGGGACGGTCGGGGACAACTGCGTCATCAAGAACTGCCGCGTCATCAAGGACGTCAAGATCGGCCCGGCCTGCTACATCAAGGGCGCCAACAAGCTCAAGAACCTCACGATCAACTCCAGCCGCCAGGAGCCGAGCCAGATCGGCGAGGGCGTCGAGATGGTCAACGGGATCGTCGGGCGGGGCTGTCACATCTTCTACGGCTGCAAGGCCGTCCGGTTCGTCCTGTGCGACAACAGCAGCCTGAAGTACGGCGCCCGGCTGATCCATTCGCTGCTCGGCGACAACTCGACCATCTCCTGCTGCGAGGTGCTGAACGACCTGATCTTTCCGGCCCACGAGCAGCACCACAACAACTCGTTCCTGGTCGCTTCGCTGGTGATGGGACAGAGCAACCTGGCCGCGTGCGCGACGATCGGCTCCAACCACAACAGCCGGGCGCCCGACGGCGAGATCCACGCCGGCCGGGGATTCTGGCCGGGGCTGTGCGTCAGCCTCAAGCACAACTGCAAGTTCGCGTCGTTCACGCTGCTGGCCAAGGCCGACTACCCCGCCGAGCTGAACGTGCCGCTCCCGTTCAGCCTGGTCAGCGACGACCCGGCCGGCAACCGCCTCCAGATCATGCCCGGCTACTGGTGGCTGCACAACATGTACGCCCTGGCACGCAACACATGGAAGTTCGCCGCGCGCGACAAGCGCAGGCGAAAGGTCCAGAACATCGAGTTCGACTCGCTCGCCCCGGACACGGCCGAGGAAATGCTCGCCGCGATGGAGCTCCTGGCCGAGTGGACGGCCAAGGCGCACCTGCTCGCCCGGGGCGAATCGGCGGCCGGGAGGAAGCCGGCCGAGCTCGCCGCGACGGGCCACCAACTGCTCCGCGGCCGCTGCGAGAACGTCCGGGCCCTCGAGGTCCTCGCCGAAGGCGTGGAGAAGTCCAAGCGGAAGGCCGTCGTCCTGAAAGCCCGCGCCGGGTACCGCGCCTACCGCGAGATGCTGCATTACTACGGCGTGAAGAACCTGTTGGCATACATGAAGGACAGCGCGGGCGCCACGCTGGCGTCGACGTGCCGGGCGCTCGCCGGCGAACGGCAGAGAGAGTGGGTCAACCTGGGCGGACAGATCATCTCCGCCGCCGACCTGGAGCGGCTCAAGGACGACGTCAAGGGCGGGCGGCTGGACTCCTGGCCGGATATCCACGCCGCCTACGACCGCCTGTGGGCCAAGTACCCGCGCGACAAGCAGCGCCATGCGCTGGCGGCCCTGCTGAAGGTGCTCGACGCCGACGAGCTGACGGCGGAGCTGTGGTCTGGGGCCCTCGACGAGGCCGTCCGGATCCAGCAGTACGTCCGCGACCAGACCTACGAGTCGCGCAGGAAGGACTTCGACAGCCCCTTCCGGAGGATGGTCTACGACAGCGACGAGCAGATGACCGCGGTGCTCGGCTCGGCCGAGGAGAACAGCTTCGTCCAGCAGCTCCGCCGGGAGACGGAGGACTTCGAGCGGCTCGTCGCCGAGGTGAAGGCCAGGTCCTGAGCACACGCCGCGAGCGGGCCTCGGCGGGGCCTTTTTCCAAATCCCGCGGGAACTTGATGTGCCCGCTGCGTTAGGTTATAGGGAACGGCGGACTGCGACCCCCAGAGGACGGAAAGGAAACGCCGATGAGATGCACCGGCGTATCGGTCGCATTGGCACTGAGCTTGGCGTTCAGCCCGGCCGTGGTGGCGGATGACTGGCCGCAGTGGCGCGGCCCGGACCGCACGGGCATATCCACGGAAACGGGGCTGCTGAAGAGTTGGCCGGAGGATGGGCCGAAGGAGCTCTGGGCGATCGAGACGCTGGGCAAGGGCTTCGGCTCGCCGTCGATCGTGGAGGGGACCGTCTACATCACCGGCGCCGAGGGCAAGAAGGGCGTCCTGTACGCCCTGGGGCCCGATGGCAAGGTCAGGTGGAAGCAGCCCTTCGGCATGCTGTTCACCCGGAGCTATCCCGTGACGCGCTGCACGCCGACCGTCGAGGCCGGCAGCGTCTACGTCTACAGCAGCGGCGGGTGGGCCGCCTGCCTCGACGCGAAGAGCGGCCAGCGGAAGTGGGGCCTCGATACCTTGAGGAAGTTCGACGGGAGGAACATCCGCTGGGGGATCGCCGAATCGCCCCTGATCGCCGGCGAGCTGTACATCTGTCAGCCTGGCGGCCCGGACGCCTCCGTCGTGGCGCTGAACAAGAAGACCGGCAAGACCGTCTGGACCAGCAAGGGCCTCGGCGAGCGCAGCGCCTACTGCTCGCCTCTGCTGATCCAGGTCGGCGACATGCGCCGGATCGTCACGCAGACGGAGGACCACATCGTCGGCCTGAACGCCGCGACGGGCGAGGTCCTCTGGAAGATCTACCAGCGCAACAAGTACGCCGCGCACCCGAACACGCCGCTGTTCTTCGACAACATGATCTTCATATCCAGCGGCTACGGCCATGGCAGCCAACTGCTCAAGCTCAGCGCCGATGGCTCCGGGGCCTCGCAGGTCTGGAGCGAGCGGAAGCTCGACTGCCACCACGAGGGCGTCCTGCTCATCGACGGCTACATCTACGGGTCTCCCTCCAGGGGCAGGCTCCTGTGCATGGACCCCAAGGACGGCAAGGTCCTCTACCTCGTGCAGGAGGTCAGGAAGGCCTCGATCACCTACGCCGATCAGCGGCTCTACGCCTACGACGAGAAGGGCGGCGGCGTCTCGCTCGTCGAGGTCTCCCCCAGCGGCTACAAGCTCCACGGGCAGTTTTGCGTGAAGAAGGGCTCCGGGCCGCATTGGGCCCACCCCGTAGTCGCCAACGGCGTCCTCTACATCCGCCACGGCGAGGCCTTCATGGCCTACGACGTGAAGGCCAGGTGACGCGGCGGTCAACTCCACCGAGGACCGAGGCCCGCGACCCACGCCCCGGGCCTTTTGGTGGGCCTTGATGCTCCATGACCATGCGCGGTCGTGGCAGTCCGTTTGGCGCCGGGCCGTACGGCCGCCGTTCCGGCGACGTGCCGTCGCCGGCTAAACGGGTTGTGCGTCACGGGACAGCGCACCATCACCTGGACAAGACGGCCATGGCGGCGATACGCGTTCGAGGAATTGTCAGTCTGGCGAACCTGGTGCGGCGGGAGCTGGCCGGGGCGGTGTCGGCCGGCGCGCTGGAGCGCCTGCGGCAGGAGGTGACCGACGGGCTCGAGCAGCTCGACGTGATCCTGGCCGACCACGGGATGGGGCCGGAGGCGATGTCGCCTGCGGCACGGAAGGCCTACGAGTTCCTCAAGAGCGTGGACTTCAGCGCCGTGGCTGCGTCCGACTCACCCGGTGACGAGCGGTACTACCGCGGCAGCGTGCGACTGCCGGGCGTCCGGCGGTTCCTGCGGGACCTTCTCGATCGCCTGGCCCGCCAAGCCGCCCCTCCCGAGCTGGATGGGCTGCACGCGGAGATCCGCCGGCAGGCCGAGGCCATCGACGAGCTGCTGGAGGCCGAGAGCGTTCGCCCCGAGCACCTCAAGGATGAGTCGCGAGCGATTCGCGCGTGGCTGGCCTACTTCGCCGACCGCGAGCACTTCGACGCGTACGTGGCGACGGTCGGTCGCGCCGGCCCGGCGTTCGACGTGCAGGCGGCTGCGTCGCCGAGACATGCCCCGCCGGTGACGGTCCATTTCCGCCCGATGAAGGGCATATACCGCATCCGGGCTGGCGTCGGCGGCACCCGCGTGCACCTGCCGACGCCGATGATCAGCTTCTCGCGCGAGGCGTTCGACGTCCTGGCGGCCATCGCTTTTCGCAAGGCCCCAGGCGGGCAGTTCGTCCAGGAGCAGATGCTCGCCCCGGCGTACCAGGGCATCCTGGCGGAGATGGAGCTCCTGGCCGGCGGCGTCCAGACGGCGGCGGGCGTGTTCCACGACCTGGCCGCGGCGTTCGACCGCGTCAACGCCGCCTTCTTCGATTCGGCGATGCCCCGCCCGCGCCTACTGTGGAGCCGGACGCTCTCGATGCGCAAGTTCGGCCACTACGACGCCGTTCACGACACCGTCATGATCGGCGCGGCGGTGGACGCCGAAGGCGTGCCGGCCTTCGTGGTGGACTTCCTTGTCTATCACGAGCTGCTGCACAAGAAGCTCGGCGTCACCTGGCGCGGCGGCCGGCGCAGGGCCCACACGCCTCAGTTCCGCCGGGCCGAGAGGCGCTTCCCGCGCCGCGCGGAGGCCGAGGCCGTCCTGAAACGGCTCGCCAAGGCGGCCCGCTGACGCGGCCGGGCGGCTTGCGGGCACACCCGCCCGGTGGTACCATGCCGCCTCTGCTGGCGCGGCAAGAGCGCCAATTGCCCTTGCTGGAGAGGAGAACATGGCGATCAAGGTAGCCTTCATCGGGGCGGGGAGCGTCGGCTTCACCCGCGGGCTGTTCCGCGACATCCTGACCGTGGGCGAGCTGACGGACACGCACTTCGCGATGACCGACATCAACCGGCGGAACCTGGACATGGTCGTCCAGTTGTGCAGGAAGGACCTCCGCACGAACGGCCTGCCCGCGAAGATCACCGCCACCACGAACCGCCGCAGGGCGCTGGAGGGCGCCGACTACGTGATCAACTGCACGCGGATCGGCGGGCTGGAGGCGTTCAAGCTCGACATCGAGGTCCCCCTGAAGTACGGCGTGGACCAGTGCGTGGGCGACACGCTGTGCGCCGGGGGGATCATGTACGGGCAGCGGAACATTCCGTGCGTGCTCGACTTTTGCAGGGACATTCGCGAGGTGGCCGACCGCAACTGCCTCTTCCTGAACTACGCCAACCCCAACGCCATGAACACGTGGGCGGCCAACGAGTACGGGTGCGTGCCGACGATCGGGCTGTGCCACGGCGTCGAGGGCGGCCACCGCCAGATCGCCGAGGTCCTCGGCGCAAAGGACGCCGGCGAGGTGGACATCATCTGCGCGGGCATCAACCATCAGACGTGGTACATCCAGATCATCTACAAGGGCAGGCTCGTGAGCCCCGAGCGGCTGCTGAGGGCCTTCGAGCGCCACCCCGTATACCGCAGGACGGAGAAGGTCCGCATCGACATGCTCCGGCGCTTCGGCTGCTACTGCACCGAGTCGAACGGGCACGTCTCCGAGTACGTGCCGTGGTATCGTAAGCGCCCCAGGGAGATCCGCAAGTGGATCGACCTGTCCGGTTGGATCAACGGCGAGACCGGCGGCTACCTCCGCGTCTGCACGGAGGGGCGCAACTGGTTCCAGAGGGACTTCCCCAAGTGGCTCGCCGCCGAGGATAAGCCCATCTCCCCCGCCAGCCGCGGCCACGAGCACGGCAGCTACATCATCGAAAGCCTCGAGACGGGGCGGGTGTACCGCGGGCACTTCAACGTGCCTAACGAGGGCTGCATCACCAACCTGCCCGACGACGCCATCGTCGAGGTGCCCGGCTACGTGGACCGAAACGGCGTGAGCATCCCCCAGGTCGGCGACCTGCCGGACGGCTGTGCGGCCGTGTGCAACGCGTCCGTCAGCGTCCAGCGGCTGGCCGTCAAGGCGGCCGTCTTCGCCGACGTGGACATGCTCAAGCAGGCCATGATGATGGACCCGCTCGTCGGGGCCGTCTGCGACCCCGAGGAGATCTCGCAGATGACCGACGAGATGCTCGTCGCCCAGGCGAAGTGGCTGCCGCAGTTCCGCCGCGAGGTGCCCAGAGCCGCCAAGCGCCTGGCCTCGGCCCGAGCCGCCGGGAACTACCGGGGCACGCGCAAGTGGCGGGGCGCGGCGCGCGTGAAGCCCAGGACGATCGCCCAGATGCGAAGGCAGGCCTCCAGGCACCGCAAACAGGCCGCCGCCACCGACAAGGCCGCCGCCGACCGCGCCAGGGACGCCAGGAAAGGCAAGAAGGCGAAAAGGGCTCCCGCCAAGAAGCCATGACGCAGAACCCGCGACAAGGGATGGCAAGTCGGCGCCCGCTCGGTCCCGTGCGCCGCAGCTACATGATGCCCTGACCCAAGGCCCGGCTCCCCTCGACAACCTTCAGGATCTCCTCGCGGACAAGGGCGGTTTTGGCGGAGAACCAAGCTGCGTCCAGATCAACTGCGTCCTCAACGGGAACGATCCCGTTGCGAGGACGCCCGAATTTGACGAGGTGGAACGGTGAGTGGCGCGTCCGTGCCATCACGCGGCCGTGAGCCATCATGTCGCGTATGCGCACTGCCTCGGCGTCAACAACTTTCTCGCTGCATCGACCCTTCACCGCTTGATTGAACCTGGAAACGAGCTCCGCGAGAGCGGCCCAATCCGTGAAGGAATTCTCCGCAACCGTGTCTCCCACGGACAGGTGCTCCAGCGAGATCGGAGGCTCCGTAGCTTCGTTGTCCTTCAAGAGGAAGGCTCGCAATGCAACCTCCAGGCTCTGGAGATTCGCGACGAGCCTGCCTATCGCAACGGCGTGGTTGTCAACATTCATCGGCCGATACCCCTTTCTGATCTGTGCTCGGAGGACAACCCATTCGATGATCCGGATTCCCAGCAATTCTAGGTGTCCGACTGAGCAGAAGGCAAGCCGATTCCCACATTCTCACGGGAAGGGCAGGCCTCATGGGAGAGCGCCTCTGGAGGGCCGCAGGCCCGACTCCTGGTAGCCTCGGGCGCGAGCCCGTGGAAGGAGTGTCGGTACCGACAGAGCCCCCGCACGGGGGCGACTGAAGCGTTCAATCCCCCCCGTGCGGGGGCTCCATCGGATGGGACATCAAGCTCCACGGGCTCGCGCCCGAGGCTACTGTCAGACGCCCCTGTCCGGGGCTTCTTTCCCCCCGCGCCCCCAGAACGCTTGTGCTTTCCCCCCGGTTGTCCCTGGGGGTGCCATTTGTCGATGCGGTAGAATGACACAGAGGTGCGACAACGCATGGCTAACGCCGCAACGATCCATCGCAAACGCCTTCTCGTCACCGGGCAGGTGCAGGGGGTGGGGTTTCGCCCGTTCGTCTATCGACTGGCGGCGGAGATGAACCTGACCGGCTGGGTGCTCAATGACGCCTCCGGCGTGACCATCGAGGTGCAGGGGGCGCCGGCGGCCGTGGGCGCCTTCGGCGGACGGCTGCGGACGGACCTGCCGCGGCTGGCCCGGATCGCCACCCGCCGCCAGATGGACGCCGAACTCAGGCGTCAGGCGCCGATTGCCTCCAGCAGATTGTAGGAGATGTCGTAGACGTCGCCTGCGGAGTATTCCATCCCGAACTTGGGAGTCCAGTACCGTCCGTGCGCCAGCCAGTGTCGTAGATTCAATGCCCCATTGAAATCGCCAACAGCCCCCCTCGTCTCAGGGGCGAGCTGTTTCCATGCCTCCAGAATGTCGTCCCGCAAGCTGACCTCGTGTCCTTGCTTCTTGTATAGCTGACGGAAGTGCCTGGAGACGTCGTCCTTCCTGCGTTCGTAGACCCTGTTCAGGAAATCCAACCGAATGGCCGCCTCAACCGCGGCAAGCAGGTCCAGCATGGCAAGGTAATCGAGTTCCCCAAAGAACTCGTCGATCTCTTCGATGCTCATCCCGAAGAAGATGGGGTCGGACGCGGGACGGTCGCTACGCAGCTCATCCAGCACCTCGCTCCTCTTCCGGCGCGACAGCCTGGACTGGACCTCGTACCAGTCCCATATCGCCTGGATCGTCTTCTGTTTCCCTGAGAGCGGAACGCGTTTCATCCCCGCATGACTTCCTTCAGGGCCGTCAAGAGGGAATCCTCATCAAGCGGCACGATCTTCAACGTCGGGGTCCGCGCCTCGACGATGCCCCAGCCTTGCTCCGGCTGGAGGACGATCGTCTTCTCACCCATGTCTCCGACCAGGTCAATTCTCCCCGATGCCCCGACGATGTTCATCCCCTTCGGCAGGAACGAAACCCTCTCATCTCCGACGACAAGCACAAGCTCCGGAACCTCGTACGGGCCAATGTACTCCTCAATAACTGTCCTCTGGCGGTAACGGATCTTTACAAGGTCCTCACTGATAGGCCCCGCCAGGTAGTCCTCCTTGACCTTCTTGTAGAGGTTGTCGATGGCTTGGACCCAGGCTTCCTTCCTGGCCTGCCAGTCGACGTCTTCGCCGGACTTCGACTTCTTCTGTCGGAAGAACTCCTTCAGTGCCTCGTTAGCCATGGCCGTTCTCCCAAAGGGCATCAGGCGCGCCGTTACACCAGTCAGTCCCTCCCTCCGCCTATATCGTACACCTTCAGCGTCCGGTTGTCGCCGCGGAAAACCGCAACGTGACCGGGGACGAACGCTCCAACGGCCCGTCTTGCCCCACGCACCTGCTTCACGTCATTCCCGGATAGGCCAAAACGTAGCAGAAGGTATCGAAGTAAATGGCTGAACCGCCGGAGCCACGATGCCATCACGCTTTCAGAAGATCGCAAGCAAGAGTGCCGTGACGATCCCGATGGCAAACACAAGTCCGATCAGCCCACTCAAGCATCCTGTCTTAGGCTTGCTCGGCCTGGTGGGGCGGCGCTGTTGCCCCAGGTCTGCGACCGGCTGAACGGATGATGTGGAGGCAGCGCGCCTCAGTCCCAGGCGCTCCCCTACGAGCGAGACCGCACACTTGAACGCAGCAGTCCGGATGCTCCCACCCTCGTGAACCGATCCGTCCGGTGCCGTCCACTGCCCAAACCATATGAGCTCGCGTCCCTCGTACCGGCGAATCGACCGCATCGTCGAGGTGTCGGCGACCAGTTCGGCAGCGATCTCTCGAACAACAACCGAATCCGGACCGGTGGCGCGGGGGTGGTCTTTGCCTCCACGCACCAAATGCCGACACACCCGGTACACGAACCAAGCCGCCAGGTCTTCCTCTCTACCAGGCTTTTTCAGGGAGGCGGCAATCTGGTCGAACAACGCTCGCTTACCGACATACCGCGTCGTCTCGACGCCAAGCCACTCCGCGAACCCCCTGTGTCGCTGTGAGGCCGGCCTATCGTGCGACAAGTGGCAGTCCAGCAGGTCGCTCATTTCCTTCTTTGTGATTGCCTGGGGGAAACGCAGACCCAAGTCCCGGGCATAGGATAGCTGTCTCTCTGTTGCCGGTTCCTCGGGCAGGCGCTTCACCTCCTCAACCACTGTCCCGTCCTTCCGTGCCTTGGCGACCGCTGCGGCCTCGGTCGGAGCAATGTAAGCGCGCTTGCGAGCGCGATGCGATTCGCGCCCATGCCCAGTGACCTCAAACCGTGGCATTCTCGTTCCCCTTTCTCACTGTACCGATCCCGAAGTAGGCAGAGGGCACATGGCCCATTGTCGACCCGCGCATGTTTCCCGCCCGACATCGGTTCCACCGTTCCTCGCACGTTTCAGCGGTCAGCAAGGATGTCGTCGGCTGTCACGCCGAAGGCGTACTTGATTCTTGCCAGGTGGCAGGGCAGCAGCTCGTCGCCGCGCCGGGTGCAGAAACGATGTCCCAGCCGGACGGTCTGCCTTTTGCGCCGGGGGTCGTGATTGCGGGGCGCTATGACGATCTTGTCCCCGCCCTGGGTCCGGATCTTGTACCCGTGCCGGCGGAAGTACCTTTCGGCGTTGCCCCACTTGACGGTTCTTTTGCTCATGCCGGGGCCGTCTCGAGCTCGGCCCGGAACCGCTTTTGTCGGTTTGGTGCGATCTTGACCTCGATGTCGGGCCATTCGCCGTGGACCATCTTGTGAGCGATCTCGTAGAGCTCGCGGGGCAGGGCCTGGGCGGACTGCGCCTTTTTCTGGATGGCGGGCGGCGCTTCACGCAGTGTGGCGATGCTGGGGTCCCCGGCCGCCAGGTCGGCCAGTTCCTGAAGGGCGATCATGAGGTCCGCCAAGGCGCGGACGACACAATCGCCGGTCCCGATCTGGTCGGTGTGGAGCCCGTGAGCGATCCAGCATCCATCCTCTCTGGAGTAGTAGATGACGCAGGCATCGTGCGCCTTCTTGCCCCTGTGCCTCTTCGACATCGCTCACCTCCCAAGCTGCCCGTCCCTGGCGCCCGAAACTCATTATATGGCGTGGCAACGGGACGGTCAATCCTCCCTCTCGATACGCTAGAATGTAGCACGAGGTGTCGAAGTGAATGGCTGAAACGCGGGAGCTACATCGCGAGCGGCTTCTCGTCACCGGGCAGGTGCAGGGGGTCGGGTTTCGGCCGTACGTCTATCGACTGGCGGCGGAGCTGAACCTGACCGGCTGGGTGCTCAATGACGCCTCCGGCGTGACCATCGAGGTGCAGGGGGCGCCGGCGGCCGTGAGCGCCTTCGGCGAGCGGCTCCGGACGGACCTGCCGCCGCTGGCCCGGATCGCCACCTGCCGCCGGATGGACGCCGAGGTCATGGTCGGCGAGAAGCGATTCGAGATCCACCCCTCCGAAGGCGGCGAGCTGACCGACGCCCAGGTCACCGTGGACACGGCCACGTGCGACGACTGCCTCCGCGAGATGAGGGATCCGGCCGATCCGCGATACCGCTACCCGTTCATCAACTGTACGAACTGCGGGCCGCGGTACACGATCGTCCACCGCATCCCGTACGATCGGCCGAATACGACGATGACCGACTTCGAGATGTGCCCGCTGTGCTCGGGGGAGTACTCCGATCCGTCCAATCGGCGTTTCCACGCCCAGCCGGTGGCGTGCCCGGCCTGCGGGCCGCAGGTCCGGCTGGTCGATCCCGAGGGCCGGCAGCTCCACGTCCGCGACGCCATCCGCGCCGCGGCCGACATGCTCCTGGACCGCAAGATCGTGGCCGTCAAGGGCCTCGGCGGCTTCCACCTGGCCTGCCGGGCGGACGACGAAGAAGTGGTCGGCCGCCTCCGCGAGCGGAAGCGCCGGGACGCCAAGCCGTTCGCACTGATGGTCCGCGACATGAAGCGGGCCCGCGAGCTGTGCGAGATCACGCCCGAGGCCGAGGCCCTGCTGGCCGGGCCGCTTCGGCCGATCGTCCTGCTGCCCAGGTGCGATCGCGATGCCCCGCCCGGCGTCTGCCGGGTCGCGCCGTCGGTGGCCTGCGGGCTCAACACGCTCGGGGTCATGCTGCCGTACACGCCGGTGCACCACCTGCTGTTCGGCTGCGTCGATCTGCCGCTCGTGATGACGTCCGGCAATTACTCCGAGGAGCCGCTGGTCAAGGACGACGACGAGGCGATCTCGCGGCTGGCGGGCCTGGCCGACGCGCTGCTGCTGCACGACCGCCGCATCGAGCGCCGGCTGGACGACAGCGTCGTGCAGCTCACCGGGCGAGGGCGCCTGGGCGTGATCCGCCGCGCCCGCGGCTACGCCCCCCAGCCGGTGCGGATCGACGTCCCCTCGTCCGCCGGCGGCATCCTGGCCGTCGGTGCGGAGCTCAAGAGCGCCGTGTGCCTGTACCGCGACGGGCGGGCGGTGCTGGGCGAGCACATCGGCGACCTCAAGGACGGGCGGACCTACCGCCACTTCATCGACACGATCCGGCACCTGGAGGAGCTGTTCGAGATCGTCCCCGAGACGATCGCGGCCGACCTGCACCCGCAGTACCTCTCGACGGAGTACGCGATGCGTCGCCACCGGGGCGAGCTTCCCGGGCGCCCGCCGGCGCGGCTGGTGCGGGTGCAGCACCACCACGCCCACGTGGCGTCGTGCCTGGCGGAGAACGGCCGCCGCGACGAGGCGATCGGCCTGGTGTGCGACGGCGTCGGGCACGGCGACGACGGGGCCGTGTGGGGCTGCGAGGTCTTTCGGGCCGACCTGCGGGCTTGTGAGCGGCTGGGGCACCTGCGTTACACGCACCTGCCCGGCGGCGACCAGGCGGCGAAGGAGACGTACCGCCCGGCGCTGGCGGCGTTGTACGACGCGCTCGGCGAGGGGTGCCTCGATCATCCGGTGGTCGAGCGGCTGGCGGCGGACCGAGAGACGCTCGCCGAGACGCTGCAACTGCTGCGGACCGGGCTGAACAGCCCGCCGTCGAGCTCGCTGGGTCGCTGGTTCGACGCGGCGGCGGCCCTGTGCGGCCTGGCGGCGGCCAACCGCTACCAGGGCCAGGCGCCGATGCTGCTGGAGTCGGCCGCGGCCGCCGGCGTGGAAGAGGCCTACGAGTTTCGCCTCGAAGCCGGCGGCCCGTTCCAGATCGACCTCCGCCCGGCGGTGGTGCAACTGGCCGACGAGCTGGTCGGCGGCGCGGAGGTGGGCGTGGTGTCGGCGAAGTTCCACAACACGGTGGCGGCCTTCCTGCTGGCCGCGGCGCGGCGGGCGCGGGAGGCGACGGGTCTGGCCGTGGCGGCGCTCTCGGGCGGCTGCTTTGCCAACCGATACCTGACCGCCCGCCTGGTGGGGCTGCTGGAGGCCGACGGCTTCGAGGTGTTGACGCATCGCCGCGTCCCCACCAACGACGGCGGCGTGGCGCTCGGCCAGGCCGTCGTAGCGGCGGCCAGGTCGGCGGGGCGTTGACCGTCCGCCAAGCGGGGGCTATGATCCGAACCTTCAACAGTCAGGGAAAGGCGGCGATTGGGACGTTTCGTCGCAGCTTGGCGAAGGAGCATGGCATGGCCAGCCAGCGTGCAGTCGTGGTGGGGGCGGGGGGCATCGCAGGCGCGTGGTTTGAGCCGCTGATCAAGGAGAAGGTTCACGTCGCCGGCGTGGTGGATCTGGACGTCGATGCGGCCAGGCGGAGGATCGCGCGGTACGAGCTGGACTGCCCGGCGTCGGCGGACCTGAAGGGCACGCTGAAGAAGACGCGGCCGGACTTCGTCGTGGACCTCACCACGCCGGAGGCGCACTGCGCGGTGACGTGCGCTGCCATGAAGGCCGGCTGCCACGTCGTCGGGGAGAAGCCGATGGCCTCGAGCATGGCCGAGGCGCGGCGGATGGTCCGCGCGTCCGAGGCGACGGGCAGGATGTACATGGTCAGCCAGTCGCGGCGCTGGAGCGAGCTGCACGAGGCCGTCCGGCGCGCGGTCACGGGCGGGAGGATCGGCCGGCTGACCACGATCAACTGCGACTTCTACATCGGCGCGCACTTCGGCGGCTTTCGCGACGAGATGAAAAGCCCGCTGATCCTCGACATGTCGATCCACCACTTCGACCTGTGCCGCTTCATGACCGCCGCCGAGCCGGTCGCGGTGTACGCCAGGGAGTTCAACCCGGCCGGGTCGTGGTACGCCGGCGACGTCTCGGCCGCGTGCGTCTTCGAGATGTCCGACGGCGTGATCTTCACCTACGGCGGGAGCTGGTGCTCGGAGGGCTGCCACACGAGCTGGAACGGCGACTGGCGGTTCATCGGCGAGAAGGGCACGCTGATCTACGAGAAGGACCGCCAGCCGTACGGGCAGGTCGTCGCGGGCAGGACGGGCTTTCACCGCAAGCTCCGCGACATCCAGGCGCCCAGGGCGAAGGTGAAACACAGCGGCATGCGCGGGGCGCTCCGCGAGATGCTCGCGTTCCTACGGACGGGCAGGCGTCCGCAGACGGAATGCCACGACAACATCAAGTCGCTGGCGATGGTCTTCGCGGTGATCGAGTCGGCCCGGAAGAAACGGCGCGTGCCGGTGAAGGCGATGTGAGCGGGCGCTATCGTGGTGGCCGGCGGCGGACGTGAACGGCGAGGCGCTTTCTGGGGCGCTCGTCGTCGTCTTCGTCGCGGTCGGCCTCGGTGACTTCGGCTTCGTAGACGCTCTCGGCGCCCGACCGCCGGCGGAGGAAGCGGCGAACGGCCCATTTCAGCCTGAAGTACACCAGTACCAGCACCCCCAGCAGGACGATCCCCAGCGCCACGCCGAGCGCCAGCCCCAGCAGCGGCCAGAGGAGTATGCCGGCCAGGACCGGGAGGCCCACGAGGAGCAGCGCCCGGCCCAGGCAGCCGAGGACCGCCTGCGGCTGGAGGTTCACCTCCCGGCGGATGTCAACGCGGCGTCTCACCTGGCGTCTCTCGCCGCGGTCTGCTGATCCACCGTGTCGGCTTCGTGTCCCTGTGAGGCCAGAACATCCACCAGGCGAGTAGGTAAGTTCTCATCGATCTTGATGCGCATGGATGCTCGGCGTACTGGGGATGGGGAGGTCCTCCTCGGTGGAGGCGGCCGCGAAGGCGATCACGGCGCGGACGTCTTCTTCTGTTAGCGTGGGGAAGTCCGAGAGGATCTCATCGACCGTGGCGCCTTCGGCCAGGCTGGCGAGGACGGTCCGCAGCGTAACGCGTGTCCCCTTGATAACAGGCTGCCCGGCACATCGCTTTGGATCGCGTACAATGCGCCGCTCGTAGTCGATGACGCGTCCCATTCGGAATCACTCCTCTTCTGGCCGGCCACCGACCATTATACGTGAAATGCCCTCGTCCGCCCGCGCGATTTGACACGAATGCCCCGCTTGGTCGTGCGGCACTTCGACGGCGGCCTGCACGCCCGCGGACCCGGCGGATGGGGCGTACGGAGGCGCGTCCACGGTGGAATCAGCATGGACGGCGGGGGGGGCCGATCCTGTCGAGGACGGCGCCCGGTGCCTCGCCGATCGGCCGGGTCACCCGGTGAAGGGAGAGGCGAAGAAGCCGAGCAGCCCGGCCCCGATCGCGCTGGAGGCCGCGTAATTCACCCCGCCGCCCAGGGCCCGGGTGAGTCCGAACGCCAGCAGCATGCCGCCCACCGCCAGGACGACCCTTCTGGCCAGCTCGTGATGCCTCCGGACGTCCTGCCAAAGTTGCCTTGGTTCCGGGCGGTATTCAGCCATGTCCCGACTCCTTCTTCTTCCGAGAAGCTCGCGTCGTTTCACCAGAAGCCGAGCCCGTCAGCCAAGGCCCTCAGGGCGGGTGGGCGTTGCGAATCACGGCATGTGCTCGCGCGGCGCCGGTTGACGGCCGAGTTTCTCCAGGGCCATCCTCGCGGCACTTCGCGTCGAACGGTGCGTCAGGATCGCCCGCTTCTCCTCGTCGGTCATCGGCTTGTTCCGGACCATCCTGCCGTCCCTTGTGAGCTTGCCCTTGGCCTTCAGGCCGGCCAGGAGGCCCTCCAGTCCTTCCGTCTCGGCGCGGATGAGCTCGTTGAGGGGCTCGACGGCCCGGCCGTCGCCGAGCGCCCCGAGGGCCGAGGCGGCCGGGCCTCGGACCTCCCCGTCGGCATCCTTCAGGCACGGCAGGAGCGGCCCGACGGCCCGGATGTCGCCCAGCGAGCCGAGCGTCGTGATCGCCTCGCCGCGGACGCGCCGGTTCGGGTCCTTCAGCGCCTCGATCAGCGGCCCGACGGCCCGGCGGTCGCCCAGCTCGCGGAGGGCCCAGACCGCCGCGCCGCGGACCTCGAAGTCCTCGTCGCTCAGCGCCTGGACCAATGGCCCGAACGCCTGCGGGTCCTTCATCGTCCCGAGGGCCCAGGCCGCGCCCTGCCGCGCCGCCGCGTCCGGCGCCTTGAGCTTCTCCAACAGGCCCCCCAGCGCCGCGGAGCCCATCTTGGCCAGCACGGTGACGATGGCCGCGCGGTGGGAGCGGTCCTTCTGGCCGATCCTCTCGAGCAGCGGCTTCATGGCGATGGGCCCGAGCTGCACGAGCGCTTCGGCCGCGGCGCTTCGCACCTCGCGGTAGCGGCTCGTCAGCACCTTCACCAGGGGCGGGACGCTCCGCGGGTCCTTCAGGTGCCCCAGCGCCTCGCAGGCCGCGGACGCGGGTCGGTTCTCCGCGTCGGCCGTGCAGTCGCCCAGCGCGCCGATCGCCCTCTTCTCGCCGAGACGCCCCAGCGAGCGGGCGGCGGCGGCGCGGATGAACTGCCCGCCGTAGCTGTCGCGCCCGTACGCGGTGGCCTCGATCAGCAGGTCGGCGGCGCCGGCCGCGCCCACCTTGCCGGCAGCCCCGCACAACGCCTCGATCATCCGGTGCTGGCCCTTCTGATCTCGTTTGGGCCATCTCTCCTTGAGCTCGGCGAGGATCGGTCCGGCCGCTCGGGCATCGCCGGTGTCACCGAGCGCGCGGGCCAGGATATCCCGGCCCTTGGCGCTGCGGTCCCGGAAGGCCTCCAGCAGCCCCTCGGCGGCGCGGGGGTCCTTGAGTGCGGCCAGGGCCTCGATGACGTCCTTGGAGGACGGATCGGCCTTGAAAGCGTTGATGAGGGCGGGGACGGCCCTTCTGTCGCCCCGCTCTGCAAGGAACCTGGCGGCGGTCGATCTGGCGCGAGCGTTGGGGCTCTCCAGCGCGGGCAGCAGCGCCTCGGCGAGCCCTTCGCCGCCGATGGTCAACAGGGCGTCCACGACCTGGTCGTCTCCCGAGCCGTTCTTGTCGGGATTGCCCTTCAGCGCGTCGGCGAGCGCGGCGAAGGCCTTGGGCCCGCCGATCTTGGCGAGCATCTTCGCGACCGCCGGTCGGGCATTGCGGTCCGCGGTCTTCAGCCCGCCGGCCAGTGCGTCCACGGCTCGCGCGTCCATCTTCAGGAGCACCGCCCGGGCGGGCGCGCGGACCTTGGACTTGCGATCCAGCATGGTGTGGACGAGCCGGCCGGCCGTATCGGGGTCGGCCACGGCCGCGAGGGCGTTCACGGCGGCCAAGCGGACGCGCGGGTTCGTGGCCCCCAGGGCCGCCATCAAGGCCTCAGACGACCCGTGATCTGCCAGCCTGCCCAGGGACTCCATTGCGGCCGCGCGAACGGAGGGGGCCTCATCCTGCATGGCCTTCCGGAGCAGCTCGGCCGCTCGTTCGTCGCCGAGGCGGCCGAGGGCGTAGGCGGCGGACTCGCGGGCGTTGACGTCGGCGTCGGCCAGCGCCCCCCTCAGCGGCTCCCAGGCCGCCGGGCCGAACGAGACCAGGCCGTCCGCCGCGGCCAGGCGAACCGTGGGCGAGGCGTCGCGGAGGGCCCGCCTCAGCGGCGCGACGGCCCGCGTATCGGCCGTCGCGGCCAGCGCGTCGGCGGCCCGGCGGCGCTCGATCATCGTGCCGCCGGCCAGCAGGCGCGACAGCTTGCGGATCTTCCGCGTCTCGGGGTCTACGGGCGGATCGGATTCCCCGCAGCCGGGCAGGCGGCCGCAGGCCAATCCCGCCAACAGCAGGATCGGCGCGATCGAACGTCTCCGCTTACACATACACGTCATTCTCTCTCCGCCGGGCGCTGGCAGCCGGCCCGCCGTCGATTTCGGCCTTTTCCACTAGGGGCCGTTTCGCTCCCAACCGTAGTATATGATGAATCGATACCCAAGTTGAACCCTCCGGCGGACCGAAGGAGTCAGCGATGAAGGCGGCGTTTCTGACGGGGCTGAGAACGATGGAGATCCGCCAGGTGCCCGCCCCGAAGCTCGCCGCGCCCACCGACGTGCTGCTGGAAGTCGATACCGTCGGCGTCTGCGGCAGCGACATGCACTACTACAAGGCCGGCCGCATCGGCTGCCAGGTGGTCGAGTACCCGTGGATCGTCGGGCACGAGTGCGCCGGCGTCGTCGTCGAGGTCGGCGGCGACGTGACTCGCTTGAAGGTCGGCGACCGCGTCGCCGTCGATCCGCTGATCACCTGCGGGCGGTGCGACCAATGCCGCGTCGGGCACATCCACACCTGCCGCAACCAGGCGTTCCTCGGCTGCCCGGGGCAGGTGCAGGGCTCGCTGTGCGAGTACCTGATCATGCCGGAGGCGAGCTGCTTTGCTATCCCCGATGCGATGAGCATGACGCAGGCGACGCTCTGCGAGCCGTATTCCATCGCGATGTGGGCCCGGAAGCTGGCCGAGACGCCCGAAGACGCCAGGATCGGCATCCTCGGCAGCGGGCCGATCGGGCTGAGCGTCCTGGTCGCCTGCAAGCACGCCGCGCCCTGCACGGTCTACCAGACCGACCTGCTGGCCAATCGCTCGGCGCTGGCCCGGCGGCTCGGGGCCGACTGGACGGGCAATCCCCACGAACGCGATATCGTCGCGGAGATCCACCGGGCCGAGCCGGACGGGCTGGACGTCGTCTTCGAGTGCGTCGGCAAGCAGGAGACCATCGACCAGTGCCTCGAGCTGGTCAAGCCGTGCTGCAAGGTGGTCGTCGTGGGCATCCCGGAGGGCGACCGGCTGAGCTTCGAGATGAACCACATGCGGCGCAAGGAGATCCGCATCCGGAACGTCCGGCGGCATCTCCACCAGGTCGCCGGCGCCATCGACAGGATCGCCTCCGGCGAGGTGGACCTGGACGCCCTGGCAACGCACGACTTCGCGTTCGACGAGGTCCAGCAGGCCTACGATCTGGTGGCCGACTACCGCGACGGCGTCATCAAGGCGATGATCCACGTGAAGGCGGAGTCGTGAGAGTCTTTCGCATGCATGCAGGGGATGCAGGGGATGAAGAGGTGAGCTGGGCTATGGCGAATCGCTGTCAGGTCTGCGTGCTGTCTGCACTGGTTGTTGCTTGTGTGGGCAGCGGCTGCGGCGCGCCTGCAAGCGGGCCGGGCGCCCTTGCGGACGCCTACGCGGGTAGAGCCGACTGGCCCGGGGACGAGAGAGGACTGGTGTTCCTTTGGCACGATGCGTCGCGTGCGAACCAGGTCGCGGGCTCCGACGGGCGGGCGGCACGCCCCTGTCGCGTCCGAGCGCGGGGAGCGGCCAGGCTCTACCGGTTCCACGACATGGACCTCGCCGGTGGCGCGTTCCTGGCCGAGGACGTCGATGAGCGCCTCCTGGAGGCCTGCAAGGCGACCGGCCGGCTCACGATCGAAGCGGTCATCACGCCCGATTCCGTCAAGCAGCCCGGCCGGGCGGCGATCGTCAGCTTCTCAGGCGGCGACTCCTCGCGCAACTTCGCGCTCGTTCAGAAGGGCGAGGACCTGGTCCTTCTGCTGCGAACGCGATCCGGCGGCGGCGCGAGCGCCCGGCCGAGGCTCTGCAAGCTCGCCGCGGGCAAGCCCCATCACGTGATCGTCAGCTACGCCGCGGGCACGACGGCGTGCTATCTCAACGGCGTCGAGGTGTCCGCCAGCCGTGCGGTGACCGGCGACTTTGGCAACTGGACGCCGCAGCGCCTCGTCTTCGGCGATGAATACGCCGGCGGCGGCGACTGGGCCGGGCGGCTGGAGGGCATCGCCGTCTACAGCCGGTTCGTCGACGCCGCCGAAGCGAAGCGGAAGCACGCCCTGTATCGCCCCCGGCTGGCGAACCGAAAGCCCGCGCGGCGGCTGATCGTGACCGGCAAGCTTGTGGAGGCCGCCGCCACCCCGACGTTGAAGGCGATCCATCCCTACCGGCGATGCCTGGCCGTGCATACCTACGAGGTCCAGGACGTGCTCAGCGGCCGGTACGATCGCAGGAGAATCCTGGTGGCGCACTGGGTGATCCTGGACGCCAGGGCCGTGGGCTTTCGGCGTCCAATCGGCCGCGCGTATCGGCTGACCGTGGAGCCCTTCGCCGACCATCCGCAGCTCGCCACCGAGCGTGTGATGACGACCCCGGATCAGCTCGACCCGGAGATGTACTACGACGTGGAGCGGAGCTCTGGAGGGATGAGCCCGTCGGGGCCCGCGGCCGCAGCCGAACGAGATGGCCGCTCGTGACTACGGAGGAGATATCGGCTAATCTGCAATCCGGCTGCGGATCGGACGAAGTCTGCGGGAAGGCGGACTTTGACTCCATCACGGAGAAGGCCAACGCCATCCCCGTTCGGTTGCTCTAGCACTGCCTTGCGGGTGCCAAGAGATGGTATTCAGCTCGCACGTGTTCATGTTCTACTTCCTGCCGGTGGTGCTGCTGCTGTATTACGCGGTGCCGCGGCGAGGCAAGCACCTGCTGCTGACACTGGTGAGCTACGTCTTCTACGGCTGGGCGAACCCGCTCTTCGTCGTGCTGATGCTGGCCAGCACGCTGATCGACTACGTCTGCGGGCTGTTCATCTCCCGGGCGCTGGGCCAGCCGTGGGATCGGCCCGTCGCCGTCCTGGAGGCCGGCAGCCGGCGGTCGCGGGGACAGAAAATCGCCCTGGTGATCTCCATCTGCTCGAACCTCTCGCTGCTGGGCTTCTTCAAGTACTGCAACTGGGCCACCGGCAGCTACGACACCGCCGTCGCCGCGCTGGGGCTGCCGGGCTTGAGGCTGGACCTGGCCCTCCAGATCACCCTCCCGCTGGGGATCAGCTTCTACACGTTCCAGTCGATGAGCTACTCCATGGACGTCTATCGCGGGCGGGCCGGGGCGATCCGCAACTTCATCGACTTCGCCTGCTACGTCTCGATGTTCCCGCAACTGGTGGCCGGGCCGATCATCCGTTTCCAGGAGATCGCCGACCAGTTGGCCCGTCGCACGTACACGGCCGAGAAGTTCGCCCGGGGGGCGGGCTTCATCTGCCTGGGCTTCGCCAAGAAGGTCCTGCTGGCCAACGGGTGCGGCAAGGTGGCGGACCTGGCCTTCAACGCGGCCGGCGTGGGTTTCGCCGACGCGTGGGCCGGCGCGGTGGCGTACGCCTTCCAGATCTACTTCGACTTCAGCGCGTACTCGGACATGGCCATCGGGCTGGGCCTGATCCTGGGCTTCGTGTTCCCCAAGAACTTCGACTCGCCCTACCTCTCGCAGTCGATCACGGAGTTCTGGCGGAGGTGGCACATCTCGCTGAGCACCTGGCTGAAGGACTACCTCTACATCCCGCTGGGCGGCAACCGCAAGGGCCGCGCGCGGACGTACGCCAACCTGTTCGTCGTGATGCTGCTGGGCGGGCTGTGGCACGGGGCGTCGTGGAACTTCGTGATCTGGGGCGGCCTTCACGGCCTCCTGCTGGCGATCGAGCGGGCCCGCGGCAAGCGGAGCTTGTACGGGCGCCTGCCGAGGCCGGCCCGGATCGCCCTGACGTTCGTCATCGTCTGTTTCGGCTGGGTGTTCTTCCGGGCCGACGACCTGCCCAGCGCAATGCGGTATTGCGCCAGCATGGTCGGCCTCGGCTCCGCCGCCGGCGGGGCGGCGCTGATCGGCGGCGTGGCATACCGGCCGTACTACACGGGCATGATGCTCGCGGCGGCGGTCATTACGTGGGCGTGCCCGCAGACGTGGGACTTCACCCGGCGGATCACGCTGCCGAAGGCGGCGTTTGCGATCGTGAGCTTCTGGGTGGCCATCGCCGCGCTGACGACACAGGAGTTCAATCCGTTCATCTACTTCATATTCTGAGGCGAGATCCGATGGCGGTGACCGCAGAGACGCCAGATGAGCCGGACGAAGCAACAGCTCAGCCGTGAGGAGGTCGCGAAGATCGAGATCGGGCGGACGACGGTCGGCCGGGCGGTCGCGTGGGGGCTGATCGCCGCGTTCGTCGCGACCGTCTACGCCGTGCCGATCGGCCAGCACGTCCACGAGATCCGCGCCGCCTTCGCCCGCCGCCCGGGGCTCTCCTGGCGGCAGCCGGGCCTGTACCTGCCGCGATGCTACGAGATCTTCAGCTCCGTCCCGCGCGCCTGGCGGGCCGTCCGCGGCCGACCGGCGGAGGGGAGCCTCTTCCGGCGGACCAAGCAGGCCAATGACGAGATCCTCCTGCGCGAGATCGACGAGTACACCGACGCGATCAGGGAGGATTCGCTGCTGAGCGACGTGCTCCTGCCGCCGGCGCAGCGGCTGATGGCGCGATCACTCGGCGTGGGCAGCGAACAGGCATATGTCGGGCGCGGCGGGTGGCTGTTCTATCGCCCGGACGTGGACTACGTCAGCGGCCCGGGGTTCCTCTCGGCGCGCCACGCCCGGAGGCGCGAGATCGCCCGAGAGGCATGGCAGGCGCCGCCGGCGGTGGACCCCGTGCCCGCCGTCGTCGAGTTCGCACGCCGGCTCGACGAGCGGGGCATCCGCCTGATCCTCATGCCCACGCCCGTCAAGCCGATGATCCACCTCGAGAAGCTCTCGGGGCGCTTCGAGGGCTGCGGCGAGGTGCTTCAGAATCCGTCCTATCGCCGGTTCGTGAGCCGGCTGGGCGAGCAGCCCGGCCGCGCCATCCTCTTCGATCCGTCCGAGGACATGATGGCCCTGAAGCTCTCGGAGCGGCCGCCGCGGCAGCTCTACCTTCGCACCGACACGCACTGGCTGCCCGAGACGATGGAGCTGGTCGCCGAGCGTCTCACGGCGGCGGTTCTCAAAGAGCTCGCCGACGCGCCGCTCGCCGCCGGGCCGCGGAAGGCGTACCGCCAGGAGACCGTCGAGGTGACCCACGTCGGCGACGTCGCCGTGATGCTCCAGTCCGTTGCGCAGAGCGACTTCGCCCGCGGCCTTCACGCCGCGATTCGCGGCGCAGCGGACCAGCTCGGCCTGGCAGGCGCCGCGGCTGTGTTCGCCACCGACCGCCGGCGGCTCTTCCCGGCCGAGACCGTCGCGATCCGCCGCGTGCTGACCCTTGAGGGCACGCCGTGGCAGCCGGACCGGGCCGGCGACGTGCTGCTGCTCGGAGACAGCTTCAGCAACGTCTATTCCCACCGGCAGATGGGCTGGGGCTCCTCGGCGGGGCTTGCCGAGCGGTTGAGTTACCATCTGCACAGGCCCGTGGATGCCATCATCCGCAACGACGCCGGCGCCCACGCCACGCGGAAACTGCTGGACCGCGAGCTCCGCGCCGGACGCGACCGGCTGGCCGGAAAGAGGGTCGTCATCTGGCAATTCGCCGTCCGCGAGCTTTCAATCGGCGACTGGAAGAGCTATCCCATGAAGCTCGGCCGGCCCGCCACCAGGGCGGCGCCGACGACCGCGAGATCCCGGCCGGGCGCGAAGGTCACGGATGTGCTGGAGCTCGCGCCGGGCGAGCGGGCCGTCGTCACCGGGCGGATCGCCGCATTGACAAGGCCGCCCCGGCCGGGCACCGTGCCGTACAAGGACTTCATCATGGCCGTGCATCTCCAGGATGTCCGCAACGCCGCCGGCGGCGTCCGCGGCGCCGAGGCCGTCGTGTTCGTGTGGGGCATGCGCGACAAGAAATGGACGCCCAGCGCACGCCTGAAGCTCGGGCGGCGGATCACCCTGAGCGTCCGCCCGTGGCGAGACGTCGTCGGCAAGTACGGCACAGTTCGACGAGGCGAGATCCAGGACGTGGACCTCGACGTGAACAGCTTCTGGGGCGAGGGAATCAAGTGACTCGCGGGACTGCGTTCGTGTTGGCCGTCGCGGCTGTGTCCGTCCCCTCCGCTCGCGCCGCCCGGGCGGACGCAGCGCTCATCGAGGCGTTCCGCGCCGAGTGCGCGGCGAGGTACAAGGCCGCCGACGCCGCTTGGCGGGACGCCAACGCCGCGTATACGGCCGCGGTGGCGGCGAACGACGAAGCGGCCGCGGAGCGCCATGCAGCCGCCGCCACCGCGAGCATGGTCGTTGCGGGCCAAGACGGGTGGCTGTTCCTGGCCGGCGAGCTGCGGCACGTCGGCGTGGGGCGGTTCTGGGGCGACGCGGCCGGGAAGGTCAGCCGGGCCGCGCGGGGGGCCGATCCGCTGCCGGCCATCCTCGACTACAAGGCCCAGCTCGACAAGCTCGGCATCGAGCTGATCCTCCTGCCCGTGCCGCCCAAGGCGATCGTTTATGCCGACAAGCTCTGCCCGGCCGTCAAGCTCAACGCCAGGGGCGCCCCTCCGCGGCTGGACGCCGCCCATCAGGCGTTCTACAAACTGCTCGGCGAGAAGGGCGTGACCGTCCTGGACCTCACCGACGGGCTCCTCGCCGCCCGCGCCGCGAAGGGCCCGGAGCTGTACTGCAAGCAGGACACGCACTTCTCGGGCCGGGCGTGCGTCCTAGCCGCAAAGAAGATCCGCGAGATGATGGCCGGCCGGAAGTGGATCATGCAGGTCGCACCGCGCAAGTTCGACACGCGGACGGCGGAGGTGCAGATCGCCGGCGACCTGTGGCGCAGCCTGAAGGGCCCCCGGCCGCCGCGGGAGAGGCTGCCGCTGCGCTTCGTCGGGACGAGGGGCCCGGTCGGCCTGACGCCCATCGAGCCGGACGCCACCTCGCCGATCCTCCTGCTGGCCGACAGCCACGGGTTGGTCTTCCACCTCGGCGAGGACATGCACGCGAGGGGCGCGGGCTTGGCCGACCAGTTGGCGATGGAGTTCTCCCTGCCCGTCGAATGCCTCGCCGTCAGGGGCTCCGGCGCGACGCCCGCCCGAATCAGCCTCTACCGCAAGCAGAAGCGAATCGACGGATACCTGGCGACCAAGAAGCTCCTCATCTGGTGCTTCGCGGCGCGGGAGTTCACGGAGTCGTCCGGCTGGCGAAAGGTCCCCGTCACCCGGGACGCCCCGAAAGAGAGGTGAAGCCGTGAGACGATACACGATTCGTTCGGTGCGGCAGGCCCCGCCGCTGGTGGGGCGGGTCGCGGGCACGCCGTGGGAGGCCGCCGGCGTCCTGCGGATCGACAACTACCCGTGGTACGAGCGCGGCGAGAAGCAGTCCACGGCCGTGCGAATGCTGTACGACCGGCGGGCCGTGTACGTGCAGTTTCGCTGCCGGGACCGGCACATCTCCGCGCGGGCCACGCAGCTCAACGGCGACGTCTATCTCGATAGCTGCGTGGAGCTCTTCGCCATGCCCGACCCCGAGGTCAGCGGCGACTACTTCAACCTGGAGATCAACTGCTGCGGCTGCATGCACCTCGGCTGGGGCCCCGGGCGCCGCGGGCGGCGCCTCGTCACGCCGCAGCTCTCCCGGCGGATCCGCATCGCCGCGTCCGTCGCAGCGCCCACCAAGGAGGAGTCCGGCGCCGATCGCCGGTGGTGGGTGGCCGCGGCGCTGCCGCTGGAGACGCTGAGCGATTTCGCCGGCCGGGCCGTCCGGC
The DNA here is from genome assembly GCA_964427875.1 of uncultured Planctomycetaceae bacterium. Classification (GTDB taxonomy): domain Bacteria; phylum Planctomycetota; class Phycisphaerae; order SM23-33; family SM23-33; genus CAYRVX01. The sequence goes on from CAYRVX010000014.1 coordinate 26,718, forward strand.
CGGGGCCCGGAGATCGCTGGCGGGCGAACCTCTACCGGTGCGGCGGGCGGACCGACCCGCAGTACGCCTGCTGGAGCCCGATCGACCGGCCGCAGCCGGACTACCATCGCCCGGAGTTCTTCGGTACGCTCTGCTTCGAGTAGCTCAGCGGCAATCCGCGGCCGGGCGGCTCGCGCGGGCTTGACGGGAAGCCGGCGGCGCAATACCAAGGACAAGGTACACAGGGCCGCGGAAGCTTCTGGGAGTCCATCTGAGAGAAAGGGACATCATGAGGGAATGGACCACGGTGGCTGTTGCGTGTGCGTTGCTGGCGGCCGGGTGCTCGCGGATTCCGGACTCCGCGGCAATGAGGTCCTTCAGCGAGGACCTGAAGTTCCTCAGGGAGCACACCGATGCCGTGCTGCTGTCCGACGCGGCCGGGCGGGCGCAGGTCGTCGTCGTGCCGCAGTACCAGGGGCGCGTGATGACCAGCACCTCCGCCGGCGCCAAGGGGATGAGCTACGGCTGGATCAACCACAAGCTGATCGCCTCGGGCAAGACGGTGCCGCACATGAACGTCTTCGGCGGTGAGGACCGGCTGTGGTTCGCGCCGGAGGGCGGGCAGTACTCGATCTTCTTCAAGAAGGGCGAGCCGTTCGACCTCGAGCACTGGCAGACGCCGCCCGTCGTGGACAGCGAGCCGTACGACGTAGTCGACAAGCAGGCCGACAGCGTCTCCTTCCGCAAGCGGACCCAACTCGTGAACTACTCCGGGACGAAGCTCGATCTCCAGATCGACCGCGCGGTTAGCCTGCTGGCGCCCGGGCGCATCGCCGAGGCCGTGGAGGTCCCGATACCCGAGGGCGTCCGGGCCGTCGGCTTCGAGTCGGAAACGAAGCTGACCAACACGGGCGCGAAGCCGTGGGAGAAGAAGACCGGCGTGCTTGCGATCTGGATCCTCGGCCAGTACAACCCCACGCCGGGCACGACGATCGCGATTCCCTTCCAGGCCGGCGGCGACGCGAAGCTCGGGCCCGTGCTCAACCGCTACCCGAGCTTCGGGGAGCTGGTCCCCCGGCGCCTGAAGATCAAGGGCGACGTGGTGTACTTCCGCGGCGACGGCCGGCGGCGCAACAAGATCGGGATCTACGGGCGGCGGGTCAAGGGCGTCTGCGGCAGCTTCGACGCGACGAACGGCCTGCTGACCGTCGTGCAGTTCAACCAGCCCCCCGGCGCGAAGGACTACGTCAACTCCGCCTGGGAGATCCAGAAGCAGCCCTACGTCGGCGATGCGATCAGCAGCTACAACGACGGCCCGCTCAAGCCCGGCCAGAAGGCGCTCGGCGGCTTCTACGAGCTGGAGACGCTCTCCCCCGCCGCGGCGCTCAAGCCCGGCGGGTCGATCGTGCACGTCCACCGGACAATGCATTTCCAGGGCGCACGGGAAGGCCTTCAGCGAATCGCAAAGGCGACGCTGAAGCTGGGCCTCGATGAGATCGAAAACGCCCTGCCGAAGAACCCCTGACAGCAGCCGCACGCAAGCGGCAATCGGAGCGGAACATGAAACGACGCGATTTTCTGAAGGGGATGGCCGTCGGCGCGGCGGCGGCGATGTCCCGGCCGGGGCGCGTGGCCGCTGCTTCGAAGAAGCGCCGCAAGCCCAACATCATCTACCTGATCGCCGACGACCTGGGCTACGGCGAGCTCGGCTGCTACGGCCAGAAGTGGATCCGCACGCCCCACATCGACCGGATCGCGGCCGAGGGGATGCGGTTCACGCAGCACTATTCCGGCACGGCCGTCTGCGCGCCGTCACGCTGCGTGCTGATGACCGGCAAGCACACCGGCCACGCGTATATCCGCAACAACGGCGGTCCGAAGGGCCCGGAGTTCAAGCGGCTTCGCGAGAAGTACGGCTGCCAGTTCCCGGGGCAGAACCCGATCCCCGATAGCGAGGTGACCATCGCCGAGGTCCTCAAGGCCCACAGCTACGCCACGGGCGCGTGCGGCAAGTGGGGGCTGGGCCAGTGGGGCACGAGCGGCGATCCGAACCGCCAGGGGTTCGACCTCTTCTACGGCTACAACTGCCAGCGCCACGCCCACAACCACTACCCGCGGTACCTCTGGCGCAACGGCAGGAAGGAGATCCTCGAGGGCAACGACCGGACGCTGACGGGCAAGCAGTACTCCCAGGACCTGTTCATCAAGGAGGCCCTGGCGTTCATCCGCGCCAACAAGGACCGGCCGTTCTTCCTGTACATGCCGTTCATCATCCCGCACCTGTCGATCCAGGTGCCCGCCGAGACGCTGAACGAGTACAAGGGCAAGATCCCCGAGGCGGCGTACAAGCACCGCGGGTACCTGAAGCACCCGTTCCCGCGGGCCGGCTACGCTGCGATGATCACGCACATGGACCGCGGCATCGGGCAGATCATGAAGCTCGTCAAGGAGCTGGGGCTCGACGGGGACACGCTGATCATATTCAGCAGCGACAACGGCCCGACGTACAACCGCCTCGGCGGCAGCGACTCGGACTTCTTCGCAAGCGCCGGGCCGCTCCGCGGGCTCAAGGGCAGCCTGTACGAGGGCGGCATCCGCGTGCCGATGGTCGCCCGCTGGTGCGGGAAGATCAAGCCGGGCGCCGTCACCGAGCACGTCTCGGCCTTCTGGGACGTGCTGCCGACGCTGTGCGACGTGGCCGGCGCGCCGAAGCCCGACGACATCGACGGCATCAGCTTCGCGCCGACGCTGCTCGGCGCCGGCGAGCAGAAGGCCCACGAGTATCTCTACTGGGAGTTCCCCGCCTACGGCGGCCAGCAGGTCGTGCGCCTCGGCGACTGGAAGGGCGTGCGGCAGAGGATGCACAAGGGTAACATGAAGATCGAGCTGTACGACCTCGCCGAGGACGTCGGCGAGAAGAACGACGTTGCCGCCGAGCACCCCGAGATTGTCGGCCGAATTCGCAGGATCATGCGCGAGGCCCGCGTGCCCTCGAAGGTGTTTAAGTTCAAGGCGCTCGACGCGGAGCAGTCATCGAGTACCTGAGAATGTCAACGGAGAAGAACCATGGCAGAGAAGATCACCAGACGTGACCTCCTGAGGCGAATCGCGGCGGCGCCGGCGATCGCAGCGGCGCCCCGGGCGTGGGCGGCCGGGGCCGATCGCCCCTGGCCCCACCCGAACGTCATCATCGTCATCACCGACGACCAGGGCTACGGCGACCTGGCCTGCCACGGCAACAAGATCATCAAGACGCCCAACCTCGACGCCCTGCACGCGCGGAGCACACGCTTCACGGCGTTTCACGTCAGCCCGACGTGCGCGCCGACCCGCGCGAGCCTGATGACCAGCCGCCACGAGTTCCGCTCGGGCGTCACCCACACGATCCACGAGCGGGAGCGCCTCGGCCTCAAGGCCGTCACGATCGCGCAGGTGCTCAAGGAGGCGGGTTACACGACGGGCATCTTCGGCAAGTGGCACCTGGGCGACCAGGAGCCCTACCAGCCGCACAACCGCGGCTTCGACGAGGTGTTCATCCACGGCGCGGGGGGCATCGGCCAGAGCTACCCGGGAAGCTGCGGCGACGCGCCGGGCAACAGGTACTTCGACCCGGCGATCCGGCACAACACGACGTTCGTCAAGACGAAGGGATACTGCACGGACATCTTCTTCACGCAGGCCCTGCGTTGGATCAAGGCGAACAAGGACCGGCCGTTCTTCGCGTACATCACGACGAACGCGCCGCACGGGCCGCTCGTCTGCCCGGAGGCGTACACCAGGCCGTACGTCGAGGCGGGGCTCGACAAGGGCGCGGCCGCCTTCTACGGGATGATCACCAACATCGACGACAACATCGGCATCCTGGTGGAGAAGCTGGCCAAGTGGAAGCTCACCTCCAGGACGCTCGTGATCTTCATGACCGACAACGGCAGCGCCCAGGCCGGCGCCCGCGGGCGCCGACGGAAGCCCAAAGGCAAAGCCAAGGCGGCCGCCGAGCCGGCGCCGCAGGTCAAGTACCTCTTCAACGCGGGCATGAAGGGCAAGAAGGGCTCGGCGAACGAAGGGGGCACGCGCGTGCCGTGCTTCATGTCCTGGAAGGGGCGTGTCGCCGAGGGCGTGGACGTCGGCGCCCTGGCCGCTCATCTCGATCTGTTCCCCACCCTCGCCGAGCTGTGCGGCGGGAAGCTTCCCAAGGGCGTCAAGCTCGACGGCCGAAGCCTCGCGGGACTGCTGAAGGACCCGAAGGCTGACTGGGCGGATCGCTACCTGTTCACTCACCGCGGCCGCTGGGGCAAGGGCAAGGCGGCCGACTCGAAGTACGGCGCCTGCGCCGTCCGCAGCCAGCGGTTCCGCCTGGTCAACAACAGAGAGCTGTACGATATCCTCAACGACCCCGGCGAGAAGACCAACGTCATCGACAAGCATCCCGACGCCGTCGCGGCGATGCGCAAGGCGTACGACCAGTGGTGGTCGGAGGTGCTTCCCGCCATGGTCAACGAGGACGCCCCCGTGCCGAAGGAGAACCCCTTCAAGGCCCTGTACCGCAAGCAGGCCGCCTCCGAGAAGGGCATACCCGCCTGGCCCGTCAAGCCGACGGCTCAGGAGTTGTAGGAACGGCGGGCCGGCGTGGCGGGCGCGTCGCCGCTATCTTGCCTGGGGTTCGCGCATGATCGGAGCTAGCCCGCGAGGCGTGCCTTGAGGTTCTCCAGATCGACCTCAGGCTGCGCGTCGAAGTCGAGCGTCTTCCTCGCATCGAGAACTTCAATCCCCACGAGTTCATTCGCCGGCCCCATGTTCAGGGCGACCGTGTCGGAGAGGCGAACCGTCCTGCACTGGAACTCGCCTTCCAGCAGCCGGATGTACAGCGCATCCACCTGTTCGTCGTACGTTATCCTCATGTGGTCGATCCCCTCACGTCGTGCGGCGGTGGCGGAGGTTGTCGAGCGCGACGGCGACGATGATGATCCCGCCGGTGACGATCTCCTGGACCCAGTTGGGCAGGTCCATGTGGACGCAGCCGGAACGTATCACGCCCATGATCAGCGCCCCGACGATCGTCCCGAGGATGGTGCCCTCGCCGCCGGAGAAGCTGGCCCCGCCGATGACCACGGCGGCGATGACCTCCAGCTCCAGGCCGATCACGACGGTGGGGTCGCCGACGCTCAGCCGGGAGAACTGCATCACCCCGGCCAGGCCGGCGAACATCCCGCTGAGCGTGAAGACGATCACCTTCACGCGGTTGACGGGCACGCCGCACAGCCGGGCCGTCTGCTCGTTGGACCCCACGGCGAAGACGTGCCGGCCGAACCGCGTGTAGCGCAGCACGCCCGCCATGAGAATCGCCAGCCCGATCAGCATCCACACTCCGACCGGCAGGAGCATCCACCGCTGGTCCTGGCCCAGCGTCTCCAGGAGCCGGTTGAGCCACGTCTCCGGGGCCATGATCTTCTCTTCGTGCGCGATGCCCTTGCCGACGCCTCGCACGATCAGCATCATCCCCAGCGTGACGATGAACGATACGACGCGCAGGCCGGTGATGAGCGTCCCGCTGATGAAGCCGCACAGGGCCCCCGCGGCCACGCCCGCCAAGGCGAACAGAAGCGGGTAGAGGATGACCTTCGCCCCCGGCTCGGTGCCCGCGATCTGCTCGCCGAACGTGCCTTCCAGCAGCCAGGCGATGACGACCGTGCTGAAGGCCACGATCGATCCGACCGACAGGTCGATGCCGGCGGAGATGATGACCAGCGTCATGCCCAGCGCCGCGATGGCGACGGTGGTGGTCTGGCGCGAGATGGTCTCGAGGTTCTGTGTCGTGCGGAAGCTCGGCGGGGCGATGACGACGAACAGCAGGTAGACAAACACCAGCCCCAGGAGCGGGCCGAGCCTGATGAGGACCTGCTTCCACGCGCCGCGTTCCGCCGCGGCCAGGCTTGCGGTGTCGGGCTCACTCATGCTGCGGTTTCCTGTCCGGTCGCTTCCAACATGAGCTGGTGCTCGCCGATCTGATCGACCGCGTGCGCCGGCCCGAGCCGCCCGCGGCACATCACGGCGATCCGGTCGCAGATGCCCATGAGCTCAGGCAGATAGCTGCTGACCATGAGTATGGCCTTGGGCTCGCCGTCGGCGCCGCAGGCCAGCTCGTCGATCAACTGGTAGATCAGGGCCTTGCTGCCGACGTCGATGCCTCGGGTGGGCTCGTCGAGCAGCAGGACGTCCACGTCGTGCTGGAGCATCCTGGCGACGGCGACCTTCTGCTGGTTGCCGCCGGACAGGTCCTCGGCGGGCTCACCGGCGCTGCGGCAGCGGATGTCAAGGCGCTCGATCCAATGCCGCGTGGCGGCCTCCTGGCGGCTCGGCAGGATGAGCCCCAGCGGGCCGAAGCCACGGAGCTTCGAGAGCGTGACGTTGTCGGCGACCGTCAGCGACAGCGCCAGGCCCTCATCCTTGCGGTTCTCGCTGAGCAGGCCCATGCCCTGGTTCCACCGCCGGTGCGGGCTGGCCCAGCCGGTGTACACCCCCAGGCGGACCTTGCCGCTGCGGATGGGCTCGAGGCCGAACAGGGCCCGCAGGAACTCCGTGCGCCCCGCCCCGACGAGCCCGGCGATGCCGAGCACCTCGCCGCGGTGCAGTTCCAGGCTGACGGATTCGGGCTTGACCTCGCCGGCCAGTTCCTCGATGTCCAGCACGACCTCGCCGGGCGACCGTTTGGAGCGCGGGTACAGCTCCTCGACGGTTCGGCCGACCATCATGGCGACGATCTCGTCCGCCGTGACGCCAGCCACCTGGCGCGTGCCCACAACGTGGCCGTCCCGCAGCACGGTGACCCGGTCGGCCACCTGCTGGACCTCCTCGATGACGTGGGAGATGTAGACGATGCTCTTGCCCTGGCCCTTCAGCACGCCGATGAGCTCGAACAGCCGCTCCACGTCGCGGGTGCCGAGGCTGCTCGTTGGCTCGTCCAGGACGAGCACCTGGCAGCCGACGGCCAGGGCGCGGGCGATCTCGACAAGCTGCTGGGCGCCGACGGAAAGCTGCCTGACCTGCACGTCGGGACGGATCTCGGGGTGGGCGAAGTGCTCCAGGGCCCGGACGGCCATCTGGCGGACCTGCCCGCGCCGGATCAGGCCCCAGGCGGCCGGCTCCAGGCCCAGGGAGATGTTCTCCTCCACCGTCAGGTGAGGCGCCAGCGAGAGCTCCTGGTAGATCATGGCCACTCCGTGGCGCCGGGCCTCGAGCGGGTTCCGCGGCCGGAAGGGCGCCCCGTCGAGCGTCATCGAGCCGTGATCGGCCGAGTGGGCGCCGGAGAGGACCTTCATCAACGTGCTCTTGCCCGCCCCGTTCTCGCCGACCAGGGCGTGGACCTCGCCGCCGGCAACGGCCAGGGAGACGTCGTCCAGCGCGACGGTGGCGCCGAATCGCTTGCAGACACCCCGCATCTCCAGGCGCCGGTCGCCGGCGGGCCCGGGGTCTACTCCTCTTCGAGCCATTTCTTGTAGTCCGGGTTCAGCAGGCCGTCGATCTTCTCCTCGTTCATGTTCTCCGGCGTGGCGACGGTGCAGCCGGTGTCCACGCGGGCCTCGACCTTCTGCTTCTTCAGGTGACGGACCATCGTCTTGACGCCCATGTAGCCCATGTTGATCGGGTCCTGAAGCACCAGGCCGTGGATCTGCTTCCTGCCCAGCGCGTCCACCAGCTTGGCGTTGCTGTCGAAGCCGACGAACTTGATCTTGCCCGCCAGGGCGGCGTTCTCCAGCGCACGGAGCATGCCGAAGGTCGTCGTCTCGTTGGGGCAGAAGACGCCGTCCGCCTCGCGGAGCTTGGGCATGAGGTTCTCGGCCGTCTTCATCGACCGCTCGATGTCCCCGCCGCGTTGGCTCTCGCTGATCACCTCGATGCCGGAGTGCTTCTTGATGGCGTCGAGGAAGCCGGCCTCGCGGTTCTCGGTGCTGGCCGAGCCCTCGTGGTATCGCATCATCACGACCTTGCCCTTGCCGCCCAGGAGCCTGGCGAGGTGCTCGCCGCCCAACTGCCCGCCCTTGAAGTTGTCCGTGGCGACGAAACTGACGTGCTCGCTGCCGCCGAGCCCCGAGTCGATGATCACCGTCGGGATCCCGCTCTTCTTGGCGTTCCTCACCTGGATCTGCAAGGCCGGACCGTGATGCAGCGGGGCCAGCACGATGCCGTCCACGCCCCGAACGATGATGTCCTCGACGACCTTGGTCTGGCCTTCCAGGTCGTCCTCCTTCATCGCGCCCTTCCAGATGATGTCGACGCCGAGCTCCTTGGAGGCCTTGACCGCCCCGGCATGCACCGACTTCCAGAAGCTGTGCGTCGTGCCCTTGGGGATGACGGCGATGGTCGTCTTCCCGGGGCCGGCCGGCTTCGTCCTGCAGGACGTGATCACCACGGCGGCGGCACAGCAAATCGATGCGATCAGCAGGTTGCGCATGATGGCTCCTTTCCTTGCATAGGCGGATCACCGGCCGGCGGCCGCGCCGGCACGGCGACGGATAGAGAATACCCCGGCGTTTTCGGCTTTGGCAAGGGTTTGTTGGGTCCGCATGAGATCAGGCGGCGTTGAAGGAAATGCCGGCGCTGCTGGCCGGCCGGCTCGCACGGGCCGGGCTTGGGGGTTGGCGTCTTTGGTTGGAGGCATCGAGGCATGAAGATTCAGCGTTTCACACGGGCGGCATCCCTGGCGGCGGCGGTCTGCATCCTCTGGGCGAGCACCTGCGGCGTGGCGGCCGCGAGCGACAAACCCGCCGGCGGCGGACCGGCGAGGGAGACGAAACAGCAGCGCGACGCGCGGATGGCGTGGTGGCGCCAGGCGCGGTTCGGCATGTTCATCCACTGGGGGCTGTACGCCGTCCCCGCCGGCGTGTGGAAGGGCAAGCAGATCGGCGGCATCGGCGAGTGGATCATGAACCGCGCGCGGATCCCCGTCGGCGAGTACGAGAAGCTCGTCCCGCAGTTCAACCCCGTCAAGTTCGACGCCAAGCAGTGGGTCGCGCTCGCCGGGGAAGCGGGCATGAAGTACATCGTGATCACCTCAAAGCACCACGACGGCTTCTGCCTGTGGGACAGCAAGCTCACCGACTACGACATCATGGCCACGCCGTTCAAGCGCGACATCCTCAAGGAGCTGTCCGACGAGTGCCACCGCCAGCACGTCCGCATGTGCTGGTACCACTCGATCATGGACTGGCACCACCCGGACCAGAAGGCGAACTTCCCGAAGTATCAGAAGTACCTCAACGGCCAGGTCCGCGAGCTGCTGACCGGCTACGGGAAGATCGGCGTGATGTGGTTCGACGGCGAATGGATCAAGCAGTGGGACCAGGCCAAGGGCCGCGAACTGGCCGCGTTCTGCCGGTCGCTCCAGCCGGAGCTCGTCATCAACAACCGCGTCGGAAAGCGCAAGAGAGAGGACGGCGACTTCGGCACGCCCGAACAGCGCATCCCCGCGCAGGGGCTGGGCTACGACTGGGAAACGTGCATGACCATGAACGGCACGTGGGGCTTCAAGAAGCACGACCACAACTGGAAGTCCACCACCGACCTGCTCCGAAAGCTCGTGGACATCGCCAGCAAGGGGGGCAACTTCCTGCTGAACGTCGGCCCGACGGCCGAGGGGCTCATCCCCGAGCCCAGCATCAAGCGCCTCAAGGAGATGGGCAAGTGGCTCGCCGTCAACGGCGAGAGCATCTACGGCACCAAGGCGAGCGTCTTCAAGCGCCTGCCGTGGGGGCGGTGCACCTCGAAGCTCGCCGGCGCGCGGGGCAGCGGGCCGAGCCGGCTGTACCTTCACGTATTCGACTGGCCGAAGGACGGCAAGCTGCTCGTGCCCGGCCTGGCCAGCGACGTACATAAGGCCTACCTCCTCGCAGACAAGCAGCGTGCGTCGCTGAAGACCGCCCGCGGCGACGCCGGCGTGACGATCGATCTGCCGGCCGAGGCGCCGGACCCGACCGACACGGTTATCGTCCTGGACGTGCCCGCGCAGGTGAAGGTGGCTGCCTACACGATTCGCGCCGGCAAGGACGGCAGCTACACGCTCGGCGCCGGCGACGCCGAGACCCACGGCCGGACGATCCACTTCGAGGGCGGCAAGAACTGCATTGGCTTCTGGACGAACGCCGGGGACTGGGTGAGCTGGGACTTCCAGGTCGCCAAGGCGGGCACGTTCGACGTGCAGCTCACCTACGCCTGCGAGAAGGGCAGCGGCGAGAGCACCTTCACCGTCGCCGTCGGCGATCGGAAGATCGAGTGCAAGGTCAAGGAAACGGGCTCGTGGACGAAGTTCGTCACGGAGAAGCTCGGGACGATCCAACTGGACAAGCCGGGTGCGGCGAAGCTCTCCGTGAAGGCGAAGACGAAGCCCAACCTGGCGGTGATGAACCTGCGGGGGATCAAGCTCGTGCCGGCGAAGGGTGCCTGACGACGCGGCGAGCAAGCTCGCCCGCTAAACAGCAAGCTCCGCGACGGCGACCCGGCCTCGTGCGCGTGAGGAGTTTAGCGGCGGGGCTCCTGCTCTGCGAAGCAGCGCTTCGCTGCGCAGCACGAGTCGCCCCGCGCGCTCTTCTGTCTGAATCACCCCCGCGGCCAGGCCTGCTCCTTCGGCAGGTTCGGCGCCGGCGTGAGGCGCTTCTGCCATTCGGCGAGCATGCGGCGGTGCTCGGCGACCACGGACGCCAGCTTGGGCTCGCCCGCGAGGTTCTTCGTCTCGGCGGGGTCGGCCTGCATGTCGAAGAGCTGCTCGACGGGATCGTCGCGGTACTTGACGTACTTGTACCTCTCCGAGCGGATCATGCGGGCCCGGTGGCCGACCTCGGAGGCGACGAAGGGCCGGCGGCTCGACGCGCGGCCTTCCAGCAGCGGGCGCAGGCTCCGGCCGTGCATGTTCGGGGGCGGTTTGATCCCCACGTAGTCACAGACCGTGGGCACGACGTCGAGCCCGGAGACCAGGTGCTCGGCGTCCACGGCGTCCGCTCGGGCGTGCCCGGGGAAGGAGACGATCATCGGCACCTTCACCGCCTCCTCGTACAGGAAGTTCTTGCGGACCATCTGGTGATGGCCGAGCCCCTCCCCGTGGTCGGAGGTGAACAGGACCAGCGTGTCGGCGGCGTGGCCGGTGTGGCGCAGCGCGTCGAGCAGGCGGCCGATCTCGGCGTCCACCATCTCGATATGGCGGTAGTAGCTCCACACGTAATACCGCCAGTGAAGCTCGGACCACTTGCCCTTCTTCACGCCGGGCTCGTTGCCGTCTCGCTGCTTGCGAAGGCCGGCCGGCTCGTTCGGGTCGAACCGGAAGTTGGCGGGCAGCTCGGGCAGCTCGTCGGCGATCCCGCCATAACGCAGCTTGCCGGGGTCGTGCTGGTTGATGCGCAGCCACTGGCAGATGTCGTGCGGCTGGAAGAACGAGGCCACCATCAGGAAGGGCTTGTCCTTCGATCGGTTTTGCAGGTAGCCCTGGCAGGCCAGCGACGTGCTGGTGTCGCCGAGGTTTCCCTGGCCGCCCACGCCGGGCGTGAGCACCGCAAAGCCCGGCACGTTGTGGGTGAAGCTGCTCGGCAGGTGCCACTTGCCCGCGTAGATCGTCTCGTAGCCCGTGTGCTCGCCGAACCACTGCCCGATGTTCGGGATGGACTTGTGGATGGGCCGGCCGTTGACGGGCACGCCCGCCTCGCTGGGCATGCGGCCGGTCCACAGCGAGCTGCGCGCCGGCGAGCAGAGCGGGTTCGCGCTGTGCGACTCGAGGAACGTCACGCCCTCGCGGCAGAGGCTGTCCAGCCCCGGCGTCTTGAGGTGCCTGCATCCGCGCGCGGCGACGGTGGCGATGTGCTGCTGGTCGGTCATGATCAGCAGCACGTTGGGACCGGCCTTCCTTCGGGGCGGTGCCGGTGCGGCGCCCACGATGCCTCTGGCCGAGAGGGCCGCCGCGCCGCCCGCGCCCGCCTGGAGCACCCGGCGGCGGGAGAGCTTCGCGCGGGGCCTGTGTCCTGCTTTGTCGCTCATTTCTTTGCCTCTCCCGATCCGGCCGCCTTCGCTTGGCGGATGTACGTTCGCGGCCCGCTGGTCACCAGCAACAGCCGGTGCCGATCGTCCAGCCAGTACTCGTAGGGATACACGCCGCGGCCGACTTGGCTGAGACAGTGCAGCCGGAGTTTCTCCGGCCCCCACGTGACGGGGATCGTGCCCCGGTAGCTCAGGCGGTGGTCTTCCTTGAGCACGCTGAGCCCCTCGAGCACGGCGAACTTCGCCGGCGCCGCGGGGCGGAAGTGCATTCGCTGGACGGCCTCGAACAGGCACCAGTCGGCCGTCAGGTGCGGGGGAACCCGGCGCTTGATCGTTTTCCCGCCGACCGTCGTCTTCCACGTGCTGCCGTCGATGCGACCGGCCTGCTCCACCGCGAACGGTGGCAGGTTGTCCATGTGACTGCCGGAGAAGCTGCTCTTGATCGTCCAGGCCGTCGGCGAGGCCAGCGCGTCGAGCCCGCACTGGACGGCGGCACGGATCGTGTGCAGCTTGCCCTGGCTGTTGCGGAGCGTCTGGCGGACGGCGAGCCGCTGCGCACGGCCGTCGATCTTTCGGTCGATGTGCAGCTCGCCCACGTCGTAGTTGCCGCGCCCGCTGTGCCCGTAGCACGTCCAGACCGTGAACGCGGCGGCCCAGTCCTCGTCCGGCGCGAAATCGCCCGCCGGCGGGGCGGCCTTCAAGGCGCCAAGCTCGGTCATGATCGTCGGCGTCAGCGGGTGCTTCACCGGCGAGCTGGTCTTTCTCTTTTTGGCCATGATGCCTCTTTCGTGAATCGCGGCCGTCTCGCCTGGGATCACGGTTTCTCTGTCGCCAGCTTTGGCCTTTCGGGGAGGTCGCGGTTGGGCTCGGGCCCCTCGGCGTCGGGCGGGGGCTCGCGGAGCCGGACGGCCGTGATGGCGGCGAACGGGTCGGGGATGGTCAGCCGCAGGAACGGCGCGGGCTTTGCTCGCAGGTGGGGGGCCGTGGCGAGCAGGGCCTGGCGGGAAGCGGCCCTCGTGGGGTCGTCCCACGGGCTTGACCGGGCGGGATAGCGCTGCATGTACTGCGTCGAGACCTCCGGCAGCCGGTCGAGGCCGGGGGAGTCCTCGCGGACCGGCGGGCCGACGGGCATCGGCCGGGGCGCTTCGGTCAGCGGCCCGGGCTGTCCGCCGAGGGGGGGCATCGCCGCGATCGGGCGCAGGCGCAGCGGCCGGCGCAGTTCCGAAGCCAGGCACCGCGGTTCGCGGCGGAGGCGGGCGGCCGGCAGCGGCGGCCCGCGCCACTCGCCGGTCAGCGTGGGCGTCGCCGACGGCTGCGGGGCCGCCAACAGGCAAGGAAGGGAGCTGAAGGTCATGTCGCGGCGGACGGGCGCCTTGCCGGGCTGGCCGGCCTCGACGACGGGCGATTCCGGCTTGGCCGTGATGATGAGCTTCGCGGGCGCGAACTCCGCCGGCAGCATGAGCTTGTTCGTGTCCATCTTCAGGAGCGGCTCTTCGGCCATCGTCAGGTTCGACTGAAGGACCGTCTCATCCGTGACGGGAAACAGGGCGATCAGCGTTCCGCCGTAGTCGGCCCCGTAGACCTTGAGCGGGCGTTCCGGGTCCGGCTGCTTCATGACCGACCCGGTGAAGTGCCACTTGATGGGCGGCATGGGCCTTCCCGTACGGCGGTCAACGAGGACGCTCTCGATGGGAACGGTTCGCGCCGCGCCGCCGGCGGTGGCGAAGGACAGCGAGATCGTCACTTCCGGCCCCTCGGCGGCGCCTCGCCCCTTGGACGGCTTGCCCGGCTTGAGGCCCAGGCTTACCAGGGCCTTGTGGACGTCGCTGGGCTTGGCCAGGAACGTGACGACCGTTTCGTGGGCCTTCTGCCCGCGGGGCGACGGGTACGTGGCCATCACCTCGATGGGGTAGACCTCTTTGAGGTTCGGCAGCTTTCGCGGGGCGACTCGGCAGGGGATGGTGACGGCGCGCCCGGCCTTGTCGACGCTGACGACGACGGCGGCCTTCTCTCGGGCGATGACGGAGGTGTCGGCGATGCAGACGATCGCCGACGGCTGGTCCGTGGCCGCGCCGAACAGGTTGCCGGTGGCCAGGTAGAGCCGCCCGCCGTGGACCACCGGCGAGCCGAAGACCATCCCGGGCGCCTGGACGAGCTGGTCGGCCGGCACGTTGAGTGACCACTGTTTCCGGCCGGTATCGAGCTCGATGCCGTAGGCGACGCCCTTGATGTCGACGACGTACACCATGTCCTTGACGATCGCGGGCCCGGCGAAGAACGGATGGGCCGCGTCGAAGACCCACCTCTGCTCGCCGCTGGAGACGTCCCACGCGCGGACCTTGCCGTCGGTGGCGGCGAAGACGGCAAGACCCCTCGCGGAAGCGACCGTCGAAAGCACGCCCCCCGGCACGTCCTTGCGCCATCGGACCCGGCCCTCGGAGCCGTCAACGGCGACGACCTCTCCACGGGCGTCGGCGAGACGTTTCGGATCGAAACGGATGCTGCTGCATGCCACGAGGACGGTCCTGCGGTCGGCGATCGTCACGCCGCCCCAGGGATTGACCTTGAGGGGCACCTCCCATCTGACCGAGACTTCGCGGCTGGAGCGCGCCCGCAGGCACAGCAGGGCCCGTTTGCCGCACTTCTCTGCGTCGAGGTATGCCGAGGGGACGTATACGTAGCCGCGGCCGGCGCTGACGGCCACGGGCGCGTCGACGTGCCACGCGCCCTTGCCCGCCTGCCAGTATACTCTGGGGACCGGTTTGGGCAGCGCATCCTCGCTGGGGGCGATGGCGAACTCCGGGTCCTTCTTCTTGGCCTCCTCGTACTGGGCCAGGAGCTCCTTCCATCGCTTCTCGAGCAGCTCGTCGATCTGCCCGAGCGTGTAGTCCCTCTCGCCGAGCCTTGCCTGGTCGAGGTCGACGCAGAGGACGCCCGCGTCGCCGCCGCCGACGTAGACGCGCCCGCCCGAGATCGTGGGGGCCCCCTCGATGTGGACGAGCTTCCCGGGCGCCGGAAGCTGCCATACGCACCGCCCGGTGTCCCGGCGAAAGCAGTACAGGATGGCGTTGTCCGTCTGGTGCATGCCGTCGCCGAAGACGACCAGTCCCTGCGCGACGGCGGGGCTGGAGACCGTCGGGCGTTTGAGGATCGGCGTGGCCTTGCTCCAGCGGATCCGCTCGGCCGCGTCCTTCGCCAGCGACAGGCAGTGAAACGTGCCGGTGTTGAACGCCCCCAGGCCGGGAACGTACAGCGACTGGAGGTCCGGAACCGGCGAACCGATGAAGTGCTCGCGGGCCTTGTAGGCCCACAGGACCTCCGGCGTCTTCGGGCCGGGGCGGCCGTCGAGATTGCCCGTTCGGGCCTCGTTGCCCCGGGCGGTGGGCCAGTCCGCCGGCGCGGGCGAGCACCACGCCAGCAGGACGGCCAGCCCCGCCAGTGCCGCTTGGACCGGGCGACTTGGCCCGGACCCGCCGCCGGCGGGTAGGATCGCTTTCTGTCGAGCAGCGCCTGGGGGCATCATCAAGACCTACTTGTCACGAACAGCGACGGCCGCCCGGCGCAGCGGATTGCCCAGCAGGACCGCCGATTTCTGTCCCTCGTTGTTGAATACGACGTCCATCGTGCCGTCCTTGTTGAGGTCCAGCACGCTGATTCCGCGCGTGTTGAAGATCCGCCGGTACAGGCCGATCTCCTCGCCGGCATCGGAGAACTTGCCCGCCCCGTCGTTTCGGAAGTAACGGTTGGGCCCCTTGAGGCAGCCGACGAGCAGGTCGAGCCGGCCGTGATTGTTGAAGTCGGCCCAGACGGCGCAGGTGGCGCGCCCGATCGGCCCGGCCAGCGCCCCCGCCGAGGGCGTGACGTCGGTGAACCGGCCCCTGCCGTCGTTCCGGAAGAGCTTGCATCGGCCGGTCTGCGGCACGAACAGGTCCACGTCGCCGTCGCCGTCCATGTCGCCGAAGGCCGGCGAGACCCCGCCGGCGCGGTAGGAGACCCCCGAGCTCTTCGCGCGGAGGAATCCCCCGGGCGTGTTGACGGCCAGCACGCCGGTGCCGGCGCTGTAGAGGAAGTCCGGGCGCTTGTCGCCGTTGACGTCGGCCACCGCCAGGCGGTCGCCCTTGAGTTTGCCTCCGACCCCGTGCGGGCCCAGGCCGGCGGCCTTCGAGACGTCCTCGAAGAGCCGCGGCGCCGAGGGCACTTCCCTGTTGGCGGCGAAGTAGAACCTCGGCTCCCCGCTGTTGTTGCAGATCTTCATCAGCAGCCCGTTGCGTCCGCACTTGAGCTTCAGGGCGAGCTTGGCCTGGTCCGGCCGACAGGACCGCTCGACGTTCTGGGAGAGGACCTTCTCGCCGTTGAGCCACACGGTCAGCGTGTCATCGCTGCCCAGCGAGATCGGCAGGTCGAGGGCCCGGCCGAAGTCCAGCACGCGGTAGACGTACACCACCACCCGCCGGTTGTGCCGCCCGGACTTGAACAGCGCCAGGCCGTTGACCTTCCCGTCGGTGAACTTGGCTTCCTTCCACGCGGCCTTGGCGCCCTCCTTGCCGGGGTACTGCTTCGACAGGTCGATCTCCTTCTCGGGCGGATAGATGGTGTTGAAGCCCCTCCTGGAGGTGTTGTCGAACGGCCCGATGTAGTACCAGGCGCCGGTCCTCGGCTCGTTCGGGTCAAGGGCGGCGGGAGCTCGGAGGTTTCGGTACAGCCGCAGCCCGCGGAACCCGTCGGCCAGGAGGACGTCCGGGCGCTTGTCGCCGTCGTAGTCCAGCCAGGCGGCGGCCTTCAGGTTGTAGTAGCCCCGCACCGGCATCGAGGCGGTGATGTCGCGGAGCTTCCTGCCGTCGTTCTCGAGCAGCCTGGGTCCGGAGGTGGTGGCCAGGAGGAGGTCTTCCTTGCCGTCGCCGTTGAAGTCGGCCCAGGCGGCCCCGCGGACCCCGCCGCGGACGGGCACGTGCACGTCGTTGAAGGATTCATCGGCGCTTTGGAGCAGCGTCAGCCCGCCGGCGCCGAAGAGGCAGAAGTCCGCCCTGCCGTCGCCGTCGATGTCGGTGGATGCCACCCCGGCGGCGCCGGGGCCCACGTTGGCCACCGCGGCGTAGTGCGTGAAGCCCGGCATGTCGCCGACGGCGACGAACTCCTCCACGCCCCAGCCGACGAAGTCGCGCTTGGGATCGTAGTCCGCGATCTTCAGGCTGGCCTTTATCCGCTGGACCCTCGCCGTGCGAAGCTGGAGGGCGTTCTTGTCGCCGTCGACCATGCAGGGGACGGCCACCTCCTCGCCGGCGAGCATCCTCTCGACGAGGGTCGCGAGCTTGGCGGGCCGGCCGGCGAAACTGCGAAGGAAGTACGGCTCGGCGTGGGTCATCGACCACCACTCGCGGCCGACGGCCTGGTACCAGTAGTTGTCGATGCACGTCTCGCCGTGGCCGCCGTTGTGGAACAAGACCGCCAGCTTGCCCGCCTGGGCCCACTTCATGATGTTCTGCCACTCGCGCGGGTGGAAGCCCCGGGTGCCGATGTTGTGCTTGATCGTCTCCCCCGGGTGCGTGCCCTTGATGTCGCGCACCTTGCGGTAGACGATCAGGTTCTTCTCCCTGTCCACCTTCTCGACGCGCATGACCAGGACGTTCGTCGACTCGTTGGTGACCCGGCCGAGCGTGAAGGGCGCTTCGACGTATCCCAGTGCCTCGGTGCCCGGCATCACCAGTGCCGATGCCGCCACCAGCAGCCCAGCGCATCCACGGATGAATCGACCGGTCTTCAAGGTCAAGAGCTCCTGATTGCGTCGGCTAGTCGATCCCGTCGAGCCGCTCGCGGGCGACCTTGGCCCACCGGCTTGCGGGATCGTCCTTCATGGCCTGGCGGTACAGCCTGGCCGCTTCGACGGGCTTCTTCATCTCCGCGTAGGCCCGCGCCGCCTCGCAGCGGGCCGCGGCGCTCCACTCGGGGTAGCCGTAGGTCAGCGGCACGAGCAGCAGCTCCTTGACGGCCTCATCGTATCGCTTCTGCTCCAGCCGGCATTGGCCGATCGCGAACTGGGCCTTTGCCGCCACCTCGCCCACCGTTCGCCGGATCACCTCGGCATACGCCTTGGTCGCGTTGTCGTACTGCTTCTGTTCCTGCCACGTCTTGCCGATGGCGTAGTACGCCTCGGCTTTCCACCGGCCGGAACGGTCACGCTGGACCAGCGATTGCAGCGTCTGCCGGCTGGCGTCCCACTGCTTGGCGCGGGCCTGGGCCTCACCGAGCCTCAGCAGCGCACGGTCCCTGTGGGGCGTGTATCGGTAGTTCTTCTCATCGCGGAAGCCCAGCAGCTTCTGGATGGCCTTGGCCCAGTCCCCCTGCTGGATCAGCGCCTCGGCGGTGAGGTACTGTGCCTGGCCGGCCACCTGGTGCCCGGCCGGCTTCTCGCCGATCGCATCGAGATGCGCCAGGGCGGCCTTGGGCTCCTTCCTGGCCAGCAGGCAGGAGGCCAGGCGAAGCCTCATCGTCTCGCCGATCTCGCGGGGGGGGTTGCTCTCGACGCCCTCGGACAGCAGCTTGACCGCCGCGGCGACGCTGTCGGGGTCGTCCCTGCGCTGCATGTGCATTTCGGCCAGCTCGAATCGCACGCGAGCCGCCAGCGGCGACGTCGGTGCCGCGGCAATCAGCCTCTCGTACTGCGCTCGGGCGTTCATCTCCGACGGCTGGACCGGAATGTCCGACAGCGGGATCTTCGGCGGCCCCGGCTCCGGGGGCGCCTGTCCCGCCGGCGTCCGCTTGGCCAGTGCCGCGCGGGCCTTCGCCAGCGCCGCGGCCTGGAGCTTCTGCCGGGCGGCCTCGATCTCGCCCTCCGCCAGGAGGCGATAGCACCAGGCCCCCTCGTACAGCAGTTGCAGGTGCACCTGCGAGCCGGGGCTTCTCTTGCCCTCGTTCAAGGCCTCGGCGTGGAGCTGGCCGATCCCCTGACGCAGGGAGACCGCGGCCTCTGACAGCTTCCCTCTGAGGGCCGGGAGCTCCTTGCGCCGCGATGATGAGTAGCTCGCCTGGCGAACGGCCTCCACGAGGGCCTTCAGCTCCTCGCGGCGGCACTGGCTCGCTCGCCAGATGGCGTTGACGGCCTCCGGGCGGCCGGGGTGCTCCTGGATCAACTCCTCGAGCATCTTCCGGGCTTCGGTGAGCTTTGCGTGCTCCTGCGGTTTACGGGAGCCCTTGATCGCCAGGGCGTGCTCGTACTTCAGCATGGCCGCCCACTCGCGGCGCTCGGGGTCCTTCAGCAGTTGCGCCTCGTTCTCGGCGCGGTACTTGGCGAGTATGCCGACGGCCTCTTGCGAGCGGTTCTGGGACCGCAGGAGGCTCGACAGGCGAGCCAGGGCCAGCGGCGCGATGCGCGACTTGCGGTACGGGTCGCCGCGAAAGCGCCTCAGCTCGTTGGCGGCGTGGTTGACACCGTGGACCCCCAGGGCGCACTTGGCCCGCTCGAAGACCGCCGTCGGAACCAGCGGGTCCTGCGGGAAGTCCTTCAGCAGCCGGTCGCAGGCCGCGATCGCACGCGTGAGGATGTTCCTGCGCTCTTGCTGATCGGTCACCACGCCGGCGACCCGCTGGTGGCAGTAGGCCAGTTTCAGCAGCGCATCCGGCGCCTTGGCGTCCTTGGGCCTGGCGCCCAGGAAGCTCTCCAGCAGCTTGGCGGCCTTGTCGACGTGTGCCACCAGCCTGGCCGCGCCCAGCGCGTCGCCGGACTCGGCCGGCAGCGTGCGCAGCAGGCAGTCGGCCAGCAGGTACGATGCCGCCGCCAGATCGCCCCTGCGGTCGAACTCCGGGATCTTCCTCAACACGGCGATCGCGTCGGCGTGGCGATCCTGGCGGTAATAGAGCGTTCCCAGCCCGTGCCTGGCGAAGTTGACGTACTCGAACTGCGGCGAGTTTCGGATCACGTGCTGATAGCGCCGGATCGCCTCGGCGAACAGTTGATCCAGCCGCCGCTGGCGGCTTTCGCCCTTGAGGTTTGGGTCTTCGGCCGCGGCGGAGGCGAGAAAGTAGGCGTTCTCGGCGCGTCGGAACCAGATGGCCGGCAGCAGCGTGCTCCGTGGATAGCTCTGCTCGAACTGCCGGCAGACCTGCTCGGACTCGTTGTACATGCCGGCCAGGTGAAGCGCCGCGGCCTGTCGCTGCGTGGCCTCCTCCGCGCGGTCGGGGCTCGTCCTCTCGGCGACCACCTGCTTGTAGGTGTCGCCCGCCTCCTTGTACTGCCCCAGGAGCTGCTGCGTGTCGGCCAGTTCCATCAGGATGTCACCGCGGCGGGCCCTGGCGGCCGGGTCGGTCTTTCCCTTCTGCTTGGCCCTCTCGGCCGCCTGGCGCATCGTCCCGATGGCCGTGCCCAGAGCGGTCTTGTAGGCCCCGGCGTTCTTCGGATCGGCGCCGCGAACCTGGGCCCGCGCCGTCCACCACGTGGCCTTGTCGCCCAACTGCGGATGCTGGATCAGAGGCTGAAGCGCCCTGATCGCCTCGGGGAATCTCCTGGCCTCGATGTGGCAGTAGCCCGTTCGGAGCTGCGCCTCGGGGACCAGGGGCGATTTGGGCTGCTGCTGGATCAGCGCCGAGAAGACCTTCAACGCCTGATCGTACTTGCCCGCCTCGGCCAGGAGCTGGGCGCCGTAGAACGACGCGCGGAGGACATAGTCCGGCGAGGCCTCCCGCGCGAGCGCCTGGAGGTGCTCTCTCTGTTCGGGGCGAAGCCTGGGGTTCTGCCTCAAGGTCTCCGCGGCTCGTTTCTTCCGCTCCTCGTAGGCCGCGGGCACGGCCTGGTAAAGCGCCGCCGCCTCCGGGCGCTCCTGCGCCAGATGATGCGTTCGGGCAAGGAGGTATTGCGCGTGAGCGCCGAACTGCTGGCCGAAGGGGGCCAGTTTGCTGAGGGCCCGCCCCGCCTCAAGATGCTTGTCCTGCACGAAGCAGGCATAGCCCAGGTGGTAAAGGGCCAGCTCCCGATACCGCCCCTTGCCCATCACCTTGTGGTCGAGCAGGGCGTTGGCCAACTGCTCGGCCTCCGCGAGTTTCCCGGTTCGCAGGAGCATTTCGCACTGGTCGCAGCGGGCGCGGGCGGCCCAGTCGGCCTCCTCGGGTGTCTCGGCGGGCGCCGTGGTCACCGGCGGCGGCTTGATCATCGCGCCGAACGCATCCGCGGCGGCGGCGAACTGCTGGGCCGCCTCTGCGAACCGCTGGACGGCCTCGGCGTCGTACCTTCTCGCCTCGTTCGGCTTGGCCCTGGCCTCTCCGAGCGCCTGGTTGCCCAGCGCTCGCAGCGCCACGCCAAGGTGATACGCCGCGAACGGGCGATCGGCGGACGGCAGGCTGTCCATGCTCCGCCGGAGCAGATCGCCGATGGCCTTGTAGTCTCTCGGGGACGCCTCCAGGAGGCAGAGGGCCAGTCCGTACTCTGCGGAACGAGCGGAGGCACTGCCGCCGGCGCCATAGGTCTTGATGTACTCGCGAAAGCGCTGGGCGGCGAAGTCGTACTTCCCCTCGTTGTACGCTCGGCGGGCGCCGTCGAGCATCATCGCCGCGGCCTTCTCCTTGCTGACCTCCTGCCCCCGCGCCGGCCCGCTCGCCGACGGCAGCACCAACGGCAGCAGAGCCATCAGGCCCCACAGCGCCATAGGGAGCCCGTCAACGGGAAGCTTCCGTCTCATCCGTCTCTCCGAATAAGCTCAGGACGTGCTGAGGACCTCGATATATACTTCATGCCTCCGAGGACGTGGAAGTTACGGTGGTGTTATAGGTATTGTTCCAGGAAGGCCCAGACGGTCGGGCACGCCCTGACCGGCGGCCGATGAGTCGTCCGAACTGCATCTGTAACATGTTGGAGACTAAGGGGCTGCGCAGTGTCCGACCCGCGGCCGGATGCGAGGGCCCAAGAAGGCGGTTGATGAAGAAGTTGCTGAGCTTGGTCTCCCTGATGGTGGGGGCGTGGGTGTTGCTTGCCTCGGGCCCTCCCGCCGCCGCCGTGATCAAGGTGGACTTCCCCGTATCGAAGATCTACCAGGCCTCCAGGACCGTTCTCGTCGGCGCGGTCACCACGGTCAATCCCGCCAATCGCGTAATCGACGTGAAGCTGGAGGAAGCCGTCAAGGGCGCCCCGGCGGCGAAGCGCCTGCGCGTCCAGATCGTCAACCCGGCCGCGGTGATCAAGGACGTCGCCGCCGGCGCGCCCGTGGTCGTCTTCGTCGCGAAGGCAAAGACGGCCGCCAAGGCCGTGGCCATCGTGCACGTGGCCGACGGCTGGCTGCTGGCCAAGCCCATCCCCACCGCCAGGACGCCGGCGTGGCGGGTCGTCGAGGTCTATGGCGGCAAGCAGAGCTTCCCGGGGCGCACCGCCGCCCTGACGCGGATCGTCCGCCAGATGAAGGCGGGCAAGAGCTCCCTGCTCGACAAGATCGAGCACAACGTCTTTGGCGGCGGGGCCAGGCGACTGGCGAGGCTGAACATCCCCAAGCCCCGCTCCATCAAGGCGGCGGACGTCAACGGCGACAGGAAGGTGGACCTGCTGATCGACACCGCCGGCGGCAGCCGGCTGTTCCTCGCCACGGGCGACGGCTACGAGGACGCCACGAAGAAGTGGTGTCCGTGGGGCGCTGCCGGGGGATACTCGGCCTTCGGCGACGTCGACGGCGACGGCAAGGTGGACTACCTCCAGAACGGCGCGCTGTGGATCAACACCGGCAAGGCGTTCACCACGGCGCGGGTGGCCCTGGACACGCCCGACAAGGTCCGCCCCCTGGCGGCCGCGCTGATGGACGCCACCGGCGATGGCCGCCCCGACGCGATTCTTCTGGCGGCAAACGGCGAACTGCGGGTCTTCGAGAACCCCGGCCCCGGCGCGAGGGACTGGCCGCCCCAGCCGCCCCGGTCCCTGTGGAAGGACCCCGAGGGCCCCCTCGCCGCCGAGCTCGGCGACTTCGGCGACGACGGCAGGCCTCACGTGATCGTCGTTCGCTCGCGCGGCGTCACGCGCTACGCCGTCTGCGCCGACGGCGCCCCGCCGGCCGACTACGACCGGCTCACCGGCGTGAGCCTGGGGAAGTACCACCGGGCACACCGCGCCGGCCTCAAGAACGTCCTCGTGACCCGCATCGACATCAACGCCGACCGCCGGTGCGACCTGTTCATCCTCGCCGGCGGCCACGGGCTGCTGCTGGTCAACCGCGGCTTCGGCGCGTACATGGTGAACCCCGACGCCGCCGGGGCGGTGGTATCTCGCGGCCGGCGCAAGGTGCCGTTCAAGCTCACCCCCGCCACGCCCTGGACGGCCGCCGACCTCCACGGAGACGGCTTCGAGGACCTGATCATCCTCACCGCCGACGGCACGCTCTACGAGGTGAGCAACACGCCCTTCCGTGTCGGCGCCGGCGTCCGCCTGCGGCACTGATCGCGGCACATCCGCCGGGTGCGAAGACCGACGTACTGCCTTCTATACGGGAGCATGCAACATGGCGGCCGGAACACTTGCCCCTGCGTATCTTCGATGTGAGTACAGGATCGATCCGCTCGGCATCGACGTGCGGAGGCCGCGGCTGAGCTGGATCGTCGAGTCCGACCGGCGCTGCCGGAAGCAGACGGCGTATCGAGTCCTCGTGGCGAGCAGCGAGGCGCTTCTGGCGGCGGACAAGGGCCACCTGTGGGATTCGGGCAGGGCCGCCTCCGACGCGACGGCGCAGATCGCCTACGCGGGCAAGCCGCTGCGGTCGCGAATGCGATGCTGCTGGAAGGTCCGCGTGTGGGACGCCTCCGGCAAGGCGTCGGACTGGAGCAGCCCGGCCACGTGGACCATGGGGCTGCTGAGAGAGGCCGACTGGAAGGCCGCGCGGTGGATCGGCTTCGACGAACCCGGCATCGGGCCCGCAGCCGGGAAGAAGCTCTTCCTCCCGCCGCCGCGATACCTGAGGAAGGAGTTTCGCCTGGCCGGGCCGATCCGCCGCGCGACGGTCTACGTCACGGCCCTGGGTCTGTACGAGCTGCGCGTCAACGGCCGGCGCGTCGGCGACGACTGGTTCACGCCCGGCTGCACCGACTACCGCAAGCGGGTGTACTACCAGACCTACGACGTCACCGCCTTGCTCGCACAGGGCGACAACGCCATCGCCGCGGTCCTCGCCGACGGCTGGTACGCCGGGTACATGGGCTGGGGCCGGCGGCGGGAGATGTACGGGCGGAAGCTCCGCCTGCGGGCGCAGCTCCACGTGGAGTGCGCCGGCGGCACGGCCGAGACGATCGTCACCGACGGGTCGTGGCGGGCCGCGACGGGGCCGATCCGCGAGGCCGACTTCCTGATGGGCGAGGCCCACGACGCCCGCAGGGACATGCCCGGCTGGGATGCGCCCGGCTTCGACGCGGCCGCCTGGCAAAGGGTCAACGTCACGGCCCGTATCAAGGCCGCCGCGCAGGCCGCGTGCGGGCCGACCGTCAAGGCGTTCGCCGAGCTGACGCCCGTGAGGATCGCCGAGCCGCGGCGCGGGCGGTTCGTCTTCGATCTCGGGAGGAACTTCGCCGGCGTCGTCCGCCTGAAGGTCGCCGGCGCGCGGCGCGGCAAGAGGATCGTCCTCCGCTTCGCCGAGCGCCTCAAGCCCGACGGCACGATCTACACCAGGAACCTCCGCGGGGCCCGCGCGACCGACACCTACTACTGCCGCGGCGGCGGAGAGGAGACCTGGCAGCCGCGGTTCACCTTCCACGGCTTCCAGTACGTCGAGGTGACGGGCTATCCGCGCCGGCCGAAGAGGGACGCCGTCACCGGCCTCGCGCTGAGCAGCGACACGCCCGTCGTCGGCGGCTTCGAATGCTCCGACGGGGCGGCCAACAGGCTCTACGGCAACATCTGCTGGACGCAGCGGGCGAACTTCATCGACATCCCCACCGACTGCCCGCAGCGCGACGAGCGCCTCGGCTGGACCGGCGACGCGCAGGTTTACATCCGCACGGCCACATGTAACACGGACGTGGCGGCGTTCTTCACCAAGTGGCTGGCGGACCTCGAGGACGCCCGGGGCCCGGCGGGTGAGTATCCCGACGTGGCCCCGCGAAAGGTCGCCACGGGCGGCGGCACGGCCGCCTGGGCCGACGCCGGAATTATCTGCCCATGGACATTATACAATGTGTACGGCGACCGGCGCATCCTCCGCCGCCACTACGCCGCGATGGCCGGGTTCATCGAGTACTGCCGGAAGTCCACCCGCGGCACGCTGCTCCGCCCGGAGGCCGGCTACGGCGACTGGCTGAGCATCAAGGCCGACACGCCCCGCGACGTGCTCGCCACCGCCTACTTCGCCCACAGCACGCACCTGATGGCCCGGATCGCCGCCGCGCTGGGCAGGAAGGCCGACGCCGCGAAGTACGGCCGGCTCTTCGGGGACATCCGGGCCGCGTTCCAGAACGCCTACGTCGCCGACGACGGGCGGATCAAGGGCGACACGCAGACCGTCTACGTGCTCGCGCTGGCCTTCGGCCTGATGCCGGAGGACCTGCGCGACGCGGCGACGAAGCACCTCATCGAGGACATCAAGGCGAGGAAGTGGCACCTCTCGACCGGCTTCGTCGGCACGAAGGACCTGATGGGGGTCCTGACCCGCGCGGGCCGGGTCGATGTGGCCTACCGGCTCTTCCACAACAGGACGTTCCCTTCCTGGGGCTTCTCGATTGGCCACGGTGCGACGAGCATCTGGGAGCGATGGGACGGATGGACGCCGCAGCGGGGCTTCCAGACCCCGCGAATGAACTCCTTCGCCCACTACGCCTTCGGGGCGGTCGGCCAGTGGATGTTCCAGGCGATCGGCGGGATCGACACGGCCGGCGGCGGCTTCCGGCGGATCATCATCCGCCCGCGACCCGGCGGGAAGCTGACCTTCGCCAAGGTGAGCTGCGACTCGATCCGCGGCCGCATCGCCAGCAACTGGAAGCTCACGCGGGCCGGCCTGACAATGGACGTCACGATCCCAGCGAACACGACGGCCGCCGTCCACGTTCCCACCGCCGACCCCGCGGCCGTCACCGAGGGCGGCAAGCCCGCCGCGAAGGCCAAAGGCGTCACCTTCCTGGGCATGGCCGACGGAGCGGCCGTCTACGAGGTCGGCTCCGGCACATACCGCTTCATCTCGAAGGCCCGGCGCCCAAGCCGTCCATGAACCCGGCCCCGCGGGCACCCACGAGAGGTCCGGTCGCCCCCCCGCGACGACATCCCGTCCATGGAAATCGTCCGGGCCGTTGATATAACTCCTTAGCTGCGTGGCAATTACAGCCAAAATCCGCGCGAAATGGCTTTGTTTCGTAAAAAGACTTATATTCCGGACCATTGGGAACCACAGAGGTCACAGGGGTCACTGAGTAGATAAGGCATTGAAACAGCATGCATTACCAATACCGCATTCACCGACGACCGCAAACGCGCAACCGCCAGAGCGTTCTCTCACGCCCCCGAGCCTTTCTGTCGTAAACTCTTGAAAAATACTGACCTTTGTGTTCTCTGTGCCCTCTGTGGCGAACAATCCGCGATTGGCTTTGTTTCGCATCTTTTGTGTAATCCACCGCCCTGCTTTTCCTTGTAATGATGGTCCCCCCGTAGCAGGCATATACATCTCGCAGGCCCTTTTGCACAAAGAAAATCGGCAGATTCCAAAAAAACTCCCGCCCCGCCCGCCGGCAAGGGCGGGCGTAGGCTGAAGGGAGTAGGTCATAGGTCGTAGGTCGTAGGTCGTAGGGGAAGACCGTCAGACCGGATAGCGTGGGACCGTGAGACCGTCGGACCGGCAATCGTGCTCGTCCTCGTCCTCGTCCTCGTCCTCGGCCGTTTCTTCTCCGGATTCCGTGTTCCCGGTTCCGGGTTCCCGCTTCCGACTTCGTCATTCGACATTCGTCATTCGACATTGGGCGAAGCCCCGGTTCCCTGTTCCCGGCTCCGAGTTCCGAGTTCCGCCATCCCGCTCTTCCCCTACTACCTGCCCTGAGCATTCGTCATTGACCATTTGGCGTTCGGCATTGCTTCTCCCTTGCTCCCCCCGCCCGGCCCCGTTATGCTGCAAGGCCGACCCATCGTTCGTTCGAGTGGGCAGAGGGGCAGAGAGGTCTGAAGGGCCAGATTCCGTTTCGAGGCTGGCGGATCGCCTTAAGCTTCACCGGCTCGAGCGCCGCCCTGGGCGGTACAGGGAAACGGATATCCGGGTCGAGCTTGTCCAGCCACGCCTGGTTGGTATCCGTCCGCGAAATGGAAAAAAGGCAAAAAAAAAACGAAAGGAGACTTGATCTGGTGCCTAGCGCGTGGTAAGATAATCTTACCATAGGTAAGGAGCGATGCCATGACGAAGAAACAAGCAGAAGACGAGATCGTGACCGTCATCACCAACATTCAGAAGGAGTCGGGGGACGAAGTGCCAAGACTTATGCCTGAGACGGTTGTGATCGGTGGCGTGCCGGGGTTTGACAGCCTTCGGGGATTGGAGCTGACTGTCGTGATGACAAGGTACTTTGACATTCCGGGAGAGAACATTTGCGTGTCTGAGGATGGCAAGCGCGCGCTGACGATTGGAGAGATCGCGGACAGGCTGATGAACGAGACGCAGAAGACCCAAGATCAGGAGTAGGCGATGACCAAAGACCGTAAAAGTGACGCCATTGCCGAGCGAGTGCGCAGCGCGAGAGAGATGGCGGGGCTTTCGCAGGCTCACGTGGCTCGCATGCTCGGAGTACATCGGCCCAGCATATCAGAGATGGAGGCGGGGCGACGCAAGGTCTCGGCAGACGAGTTACGACAGCTTGCGGAACTCTACTCGGTAGACGTTGCATGGCTTGCCGGTACTCGGAGCGTTGATGACGAGCCGCGTGTCGAACTCGCTGCCCGCGAGCTCGCGAAGTTGAAGGAGCACGATTTGGAGCGTGTGCTCCAACTTCTGAGGACTCTGCGCCAAAGAGGTGGGCCAGAGCAATGAGCAGAAGAGTCCTGGCCGAGAGAGCCTTGTTCGCTGCCCTGAAAACCCGGCAGGATGCCGGGATCCCGAATAACCTGCCCATCTGCTCGTACGACTTCGTCAGCTCCCGTGGTGTGGACGTGCGTTTGATGGCGGTCCCGAGCATGGAAGGTATGTACGACAGAGCGTCCGAGACGATCATCATTTCGTCCCTACGCCCGCGCGGGAGGCGGGAGTTCACGTGCGCCCACGAGTATGCCCACCATCACTTCGGGCATGGCCTGAGCGTGGACGAGCTGGCTGAGCAGCGAGACACCCCAAGACCAGAACAGGAACTCTTGGCTGACCTGTTTGCAGGCTTCTTGCTCATGCCCCGCCCAGTTGTGGTCCAGGGATTCAGGAACGTCGGAGTGGACCCGCACAGGTGCACACCGGGGCAAGCCTATCGGATAGCGTGCTGGGTCGGCGTCAGCTACGAAGGGCTTCTCACGCACGCAAGTCGCTCAGTCAAGGTGATGTCATTGGCGATCGCGGAGCGTTTGAAGCAGGTATCGCCGAAGACCATCAAGGACGCCCTCGCCCCGGTCGATCTCGACGGAGACCTCGTTGTCGCCGACCAACACTGGGTGCGCGCGATCGACGTTGAAGTGGGAGATGTTCTCGGGCTGCCGCACGGCACGTCGGCTGATGGGTCGTGCACCGAACCCCTGTGTATGACAGAGGCCGCGACGTTCCTTGGCGTAACGCGCCCGGGGCTGGACCGAGCTGTTTGCGGCTCATGGGCATGCAGCATCAGAGCCTCACGACGAGAATACGAAGGACTGGCGAAGTACCGCCATTTCCCGGAGAATACCGATGACTAGCCCACTGATGGTTACTACCGACAACGTCTCAACAGCGTGGGCGCAGGCCTTCCTCGCTGTGATGAAGCCCGGGACCATCGCGCCCTTGATTGTCCAGGTAGACATGCCAGAGGAAGTGCCGCGCGAAGTAGAGAACATCAGAACGACATTGGACTCCTCGCTTAGCGGTGGCGACCTTTACTCGGTTCACACTGTTGCGAACACGATCTTCCCGGATTCGCTGTGGAATCCTGGAAAACCGCGGAAGGAGTTGTTCGGTAGGTACGCCAAGGTGTGGCCGCGCGTGAAGAAGTGCCACCACAACAAGTATGGCGTCTACTTCCAGCGCATGGTCGCGTTTCCGAAGTACGGGCAGCCCTTCGTCAACCAACTCGACTACATCATCAGCACTTACCGAAAGGGGAACCACCGGCACAGCGCATTGCAGGCGTCGGTTTACTGCCCGTTGCTGGATGCGACGGACCAACAGCGACGCGGTTTCCCGTGTCTCCAGCAGGTCGCTTTCGCGGTGAATAGGGGAGCATTGACGGTAACGGGGTTCTACCCTAAACAGTATATCTATAACAAGGCATACGGGAACTACCTTGGATTGTGCCGATTGGGTCAGTTCATGGCTGCGGAGATGGAGGTGTCGCTTGCTCGAATGCAATGTCTGGTTGGGCAGGCTGAGGTGGGCGCTGCCAACAAGGGGAACTTGCGTGGCCTCGAAGCCAGGATTCGCGCAATGGTCACGGATGATGAGCGAGCCAACGCATGAGGACGCTCGCCGAAGATCATATCCGAGACGCATCCGACCTGCGAAGGCGATGGACACCGATAGCGCCCACCGTAGTCTTTGACACCTACTGGCGCCTTGCTGAGGAGAGGCAGCGCATCTTCCTCAACCGGGCCGCAGGTCTTCCGGGACCCTGGTCAGACGACCCAATCCTCCGCACTTACAAGTTCACGAATGCCTACCGAGCATCAGATCGGGTGAGCCAGTTCCTGATCCGCAAGGTGATCTACGAGGGCGATCAGACGCCCGATGAGGTGGTCTTCCGAGTCCTTCTGTTCAAGCTATTCAACAAGATCAGCACGTGGCGTCTTCTGCAACAGGAACTCGGCAGCATCTCGCTGCGCACGTTCTCCGTCGAAGCATACGACAGATCCTTATCTCTTGCGATGGCACGTGGAGATAGGATCTACTCCGCGGCCTACATCATGCCACCCGGGGGCAGGGTGCTGGGACATCGCAGGAAGCACAGGAACCACCTCGCACTGCTCGACATCATGATGGCTGACGGCGTGCCTGGACGGCTGCAGCAGTGCCCGCGAATGGCGGATGCCTTTGAGGTCCTGCGGTCCTATCCGAGCGTTGGCGACTTTCTGGCGTACCAGTTCGTGACCGACATCAACTACAGCAATGTGACCAACTTCTCCGAAATGGAGTTTGTGGTGCCAGGGCCGGGAGCCAAGAGCGGAATCCGCAAGTGCTTCTCGTCCCTGGGCGGCGTCACCATGGAGGAACTGGTTCTCCTCGTGACGCAAAGACAATCAGACGAATTCGAGCGCCTTGGTCTGTGCTTCCGGTCGCTCGGCGGGCGCCCTCTTCAGCTCATCGACTGCCAGAACCTATTCTGCGAAGTGGACAAGTACGCACGGGTCGCTCACCCGACCGTGCCCGGGATCGGGAGACGAACGCGCATCAAACAGCGGTTTCGCGCCAGTCCATTGGCGGTGGACTACTGGTATCCGCCGAAATGGGGCATAAACGAACGGTTCCAAAGAGAGCTGGCGGAGGCACGGGGGACGACATGAACCAAGACGGTCAGCTTGACTCGCGGTATCGACTGGAAGAACTGAAGCTCGAAGTCACGCACCGCTGCAACCTTCGGTGCGTCCATTGTTCCAGCGAAGGCGGCCCTGAGCGAGAGAACGGCATGACACGTGAGGACGCTCTCCGGATCGTGAATGAGGCACGCCTCTTGGGGGTGGAGCACCTGGCGGTGTCGGGAGGGGAAGCGATCCTGTGGGGTCCTATTAAGGAGTTGCTTGCAGCCTGGAGTACAGCAGAGACGAAGCTCTCCCTCTATGCCTCGGGGATCGCCGACCAAGCGCCCGACGTCATACAGACGATGAGCCGGATCCAGAATTCGCACATCATCTTCAGCCTCTACAGCCACCGGCCCGAAGTCCATGACGCCATTACACAGTGTCATGGGAGCCACGGCCAGACACTCCGGATGGTTCACCTGGCGGTAGCTTTGGGTGTAAGAACGGAACTGCACTTCACCGCGATGCGAACCAACTACCGCGACCTCCCTGCTGTGGCTCGCGTTGCGGCTTCACTCGGAGTGGGTCGTGTCAGCCTGCTTCGACTGGTCCCTCATGGGAGGGCCAGGGAAGCCGGGAATGCCCTGTTGTTATCGCGTGAAGACAACCTGCTCCTCCGCAAGGCGGTGACCGAGGCCAGCCAAGAGATGGATATTCGGGTAGGTTCGCCATACGGGTTCCTTGATGTCAGCGGTTCCCCGCGATGCAGCGCCGGCGTGGACACGCTCATCGTATCGCCCAGCCTCGTAATCTCGCCGTGCGATGCGTTCAAGCGGGTGCGCCCTGAGGAGATCGCCGGCACGGACGATTACTCCAGGCTGGACAGATGGTCGTTAGCAGACTGCTGGGAGAAGTCGCCGTATCTGAATGCCATACGCAAGCACCTCCGGGAGCCTCACGTCTTGCCGTGCAGGGAGTGCTCGGCCTTCGAAAAGTGCTACTCCGGTTGCACGGCCCAGCGGTTCATCGCCAACGGGAGGCTCGTTCGTGGCCCCGACCCAATGTGCCTGCGGAGGGTACCTGACTCATGACCATAAGCCTCGCCACTTGCACTTACGATGTGAATTCGCCGGCTGTACCTCCGGCTCGTCGCGGGGCGTGGGGATCGTGCGGGGGTCACTCGGGCACGATGACGCTGTGGATCGCGAGTTTTGGGGGCTCGCAGACGGCGCGGCCTGCGCTGCCTGCCGCGCTCGCCTTTGGCCGGCCCGTCGCCGGCACCGGTCTTTGCCGCCTCCAGGGCCTTCTCCATCTCCTGCTTGCTCCAGCGGGGCACTTCGAGGCCATCGTGCCTGCAGAGCGTCTGAAACCAGAGGTGGGCCATCACGGCGATAGCCCCCTTGCCGGGGTGGAGCCTGTCACGCGCGAAGCCCCACGGGTAGATCGGTTTGGTGGGCGTCCAGACGTCGGGGCCCGGGGCGAAGTTCTTGGGCTTGGTCTTCGCGTACGCCGCCAGCGCCAGGCGCTCGTTGCCGATCTGCGGCTCCATCGGATGCTTGTAGATGTGCATCGCCACGAAGACGAGATCGGCGCCGCTGTCGTGCAGCAGGCCAACGTACTTGCCGATGATGCCGGCGCCCTTCCGGATGTCCGCCCTGTCCTGCGGGCCGTCAATGCCTGCTCTTCGATCCGAGCCGTAC
This sequence comes from uncultured Planctomycetaceae bacterium, assembly GCA_964427875.1. Lineage (GTDB taxonomy): Bacteria > Planctomycetota > Phycisphaerae > SM23-33 > SM23-33 > CAYRVX01. Next base: position 58,953 of record CAYRVX010000014.1, read on the forward strand.
GCCCACTGCAACGACTGCTGGCAGAGGACGATCGCAGGCCGGTCGCCCCGGGACCCCAAGGCCTTCCTGAGCTTGCCCCAGGGCTTCAGCGGCTGGCCCGTCTCAACGTCCATCCACTTTGCGATGGGCGTGCCGCCGGCTGTCGCACTCACGACCTGCACGGGGCTCCTTGCCTTTCCCTCGAAGAACCGGTCGAGCTTCGCCTGGAGCACCTTCGGCCATTGGAACGACGTCGAATACCCGTTGACGACGATCAGCCGCGGCTGCCCGTTGAGGACCTTCAACGGCGTTCGGGACGAGGCGCCCTTCTCAGCCGGCGCGGCCGGCGAGAACGGCGCACAGCAGACCACGGCAAGTGTGAGTGCCAAAGTAAGTGTCATGAGTCATGCCTCTCCCAGCAGCGTCTGAGACGTCGCTTGCCATTGCTGACTTGAGGCCGCCTCTTGTGGGCGGCTCCCTTTCCGCCACTGGCGCTCATTGTACACGAATCCCGGTCCGCATTCCGGCAATGCGGGCCTGGGGTATTCTCCGGGCAGGCGCGATCCTGTTTCGCTACAATCGCCGGGCCGATAAGGAGACCGCAATGAGACACAATCGATTCCGGACGATAGCCCTGGGCCTCGTCCTTGCGCTGGTCGGCTCGCGGGGCGCGGCGGAGGCGCCCCGAATCCGCCCCGTGCCGGAGCTCCTGCCGAGCGTCGATCGGACCGGCGAGACCGTCGTCAGGGAAACGTGGGACTGGGCCGCGGCGATGATCCCGGTGGCGAGGAAGTTCACCGGCAGTCAGGGGCGGATCGTCCTGCTGGGCGACTCGCTGACCTACGCCAACCAGTCCACGCGCTGGGCCTGGAGCGTGCCCTGGAACAGGAAGGGCGCCTACACGGGGGCCGACAAGGCCGTCCTCCGCTGGTCGCATGCCTACGAGACGAACAAGCCGGCGAACGGCTGGTGGCTGGCGAAGGTGGATCGCCCGGGCGGGCGGAGCGAGACGGCCGCGTCCGGCATACGGACGAACCAGTACGTCAAGGGCGGTTTCCACGGCCTGCCGCCCCTGGGCGAGATCATCGCCAAGTACAACCCCCAGGTCGCCTTCATCCTGCTGGGCACGAACGACGCGACGGGCAGGCGGAAGCCCGCCGACGTGCTCAACGACATGAACACGATCGTCGAGATGCTGCTGGCCAACGGGACGATCCCCGTGCTGACCACACCCACGCCGCTTCGCTCGAAGGCCGCCCACGAGCGCCTCAGGGAGTACAACCGTCTGTACCTCCAGCTTGCCGCGGCGCGGAAGGTGCCCATCATCGACCTGTACGGCGAGGCGGTCTCCCGGCAGCCGGGCGGCAAGTGGGACGGGACGATCGTCGGCCGCGACGGCGTCCACCTGACGCACAAGCTTGCCGACGGCCCGCCGACCGAGGACAACCTGGCCAACTGCGGCTACCTCCTGCGCTGCTACCTGACCGTCCGGAAGCTCAAGGAGGTCAAGGCGAAGGTGATAGACAAGCTGGCGAAGTAGCCGCCGCGGGGGGCGGCGAACGCGGGGCGGTCACTCGACCACGATCACGCTGTGGATCGCGAGCTTCGGAAGCTCGCAGACGGCCTTGCCCGGGCGCGCGCCTCAGGGCCAGGTCGCCGCCGCTGTTGAAGATCCCGCCGCCCTCGTCGGCGTCGTTGCCCCGGACGATGACGCCCGTCAGGGACAGCTCGGCGGACATGACACAGATGCCGCCGCCGTCATCGTTCGGATCGACGGGTCCCCTCGTGGCACTGCCCCCCGTGATAGTCAGGCCGCTGATCGATGCGCTTGCGTCCCGTATGCGGAACACGTGGCTGTCGCCGTTGGCGTCGATCGTCAGTCGGTCGCGGCCGGGGCCCTGGAGGTCGATGTTGCTGGCGATGATCAGCTCGCCCATCTCCAGCGTGATGGTCCGGCCGCTGAGGCCGGGGGCGAACCGGATGACGTCGTCGCCGCTGCCGGCGGGGGCCTCGTTGACGGGCAGGTCGGTGTTGGCGGCCTGGATGGCCTCGCGGAGCGTCACGAAGCCGTCGGGGGCGACGCAGTCGGCCGCGCCGGTCACCGTGAACGTCGTGCTCAGCAGCAGGCGGGGCTCCAGCGGCTCCAGCAGGGCGCCTTCAACGCCGGGACGTTCCCGCGCCGCGCATGTCCGACCACAAGGCGACCTCCTCGCGCCCGGCATATTCCGGCCCCAATGTCACGATTCGAGAAAAATGGGCCCGGTTCAGAAACGGTAGCTCGGACGTAACAGTGCAGGGGAATGTCGCAAGTGCACGAGTCTTGGGAGAAGGCCCGGAGGGCCGGAAGGTTTTGGCCGTGGGCGTGAGCCCACGGAAGGCCGCCCCCCCCAACACAGAGCCCCGGAGGGGCGAAAGACAAGTCCCATTAAGGAAGTTCCTTACGCCCCTTCGGGGCTCGGGGTAGGAGGAGGCCGGGTTCCGGCGGCTCACGCCGCCGGCCAAAACCTTCCGGCCCTTCGGGCCTGCCTCCGGGCAGCGCCGCGGCGTGTGCGCGAAACGGCGGCGCAGTGTTACCCGCATCTGAACCAGGCCGAAAAATGACTTCCGCTTCCGTCCGCTGCCGAAGCGCGGCGCGGCGGAGCGGAACCGACTCCGTTTCCTCTTCACTAAGCGGGCGTAGAACAAGCAATAGGATACTCCCGGGTCGCCGACCTGTCAAGACGCAGCGAGACCCGCGGACCCGCCGGGAGGGGTGAGGCAAGATAAGGTCACCCGACGCGCCGGGAAACGCCGATGCAAGGTCTCTAGAGGGATTCGGCCATGGAACTGTTCGACCGGAAGTTCAAGGAGCAGAAGAAGCAGTTCTTTCTCCAGTGTTTCCTGGCGATGGTCAGCGTCCTGACGGTGTTGATCATCCTGGAGGCCATCGCCTCGGCCGCCATCGTCGCGGCGCTTGGGGCCACGGCCTTTATCGTGTTCGCAATACCGAGGGCCAGGTCCTCCGCGGCCAGGGTGATCATCGGCGGCTACGTGATCGGAACGGTGCTCGGCACGATCTGGCATTGGCCTGCACAACTGAAGCCGAGCGGGAACCCCGTGACGGACAGGTATCTTGCCCTCGCGTGCGGGGCCGTGGCCGTCGGGCTGGCCATCTTCGTGATGGCGATCACCAACCACGAGCACCCGCCGGCCGTCGGCGTCGCGCTCGGCCTGGCGATCGGGGAGTGGCGCTACGAGACCGTCGTGGTAATCATGGTCGGTGTGATCGGCCTGTGCGTGGCCAAGTGGGTCCTCCGCGAGTGGATGAAGGACCTGGTGTGACGCTGCGGCAGAAAGCCTAAAGGCGCGAGGGCGATCGTGCCGAAGGGACAGACGAACAAACGCATCCGCGGCCCTCTGCAGACAGGTTACTGAATATTACCGTGCATAAAGCGGGTCACGCGGATCCGGCTCGGACGCTCTGTGCGTCCGAGTTTTTTTCATAGAGCGGTGCTCGATGACTGTCCTCCCTCGGCCTGTCCGCACCCGAGCAGACCGCCCCTATAGGCCTCGCTTTGGCTCGTCCAGGCCCGATAGGTTCTTCCGGACCAGGGCGGTCTTGGGGTGGTCGTCGCCCAGGCGCTTGCGGCAGATAACCAGCGCGCGCTCGTAGCACGCCCGCGCCTCCGGAAGCTCGCCCAGAGCCGCCAGAACGCTGCCGAGGTTGCTGACGTCCCTCGCTACCTTGGGATGCTCCGGCCCGAACGCTGCCTCGTCGATCTTCAGCGCACGCTCGTGGCACGCCCGCGCCTCGGAGAGCTCCCCCAGGTCTTGCAGGACGCTGCCGAGGTTGTTGACGACCATGGCGACTCTGGGATGCTCTGGCCCGAACGAGGCCTCGCCGATCCTCAGCGCCCGCTCGTAGCACGCGCGCGCCTCGGAAAGCTGCCCCAGGTCTTGCAGGACGCTGCCGAGGTTGTTTACGTCCGTCGCAATCTCGGGATGCTCCGGGCCGAAGGCGGCCTCGTCGATCTTCAGCGCTCGCTCGAAGCACCACCGCGCCTCGGCAACCTCGCCCAGGTCCTCCAGGACGCTGCCGAGGTTGTTTACGTCCGTCGCTACCTTGGGATGCTCCGGCCCGAACGCTGCCTCGTCGATCTTCAGCGCACG
>CAYRVX010000014.1:63180-80084 GCA_964427875.1 uncultured Planctomycetaceae bacterium
TCGCTACCTTGGGATGCTCCGGCCCGAACGCTGCCTCGTCGATCTTCAGCGCACGCTCGTGGCACGCCCGCGCCTCGGAGAGCTCCCCCAGGTCTTGCAGGACGGTGCCGAGGTTGTTGACGTTCGTCGCGACGTCGGGATGCTCCGGCCCCAAGATGGCCTCACGGATGGCTAGGGCCTGCTGCAAAGTGCTTCGGGCCTCGTCGTAGTCGGCTAGTGTGCTCAGGTGATTGCCCAGTTCGAGAAGCCAATCGGCGCGGGCCAGACGGATTGCCTCGTCCTGCGAATCCGCGTGCGCCTTGATGCGGGATCTCAATTCCGTGATCCGCTCCTGTCTGTCCGGCAGCGGCAGGCCGTCATCCGTTCCCCACGAAGATGAAAGCCGCTCCAGCGCCAGCGCATCCGCCTCGGACAGATCGGGGAAGTGGACCGTGTCGCTGCGCCAATCCAGGAAGTCGGGCGTTTCCCGCCCCAGCAGACCCAAGAGGTACTCCGGAATCCATAGGACAACCGGCTGGCGGAGCTTCTCGGGCCATTCCGGCCTGCGGAGGTTCAGGGCCCGGAGGACCGGATGGCTGTCGTGTGCCAAGGGAATAGCCTTTTCCAGGTCCACGAGCATGACCGGCCCGGCCGGGCCGTCCGGCAGTTGGCGCAGGACTTCGTCAAGAAGATCGACCGTCTCGGCAGGCACGCTCACCGTGTGGACCCTTACGCCGGGCATGGAATCGGCCAGTTGCTTCATCAAACGGTTTCGTGCGGCCGGCGTTCGAGCGACGGCGATGAAGAGAGCGAAGCCCTCGGCGCGCATCAACCCCCTGCGCAGCGACCGAAGGGCTTCACCCGCCGCGACTGTCTCATCCGCCCTCGTTGAACTTGGCAAGCGTTCGGATGACAGGGTTCACCTCGTACCAGGGAATGCCGTCCATGTACTCGAAGACGTGCAGGAGGAACAGCATCTGAAGATGATCTTCATCCTTCGGTATGTCGTTCCGCGGCTCGGCGAACCCGCGGAGCTTCGGCCAGAAGGCATCCGGGACTTCCCTGAGCAGGCTGATGGCATAGTTATTGACGGCCTTTTCCGCGGCCTCGCGGGTGATGGGCAGATCATCTACCGCGTTCGCCGAGGCCTGGAGGAACATCATCAGGTGGCGCGGGTGTCCACCGGTCATCCTGCACAGGTAGTGGCCGGTTCCCGGGTCGTCGAAGACGTCGGCGATGTCCACGTTCGCGTACTGGCAGCGCGCCTCGATCATCTCCCACATCTTCTGCATCCCCGGCGTTTCGGGCGCGGGGTCGGCCCTGTCGTCCGGGCGCAGACGGATCATCGGCACGGGAACGTTGTGCTCCCCGAAGGTCTGCTCCAGTTGGGCGCATCGCGGGGAGTAGATGAGCGAGATGGGCACGGTGTATATGACGTGGGTCTTCAGGCTCGCAAGCTGCTCGCTTCGATCGAGGAATAGCCGATCGTGGGTGTTCGTCTTGCCGTCGTCAACTGGCCGGCGGACAAGCTTGTCCAGCCCGTCGATGATGAGCACGAGGCCTTCGTGGTCTGCCTTTCGCAAGGCGACGATTGCCTGGGTCAGAAGGTCATTGACCGCACCCAGCAGATCAGTGCTTTGGCGTTCGATGGCGTCGCGAAGCTGTCTTCGGGCGTTCGGGCGGTTCTTCAGTTCCACCGCCAGAGACACGAACGGGACATCGACGTCGGCCTCCTTGAGGACCAGCTCCTTCCCCAACAGACCTCTGACATCGTCCCACACGCGTTTCAGATAGGTTGACGTGGGGCTGAATCCCGGGATGTCCGGTTGCTTGAGTTGCTTCTGCAACGTGGACTTGAGGCGCAGCAGTTCGCTGGTCTTGCCGACCCCGCGGTGGCCGGCGAAGAGCTTGACCACGGGCCTGCCAGGGTCGGCACGGCGCAGGCTCCGCTCATAGAAGTCCACCAGGTTCTCGCCGCGCACGTCGTCGCACTTGACGTATCTCGGGTCGTCAGGTGACAGGGCTTCTCTGGGCTCGCACGATCTGACCAGACGAGTAATCGCATCGCCATCTGGAGTCATCTGTAACGGTCCTTGCTCTGAGGCCGGGCACCACGACAGATCACAGGCGCACGACCTATATCGAAAACGATACCCCTTCTCTGCGGCGAGTTCAAGGTTACCTGACGACGCAAAGGGCGCCGCAAAAAACTCCGGGCTGCTCCAGCCCAACCCCCGACGCAAGAACGGGCAAGCCGTCACGCGCCGACCCGCGGCCGGATTTGCCCTACCGGACCTTCGGGTCGCCCCAGGCGCTGTAGGCGCCCTGGCCGCCGCGGTGGCCGGTGGTGACGAGCTCGAGCTTGTCCACGCCGGTGACGTTCACCATCGTCGGCCTGCCGACCCCGCCGGTGTGGTTGCTCCACGTCCACGGGCTGTTGAAGACGGCCTTGCCGTCGCAGTGGACGTGGAAGCTCGCGACGCCCCCGGCCCCGGTCCGCAGGCCGTAATGGATCGACAACTGCCGGTACCGCCCGCGCAGCGAGTACACCACCTTCGACGAGGCGTGGACGCTCAGGCCGGTGGCGAAGTTCTTGCCGGCGATGCCGAGCGGGCCCTTGTCCCTCGTGATCTTCCCGAACGAGCCCCAGCCCACTCTCGCGGAGGCCTCCTTCATATCGACCAGGTAGATCCACTCCGCCGGCCTCTTCAGCGCCACCAGCATGTCGCCGAGCTTCTTCTCGATCGCCTGGAGGCGGAGGCGGGCGACCTTCCGGGCGGCCTCGTCGCCGACGTCGATGCACTTCTGGTAGAGCTCCGCCGCCCGCGCCAGGCGGATCTGCTGCAAGGGGCCCTTGGCCGCCTGTGACCGCTTGTCCCAGGCCTTGGCCGCTTCCAGAAGGTCGCCCGGCTTGGGCTTGTCCGCCCGGCCGACCCGCAGGAGCAGTTCCGCCGTCTCATCCGGCTGGTCCACCTTCAGCTTGCCCGCCTCGGCGTACAGGCCGGCGTCGAGGTACTCCCATTGGGCCTGGGCAAAGCGCTTGAGGTTGACGTATCGCCGCGCCTGGTCGACGAGCCCCTTGAGCGTCTTCGAGATGAGGATGCCCTGGCGCAACTGGCCCAGCCGAGCCGAGGAGATCAGCTCGGCCGTCCTCTCCGCGGAGGCTTCGGCCTTCTCGGCGGCGGCGTACTTGGCTTCGGAGCGGTGCATGTTGCCCAGCGTGATGGCGTTGTCGACGATCTTGCCGCCCAGCGCGTAGAGCTGCTTCTTCCTGGCCGGTCTCTCTTTGACCGGGAAGCGCTTCCTGCTCAACATCTGGAAGCACTTCAGTTGCAGGTCCAGCAGTTCGGTCAGGAGCGTCTTTGGGTCTCCCCGCTTCGTCTCGACGACCTGCTCAACGGCCGTCACGGCCGTCTCAAGGTCGCCGCTTTCCGTGGCCATGTCCTTCGTCGCCGTCAGCAGGAGGTACTTCAGCCCGCCTTCCGCGCTGGCGGCCTCGGTCAGCAGCTCCTTCGCCAGCGCCTCTTTGGCCTTTCGGCTGGTGGCCTTTGCCAGCCGCTGCTTGTATAGATCGTTGAAGACGCCCTGCTCTCTGGCCGTGAAGAGCTGCAACGACTCCTGCGCTGCGGGCGCCTCCGCCTCGGCGGCGCCGACCGAAGGGCACAGGGAGGTTGCCACTGCCAACGCGGCCGCCATCATGGCCTTTCCATGCATGCTCGATTCCTTTCCATGAACATTGTAAACCGCATCTCCTTCTTCGACGCTGGCGAGCCGATCGTGTTCCGCCGGTGCGCCGCACGTCGAGGGGGCCGGGCGGCTACTCCACGACGCGCGCCTCCGCGGGGTCGGCGTAATCCTGCCACAGCGCATTGGCAACGGCCGGGTCGAGTCTGCCGTCGTGGACGTGGAAGCGATATCGCGAGACGTACGGTTTGCCCGGGTCGATCCGGAAGGCCCCCAGCACCATCGGCGAGAAGCAGAAGTACGGCTTGCTCGGGTGCAGCCGGACCGGCTGGGGGAAGCGGAAGTTGCCCGGGTGGCACAGGATCGCCACGCCCGTTTCCTCGCCGCCGATCTTCCCGTGCACGTCGCACCAGCGCGGGCGCGAGTGGTTGCCGTCGGCGCGGGTCTTGCCCTCGCTGGTGAGGAAGCCGCCCTTGCCGATCCACTCGCGACGGCACCGAATGGCCATGCCGCCGTAGTGATACTTCCGGATCTCCAGCGGGCCCTTCGTTGCGCAGCGCTGCGTCGAGTCGAGGTCGAAGAGGAACCCGCCGGCGGTGTTGTAGACGCGCACGGCCCACGTCTCGATGAGCGCCGCCTTCGGCCCGCCCGGCGCCTTGACGGCCACGTGGCGCAGCCTCGCCGTGAAGAAGCCGAAGACGCTCCCGCCGCCGGTCGCCTCGAGGCCCGCGTGCTCGACCGTGCCGAGAGCGAGCTTCTGGTTCCAGAACTCCACGGGCTCGCCCTGGAACGTGCACCTGGTCCACGGGAACATGATGCCGTGCTGGTGGGGGTGGTCGGGCGCGAAGTCGTCGGTCAGCACCTGCCCGGCGGGGTTCAGCAGCGGATGGATGTAGCCGCTGCGGCGGTAACAGGGCTCCTTGGGGTCGGGGGAGGGCACGACGGCGTGGTTGTAGGTCAGCACGGCCCGGCGGCCTACCTTCACGTGAAGGTGCCTGCCGTCGTCCGTGACCGTCACGGCCGACAGGGTCGTGGGTTTGGGGGCCTTGCTCGCGGCGACGAGCCGGTATCGTCTCCTCTGCCCGGCCTTGAGCGGCTCGGCGATCATCCAGACGAGCGAAGGAGACTCACCCCGCGCGAGCTGGACGGAAGTCACCCGGCCGGTGTCCAGGCGAGTCAGCGAGAAGTGCTTGGCACGGGCGAGCGACTTCGGCAGCGTGAGCGATACGGGGACGTCCCGGCGGTCGTGCTTGCCGGCCCGGACCTCGACGGTGAGCGTCTCGGCCGCGGCGGCGGCGGAGAACGCCAGGAGGACGGCTGCGCAACTCAGCAGGTAGTGGGCCATTTCGTGCCTTCCTTGCGGCGTGGACGCGTACGCGCTGACGACGTGGATATGCTACTGCCCTGCGCGTAGCGATGCCATAGGGTCGTTGGGGGCTTCCGGCCCATTCGCCGGCGCTCATGGGCCGGCGTTTTCAGACGGCCGGGGGGGGCGCTGCTTGGTCTGGAGGATGGCGTTGGCGATCTCGTCGGCCCGCTTGCCGCCGCCCGGGCGGTCGAATCGCTTGAAGCCGCCGGCCAGGATGCGTAGGATCGCCCCTCTGGGAGAACGGGCATGAAGATCTCGTGGCAAGCTGCGTGGGTGGTTTTGGCGGGGATGGTGATCTGCGCGGGCCTGTCGGCGTCGGCCGGCGCGCAGGATGCCCGCCGGCGGAAGAAGCTCATCGCCACCGGCTGGGACCACGCCGACTCCGAGCGGCTCCTGAAGCACCACAAGGAGATGGAGAAGCGCCCGTTCGACGGCGTGGTCGTCAGAATCAGCGGGCACGTTGAGGGGAAGCGCCGCCTGCCGCTGCACTGGGTGTTCCTGAAGGACGCGTGGCAGCGGAAGTGGTTCCAGCCGTGCGTCGCGAACCTGCGGCGCTGCAAGCTCAGGCGGTTCACGGACAACTTCATCCTGGTGGGTGCCAATCCCGGCAAGGTGGACTGGTTCGACGACGCCGGCTGGCGGGAGATCGTCGAGCATTGGCGGATCGCCGCGTGGGTCGCGAAGGCGTCGGGCTTCAAGGGGCTGCTGTTCGACCCCGAGCCCTACGCCCCGCCGCACGCGCAGTTCAAGTACGCCGCCCAGCCGCAGCGCGGCAAACACACCTTCAACGCGTATCACGCAAAGGCCCGCGAGCGCGGCCGGGAGGTCATGCAGGCCGTCGTCGAGCAGTATCCCGACCTGACGCTCATGTGCTATTTCATGAACATCGTCGGCGCCGGCGCCACGGGGAACGCCGACCCTCGGCGCGTGCTCGAGCCGATGACGTACGGCCTGTACCCGGCGTTCATCGACGGCTGGCTGGACGCCGCCCCGCCGGGCGTGACGTTCGTGGACGGCTGCGAGTGGGCGTATCGGTACAACAGCGCGGCCGAGTACCTGGAGGCGGGGACCCTCATCAAGGGCGCCTGCCAGGAGCTCGTCTCGCCGGAGAACCGCGCGAAGTATCGCGCCCAGGTGCAGGTGGGCTTCGGCGTCTACCTGGACGCCTACTGGAACCCGAAGGACTCGAAGTGGGGCCAGTGGTACGTTGACGGCAAGGGCGGCCCGCGCGTGGAGCGCCTGCGGATCAACGTCCAGACGGCCCTCCGCGTGGCCGACGAGTACGTCTGGATCTACGGCGAGAAGTTCCGCTGGTGGCCCACGCCGAACGGGCGTGTGAACGCCAGGGCCTGGCCGGAGGCCCTGCCCGGCTGCCAGGACGCGCTTGGCTACGCCCGCGACCCGGTCGAGTACGCCAGGGCGCATATCGCCGAACGCAAGCAGGCGGGCAAGCAGGAGGACCTGGCCCGCAACGGCGATTTCTCTTTCGCCGAGCTGCGCCTCGAGGACGGGCGGGTCGAGAAGTGGCGCGACGGCCGCCCGCCCGCCGGATGGGGCGCCTGGCAGGAAACGGCCTCAAAGGGCACCTTCACCTGGGACCGCCGGAGCGGGGCGGGGGGCGAAGGTTCGGCCAAGGCCGCAAACGTGCGCAGCGGGTGTTTTATCCAAAGGTACCCCGCCGAGCCGGGCGATCGCTTCGCCGTCCGCGCCGCTCGCAGGCTTCAAGGCAAGGGCCGGGCGTGGGTCCGCATCCGCTGGCAGACCGCCGAGGGCAAATGGACGGCCGAGACACAGGACCGGGTCTTCTACACCGCCGGGCCGCCGGAGAAGTACAGCGAGATCTTCGGCGTCGTCGAGGTGCCCGAAACGGCGGGGCAGTTGGTCATCCTCCTCGGCGTGGGAGATCAGGCGGCGGAAAAGGACGTTGCATGGTTCGACGACGTGGAGCTGTGGAGGCTGGACTGAGCGGTCGTTCGTGGGCCTTCGGCTCACCGCGGCTGATGAAGAGGTCAGGACGGAGACGTGCCGCCTGCGATCAGATCTCGTCTTTCTTGTACGCCTCTTCGGCCGCGCCGGGGTCGATGCCCTTCTCGATCATCGCCATGCGCTCGCGGTGTTTGATCCACATCTTGACGATGACGAGGATGCCCTGGACGGTGACCACGCCGACGATCATGATCATCACCCACGCGACCGTGCCCAGCTCCGTCAGTGTTACCCAGAGAGATGCCATGAACGGTACTCCTCTGCCCGCCGCCGGACGGGTTCCGTCTTATGGTCGGGCCGGCCCGTGGAATATTACACCGAAAACTACGACGCGGCCAAGGATCATGTCCCGCTCGCCGGCGTTTATATGAGGAGACTGTGCAGGTCGACAGGAGTTTGGGTTCATGGGACGCGACATGTTTGCGAGCACGAAGCCATCGATGGTGCGCACGGCTGCCTGCGTTTTCTCGGCCGTGTTGGCGGCGAGCCCGGCCCTCGCTGCCGACAAGGTCCCTCCGCCGTCCGAGACGCCGGTGGAGGTGATTGTCTCCGGGCGGACGAGCACGCTGAAGAGCATCAAGATCGTCAAGACCGGCCAGAGCGTCCCGCCGAACTTCTCGAACGGCCGCGTCAGGAACACGCCCGGATACACGTGGTACGTCAGCCGGCACTACGCGGTGAAGACCGACATGCCCGAGAAGTGGGCCCGCGAGTGCCTCACCTGGGCGGAGCTGGCCTACCCGCACATGATCCGGGTGATCGGCGCCGAGCCCGACGGCATCGAGGGCAAGCGAATGGTCTTCGTGTACGGCAAGACGCTGGCCTCGCTGCGCCAGGCGACCTTCACCGACGGCGGGTTCCGCTGGGGGCAGTCCGGCGGCGGCGTGACGTTCGACTTCCTCAAGGCCGCCTACAACTACCCCAGCGGATCGCTGAGGTACCATAAGCGAGACCTCGTCATCCACGAGAATCTCCACCTGATGCAGGCATGTGTCACCGGCTCGTGCTACAACGTCCCGTTCCGCTTCCTGGAGGGCATCACGTACGCCTTCGCCAACCACGTCTACGACCGCAACAGGAAGCAGTTGACCGTCAGCGTGCTCGACAAGCCGACGGTCAACAACCCGTACGACACCGCCCTGGGGGCCTTGGCGAAGGAGTTCCGCCCGATCCGCAAGTACCTCCGGGACGACGGCAGCGGCCCGCTCGCCGGGCTGTACACGCAGTTCATGTGGACCGACCCGGAGAGGCTGATGAAGTGGCGGCTGTGGCGCGACGAGCTGTTCGCACTGGCCGGCGCGAACCTGAAGGACAACGACGAGAGGCTCATGAGGGAGATCTACGACGACCTCGATCGGCTCAACGACGAGTGGAAGCGCTGGGTCTCGGCCCGCCGCAGCACGTTCCATTACGTGGACTGGGGCTGGGAGCAGGTTGGCAACGCCCTGTGGTCGTACGGCTGGCCGCAAAAAACGCCGTTCTCCCAGACGAACATCAACCTGCCGCTGGGCGAGCGGGCGGTCTTCGACCCGCTTCGTATGGACTACCCGGCCGAGCCGCTTGCGGCACACATCGTCGCCCCGGTCCGGCGCGGCGGCCCCGAACCCGCCGTCGGGGCCGTGCTGGACTTCTCCCGCAATCCGGATCACGGCCTGTGCGGGCTGGCGTTCGGGGTGATCACCGGCAAGAGGCCGAAGCGTCCGGCCCGGCTGCCCCAGGATGCGCCGGGCCAGATCAACGTGTACGTCCAGGCCGGCAAGACGCTCGTGATGGACGGCACGCAACTGAAGCTCAAGAAAATGGAGGTCCCCATCCCGGCAGCCGTGCGCGCGGGCATGAGGTCAGACGGGCATCGCGTCGGACTCTCCGCCCGGGTCGCCGCCAAGGCGCTCGAGATCACCCTCCGCGCCGGGCCGAAGGGCTCGGTCAAGGCCTTCAACTGCTCGCTGCCGCTGACGGCCATGGCGAGAAAACGCATGCTCGCCAGGCCGTCGGCGGTCATCGCCAAGGACGGCTACCACGGGGTGACGCCATTCTTCGACGCCGCCCGGAAGATGCCGCCCGATCTCACCCGGCCGGGGCCGCCCAACCGGTGGCGGTTCGCCGGCGACGCCGCGACATACAGGCTGTACCGGGCGGCGTGGAGGCTCGGCAAGGCCGCTCCGGGCTCGCTGCTTGCCCTCAGGGATCGGATGGTCTCGGCCATGGGTCAGGACGCCGGGACGCAGCGGGCGGCGATGGACGAGCATGCGGCCGGGTTCCGCCGGGTCGTCCGGGACGTTCGGGCGGTCGGCGACTCGCGGCTGGCCGAGGCGGCCACGGCCGAGCTGCTCGGCGTGTCGCTGAAGCTGCGGCTCGCCGAGGATGCCTCCGGGCGGCGCCCGAAGCTCATCGCCCGCCTTCGCGGGCCGGCCGAAGGCCGGATCACCGCCGCGGTGACCTTCCGCGCGGGCCCCGGGGGCGCCGCGGCCCCGATAGAGCTCGCCGCGGGCCCGGGCCAGACCGCCGACGCCCGGTGGGTCGCCCCGCCGACCACGCAGCCGGCGGCCTTTCGCCTGCACGCGCGGGCCGAGCTGGACTGGTCCGGCCTGAAGCTGTCGCTGGCCGACAGCCGCGTCGTCTTCCCCTCCATCCCTCGCTGGTGGGTCATCGGCCCGTTCGACAACCGCGGCGGGGAGAGGAACGACATCGCCCACCCCGTCGAAAAGGGGCCCGCCAGACTGGGCGCCGAATACACCGGCAGGAGAAGAAAGAAGATCCGCTGGCGGCGCTGCCGGCGCCCGAGCGACCTGGCGTGCGGCGCCGAGCACGTGATCGATTTCAACAAGCTCTACGGCGGCACGAGCGCAGCCGCTTACGCCTTGACCTGGATCGACAGCGACAGGGCGACCGACGCCCTGCTGGCGGTGGGCAGCGACGACGGCGTGGTCGTTTGGCTCGACGCCGCGCGCATCCACACGAACCTGGCGGCGCGCGCCTATCGCTCCATGGAGGACGAGGTCCCGCTTCGTCTGCGCAAAGGGCGGAATCGGCTCCTGATCAAGGTCACCCAGGGCGGCGGCGACTGGAAGTTCTGCGGGCACCTGCTCGACACGCAGCGCAACCCGCTGCGGGGCGTGCGATACGTTCTCGATCCCGGCCCGACCGCCGAAAAGGGCCCCCGATCTCTCGGGGGCCCTTGAGGTCCGGCTTCGTGTCGGCGCGGGATTGCTACTTGCCGAGGAAGTGATCGTTGGCGGCCTGGTCGGAGTGGCGGACGCCGCTGTCGTCGTGGACGTTGGCGACCTCGCTCATGATGGCGCCTTCCGGACCGGCGAGCTGCCAATGCCTCGCGCCCACGCGGACGAGCGGGGCGAAATCGCCCGGCCCGCAGGCCACCTCGTGGTGCGTCGTGACCTTGCCGCCCATGTGGCACTTGGGGACGACCACCTCGCGGCCGAGGTTCGCCTTGCCCTCGCCGACCACGTGGCTCAGGCCGTAGCGGATCAGCCAGCCCTCCATCTTCGCCGGGTTCTTCTCCGTCTTCAGGTGCCAATGCTCCGGCAGCATCTGGTTCGGCAGCAGGTAGATGTCCATGAGCATGTAGCGGTCCGTCTCGTTGTTCACCCACATCCTGGCCCCCAGGCCGAGGCTGGCGAACTCGCCTTTCCCGTAGTCCGAGACCCAGATCTTCTCCCGCATCTCCTTGTAGACGGGATAGCCGTGGTGCTTCATCAGGGCGATATAGGCGTCCTTGGCCTTGTCCTCCAGGAACTTGCCGTCCTTGTCGTAGAAGTACGAATTGTCGAACTGGATCGACTGCGAGCATCCGGAAAGGACGGCTAAACTCACCAGACAAAGCCCCACAACTGGCACCAGACGTTTCATTCGTGTTCTCCTTGCTTTCTGCGCGTGCGGGAGGAATCTGACCGTGGCTCGAAAGCCGCCGTCCCACACCTGCCGGGCGGCCACTGGCCCGCGACCGTCGCGGACCGTACGTCCGCAACCATGATAGCATCGCCGCGGGGCACCTCAAGTGCGATCAGATTGTATATTCTCCCTTGTTTCTGGGCTCGGTGAGGTCGATCCACTTCTGTTCGGGCTTGGCGACGGCGTACCAGCCCCGGGCCAGGTACAGCGCGTCGAGAACGGCGATGGCGGCCATGGCCTCGGCCACGGGATAGATCCGCGGCAGGATCGTGACGTCGCGGCGGGTGATGGCCTCGAGCGTCTTGGCCTCCATGGTCATCATGTCCACGGTCTTCTGGTTCTTCGAGATCGTGGGGGTGGGCTTGACGGACATCTTGACGAGCAGGTCCTCGCCGTTGCTCATGCCTCCGAGGAAGCCCCCGCAGTGGTTGGTCTCGAAGCGGACCCTGCCGTCCTCTAGTAACGGCTGATCGTTCCACTCGCTGCCGAGCATCTTCGCGGCCCGGAAGCCGTCGCCGAACTCGAGGCCGGTCATCGCTCCGATGCTGCACAGCCCGTGCGCGATCGTGGCCTTCAGCTTGTCGAACACCGGCTCGCCGAGCCCGGCGGGCACGCCCCGCGCCACCAGCTCGATCACCCCGCCGGCCGTGTCGCCCGCCTCGCGCACTTCCAGAAGGTCCGCGAGCATCTCATCCGCCGCGTCGAGGTCGCAGCAGTTCAGGTCGTTCTTGCGGTAGTTGGCCTTCATCTCCTGGAAGCTCATGGTCCCGCCGGTCAGGCAGCGCCCTTTGATGCCGTGCGACTCGATCACGTGGGAGAGGACCTCGATGCCTTCGCGTGCGAGGATCTGCTTGGCGACGGCCCCGCCGGCGACGCGGGCGCAGGTTTCGCGGCCGCTGGCCCGCCCGGCCCCGCACCAGTCGGCGTGCCGGCCGTACTTGTAGAAGAAATTCACTTCCGCATGGCCGGGGCGGATGACGTCCTTGACCTGGCGATACTGGTCGATGTGGATGTCCTGCGTGTCGATGTTGCGGATCAGCAGGCCCACCGGCGCGCCGGTCGTCTTGCCCTCGAACATCCCGCTGACGATCTCCACGCGGTCCGTCTCCTTGCGGGGCGAGTCGATCTTGCTCCGGCCCGGGCGGCGCTTGTCGAGCTCGTTCTGGATCTTCTGCGCGTCCAGCTTGATGCCGGCCGGCACGCCGCTGACGACCGCAAACAGCGCCCCCCCGTAGCCGGACTCCTCGGCCGTCTGATGCCAGCCGTACGATTCGCCGCAGGTCGTTACCTGGAACACTCGTCCAAAGGTGTTGCCTAGCACTTGCCTGTCTCCTTGTCCTGGTTCTCCTTGGTGCGGGATTGTCGCCGGCCGGCCGCACGCGCCGGCGGCGCGGCATCACTTCATCGCCCGCATGTCGCAGCCGATCGCCTGCATCTCGGCGACGAACGCGGGGAACGTCTTTTTGACGCACTCGACGCCGGAGATCACGGTCGTGCCGTCGGCGACGAGCCCGGCCACGGCGAGGGTCATGGCCATTCGGTGGTCCCAGCGGCTGTCGAGCCTCGCGCCGCGAAGGGGCCCGCCGCGGATCACCAGCCCGTCGTCCCGCTCCTCGACCTCGGCGCCCATTTCCGTGAGCGCCTTGCACATCTCGCTGATGCGGTCGCATTCCTTGTGGCGGCAGACCTCGGCGTTCGCCAGGACGGTTTCGCCTTCGGCCCGCGTGGCGACGACGGCCAGGAGCATGAACTGGTCGATGAAATCGTTGCAGTCGATCTCGCGCCCCGCGAGCTTGCTGCTCCTCGCGGCGATGACGTCGTCGGCGACCTCGATGTCGGCGCCCATGTCCCGCAGGACGTCCACGACGGCCTTGTCGCCCTGGCTGTCGGCGAAGTCCATCCCGTGGATGCGGACCTCGCTGTCCTCGGTGACCACGGCCGCGGCGATGGGGTACAACGCCGCCGACCAGTCCAGCGGGACCTTGGCCTCGAAGGCCCCCCAGCGGCTGCGCCCGCGGATGCGATAGTGCTCGAAGTTGTCGTTGCTGTACTCGACCCCGCAGCGGGCGAGCCAGTCCAGCGTGACGCCCACCCAGGGCTTTTCGCCCGGCCGGCGGACGATGAGGTCGCTCGGCGCGTCGGCCAGCGACGCGGCGATCAACAACGACGAGACGGGCTGGGAGTCCATGCCGTCGATCTCGGCACGCCCGCCCTTGAGGCGCCCGCGGACGACGATCGGGGCGTGCCCGTCGCCCTTGGTCGAAACGGCCCAGGCGCCGAGGTCCTTCAGCGCGTCGATCAGGGGCTGGCAGAGCCGAATGTGACGGATCGAGTGGTCGCCGGTCAGCACGGTGTAGCCCTCGCAGCACGCCGCGAGGCCCATGAAGAACCGCAGGATGATGCCGCTGTTGCCGCAGTCAATCACGTCGTCGGGCGTCTTGAGCTCCCCGCCCGTGCCGAGGATTTCCCAGGCACTGTTGGCCTTCGGGGTGATCTGCGCGCCGAACGTCTCCAGCGCCTCGATGCCCCTCATCCAGTCGTTGGAGGCGGCCGGGGCGATGATCTTGCTCGTGCCTTCCGCCAGGGCCGCCATGATCAGCGCGCGGAACGAATGGCTCTTGTTCGGCGGGACCTTGACGGTCCCGTGAAGGTCCGGCGATTTCTGTACGGCCAGGTCCATTCCTCGCGCCTCCGCGCGTTGCGTATGCTACGGGCAAGGTGCTCCTGATGCAAGAGCGACGAAGAGGGCAAATGTCGGCAGGAGAGGATGGCCTGCGCAGCGCCATCACGCAGAAACTCCAGCTGCCGGCTACAGCGTGCGCACGCGGTTGGGGCGAACCATGCCCCAGTACGGTCGCGTGCCCAGAGCGTTCTCAGCCTTCGAACAGGTGAAGCTGACACTGGCATGGCGACTGAAGTTCGGGGAGTGCCTTGAGGATCGTCTCGGCTGGGGCTTCGCCAAGTTCCCTGGGCTCCAGCTTGTGGAGCCCACCCCCGTAAACCCGACCGGCTCGAAGGAGCGATTCCGTGGTTATGGCCTGAAGGGCTCGCCAGACGGCTCGCCTCGACTCAGGGCTCGCGCCCGTCGCCCTGGCGACGTCAGGCCTGGGGTAGAGCAACAGGTAGACGTTTGCCGCCGTCGCTCGGGAGTGATTCAATATGAAGCGGAAGGCGCCCCTATCGCTCTTTCTGCGTCCCATGTACGTGCAGAGGAATGGCGCGGCGGGGCGACGTTCCTGCGAGTACCACGGGCGGCGGTGTCTGCATAGATATCGCTGATGGATCTCCCTGGCCATCCCTTCCTGCAAGTACTCCCACACGTGGGGGTGGCTCTTCCGGATAGCCGCTTCCGGCAGAGGGCAGTTCAGCAGAAAGAGCCTATGCTCAATCAGGGGATTCCCGTGCCTGTCGGCGTCTATCTCGTCAGCCGTCAGAAGCCTTGGGCTGGGCAGGATAGGCTCAAGAAACGCCTCTGGGATCTGGCGCTCGATTGCGTCTCTCGCCCTCAAGATGAAGAAGTCATTAGCTCCCGTTGCCAGACCGCGCTTGATGGCGAAGAAGTCGGAGAGCTTCGGGCCTCTGTAGTCGGCTTCATCACCATCCGTTGCGAACGGTGCTCTTGACCACTTGGCGTCTGCTCGAAGCGAAGCCGCCTCGATCAGCCTCGATATGCGAGGTTCTCTCAATGACCCGCCATATGTGAACGTGACAACATGCCCAGGGACGGGCCCGGATTTCCTGAAACACACTACGGCGGAGGAAACAAGCGCATCCGCGAATTGCACATCACTTGGGTCAAAGCGATGCACCCGGAGCAGGGCCACTCGCCTGAGGAGATACTCCTTGAGCGGCGTCCCGTAATTCACATCCATGAACTCGCTTGGGATCAGCCATACGGCCAAGCCCTCATCCGCCATCCAGGCGTGACAGATGCAAAGGAAGTAGCAATAGAGGCCAGCCAGCCCATTCATCTGCACCGCTGCTGTCTGGCGGGCGACCCTCTGGAGCCTTGCCTTCTGGGCCCTCGCCAGGTGATGGTGCCTGACATACGGAGGATTGCACACAACGAGGTCCACCTTCCCTTCGCCGTGCACCGGGATGGCGCTCCGAGTGAAATCCGCCAACCGCAGGTCAAGGGGAGAATCTGCCCATAGTCGGGCCGCCTGTTCGCCATAGTGGCGGTCAATCTCGTAGCCGATTGCTGCTTGGATCGTGTCTCGCCCAAAGCAGCGAAGAAGGGCGGAGTAGAACGCACCTGTTCCGAAGGCGGGGTCCATGAAACGGATGGACCTTGCTGGTCCCAGCAAGGACTTGGCCAGACGTACAATCTCGGTCGCCAGGACACTGGGTGTGGCGAACTGACCAAGCTTGTTTCTCTCCCCTTGAGACTTCGCAGCGTCCAAGGTTGCTTGGAGATGCAGTCGCTTCTCTTCCAACAAGCTCATGCTTGCCCTTTGTCAGAGGCCGAACTCGGCAAGATCGTCGATCCGATGTTCCCAGACCCAGTCTATCCCTTCCGCCGCCTCATAGCCAAGATACCCGCTGTCGAAGTAACCACAAAGGAAAAGCACATAGGTGACCTCATTGCCGTAAGCGCCGCGAAGCTGGTTCACCTTCGTAGCCTCTTCTTTGCGTCTCTTGTTGGTGTTCGTGAAGTCACCCGCCGATTTTGCCTCCACCAAGAGGGGCAGACCGCGGCCCCCTGCCCTCACCGGCTTGACGGCCACATCCACAGCCACGTTGACACGTCGTTTCCCGTTGAGAGCGACGGGCACGTTAAGGCGGAAGCTGAATGTGCCCGCGCGCATCTCCTGAGGTGTGGACTTTGGGCCGGGCTTGGCGTGGGAGTATCCCCGCCGTTCGAGCCAGCGCCTGATCGCGGCAAGTTGCCTGCGCTCCTGGGCGTTCCTGATGATCGGATTGGCAACCGCTCCGCAAAGCCGATCCGCCACGATAGTTGAGGCCCTGTAGACGTCTTGCTGCTCGGGTTCAGTGCCGCCTTCCAGCCAAGGGAATATGTCCCGGTCCGCAAGCCGCACGATCATCCTGCCGATAGCTCGGAGCTCCCTATCGGCTCGGCGTTTCTCCAGACGAGGCGACACCCGCCCATGGTCCTCCATGTTCTTGACCAGATTCTTGGATACGCCGGCCAGACCCACCAGCCTGTCGCGGGCCAGAGGCGGCGCCGTCGCCATCCGAAGCATCTGCAAAACCTCCGGGTGCTCCCGGAGCATGTTGTGGGAAATATCTCGCAGGTTGTTTGCCCAGCGCAGAGCTGCCTCCACTTGCTTCGCGGTCTTCTCCCGGGTCTCTCGGTAGGCCCTCGGCGCGAACCTGAGAAACCACTTGTTGTAGTAATCGACGGATCGCGCGATGTCCACCTTCCAGCGTTGCGGCTTGTCAGCGTTCACAACCATGCGGGCCTCCTCGCGGCCCTTCAGCCTCTGTTGCCAGGGCCTTGGCGGCGCTCCTGCTGCCAATACAGCAGGTCGAAATGCTCAAACCAAGCCGTGGCGACATGTCTGCCGGCCCGGCTACTTCTGGGGCGGTTGCTCCAGCAGGTGCGGGGCGACCCGCTCGAGGACGGCGTGGCGGACCTCCTCGATGAGATCGGGATTGTCCTTGAGGAAGCCGACGGCCTTGGTGCGTCCCTGGCCCAGCCGGACGTCGCCGCAACTGAACCAGGCGCCCTGCTTGGTGATGACGTCGTTCTCCACGGCCAGGTCGAGCAGGTCGCCGATGGTGTTGATGCCGCTGTCGAAGAGGATGTCGAACTCGGCCCTGCGATACGGCGGGGCGATCTTGTTCTTGACGACCCGCACGCGGACGCGATTGCCCACGGCCTCGTCGCCCTCCTTGATCGTGCTGACGCGGCGGACCTCGATACGGACGGAGCTGTAGAACTTCAGCGCGTTGCCGCCGGGCGTCGTCTCGGGGTTGCCGAACATCACGCCGATCTTCATCCGGATCTGGTTGA
>CAYRVX010000015.1:0-67888 GCA_964427875.1 uncultured Planctomycetaceae bacterium
AACCGGCCCGCCCCGGGCCAATACGGCCTTCAGAGATCGCTTGTTTAAGGGCTAGAGGCGACTGGGAACATTTGCGTTGACAAGATCTTTGCTCCCGGTACCTTCCTGTGCTCGAGAAGCACAGGAACCAGAAGACTCCTCGGTCTCAGGAGGCTGCTCCTGGCCGTCTGGTATCCGGCTCTCGTGGGCTTGCCTGCTGTCATCGGCTTCTGGAGCACCCGGCTCCTATCCTGGTGCCTACCTGGCGCTGGCGCTGGCCTAGCTTGGCTCTGCACAGCTATGTCCTTGTTCGTCCTCGGATACGGAACTCGACGCGGCCGGATGAGTCCCAGAACCGTTCATGCTCTTGTCCCATGCGTCTTCTTCTCGATCGCCTCCTGGGTCGCGACGTAGCCAAGGACACAAGTCTTCACCGCCCGTCAGCGGAGCCGGGCGGAAGCCGCGCGGGACTGTCGTGTGTACGGGGTCGCTTTCATGGGGGTCGTTCAGAGCATGGGTTGTTCCGATCATGACGAATGCCGGGTAACCCAGTCCGGCTCCCAGAGCTAGTGCCCATACGCTCTCCTGGCGAGGAGGGAGACTATGACGGCAGGATCGGTCCAGAGGAATCAGGTACACGTCCGATCGGGCTCGGCTGACAGGTGCCGCGACTTCGAGGCGATGCGTGATCGCATTCGGGCGGTAATCCTGTTGGCCGGGCTGGTTCGTCCGACGGAGCTGAGTTCGAGGCTAAAGCGGGCGATACTCAGCCTGCCCATTGATAGGGATTTCTCGATTCTCGATGCCTGGCGAGGCCAAGCGGCGATGCTTTCGAGCACGCTCGGGGCCGAGAAGCTTACCGTCCGGATCATCGTCAATCGGCAGGCAGTTCCGCCGACCGTCCGCCCGTCTGATGGCCAGTGGAATGTGCGACTGGAAATCGATGCGGGCGAATACCGAGGCACTGGTGGGGTGCTGCGAGATGCAGCTGAGGAGTACGGGGACGACGATTACATTGTCGTCGCCAACGGGAATCAGTTGGTTCTGGAATCTCTTGCCGAAATGCTCGCGTCGCTGGCCAAGGCGAGGCGGGACGTGAGTCTTATGTCTCATCAGGATGGTACTCCGGCGGGCCTAATGCTCCTTCGTTGCGGGGCCCTGCGATCGATCCCAAAGGTAGGCTTTGTGGACATGAAGGAGCAAGCCCTGTCGCGAATCGCCGCGCGTTACAGCGTGACGGTTGTCAGTCGAGAACAGCCGATGGCGATGCCGGTCCGCAGCCGTGACGACTACCTGAAGGCGCTATTCCAGTACCATCGTGGCAGAGCTGATACCGACGAGAACTCCGGTGCCTTCGCGGAGAAGTGGCGCACGACATTCTCCATCGTTGAGGCCGGCGCGCAAGTGGATTCGAGCGCCAGGATCCATGACTCGGTGGTCCTTCAGGGCGGTCAGGTCGAAAGCGGGGCCACGGTCGTTCATTCGGTGGTTTGCGCGGGAGGCGTAGTGGCCCGAGGACAGGCGGCGACCGACCAAGTCATTGCTGCGGATGGAAGGTCGCGGCGGAGGATCAGAAGGTGAGGATACCGAGGTTCCTGAAGCGAAACGGCTGGACTGGCTGGCACCTCGCCGGGAGCTTGGCGATGCTTCTGCTCGGGGTGGCGGCGACACACGACGCGTGGGAGGACATCCTTCACATTGCCGTGAGGGACGAGGAATCGAGCCACATCTTCCTCGTGCCGATCGTGTTTGCGTGGTTGATTTGGTGTCGGCGAGCCCGGCTCACACAGTGCCGTCCGGTCGCGACATACTTTGGTCCCATAGTTGCGGCTGTGGGCTGGCTTGTGTCGTGGATCGGCTACAACAATGCGATTCAGTCGTTCTGGCACGGTGGGTCGATCTTGCTCGTGCTCGGGTGCATCGTGTCGATTCTGGGCATGGAGGTGATCTGGCGGTTCCTGCCGGCTTTCGTAGCGCTCGTGTTCCTGGTTCCGATCCCCGGGATGGTGCGACAGCAGATCGCAATCCCTTTAGAGATGCATACTGCCGACGTGACGCAGAGGCTGCTGGAGATCATCGGCGTTCCTGCGACCCGATCCGGCAATGTCTTAACCATCAACGGCATCCGGGTGGGCATCGCCGAGGCCTGTAACGGACTTCGAATGGTATTCGCCCTGGTCCTGGTGTCCTATACCTTCGCCTTCGGCACACCGCTGAGGTGGTATGTCCGCGTGCTGATCGTGGCGGCTAGTCCGATATCGGCCGTCGCGTGCAATGTCATACGCTTAGTCCCGACAGTCTGGCTCTACGGGAACGGAAGCAAGAACGTGGCGGACGCCTTCCATGAGTTCAGCGCCTGGGGCATGCTGGCCGTGGCATTCCTGATGCTGTTCGGCATCATCCGCGTGCTGAGATGGGCGCAACTACCCGTTGCCAGATATACATTGGCGTACGACTGAAAGGCAGGAGTGGGAATGAAGCTCAAAAGACCGATGAGGCGGTTCCTGGCGCCGGCAGTGACCCTTCTGATACTGGCTGGGGTCACCGCAGACGTGCTCACTCACCCTACGCCCGATGACGCGGCGCCTTATCACAAGCGGGTGCTCGAAGCTGTTGGGAAGCCCAAAGGTGATGGGGAGCCCGAGGTTCCTGGCCGGATTCCGAAAGAGATTGGCAACTGGTCCGGAGTCCATGTGGCGGTGCCGGCCGCCGCCGGAAGAATGTTGCACCCCAACGCCATGTGCAGCCGGCGCTATACGTATGGGCAAAACGGGCCGTCCGTCGATCTGCTGGTGATACATTGCTCTGACGCACGAGACATGGGAAGCCACTATCCGCCAGTGTGCTATCCTGCTAACGGCTGGAAGCTACGACGAGACCGCCCGGTCGTCTGCCGAGTCAAGCCGGGCACAGTCATTCCGGCAAAGGAATATGAGTTCACGAGACATGAGGTCCGCCAAGGCGAGCCGCCGCTGTTGCGGATCATCCGTGTCGTCAACGTCCTACTGCTTCCCGATGGAACAATAACTCCCAACATCTCCGCCGTGGGAGCCGCGCGCGCCGATTACCGGACCCATTTCTTTGGAGCCGGCCAGGTCCAAGTGGTCTTCGGTGAGCGGATTGCCCCGGCGGACCGGGACCGGATCTTCAAGACCTTCATGGATGCCATTCAGCCCGTCATCGCGGCGATTGGGACAGGAGTCCAACGATGAATCAGCGTGCGATCAGCGCAGTCAACGAAAGGCTCGAGAACGCCCGAGGTGCGCCGGAACTTCCTGGTCCCGCCGCATCAGCACCGGCCGGACAGGCCCATTCGTTCAGGAAGCTGCACCGACTGCTCCGCGGAAGGTACGTGTGGGCCATTCTACTTGGCGCAATCGGCGCGGCAGGAGGAGGGGCGTTGGGATACAAGGCGTGTGAGCCCACGTACCAAAGCAGGGGGGTGATCGAGGTCAAGCCTTACATTCCTCGAATTCTCTATGAAACCGAGATGACCAGGACCATGCCGATGTTCGATCAGTTTGTGGCCTCGCAGGTCGAGTTTCTGCAGAGCCCGCGGGTGCTCGACCAAGCCGTGGCCAAGCTCGGGGAGAAGCAGCCCCGACTCAACGGGGCCTTGTCCCCGGCTGCGAGGGAACTGTTCCGGGAGAGCCTAAGTGTGGAACGTCCGGTGCGGAGCACGTTGGTCGCTGTAACGTTCACGGATGAAGATGCTGAGGTGGCGGATGCAGCGGTCGCGGCGGTCATCGACGCGTATATGGCGATCTTCGGCGAGAGGGGCATCAGAGATCGCCAGGAGCGATTGAAAGTACTTGAGGACAAACGGACAGCATACCTGAATGAAGTTACCAGCCTGAACAAACGAGTTTTGGACCTAGCCAAGGAATACGGATCCGACTCGCTTACGGGGATATACCAGTTCAAGTTGGGGAAAATGCAGGAGGTCGAGGAAGCCCTGAGAGAGACGGAACTTGCCCTGGCCTCAGCCGGAGTGAAACCAGACCCCAATGACGAAGAGATGAGGGAGGACGACGATACTGACCGGAGCCGCTGGGAAGACATGTCGGTCCATGAGATCGCCACTATCGACGGCCACATGCGCAAACTGCTCGAAGAGAAGCGGGAGCTCAACAAGAAGATCGAGATACAGCGGCTCCGGTTCGTCGAGAAACACCCGGAGATCCAGGGCCTGCTGAAGTTGCGGTCCGCCGTGGAGCAGGAGATCGAGTCGCATGCGGCGGAATTCCGTCGGAACGGACCGACTGCGTGGGCAACCGGACAACCGTCGAAAGGCTTGGCCCCTGAGGCCGTCACAGTGGAAAAGCTCCATGCCAGGCAGGCTGAGCTGAAGAAACTTCATGACACGGCTCGGCAAGAGACGCTCAGTCTCGGGCAAAGGAACGTCACGATCTCGGGCCTCAAAGACGACCGGGAGACCAAGCGGGAGCAGCTTGAGCAGGTGAAACAACGGATCGAGCAATTCAATGTTGAGATGGTCACCGGACGAATCGCGGTCATCAGCAAAGGAGAGGGAACTCATTTGCCGGCCAACAGCGGCAAGCGCAAACAACTGGCCGTGCTCGGGTTCATGGGCGGCGGCAGCCTAGGCGTTGGGCTGGTCCTGTTCCTCGGCTGGCGCGACCGGCGGCTCCGCAGCTCCGAAGACGCAGAGTTGAGTATCGGGAAGGTCAGGATGCTCGGCCTGCTGCCTCGTCTGCCGGATGACCTCAGCGATCCGGGCAACGCGGCGAACGCTTGCTATGCCGTTCACCACATTCGCACGTTGCTCGAATTGGGTCTGGATGGGGCAGGGCAGCAGGTATTCAGCGTGACCAGCCCCGTACCCAAGGCCGGGAAGACGAGCCTGACGCTGGCGCTTGGGCTGTCTTTTGCGTCCACGGGCGGCAAGACGTTGCTGATCGACTGTGATCTTGGCGGGGGCGGCTTGACCCGCCGGCTGCAGATCATCATCCGACGCCGCCTGGGGCAGATCCTTCAGCGCCGAGGGCTTGTCAGCGAGCAACAGCTTCAACAGGCCTTGCGGCTGGCACAGATCGAATCCAAACGACTTGGCCAGAAGCTGGTCGAAATGGGCGTCCTAGACGAAGACGATCTGGAGGAAGCACTAAACCGTCAGGAGAAGATGCCGATCGGCTTGCTCGATGCATTGGATGGCGAGCCGCTGGAGAACTGCATCGCCGAGACAGGAATTGCCGACCTCGCGATCCTTCCGGTCGGTGACGCCCAGGCGACTGACATAAGTCGGGTCTCGCCGAGCAGCATTTGCCGCGCGATCAACGAGGCCCGCGAGCGTTTCGATACCATCCTCGTCGACACCGGGCCGCTCCCGGACACGGTGGCAAGCGGGGTCGCGGCCAAGGCCGCCGACCAGACCGTGCTTATTGTCTCCCGTGGAGATCAACGCCCGGCTACCGAGAGGGCGATCGCCTTCCTCGAGTCCATTGGGGCCCGTCTGGGGGGCATGGTCTTTAACCGGGCGGATGCGCGCGACATTGCTCGATCGAGCTTCTCCTCAACTTCGACATTGAGCCATCGATCGAGCCCGGCTGACAACGGCAATGGCGACGGCCATGATCGAATCTCTCGCCAGACTGCCCTGCTTCGCGCCGACCGTTTCGACCCGGTCACGCGAGCCGTGGCCGCCGCATCCGGAACGCGAAAGGAGGCGGACGATGCCGCTGGTTGAGCCACGGGTGTCTTCCATGCAAGCGACCTCAGAAGGGATCGAGCGGCAAGGCAGTAACCGCATGATCACGCAAGCCACAGTCAACAGCGCGGAGAACGGTCGTCCGACGGTCTGGGGCCTGACGCCGACCGAACTGCACGATCGCTTCTGGGCGGCGCGGGGGGTCCAGGTCGTTCGGCTTGGGGAACCGGGGGAGCTGGAGAAGAACGCAGAGCTGTTTCTGCTGACGGCACCCGGGTTGCTGACCATTTTCCACTTGCGGAACCTAGTGGACCAGTTGAGTTGGCTGTTGCCGGAGATGATGTGGGTTCGGCTGCATCACGAGCGGGAACGCGGCTACCGGGAAGTGGTCTCCGTTGGGGAGAATGGCGAGTTTGTGGGCTTCCAACGTCTGTACGGCGGTTCGGATGCTCGTCTTGCCCGTGTCGTACTGACACCCAGTCGAGAGATCGCCAAAGAATGGCAGTCAGCCGGGAACACAAACGCCGGCTGGCGAAAGCTGCGCGAAGGGACGCCTCGGGAACGGCGCGTTGCGGCCAGCGTTGGAGCGCGGACCTACGATCAGGAGTCTGATCAAGAGGTCATGGAGTTTGTACGCGACCTGGTCCAGACGTGGCACTCCCCAACTGCAACAGTGGACCGGGCGCGGAAGCTCGACTCGCAGGTCTGGGGGGATGTGAGCACGAAGGTTGACAAGGGCGTGCGCTTCATCGGGCCGAGTTGGATCGGGGCAGGCCGCGCCCTCTCGGGGGAGGAGACGGTCGTGGGTCCGGCCGTCCTGTGGGACGATCCTGGGACCTGCTCAGCCGCTCAGGACGTGGACTGGCAGGAGCTCGAGCCGAGCGAGGTCTTCAACGGGAAGATCCGGTTGCACTCGCCGAGGTCGCCTTATGCCATCGGCAAGCGTGTTTTCGACATAGCTTTTGCCCTTATCGCCCTGGCTCTGGTCTTGCCGCTGTTTCCGATCATCATGCTTGCCATCTACCTGGAAGATGGGCGTCCCCTGTTCTACGGGCATCGCCGCGAGTCCCGAGGAGGAAAGCTCTTCACCTGCCTAAAGTTTCGCTCCATGATGAAGAACGCCGATCAGTTGAAAGCCAGGCTGGTCATGGTGAACCAGGCAGACGGTCCGCAGTTCCACATTCAAGGAGATCCGCGCGTGACCCACGTGGGACGGGTCCTGCGCCGGTTCTACCTGGACGAGCTGCCTCAGTTGTTCAACGTTCTTGCCGGAGCCATGTCGATCGTTGGGCCACGGCCGAGCCCGTACGAAGAGAACCAGTGCTGTCCTGCCTGGCGTGAGGCGAGGCTGAGCGTGCTTCCAGGGATCACCGGTCTCTGGCAGGTGATGCGCACCCGCGAGGAGGGAAAGGACTTCCAGGAGTGGATCAAGCACGACATCGAGTACGTCCAAAAAGCCAGCTTTGGGCTGGACTTGTGGATCATCTGGAGGACGTTCTGGTATTGCATAGGCAGGTAGGAACGAATGGCGATTCGAAGAAAGACGAAGCGTAGACTGCTCGTGCTGCTTATCGTCGTTGTCGCGGTAGTTGGCGCAGCGGGAGGCATCTACTCATTCCGCATGCGCCAGATCCGGGATGAGATAGCCCGGAAACGGACAGAGGGCATGGCGGCCTTCGAGAAGGGCGACTACTTCTCTGCCATTCACGCCCTGGGCACGTACATCAACCGCAGCAAGGAGCCTGATGTCGAGGCGCTCTACAAGTACAGCCAAGCACGGCAGAAGGTCGAAGAGCCCAGTGCGAAGCACCTTCTTCAGGCGGCTGGGACACTTCGTCATTTGCTGGGGCTGAAACCCGATCACATCGAGGCACGGCGCGATCTGCTCGACATCTACGGCCGCCTGGGATACAGCACGGAGGTGATCGAGACAGCCGACAGAATCCTGAAGAATCATCCGGACGACCCACAAGCCCTACGAGCCAAAGCCATCGCGCTGGCACGGCTGCGCAAGTTGGACGAGGCGCTAGAGCTATCGGAAAGATACAACAAGCTCAAGCCGCTGGAGATGGATGGCCACACGCTGACCTTTTCAATCCTGCGCAGTCTCGAGCGGCCGCCGGAAGATAAAGACCTGATCGGTCGCGCAAAGGACCTGTATGAAGCGCACCCCGGCGATCCGCGCACAGAGTGGCTGATGGCCTATGCGTATGGGCTGGCCGGGGATCGGGAGAAGGAGGCCGAGTGGTGTCGGGCGGCGGCGGGCCATGATGATCTGGAACCTGACCTCGTTATCAGAACCGTCGGTCTGCTGGACCACCTGGGCGAATCACAGGAGGCATTTGAGCTGCTCAAGCGAGCCGGGGACGCTCACAACGACCCGCAGATCCAGCGGAGACTGGCCAAGCGCCTCTGGGAGAATCAGGACTTTGGGCAGTTGATCACCCGTTTCTCCCGCGGGGAGGCGCCTGCGGCCGAGGCCGACAGCGAAGTGCTCGGGCTGCTGGCCATGTCCCTGATCAGGGCAGGTCGGCAAAAGGAGGCAGCGCCGTTCGTGGACGCCCTCGGTAGCCGCAAGGGGGACAACATGGCAGCCGCCTGGGCCCATGTGCTGAACGGAGTCTTCCTTGACGCGAATCAGGACCCGTTCCGCCTGATCAAGGTCTGGCAGGAAGCGCTGGAACGAGTGCCGCGCTATCCGTACTTCAACTACTTCCTTGCCAACACATACGCGGCGATCGGAGAAACCGATAAGGCCCTCAGCTTCTATTCACTGGCAGCCAGGTCTGCGCCGGCTTGGCCGTTCCCTCTCATCGAGGCGGCGCGCCAGTTGCTAGCCGCGGGGCGCAGCAGGGAGGCGCTGCAGTTGGCCCGCGCGGTTGCCACCCAGCGCGCTCCGCGTAATGTCCACGCGGCGATCACCTTGGCAGAAGCATGGTATGCCAACCTGCGCGATGGCCAGGACGAAAACGCCTCGAAGTTGCTGGAATTGGTAAACAAGATCCTCACCGCAATTCCGAATGAACCTCGTATGCTGCCGATCCAGGTAGACCTGCTGGCTCGAACCGGCGAAGTCACCAAGGCACAGGGCGTCGTGAAGTCGGTGGCTGAATCGGAGAAAGCACCCAGCGAGCGTCTTCTGCTGCGTCTGGCCGAGGTCAGTCACGCCAGGAAGCTCGGCCTTGAGGACGAATGCCTCCTGCGCTGCGAGAAGGCACATGGGATGACCCCCTCGGTGGCTTTTGCGCTCGCCCAACAGCAATCGCGAGCAGGGCAGGCCGAGGCCGGCCTGAAGATCCTCCAAGACGCACGGAAGAAGGACGCCTCCTCAAACAGCAAACAGTGGAAGATCAGGCTGGCCCAGTACCTCGAGTCGATCAACGACAACCGGGCTCGAAATGCGTGGGTCCGTCTTGCCGAAGCGTTTCCTGCCGATCCTCAGATCCAGCGGCTCGTGCTCAAAGCCAGATCGGTATGGCCTGAGCGCGATTTCGTCGACAAGACGATCAATCGGCTCAAGGAAGCCCTAGGCGACGACAGCACCAGTTGGCGCCTGCCGCGTGCCCGGTGGCTCTTGCGGTACGATACCAGCGAACGAGGAGTGAAGGAAGCGGCCGAACTGCTGGCCGATGTCATCCGTCCGGGTTCCGGCAGGGTGGCCCCACGGCTTCTGCTGGCCGAGTGCGAACAGCGGCTCGGTAACCTCAGCGGGGCTGTGGAGCATCTGACCGCTGCTGCCCAACGACGGCCCGATCTGATCGACATTCAGCTCAAGCTGGCTGGCCTCCAACAGAGACAAGGCGACACGAAGGCGGCCCGTTCGACGATCGAGCAAGCACTTCGCAGCGGCACCGACGATCCAAACCATGTTCGCCCGGCTGCCGCTCTGTTCGCGGCCCAGGGAGACACCGAGGAGGCGATCGCCGCGATAAGACGGCTATATCCGGAGTCCGAGGCCGCCCCGGCCGATCTGCTGCTGGCCTCCCTCTACAGCCGCCGGAATGATCCAGAGAAGAGGGACCTGGAGAACGCGAGAGCCATCTGTGAGAAGCTGATGGAGAAGCCCGATCTGGCCGCGGTCCAGTTCGTCGCGGGCTTCTACGCATCCCGGGGAGAGCAGAAGGAGGCCGAAGCGACGCTTGCGCGTCTTGCCGAACTGGACCTGAAGCCGGGCGTGCGCGAGCTCGTCCTTGGCGGTTACTATGCCCGCCACGGAAACGTCGACGCGAATGCCGCCGATCCGAATGCCGACGCCGCTCTTGCCCACTACCAGAAGGCGATAGAGCAAGCCCCGGACAACCCGGTTGCCCACCGCCTGGTGATTGCGGCTCACATTCAGCATGGCAAGCCCGACCAAGCCGTCAAGGCAATCCAAAAGGCAGGCCGATTGTGTCCTAACGACCCGGCGATCCAGTTTGCTCAACAGCACCAAGCCCTCCTGGGGCTCACCGAGAAGGGCATTGTCCTGCGGCCGCTGGCGTCTGCCCTGGTTCAGGCGAAGAGTCAGCGAACGGCCGCGGCGGATTTCCTCCGGGTCATCCAGGAGGCCAAGGAGAAGGGACAACGGACAGCCGAGGTCATTTACCGCCTTCGGCAGCTTGCCGACCGTCATCCGCGGTTCTGGGCGGGCCAGGCCTTGCTGGTGGGCGTGTACCGGCGTATCGGCCGCCCGAACGAGGCCGGCGAGCTGGCCCTCCGAGCGATGCAGGCGTTTCCTGTGGCGCCCGAGCCGGCCTGGCTGGCCGCTGAGTCCCTGGCGGCCGCCGGCCGATGGGCCGAAGCGCTCAGCGTGGCCAACGAATGGCGCAGGCGCTCAGCCTCCCAGCCCGTCGGCGCTGACCTGATCGCCGCCGAGGCCGAGATACAGCTTGGTCAGCCCGGCCCGGCCGTGGCTCGGTTGGAGCCCTACCTCGGCGAGGCCATGAAGGACCCGGAGGCCAACGTTCGTGTCATCGTCGGATGCACCCGCGCCATGATCCTGACGGGACAGATCGATGGCGCGGAGGAGCTGTGGGAACCGCTTCTGAAGAAGTCTCCCGCCTGGCGGCAGGGATGGATGCGCCTCGGGATCCTTGCGCTTCCAGATGCGCCCAGTGCAGCCAACTGGCTCAAACGGGTCGCGCCTTTGGTCCCGCAAGCCGCCCTCGACGAGAAAGTGGCGCTGGCGCAGGCTTGGCGAATGGTAGATGAACGGTTCAAGCAGACGGACTACACCAAGCAGGCTCGCGTCATTCTGCGGGACGTGACCACGAGACCCGATCCGCCGGCCGCAGCCTTCCAGCTTCTCGCCCTGCTCGATGAAGATGCCAACAACCACGCCGCGGCAGAAGATGGCTACCGCAAGGCCCTGGAGCGCGACCCCAATATGTCCCTCAGCGCCAACAACCTCAGCATGATTCTTCTGCGGCGCAATGGCGATCTCGACGAAGCGTTGGAGCTAGCTGGCCGCGCGGTGAAGCTCGTGCCCGGGATGGCGACATACCACGACACGCTGGCCCAGGTGCAGGCGAAGCGCGGTGACTATGATGCGGCCATCCAGAGCATCGCAAGGGCGATCAAGTTTCAACCCAGGAATCTCGAGTGGCCCGTGCGCCTCGTTCATCTCTTCATCAAGGCATCGCGGATCAAGGACGCCCGCGAAGTCCTGACCCAGATCGATCAGGCCGTCCGGGACCCCACGCGCCTGCCAGAACAGCTTAAGGAGAGCTTAGCCGAGGCCCGACAAGCGGTAAAGGCCGGGCCGGAGAAGGGCGCACGCCTTCCATAACAGCGTTGCTCCCTTCACCCAAGGGTTCTCCCCTCTCGGTATTCATGGATAGTTACCGCACAGTTCTCAGGGAAATCCCTATTCGCCTGGGCCCTGGCAAGCGGCTCGTAGCAGCGTCGCCCGCGGGCTTTTCCTGCCTCCTTTTCCGGGATAGTCCCGATTCGCTGAATCGCCTTCGCGCGGTAAACTTCAGTATTGTGAAGGCTCATGCCCGAAGCCGTATCTGCGCATGAGCCGGGAGTTCTTAAGGCCCTATCCGGCTGCAGGACAGATGAGAAAGGAGGCGAACGAGCAACAGCGGAAGCGAGCCGGGACCTCTGAGGCCGGGATCTCCAACAGGCGTGAATGTTTCTCCAGGTACGAGCCCCACGCGGGGCCGGGAGAGTCCAAGGAACATGAGTTGAGGAAAACCAAAGGTGGTTAGCAAAAACCGGAAAGGAGAATTGCCTATGATTGGCAAAACGACACGACTTGTTCTGGCGGGGGTGATGATCGGCGTACTGGCAATGAGCGGGACGGCCCACGCCAAGAGCGTGAATGGGCTTATCCTGGACATTGCCAACGTCTGCGACACGCTGACATTCGACTTCACTGATAGAGACGTCTCTGCGATCTTGCTGCCCAACGCAGTGGGAGGCATCCCGCAGCCGAGGGTGGGGCCCGTTGGCATTAACGATATCATCTTCGGGACCCTGGCCATAAGACAGATCCAGAATGTCAACGGGACTGTACTCCCCGGCATGGTGGGCGATACGCCGTTGCAGAATGACGAACTGACCGGCGTTTACGCTATGGGGATCACCGGTATCAACGCTATCGCCGGCGGAGCGATCACGGCAGCGCCACTGACGCAGCCGCAGTTGGTGGCTGCGGGGCTAGGATGGCTTCAGCCTTTCGGTTTCGGGAACGGCATCCCGGTCGGCAACCAAGCTATGGTGGCTATGTTTACTGAAACTACGCCACCGGGTGGGCAGGCCAACTACTCTCCCAACCCTCCG
This sequence comes from uncultured Planctomycetaceae bacterium, assembly GCA_964427875.1. GTDB lineage: Bacteria > Planctomycetota > Phycisphaerae > SM23-33 > SM23-33 > CAYRVX01. Next base: position 12,413 of record CAYRVX010000015.1, read on the forward strand.
GCCGGCGGCCTGGCCGCCCTCGACGTGCCGGGTGCAACGGATGGCCTCTTCTGGGGCTCGTATGGCGGCCCGAACGGATCGTGGACAATTACCGACAGCCAAGCCGCAGGATGGGTGGGAGCCATCTTCAATACGGTGACGGCCTCTAACGCCCCGGCGGCGACGCAGATTGGGACGCTTACGTTCAGCCTGCCACAGGTGTTGGGGCCCGGGGCCGGAGGAGCGACGACCATCCTCGACCTCACGACTCCGTTTGTACCGACTCCTGGTAAGGCGAATGCGCTGCTCGGCGGCGGCGGCGGCGGGGGGGCACCGACCAGTGACCTCGCCTTGTCGGCCACGGCCCACGTTGTACCCCTTCCTCCCGCCCTCTTTGGCGGGTTGGGCCTGTTCGGCCTGGGACTCCTTATCAGGCGCCGTTTCTTCTGAGCGCTGTGTGCCAGCTTACATGATCGATCAGGGCGGGCGAGCTTGTGATGCCCGCCCTTCTCCTGCGCCCATTGATGGCGGGACATTCAAGCAGGCCATCATCAATGAAGCAGAAAGCCGTGGGCGAGGCCGCCGATCCCTGGGCGGCCTCGCCTGCTGCTGATAGTCAAGTCATGGCCGAAACCTACCGATTAAGGACGCAGGATGGAGGGTTGCCTTCCGTCCAGGCAGCCGAAGCACGAACGGTAGGTTTGGAAGGTGACATCGAGCCGGGACGAACCTGTTGCGAGGCAAGTTCGCGACCGATGCGAGCTGGAGCACGCACTGCGGCTTGTCCACGACAACTACGTGCGGTGCGGCTACATGGAGCCAGAGCCCTCGGGGATCCGGCTCAGCGTATTCTATGCCCTGCCGACCACGCGCACCTTCGTCGCTGTAGTCAGGGACGAGGTCATCGCCACGCTGTCGCTCTTCTGCGACTCCCCGCTGGGCCTGCCGGCGGACAAGCTGTACAGCGAGGAGATCTGCCGCCTTCGGGAGGACGGGCACCGCGTTGGCGAAGTGGGCATGTTGGCCGACCGGCGGCGATCGCTCGGCCGCAGCATGCCGGTCCTGATGCAGATGATGAAGGTGCTTTACTACGAAGCCCGAAGGATGGAGCTTTCGGACCTAGTCATCACGGTGAATCCCAAGCACGCGGAGTTTTACAGTCGGATGCTCTGCTTCCGGGGGTACGGCCCGGAGAAGTCCTACGGAGCGGTGAATGGTGCCCCGGCGGTGCTTCTGCGCCTCGACGTGTTCGGGGTCAGGCCGGAGCACTTCCGGAAGGAGCGTACGGCCAGGTTCTTCCTCAGGCCGCTGCCGGAGGGGGCGGAGTACCAGGGCGATTACCGCATGCGGGGGGAGGACCTGCCGTACTTCTTCCTGGAGAGGACCGATATTCTCCGGCAGGTCGATGGCGAGACGCTGTCTGTGATTGAAAGCCAGTATCCCGGTCTGAGGCTGGAGGTTGCGGAGGAGGCGGCCGCGGGTTGAGCGGCGGAGGGACCAGTGAGATACATCATCTACAACTTCAGCGGGTTGGCGGGGGATTTGTATCAGCTCGTGCCGGACAAGTTTCTGGCGATGCTGGCCACGCTTCTGAATCGCCGGGAGGCGGGGAGTGCCCAGGTGTGGGATCGGGGCAACCTCGTGGACGCCCAGCGGCTGATGCCCGGTACCGCCCTGGGCGCAGGGCTGCGGCGTGTCGGCGAGAGGCTCTTTCGGAGCCTCGAGCGGGATGGGGCCGCGGGCAAGGTCACCGGCGCGCTGTTCGGTGCGCTCAACGCCTTGGCTGACCGCCGGGCGGCCGCGCTGGGCCACGGGCTGATTGATCGGGAGGCGGAAGCGATCCTCAGCCAGCCGGTCGAGGCCGTGTTCCTCAACATGCGGCACGGGCCCGGGTTCGAGGAGACGATCCGGCTGGCCGAGAGACTCCGCCGGGCCCGGCCGGACTTGACGATCATCGCCATAGGGCATCGGGCCAGTTGGTTCGCACGGCACCTGGCGGGGATGTACGGCGTCTTCGACGCCTTCGTCATCGGGCCGAGCAGCTACGACACGATGATCGCCCTCGCCGAGGGGGCCGACCCGGCGGAGGTCACGAACACGGCGTTCTGGCGGGGCGGGAAGGTGGTCACGACCGATCGCGTCTACGACCACGATCCCAACGAGGATGCCATCGCCAGCTACGATCCGGACGTGTACATTGGCATCGAGGGGCAACTGCCGCTGCGCGAGATTACCATGGCCAACGAGGCCTGCCCCTTCTCGTGCCATTTCTGCATCCGGCCGGTGACCTACGGCACCCGCTGGAAGGCCCGCAACGTCTCGCTCGTGGTGGACGAGATCGAGCATCGCATCCGAGACGAGGGCATCCGCTGCTTCCGGTGCAGCGACTCGACGCCGCCGCCGGGCATGCTGACGGCCGTCGCAAGGGAGATGATCCGCCGCGGCCTCGACGAGGAGGGCCTGCATCTCAGCTCCTTCGGACGGGCGAACCGCAACATGCGGGAGGACTACGTGGCCCTTCGCCGGGCCGGCTTCGACTCCCTGTTCTTCGGCGCGGAGTCCGGCTGCCAGCGCGTCCTCGACGAGGTCCTGGGCAAGAAGGTCACCGTCGCCGAGATCAAGACGGCCGTCATCGAGGCCCACGAGGCGGGCCTGGCCCCCGTGGCGAGCTTCATGTTCCCGACACCGGGCGAGACCGCCCAGAGCCGCCAGGAGACGCTGGAGCTGCTCGAGGAACTTCGCCCCTATCTGGCCGCCGCGCTGATCCAGCCGAGCGGGGTCTATCCCGAAACTCTCTGGCACCGCAGGGCCGCGGAGTTCGGCATCTCGCTCGACGAGGACTACATCACGAAGGCCGTCACCTATCCGATCAATCCGCTTAAGCCGATTCGCCTCTGGCCGGCCTTCCCGTTCTCCTACGGCCTGATGGGCAAGGAGGCCCCCGAGGTCGGCTTCCAGGACATCGTCCGGACCTTCTCGGACTTCGCCCGGCAGGTCTGGAACAAGCCGGAGCACGGCGGCCTGGGCATCCCCAACGTCCAGGACTACGGGATCGCCCTGGCCCGCCACCTGGGCCACGACCCGGTCGAGTTCTCGAACCGGTGCCTGCGGTACATGGTCACGCGAGACTTGAGGGCCATGGCTGACTACGTGGGGGTCGGCAGCGAATCGCGAGCATCTGCACCGCCGCCTCAGCCGCGCATCCCCAGCCTGCAACACTGAAGGACCCGGGGGCTCAATGCGGGGGGATCCGTGCCACATGAGGAACAGACGCGCAACATCCCCGGGCAGATCGGGCCATGGGAGCGGGCGGCTGATCACGGGCATTGTGCTTCTGGCCCTGGCCGTCGGAGAGGAGGCCTGGGGGATCACCATCATCCGCAACTTCGTCGACGACGGGGAGATGTTTCCCATCGTCCTGCTTCTGGCCGGGCCGGGGCCGGGCAACGCGCAGGGCGGGGGCAACCTGGTTGACGTCTTCAACGCCGCCGCCAACCTCTGGGAAGCGGCGATACGGGACGACCACACGGTTACGATCCACTACGGGTGGGGCCCTCAAAGCGGTGGCGCCACCGCCGCGGCGTGGTGCGTGACTCGCGTCGGCGATCCGGAACGGGTCGTCCAGGCAGCGATCATGTTCGACAACGACGGCTCCACAGGGTGGTTCGAGGACCCCACGCCCGGGCAGTCTACGGAGTACACGACCTACGGGGAAACGTGGGCCGACCTCGGCGCCGGGTCGCTCAACACCGGCCGGGTCTGGTCCGGCGGCGCCGGCCCGTCCGCGAGGATCGACCTCTTCACCACGGCGCTGCACGAGATAGGCCACACGCTGGGGCTCACTCCCGAGGTCGACGGGTTCGAGGAGGACAGTGCCGATGGGGATATCGACGTGACGGCGCCGCGTCCGTTCGCCGGCTCCGAGATTCCCACCACCGCCAAGGGCGCCCATCTGAACCTGCCCAACGCGTTGATGAAGCCCGTCGCATCATTCGGGAAGCGTATCCTGCCGTCCGTCTCGGACATCCTGGCGATTGGGGAGGTAAGCGAGTTTGCGGAGGTCGATCTGAACCTGCCCAAGCTCACGTATCATTCGGTAACCGGCAATCTTACGATGGACACGCGGGGCGCCGTGCTGAACGGGTTCGAGATTCATTCGTCGGAAGGCGAGTTCAAGGGCAACGCGAACCTGCCGCCGGGATTCCTCCTCAACGACAGCAACTCCGAGCTCATCGCCTCGCGGGGCGGCAACACGATCCAGGGGACGCACGACTTCGGCGACGACATCGCGGATGCCGGCCTGCTCTGGGACGCCGTTGCCGGCCGGTGGGGGATCGATGACTGGGAGTTCACCTACATGGTCGAAGGAGTCGAAGGACTCGTCGCCGCTGAGATCGAGATCGTCTCCTTCCTGCCGGGCGACGTGCACCTCGATGGCGACGTGGATGCGTTCGACATCCAACTCATCCTCGCGGCAGACTCCTACGGCCACGGCCCGGGCCTGTGGTGGGAAGACGGCGACTTCGACCGCAACGGGTTCGTGGACTTCAACGACATCCAGATGATCCTCGACCATGGCCAGTACGGCCACGACGTCAAGGCCCCGTTAATGGCCCTCGTGCCCGAGCCGACGGCGCTGTCTCTGCTGGGCTTGGGCGGGCTGCTGGTGCTTCGCAAGCGCAGACGCAGAACGGCCGGCGGAGCCGAGCGCAGGTGCATCCTGCGCCCCTTCGGCCTTGTCGCGTGCCTCGCGATGGTCGCCGCCGGGGGCGGTCCTGCCCTCGCGGCCATGTCCTCCGGCATCCGCGGCGACGAAGTTGTGGACCTCTACGTCGGCGGCCGCGATCTCATCATCCACACCGACGGGGCCGTGTTGAACGGCTTCGTCCTCACCTCTGAGGGCGGGCTGCTGGCCGGCGAAACGTATGCCGACCACCTCGGGCTCTTCGTGACCGACGGCGACTTCCTGATCGCCGATCAGTTTGACTACGTTCTGAACGGTCTGCACGATCTCGGCCGCGTCGTGGCCGCCGGAGTCGGCTTCGAGGAGTTGCAGGAGGATCTGGGGCTTACGTATACCGTCCCGGGCGGGCCGGGCGTCCATACAGCCACGATGCTGTCGGCAATCCCGGGCGACGCGGACCTGGACGGCTGGGTAGGGCGCCTGGACATCCGCGCGATCGCGCCGACGTTTGGCGTGCAGACCGGCGCGGTCTGGGTGAACGGCGACTTCACCGGCGACGGGGCCGTGAACTTCCGGGACTACCTCCTCATGAAATGCCACTACGGCAAGGGCGTCCTGCCCGGCGGAGAGGCCCTGCCGGAACCCGCGACGCTGTCCCTGCTGGCTCTTGGCGGCCTGGTGGTGGCTTGCCGCCGCCCTTCTCGGGGCCGGGATTCCACCTCACCGACCGGGCGGGGCCAGGAACCCTGACGCGGCAAGGGCCGATCCTTCGTAAGTCCTTTCTTTTCCTTGGTCTTCGGATCAGAGGAACTCGGCGCCTGGCCAATAGAGCTGTGCGATCCTAAGGGGGTGGCTTTGCCCGAAATCCGTAGTTGTCGGGCCGAGAATCCGGGAATCCCCGGATTGCTCCCGTAGGCATGCGTGTTACAATTGTTCTGGCTGGATAGTCTTCCGCGCAGCAGCACATTGCGCGTGATGTCTCTGTGGCGCCAGGGTCGGCTGGGAAGCATCGGAACGGAGTAGGTTTTGATATGACACGAGCTAGGATACTTGGTGTTGGCGCAGTCTTGGCGGCCCTGCTGCTTGCCCCACTTTCCGCCAGAGCCGACTATGAGGGGTGGATCGACGCTGAGTTCACCGGCGTCCATCCCTACAAGGCGGTCCAGATCAAGAGCACTCTCGGCACGCCGTGGGTGGTAGCCGGGGTATACCACTGGCAGCAGGCAACGCCTGAAAACCGCCCGTTCTGGACCTTCTGCATCGAGCCCACCATATGGCTGAACCGGCACGTGACCCGGTTTGATGTGTGGCATCTGGACCAGGTCGTGGACGACACGGTGGCTGGCTACGTCGAGGAGCTGTGGTACGAGAAGGTCGTTGTGGGGGATCTCATCGACCCGTACGGGTCCAGCGACACCGATAAGAGGAACGCCGCGGCTTTCCAGATCGCCGTCTGGGAGTTTATGCACGAAAACAAGATAGACGGCTCGGGCAATCCTGTCTACAGCCTCTACAGCGGCCGTTTTCAGATGCTCAACGGCGACTCGGAGTTGAAGACCCAGGCGGAGGGCTGGATCACCGACACCGTGGACGCAACCGGGCCCGCAGGGGACGTCACGGTTTGGGCCATGACCAATCCATGCACGCAGGACCAGGCGGTTCTCGGGGGATCGCTACAGGTCGTCCCGCTGCCCGCGGCGGTCTGGGGCGGGATGGTGCTGCTTGGGGGGATGGGCGGATTCGCCGCCGTTCGCCGAAGGTTGCGTCGCGGCTGATCGGACCCGCCACGCAGCCATCGCTGCTTGCCGTATGACAGTTCTTGTTGGGGGCTCCCGTCACAGGTGCGACCGCGGTGAGAATCTGCTTTGTCCCTTGAGCAGCAAGGCATTGGGTTGGCCCCTCGCCAAGGGAGGGCGGAAGGCGAAGTGGTCCGATCCCTATCGCCCCGCGGCCTGACGGCACGGGGCCGGGGCCTGCGGGCAATCGACGGCTTCCTCATCGTCTACGTGCTCCTGATCCTTTACGGGAGCCTGCTGCCGTTCGACATGGGGGGAGATTGGCGGATGGCTTCGCGGCGTCTGGATCGGGCGATGAGCCGCTGGCCGCTGGGGGACTCTCGCGTCAGCCACAGGGACCTGCTCCGCAACGGCCTGCTGTATATGCCGCTCGGGCTGCTCGTCGCCGGGCGGTGGCTCGCCAAAGGCAAGCGCTCGTGGGCGGGGCCGCTGCTGGCGGCCACGGGGCTCTCGGCGGCCCTGAGCCTTGGCATCGAGGGGCTCCAGCTCCTCTCGCGGACCCGGATGCCCGCTCTACAGGACGTGATCGCCAACACGGCCGGCGGGCTTGTGGGGGCGATAGCTTCGGCCGTCTTCGTGGTCGGCGTCTGGCCCCGGGCCCAGGACCGTCTGTCTGCCTTGTGGGTGCACAGGCCGATCGGCCTGGCGGCGATGGCCATGGCGGTCCTCCTCATGGCCGATGCACTGGACCCGCTGTATCCGGTGCCGAGGCTCTCGGCCCTGATGGACAACCTGCGGGGCTCGCACATGCGGCTGGGCCCCGGGCTGGGGGCACACCCGTGGCATCACTGGATGGTATGCCGTGTCGGGCTCTACGCGGTGCTCACGGTGCTCCTAGGCGCCGCCGGCTCCGGCTCGCGGCCGCGATGGCGGTGGATCAAGGCGGCCGTGCTGGCAGCAGGTCTCGCCGCGATACTGGAGACCTGCAAGCCGTTCGTGGAGAACGGGGCTGCGAACGTCGCCAACGTAGTGACGGCCGGTTGCGGCTCACTGATCGGAGCGGCGCTGGGCCTCGCCCTGGCCGGGCGCCTGCGCTTTCGTGCCAAGTGGATCGTGGCCGTCTCCCTGCTTGCGGGTTACATCGTCTACTATGAATGGCAGCCGTTCCTGTTCACGTGGGACCCGGAGGCCATGGCGGCCAAGCTGCCCGCCAAGGAGGACTGGATTCCGCTGTATAATTTTGCATTGGCATCGCGCGACACCTGGGAGGTCCGCCTGCTCGTGAGGTTAGCGGTTGTAGCCGCCGCACTTACCTACGCGGCCTGCTTGCGCGGGGGCCGGCTCGCCCGAGGCAGTCGAGTCACGCGGGCGCTGAAGGCCGTGTTTGCGGCGGGAATGCTCGGGCTTGCATTGGAGGCCGGTCAGTTCTTCCTTCCCGGGCGCTGCCCCAACCCGTCCCACGTGATGTTCTTTGCCGCCGGCGGAGCCGTGGGATTCTGGAGCCACTCGCTGATCTTGCCGGTGATAGGCCCCATGAGAACAAGCCATTCTGTCGTGCATAGGGAAGGAAACTGATGGTAGAGCACTTGTCGGAACCACATTGCGGGGTGCTGGTGAACCTGATGGCGGATGAGGACAGGGCCAAGGAGCTGAAGGAGCTCAGCCGCGACTGCCCCTCGTGGGACCTGACGGCCCGCCAGTTGTGCGACCTGGAGCTGCTGATGAACGGCGGCTTCTCACCGCTGAGGGGCTTTCTTGCCAGGAGCGACTACGACGGGGTCTGTGAGAACATGCGCTTGGCCGGCGGCACGCTCTGGCCGATGCCCATCATGCTGGACGTGACCGAAGAGGCGGCCGAGGGCCTCGAGCGGCAAAGCAAGCTCGCCCTTCGCGACCCGGAAGGCGTGATGCTGGCCGTGCTGAACGTCGAGGAGGTCTGGCAGCCGGACCTTGCGGCCGAGGCCGAGAAGGTCTTCGGCACGACCAACCCCGAGCATCCCGGCGTGGCGCAACTGCTGAACACGACGAATCCGTGCTACGTCGGAGGCGCCGTCGAGGGGATCGAGCCGCCTCGTCACTATGACTTCCGAGAGATCCGTCTGAGCCCTGCCCAGCTTCGCCGGCGGTTCGCCGAACGGGGCTGGCGGCAGGTGGTGGCCTTCCAGACACGCAACCCGATGCACCGGGCGCACCAGGAGCTGACCTTCCGGGCGGCCAGGGAGCTCGGGGCCAACCTGCTGATCCATCCCGTGGTCGGCATGACCAAGCCGGGCGACGTGGACCATTACACGCGCGTCCGCTGCTACCAGTCGCTGATAAAGCAGTACCCGCGCAGCACGGCGATGCTAAGCCTCCTGCCGCTGGCGATGCGGATGGGCGGGCCGAGGGAGGCCGTCTGGCACGCCGTCATCCGCAAGAACCACGGCTGCTCGCACTTCATCGTCGGGCGCGACCACGCCGGGCCCGGCAGCGACTCCAACGGCGAGCCCTTCTACGGCCCGTACGAGGCGCAGGAGCTGCTGACTCAGTACGAGGAGGAGCTGGGCATCACGATGGTGCCGTTCAAGCTCATGGTCTATCTCGCCGAGGAGGACCGGTTCATTCCCATCGACGAGGTGCCTGAGGGCATCAAGCCGAAGATGCTCTCGGGGACGGAGCTTCGCGAGCGGCTGGCCGACGGGCGAGAGATCCCCGAGTGGTTCTCCTTCCCCGACGTGGTCACGGAGCTGCGCCGGACCTATCCGCCGCGGAGCCGGCAGGGGTTCACGGTCTTGTTCACCGGCCTGCCGAGCTCGGGCAAGAGCACGCTGGCCAACGTGCTGATGGCCAAGCTCATGGAGATCGGCGGCCGGCCGATCACGCTGCTGGACGGCGACCTCGTCCGAAAGCACCTCTCCAGCGAGCTGGGGTTCTCGAAGGAGCACCGCGACATCAACATCCGGCGGATCGGGTGGGTGGCCTCGGAGATCACGAAGAACGGCGGCATCGCCATCTGCGCCCCGATCGCCCCCTACGAGCGGATCCGCCGGGAGGTCAAGGGCATGATCTCCCCGGTTGGCGGCTTTCTCCTGGTCCACGTCTCCACGCCCGTGGAGGTCTGCGAGACGCGCGACCGGAAGGGCCTCTACGCCAAGGCGCGGGCCGGCATCATCAAGGAGTTCACCGGCATCTCCGACCCGTACGAGGAGCCGAGCGACGCCGACCTGGCGTTCGACACGACCGACCTGTCGCCCGAGGAGTGCGTCCAGCAGATCATCCTGCACCTGGAGAAGGAAGGCTACATCGCCCCCGAGACGGCGTGAGCCCGACGGCGGCACAGAGACTCGCGGCCACCCGCCTCGACACGACGGAGCTCATCAGCGATGCACAGGGAGACGCTCGCCAAGCTGCTGGAAGATGCCAGGGAGATCGCCGTCGCCGCGGGGAAGGTGATCCTGGCGGTCCCGTTCGAGCCGGCGGACGTGACGGACAAAGCGGACGGCTCACCGCTGACCCGGGCGGACCTGGCCTCGCACGAGACAATCGTCTCCGGCCTGGCGCTCCTGGAGCCGAAGTTCCCGGTTCTCTCCGAGGAGGGCGACCTGGAGGCCATCGACCCGGAAGCGTGGCGGACGTTCTGGTGCGTGGACCCGCTGGATGGGACCAAGGAGTTCGTCGGCGGCCTGCCGGACTACACCGTGAACATTGCCCTGATCGAGGCCGGCAGACCGGTCCTCGGCGTGATCTACATCCCCGCGCTGGACGAGCTGTACTACGGGGCCGAGGGAATCGGCGCCTTCAAGAGCGTCGGTGGCAGGGCGCCCCGGCCCATATCCGCCAGCGACCGCGAGCAGCCGAGGACCGCAGTCGTCAGCAGGTCGCACCTGTCGCCCGAGACAGAGCAGTTCCTGGAGCGCCTGAACGTCAGCCAGACGATCAAGCGCGGCAGCTCGGCGAAGATCTGCGCCGTGGCAGATGGCTCAGCCGACATCTATCCCCGGTTCGGCCCGACATGCCTCTGGGACACCGCCGCCGGCACCGCCATTGCCCGCGAGGCCGGGTGCCGGGTGGTGGACCTTGCCGGCGAGGACCTCTCCTACGACGTCCGCAAGGGACTGAAGCGCCCCGGCTTCATCGTTCACCCGGCCCGGCTGCGCCTCCCCGCATGACAAGGTCTTCAGGCTCATCACTGTAGGCGCGGCCCGCGCCGGTTCGTCAATTCGCATGTTCGTCCCTTATTGGAACCGATCATGAATCGCGAGACTGCTGACACGGAAAGTATGTCGCTGGCCGGAGAGAGGGTCCGGGAGGAGCTGAAAAGGCGCGTATCGGCCATCGTGGTCTATGTGCTCTGTCCGCTTTCTCTCGGGGTGCTGGTTGGCGCCGCTTACAGTTGGCCGAGAACGCTGAGGATGACGATCGAGTTCTTCCAGCTCGGCGAGAGGGCCTTCGCAGCGGCCAGCGGAAGCAGTCTGTTCGACAAGCTGCTCTGGATGGACCTCTCCACGATGTCCGTCCTGATTGTGCTGCTCCTGTCGCTGCATCTCTTCCTCGGGACGGCTCGCCTGCTCGTCCAGCGCTTGCGGGCGAAGACCTGGCAGGAGTTCAAGTCGCGAGTGTACAGGAATCGGCTCCTGCCCCAGGGCCTGGGGCCCGTCGCGATTCGCCTCGGCCTCATCGGCACGCTGATCAGCTTCGTGCTGATCGCCATGATGCTGTTCGGCGGCGCCCGGCTGCCGGAGTTGGGAGAGAGCGTCGCCGCCGCAGAGACGCAGCCGGTCCTGTCCGCCGAGGTCGGCCGCAAGTCGTTCGTCGTGTTCCTGTTCTTGTGTGCTTCGCTCTACAGCTCGCTGGTCGGCTGCGCGGTCGGGTACTTCGCCGTGCCCGTGCTGGAGTGGGTCGGGGCCTATGCGGCCGGGCGGGCCATGATCAGCCAGCGCGACGCGGAGGTCGCCGAGCAGCAGTATGCCCTTCGCCTTGAGCAGGCCTCGCGGGAGCTGGGGCTTCTGGCACGGCAGGCGGGGAGCGTCCAGGCGGCATCGTCCGGCCTGACGGAGTGCGCCGAGGCGATCCGCCAGACGCGGGTGTCCCTCGTCGAGGTCTGTCGGAACATGAACGAGACCGCCCAGGTCGCCCGGGAGGTCCTGGACGTCCGCCAGGTCATCCGCCGCGCCGCCGGCGACCTCTTCCAGGTGTGCAGGACGGCCGAGTCGGCCAGCGAGCTGTACCAGAAGCAGGCCGACGAGGCGAAGCTGACGGCGTCCGGGCTTCAGGAGGCGGCGTCGGAGACGGCCCATCAGTTCACTCACGCGGTCACCGAGCTGAAGGCGGCGACCGAGTCGATGCGAAGGGACGCCACGGCCGCGGCCGAGGACCTCGCCGGCACGCTCGCGGGTCTGCTCGATGGGCTCCAGCAGGGCATCGGGTCCATCACCCGCACCCAGGCGGCACAGGAGGAGCTGGCCCGCCAGACGGCGGGCTCCGTCGCCGCCTGCGCCGGGCCGGTCGCGGAGGCGTCGCAGAGAATCACAGCCATCGCACTGGAGCTGGAGAGGCTCACGAAGAGCGGCGCAGGTGCCGAGCAGAGCATGAAGCAGGCCGCCCAGGCGGTGGGACCCGCCGTCGGAGGGGTGCACGCGGCACTTGGCGAGCTGCGGGGCTCGCTGGAGGACCTCCATCCTCGAAGGGCCCCCTCCGATCCGAAGGCCGTGAGCGTGCGTCGGATGGGAAGCGGCGGCGACGACGGACCGAAGCCGGCCGCAGGGGTGGCGGTCGGAGAGCGGTTCCCTTCGCCGAGCGGCAAACAGCGCCGCAGCTTCTGGCGGCGCCTCTTCGGCGGCGGGGACGGACAGAGCGAAAGGAGGTAGCAGATGATCTTCCGCAGCCGCGCAGAAAGAGTCGGCCGCCTCCGCGGCGTCACGCCCGAGGAGGTGCTCCTCCAGATCACACTGGGGTTCATGGTCGTCCTGGGGTACCTGCTGTCGGACGTGATCGAGGAACAGGCCCCCTTGCGGACCCGTCTGTCACTGGTCGATGCACGTCTTGCGAAGGTCGAGCAGGAACGAACCATACTGAGGGAGATTCTGCGACCCAAACTCGAGCGAGTTGAGGAACAATACAGGAAGTGGCAGACCTCGCCGAAAGCAAAGCTGGCCAGGGAAAGGGCGCAGGCCGTTCTGGCGGCCCAGGAGATGCAGTTGCTGAACTCGTGGATGAAGCTGAAGGCGGGCTTGCCGCTCTTCCGACTGGTCGGCTTCTTCGAGCTCGGTCTGCTGGAGACCATACCGGCGGACGAGCTGACCGATGACGCGCGGTTCGTGGCGCTGCGCAACGAAGTGAATCGGCTGTTCCGCGGCGAGGCCCCGGCGAAGGATCAGAAAGACCCCTTGGACAAAGAGATCGAGGACCTCGCCAGGCGATGTGCGGAGACGATCGGCCTCCAGTTGCCCCGGGGCCCCTATGATCCGACCAGCCTGATAGACGATGCGCGGCAGCGGGAAGCCGTCAGAATTGCCGACGTTCAGCCTAACGTCGTCTCCTGGGACAACTACCGGGCCATCGTCGATGAGATCCGAACGGACTTCGCCGGCGAAAAAGACAAGGTCGCCGGGATTCAGCTCGATGCCGTCAAGAAGATCGGCGAGCACATGCTCCTGGAGCAGGCGGCCGCGGGGCGGTCATCGAGCGCGCGCGAGGTGCTCGGCGAGGTGCTCGATGAGTTCGAGGCCGAGATCGGGCTCCTCGAAGAAGTGAGGAACAAGCTGGAGTCGGCCCGGTAGCGCCGCCGCACCCGCGCCGACGGCCAGCTCACGTCAGCTTTCGCTGCGGGCAAGAGAAAGTGGGATAGGGATCATGCAAGCAATGAACAGGCATCGGCCCGCGCGGCTCGTGCTGGCGACAGCATGGGCACTGGGGCTGATCGGCTCGGCGGGCCTCGGCCAGGATGATCGCGACCGGCAGGCCAAGCAGGTCGTGTTCCAGCTCGCCTCGCTGCGCGCCATGGTCAAGTTCGTGCAGTCCGACGCCGTATACGGCCTTCCGCAGGATCAGCTCGCCGCGTTCATCACCGGCAACCTCCAGACGCAGCGGAAGAACACGGAAGCGGCCGCCCGGGGTGCCGTGGGGGCCGGGGCCGACGCCATGTTCCGGCAGCGCGTCGAGTCCGTGGCCAGGGAGATCGACCCCACCGACAAGTACGGCGTCCTCCCGTGGCTGAAGGACAGGATGAGGAAGAAATCAGCCGGCCAGGAGAAGAGCCTTCGCAGGGAGTTCGACGATCGGATCGCAGCGGACCTGAGCGACGAGGGCAGCCGGCTCAGGGTCGCGTACCGACAGGCGCGCAAGCGGGCCGCTGACGCCCAGGTCAAAAACGCCCTCGAGAGGATCAAGAACGATACCACCGGCATCGCACCGACCGAGCAGGACATCACCGCGGCGACGCAAGACGAGAAGGCAAAGAGCGCCCTCGTCAGCCGGACGGTCGAGGCGCTGGCGGGCATGGAGATCAATCAGGTACTCGAGGAGGCCGAGGGCGAGCTGACGGGCAAGGCGGCCGGACTCGTCGAGCAGGGGGTGAGTCAGTACCGCAAGTTTCTCCAGGACGTCCGCGGCCTTGCCACGAAGGCCTACACGCGCCAGGGCATCCACGAGGAGGTCATCGACGCAGGGCGGATCGCGCAGCAACGAGCGAGCGCCAACCAGGCCGCCGCCGGAAGGGTCTACGACTTTTTCAAGCATGACCAGGCATGGGGCGAGCCGGAGACCGCAAGGCGATTCGAGCTCAAGGTCGCAGAGGTCATCAAGGCCGTCTCCAGCTCAATCCCCGGCGACGTCAGGGAGCGGATCGCCGGGGCCATTTCGGGCAATTCCCTGGCACACCACACCATCAGCAAGAGCTTCGAGATCTTCCGAAAGGAGGCCGGGAAGCGGGCGCGCAAACAGACGCTCTCGGACTATACGACGAAGGCCGAGAATGCCCGCAGCAGTTACGACACGGAGGAGCGGCGCGGCAAGCTGCCCACGGAGATCGGCCAGGCCCTCGACGACGCGAAGGCCCGATGCCGCCCGGACTGGGACGCGCTCATCAAGAGGTCCGAGGAGTCGCTGCGGTCCGAGCTGGGGCGGATCCGGGCGGAGTTGGCGCAAGAAGACGCCAGGCGGCGCTGCCCGAAGCTCATGAGCGGCGACTGGTGGCCGTCCGGTCCGGAGATTCTCTCCAACCCCCTGTCTCGCTTTAGCCGCCGGAAGCTGCGAGAGGGGCCTTTGGCCACGATACTATGGAAGCTGACTCCCCCCGCCGAGACGGAGATGATCGAGGAGACCTGGCAGCTCATTGAGAAGAGGGCCAGACACAGGCTCGAGATCGGCCACAGGGCCCTGGCCGGCCAGCAGGCCTGCGTGAGGGGCCTCCGGGATGAGATCCTCCGGCAGATGCAGACGGACAAGAGCCGAAGCGCCAGCGAGTGGTACGAGGAGTACGCCCGGGCCGTCCTGACGCAATGGCGGCGGCGGTCCGGTGACGAGCCCGAAGCAGTGGCAGCCTACCCGGAGCTTCTTGAAGAGGTGCTTACGCAGATCCGCGGCATCGTGGAAGAGGCCCTGCGACTCGAGATCGCCAAGGGCGTCGCAGCGAAGGCCACGACTGGGGATACCGGCACCGGGAAGCCCGAGAGCGCGACGAGGCCCGTCGGTGAGGGGCAGGAGAAGCCCCGCACGCCACCCGAGGCCGAGCGGCTCAGGATGGTCGAGGCGCGTCAGAACGAGATCGTGGACCAGGTCAGGCCGGAGGTCAGCCAGAGGGCCCAGGAGCGCATTCGCGCCGGCGAGCAACCGGCCTTGGAGGAGACGTGCAGGCATTTCACCCAGTTGGTGGAGCAGCGGTGGCTGAGGAAATGGCCGGAGCTTGCCGATGTCCTCAAGCCCGAGGACAAAGAGATCCTCCCGAGCGTAAGAGAGCGAATCCGGGGCATCGTGGCACAGATGCTGCAAATCTCGGCGGGCCGGGACGCCAGGATCCGACACGCCCAGAGCAGGCTGGTCAAGGCTCACGAGCCCGGGATCCGCGAGATGGTCCTCGAGGACAGGAAGGCGGCCAAGATGGTGGCAGCGCGCTCGAAGGACTATCGATTGGAGTACGAGAAACGCGTCCGGGAGAGCTGGCAGAAAGACAAGCTGAGCGAGACGCCGGGCTACGGTTCCCTTCTGCCGGGCACGCTCAACGAGATCCGCGGCGCCGTGGCCTCCCTGATCGAGGAGATCGCCGGCCCCGACGCTCCCGAGGAAGTCACGGGGAAAGACGCCACATCACAGCCGGCGAGCCGGCCCGCTGCGGGGGCTCCAAAGAAGGAAGAGGCGGGCGGCGGCGCGCCCGGCCCGGCCTCCGGGCCGGCAGATGGCCCGGGCGGCGGCGGCGACCGGCCGGGAGGAACGCAGAAGAGACCGGGGATCGTGGGCGGCCCCGGCGACCTGGCCGTCGGCAGGCCCGGACGTGGCTCCGGCGAGGGCATGGAGTATCGCCCGTTCCCCACCGGAGAAGCGGCCAGACCGACGGCCGGCGGAGGATGGTTCGCACGGGGGGCCTCCGTCGTCCTGCTGGTGCTGGCCCTCCTGATGCAGGCCGTCTTCCTCTGGGCGCACTTCAGGGGGCGGCGACAGCGGCAGCAGATCCTCCCGACGTTCGCCCGGCGCTTCGACGGCCGCGACAGGGACGCCGTCGCCTCGGCGATCGTCCGGCAGATGGATGTCGCACTCCAGTGTCTGGAGGCGTACCGACCCTCTCGCCGCGTTGAGACGCTGAACGACCTCTACGCGTCCGGCCAGGAGCTGCTCGAGCAGGTCCGCGCCCGGTGGAACGCGACGGAGGCGTCGAGGATCCTGCCCAACCTCGAGATCGAGACGCAGCAGTTGGCCTTCGGCGGAGTGCTCGTCGTGGCCGGGCTCGACGACGCCCCCGATCCGGCGGGTGACTGAGTCCCGGCCTCACCGACAGGCCCGCCGGGCTCGCGGTCTCAAGGTGAGGCCGCTTCTTGCGGAGAGGACCTATGAGAAGAGGATCGCAGGCCGATAGGGGCAGATACCAGGTGCTGGCCGTCGGTGCGACGGCGGTCAGCGCGGCGCTGATCGCCCTGGTGGCGGCCACGGGCTACTTCGCGCCTTCGGCGGACAACGGGGTGGTGTCTGAGGAGCGCAAGCTCTCGGAGCGGAACGCCTTGGCGATGAAATGGGTCCGCGACGGCCTGCCGCGTCCGGCGGTGTCGGTGCTCGACGAGATTCTGCTGGACCATCCCGACTTCCTGCCGGCCCTGGTCAACCGGAGCTGGGCGCTGACGAAACTGGGCCGGTTCGCCGAGGCCGTTCGAGACGCCGACCGGGCGCTGAAGATTCAGCCGAACTGCGTGGCGGCACTCAACAATAAGGCCGAGGCGCTGCAATGCCAGGGCGAGCTCGCCGAAGCGTACAAGTGGGCCGAGCAGGCCATCGCGGCAGACGCGAACTGCCCCGGTTCATGGATCGCCAAGGCCAATGCCCTGGCGGGAATGGGCCAAGAGCGCTGGCCAGGAGCCATCGAGGCCTACGACGAGGCCTTGAGCCTCGAGCCGAAGAACGTCCAGGCGCTCGCCGGCAAGGGCTGGGTCCTCAACTACATGGAGAAGTACGACGAGGCCCTCAAAGTCCACAGGACCGCCCTCATCCACGCGCCCGGCGACCACGAGGTCTGGCGAATCGGGATCTTCGCGATGATGCGCCGCGATCCAAACAGCACCCCGATCGCGATGATCAGGAACGCCCTGGTGTTTCACCCGGAAAGTCCGCAACTGCTGAACGATAGGGGCCTGGCGCTGCTGCGCCAAGGGCAGTATGCTGACGCCTCCGACGCCTTGACGCTGGCCACTCACCATGACCGCGATTCCCACCTCGCATGGTACAACAAGGCCCTGGCGCTGGGCGCCCTGGGGAAGAAGCGTGAGGCCGTCGAGGCAGTGGAAAGGTCGCTGAGGATCAAGCCCGACTATGAACCGGCCAAGCAGTACAGGCAGCGCATCCTCAACCAGGATCGCGCCGACTCCGCCGGACCGACCTCCGCGGCGGCATCAGGCAAAGGGGCCCCCGGCGCGGCCCTCAAGTGATCGACGCGCCGCTGCCCGCGGGCGAGAGGTCTACGAATATAGCATAGACGTTCCCCAATAAAGACATAAGTTCTCAAAGTGACCGATTCTGCACGGCTGACAGCGTGTCCGTTGATTCGTTGACTCGTTAATTCGTTAATTGGGAAGACGTTGTGTGCGTCTTGACTCTCCTTGGCTTCCCTGCGGCCACGGTGGAGAAGCCGTGCGGCCCGCTGGCCTTCCTGCAACGTAGCTGCCGCGTGGCCAGGGCGGAGCTCTTTACGAATCAACGAGTTAACGACTCCACGAGTCAACGGGGCCTCCCACGAGGGCACAAGAACGGTCAGTTTGAGATAAGTTGATATGTTGCACCCATCAACGTAGGCCCCCCCTCCGCCTGCATTGGGTGCAGCTACCAGGGCGATGCCACGGTCTCCCCCTACCAGGGCATCGCCCGCTTTATGCGCCGAGTGGTGACGCGCACTCATCCCAGCACTACCCGCACATCCTGGCCGAGTTTCAGCGGATGATAGAGGCCCCGAAGCTCGACGTCCCGCCTGCATCGCCTTCGGAAGGATGAAGCGCGAACGTGGAATACAGTCGGGTACCCCCAGTGTTGTTGAGGCGCGGCAAGGACCGGGCCTCAGTTCTTTCACTGCTCAGGGGGCGTCGGCGCGGAAGGGCCTCGCGCTAGTCCTGCGTTCTGGGCTTCCGGGCGGGTTGGGTCTCCGGGGCGTCGGGCAGGCTCGAGGCGATCAGGTCGATGGCGGTCTGGGCGTAGGTCTTGAGCTGCTTGCCGTCGGCCTCTGCGGCCAGCTCGTGGGAGAAGCGGAACGCCTTGAGCTCCTGCTTCAGCTCCGGGCGCGGCTTGAGGGAGGCGAGGAAGGCCCGCCACTGGGCGGCCTCGTTCTTCGCGAGGCCCTCGCGCCAGAGGCAATACGAGGCCAGCTCCGCGCCGTCGAGGACGAGCTTGCCGAAGTGGGCCTTCTGGAACGCCTCGTCGGGGCGGGACCACAACGCGAAGCACAGCACGGGCATGTCCTTGCCCTCTCTCAGCGTGGAGGACCATGCGACGCTGCCGTCGTTGGCGTCCCACGTGCCGTTGGCAACCCAGGGCCGGCGGCCCGTGGCGAGCTTCAGGCTGAGTTTGTCCTGTCCGCGGGAGCCGAAGAGATCCAGCTCGAAGATCGGCAGGTCGATGTCCGGGCCGTCGATGAGCTCCGAGGGGCTCGGCCGGGTCGCCTGCGTGGTCGTCTTCCGCTCCTCCTGCCACTTCCGCAGGCGTTCCTTGTATTCCTCCGTCGTCTCCAGGTAGGCCTCCATCGACTTCCTCGCCGTCTCCTCGCTGGCGAGGAACGCCAGGCTCGTTGGGATCGGCTTGTCCGCAGGGACGCCCATCCTGGTGGCCACAAACCGCTGGACCAGCGAGAGGAGCTTGCCGGGCGAGTCGTGCGTGAATGCCTCGATGGCACAGCGGCCGACCGTCGGCAGCTCCTGCGGCGAGAAGTAATCCCGCTCGGCGAAGTACTGGAGGATGCGGACCATCAGCTCCTGGTTCGCCTCGTCCTTGGCCTTGTGCGCGCTGAGGACCCGGCTCATCCAGGCGTAGACGACCAGGTTCTTCACGTCGAGCCGCAGGTCCCGGTCCATGAACTCGCGGAGCTTCTTGAGGCCCTCCTCGCCGGCCAGCTCCGATTCCAGCCACCCCACGAGGAGGTCGACGGTCTTGTCGGCCTTCTTCATGGCGTCCTCGACCATGCTGGCCTGCTCGTCGCGGCCGCGGAAGCGTTCCACGTAGACGCAGGCGTGGCCCATCTGCGAGTCCAGGCGGGTGTAGGACCCGGCGCCGCCCACGTCGTTGGGCGTCCGCGCCGCGAACGTGCCGACGAAGGCCTGCTTGGCCTCTTGCGGCCGGCTCAGCCGCTTTTCATAAAACTTCGCGATGGCGGCCAGCTTCCCGTCGGGGAGCCTGACGGCCCTGAGCTTGCCTTTCCCCGACCCGACGTGCCACGCCGTGATCTCTCGCCGGATCTCCTGTCCCCGCGGCGTGAGCTGGATCTCGTACTCGTCGTACTCGCAGCCGCCCAGAAGGCCCGCCATCGCCGCCGCCACAAGAAGCCTGACTCTCATCTCCATCTCCCTGTCTCCCTGTTTCTCTTCGCCGCATAGGCACCGGGCCGGGGAACGTCAAACCGGCTCGTCCAAGGTCTCACCTGTTGAAGCGTCGTCGCCGGCCCTTGTGCGCTGATTCCCATCGGCCGATGCGGCCGCAGTGACTGACACACCTACTGCATATTCCCCCGGCGGCAGTCCGCGCGGGAAATACGCGACAATTCCGCAACGCCACTTGACTCAAACAGATCTGGTGTTATCATACACGTGGGTAAGGCATGGCTCTACGTGCACGCCTTCGGAGGCAGGTCCCGGTCGATTTTGCTCACCGTGGAAGTCTGCGGAGTTCCGGCGAGGGGCACGGTGATGAAGGCAAGGCGGCCTACGGCGGAGGTGGTGTTCGTCACCATGGCGGAGGGGCTGCTTCTGCGCCCGGCCGGTAGTACCACCAGCGGCATACAGGTCACAAGCGGGGAGAACGTCTGCGCACACGAGGATTGCGAGGGATGAAAATGAACGCACGCCTTAAAGCAGTGGCAGTCTCCGCGGCCGTCGTGCTGGCGGCCTCGACGGCCGGAGGCGGCACGTGGACGTGGGACGGCGGCTCGGCGGTCGACAGCAACTGGACGACCGCCGCGAACTGGGCAAGCGAGACCGCGCCCAACAGCTCGAGCACGACGGAAATCGAGCTGGGCGGGAGCATCCGCACGTCGCCGGTCGTGGACACGTACGACCCGTGGGAGCTGAAGTCGCTGACCTTCAAGGCCAACGCCCTGCCGTTCTCGCTGAGCGGGAACGCTCTTCGCTTCGTGGGCTCCGCGGCCACCGACGCCATCGTGAACAACGGCGGGAACACGCACACCATCGCCAACGACATCACGCTGGGCGGCTCGCACACGAGGACGATCCTCGCCACCAACGGCGACCTGACGCTGAACGGCGACGTCGTGCTCAGTGCGGACGGCTGTTTCCGGGGCGGTGAGACGATCACCGTCAACGGCGTCATTTCGGGGGCGGGTGAGCTGGAGAAGCGCGACTCCGGTCTGCTGAAACTGAGCCGGAACGCTACACACGAGGGGGACACTACCATCCATGGCGGCACGCTGAGGCTGATCGGAAGCGGCGGCCTGCCGGACGACGGGTACGTGGTGGTCGCACCCGGGGGCACGTGGGACCTGAACGACAGGAACGACACGATCTTCTCGCTGTCTTCGGTTTTCGGAGTCGGCGGCGGCACGGTGGACCTGGGTACCGGCACGTTGACCCTGGAATGGGGCACCTTCACCGGCACGATCACAGGCGACGGCGGCCTGACCAAGGTCAACACCGACACGGGTCTGTTCCTCAAGGGGGCCAACAGCCACAAGGGCCAGACGGCGATCAACGGCGGCCTGCTGATGATCTATCACGGCACCGCCCTGGGGACGGCCGATGGGGGCACGACCGTCAGTGACGGGGCCGTCCTGGGCCTCTCCGACGGCATCGCCGTCACCGGCGAAACGCTGACCCTGAACGGCGCGGGGTTCCCGCAGGACCCCGGCGCCCTGCGGAATTCCTCGGGCGACAACACGTGGGACGCCCAGATCGTGCTCGGCGGCGATACCACGATCACCTCCAAGGCCGGCAGCCTGACGCTCAAGCAGGCCGTCGGCGGGCCGGGCCATGTGCTCACGCTGGACGGCAACGGGAACGGGGCCGTGGAGGGGTCGATCTGCGGCGGGACGGACTCGGTGATCAAGACCGGCGACGGCACGTGGACGCTGAGCGGCGCGAGCTCCTATCTGGGCCCCACCACCGTCCGGGCCGGCGTGCTCCAGCTCGGCGAGGACAACTGCCTGCTGGACACCTCCGACCTGGTCATCACCGGCGGGACGTTCGGGCTCGACGGCCACGACGAGACCCTCGACGCGCTGAGGGGCACGGGCGGGACGCTCGACCTGGAGGGCGGGACGCTGGCCATCGGCTTCGCCAACAGCAACGCCGGCTACGCCGGGCACATCACCGGCGACGGCAACCTGGTCAAGTGGGGCGACTCCACGCAGACGCTGACCGGCCGCTGCACGCTCAGGGGCGAGCTGACGATCCGGCAAGGGATCCTCAACGTCCGGTTCCCGCTGGAGCCGAACCGTCCCAGCCGCGTGCGCGTCACCGCCGGGACGGTCCTGGAGCTCGAGGACGCCGGGGACTGGCTCGCGCCGATGACGATCGACGGCACCGGCATCAGCGACAGCGGGGCCGTGCGGGTCGTATCCGGCGAGAACTCCCTCGGCGGGATCACGCTGGCGCACCACTCGACCATTCGCCTGGAGAGCGGAACGGATTTGCGCATCTATGGAGACCCGGCCGTCACCAGCGAGGGCAAGAACCTGACGATCGTGACCGACGGCGACGCAGAGTGTCTCATCTTCGGCCCGATGGCCATCGGCGCGGGGACCCTCACCAAGGAGGGGACCGGCAGCATGGACCTGATCCGCGAGAGCACCCATACGGGGCTGACGGACGTGGTCGCGGGCACGCTGGTGATCTGGGACGGCAATTCCCTGGGCACCACGGACGGCGGCACCGTCGTGCGGGACGGGGCCGAGCTGGAGCTGTCCCCCCAGCAGGGAGACATCCACGTCGGGGCCGAGTCCCTCCGCATCAGCGGCTCGGGCCCCACCGGCTGGGCCGCCTTCGTCAGCCGCACCGGGGACAACACGTGGAGCGGAACGGTCACCCTCGATGCCGACGCGACCATCGCGTGCAACACCGACTCGCTGACGCTGGATGCCTGTACCGCCGTCACCGGCGCCGGCAGGGACCTGACACTCTCGGGCGAAGGGGAGGGCACGATCAGCGGAGAGGTGGACATCGGCTCGGGAGGCATCATCAAGCTGGAGCAGGGCACGTGGACGTTGACCGCCGCGAACCCATACACCGGCACGACGACCATCGACGTGGGGGCCCTTCGGATAGAGGATGCCAACGCCCTGGGGGGCACCTCCCACGGCACCGTCGTCCGCGACGGCGGGGCGCTGGAGATGCGGGGCGACATCCACGTCCCCGCCGAGCCGCTGTCGCTGAGCGGCTTCGGCGTTGACCTCAACGGCGCGCTTCGCAGCCTGCACGGGACCAATTCCTATGCGGGCGACATCACGCTCGAGGCCAACAGCATGATCGGCGTGGACTGGGGCCGGTTGACGCTCCTGGGATGCATCGGCGAGTCCGAGCCCAACCTGGGGTTCTACAAGGTCGGCGTCGGCCAGTTGCTCCTCAAGGAGAGCAACCTCTTCACGGGGTTCCTGGGCGTTCTGGAGGGCAGCGTGATCTCCGACATCGACCCCGGGCGACTTGCCGACTCGGTGGACGTGACGGTCGCCGAGGGGGCGACGTACGACCCCAACGGCGTCAGCGACACGATCGACTCGCTGAGCGGGGCCGGCAGCGTGACGCTCGGCGGGGCGACGCTGACCCTCGGCGGCGGCGGCGGCTCGGGCGAGTTCTCCGGCGTGATCAGCGAGGAGGGCGGGATCGGCAAAGTCGGAGCCGGCACGCAGGTCCTCAGCGGCGCCAACACGTATACGGGGCAGACCACCGTCACCGCCGGCGTGCTGAACGTCCGCGACGGCGCGGCCCTGGGCGGCGCG
Organism: uncultured Planctomycetaceae bacterium; assembly: GCA_964427875.1. Taxonomy (GTDB): domain Bacteria; phylum Planctomycetota; class Phycisphaerae; order SM23-33; family SM23-33; genus CAYRVX01. The sequence continues at coordinate 35,634 of CAYRVX010000015.1, forward strand.
GCCGGCGGGACGAGCGTCGCCAGCGGCGCGGCGCTGGAGCTCGAGGGCGACATCACGGTGGCGGGCGAGGCGCTGGCGCTGAGCGGAACGGGCGTCGCCGGCAGCGGCGCCCTGCGAAACGTCAGCGGCAGCAACGCGTGGACCGGGACGGTCACGCTGGCGGGCGCGACGGCCATCCAGTCCGACGCGGGCCAACTGGCGCTCAGCGCCGTCGTCGGCGCGGATCACGACCTGACACTCCAGGGCCCCGGCGACGGCGCGATCGGCGGACCCATCGCCACCGGCGCGGGCGGGCTGACGAAGACGGGCGCGGGCACGTGGACGCTGGCGGGGTCCAACACGTACGCCGGCGCGACCGCGGTCCATGCGGGCGTGCTGGCCGTCGGCAGCGACGCGGGACTGGGCGACACCGCCGGCGGCGCCGCCGTCAGCGACGGTGCGACCCTGGAGCTGTTCAACGACATCCACGTGGGCGCCGAGGCCCTCACGCTCAACGGATCGGGCGTTATGGGCGCGGGCGCCCTGCGAAGTGCGGCCGGGGAGAACTCCTGGGCCGGGCCGGTGACGATGGCAAGCGACAGCACCATCGGCGCGTCCTCCGGCACGCTGAGCCTCAGCGGCGCGCTCGGCGAGGCCGGCGCCGCCCGGGCCCTCACGAAGGCCGGCGACGGCACGCTCGTGCTCCGCGGCCCCAAGGGCTACACGGGAGCAACCAGCGTGGCGCAGGGCACGCTGGCGATCGACATTGTTGGCGGCGCCGCGCTCAGCACGCTCGCGATTGCCGATCCCGGCCTCGGCGCCGCGGTGGAGATGCGCCAGGGCCCGGTCAGCGTCAGCGGGAACGTCACGGACGGCGGCGGCACGAGCCACCTTCGCGCGGATAACGGGACGATGACGCTCGGCGGAGACCTGACGGTGGACAACCTGCGCGTGGGCCTCAACGGCGGGGCGGCTTCGGCGTCGGTCGCCGGGGCGGCGCACGTGGGCGCCTCCGGCGACCTCGACGTCGCGCGGCGGACCATCGGCAACGCGCCGACGTTCGGCACGCTCGACCTCGGCGCCGCGACGAGCGTGACCATCAGCGTAACCAACCTCCGCATCGGCACGGCCATCGGCACGGGCGGCCTTCCTCCCCAGCCCGTCCAGGGAACGCTGAGCCTCTCGCAGGCGGGCAGCAACACCATCCACGCGACGACGATCGTCGCGGGCGATTCCGCCTGGACCGACAACACCATGGTCGCCAGCGCGATCCACCTGGGCGCCACCAACCAGGTCCGCGCCGACTCCGTCACCATCGGCGGGCGCCACAGCAGCGCGACGGCCGACATCCTCGCCGGCGGGGCGTGCGACCTGGCCGGCCGCTCCGGCGCCAAGGCCGACCTCTTCATCGGCGACAACATCACCGAGAGCGGCGGCATCGCGGTGGGGCTCTTCGACCTGACGGGCGGCGAGCTGGACGCGACGCTGGGCGAGCTGGTTCTCGGCCGGCACGGCAACGGGCTGGGCGGCGGGCAGGGCACGCTGATCCTGGACGACGGCGAGGTCACGGCCGACAGCGTCGACATGGGCTGGCCGCACGCCACCGGGCTGAGCCTGGCGCCGCAGAGCAGCGCGGGCACGCTCACGATGCGCGGGGGGGACCTTGCAGTCGGCGGCGACGTCACGACGCGTTCCGGCCTGGGCACGCTGAACCTCCAGGGCGGGTCGCTGACGGTGGGGGGCAACATCGCGACGGTGGCGAGCGGGCCGACGGGCCCCGGCACCATGACGATCAACCTGCACGGTGGCCTGCTGGACCTCACCGGCGGGTCGATGGACCTCGGGTCCGTCTCCCCCCCGAGCTTCTCCTTCACCGGCGGGAGGCTCGAGGACCTCGGCAGCTTCGACGACACGTTGAACCAGGGCATCCTGGTGATGGGCGTTCCCCAGGGCGACGGGGTGCTCGCGCCGGGCGGGTCGATCGGCACCACCTCGATCGAGGGAGACTACAACCTCATCAGCGGCAGCCTGGAGATCGAGATCCAGTCCCCCGGCCTGGCCGGCGGGAGCGACTACGACCTGGTCGAGCTGACCGGGCCCCTGTCGGCCGCCGGCCTGGACGGGACGCTGGAGGTCGTGCTCCTGGACGGGTACGTGCCGGCCTGCGGGACCACGTTCGACGTGGTGACGGCGGCCAACGTTCTCCTCGGGCCGAGCTTCGCGCTGGACGACTCGGGGGCGCCCATGCCGGACTGGCTGCATTTTGAGGCAAACGTGGTGGGCCTCGAAGACGGACAGGCCCTCCAGCTCACCGTTGTCCCCGAGCCCGCCGCGCTGTCGCTGCTGGTCTTGGGCGGACTGGTATTGCTGCGGCAAAGAAGAGGATAGAGCCCGAACGCGGGCAAGGTAGGCAGGGGCGAGCATCGCTCGCCGGGAGCGGAGAGGTGCATGGTGCCAGCTTGCAGGCAGGGAAGATCCAGCGGCCCGACACTCGCGCTGTTGACGGTGTGGTTCGCGTGCCTGCCGGGCCCGCCGGCGAAGGCGGTGACCCCCTGGGACCCCGTGAACCAGGTTTCGCAGGGCCACTACCAGACCTACCAGGTAACGGTCCAGGACATGGGCCTCGGCCTTTACGGCGGCCCGTCCTATGACCAGGGCTACCGCAACCGATACAATGCCGGCGGGTCCGCCACGTCCAGCCTGGGGTCCCGAGAGGCCACGCTCTACCTGATCGACCAGTTCACCGCCATGGGGCTCGACGTCTCCACCCAGAGCGACTACGTGAACGTGGTGGCCGAGCAGATCGGCACCGAGACCCCCGAGAGGATCTTCATTGTCAGCGGCCACTACGATCATCCCCAAAGCGACTTCGAGGCCCCCGGCGGCGACGACAACGCCTCCGGGACGGCCGGGGTGCTCGAAGCCGCCAGGACGCTCAGTCAGTACGAGTTCGAGTCCACCATCCGCTTCATAGCCTGGGGCGGTGAAGAGGGCTGGATGAAGGGATCCTGGGACTACGTTCGCAACGTGGTCCAGGCCGACGATGAGAACGTCGTCGGGATGCTGAACATGGACATGATTCTCCGGCCCGGCTGGGACAGCGATCCCGGCGCCGAGGAGGACCTGGACCTGTCCACCGGCACGTCGGCGGCCTGCCGGGCCTGGGCCTGGAGGTTCATGGCGGCCGGCGCGACGTATGCCCCTTCGCTCGTGTTCGATTCCCGCAATCCCCAGCACGAGCACTGGTACCCCGGCGATCAGGGGCCGTTCATTCAGGAGGGCTACGCCGGGCTGATGATCGCCGAGAACAACGCCGGCGAGATCTGGTACCAGGGCTCCAACGCCTACTACCATACGGCCGGGGACGCCAGCGACAGGGGCGCCAACGATCCCGACAACGCCAGCGGCATCGTCTATGACTACGCCTTCGCCACGGACGTCGTCAGGACGGCCGTCGGGATGATCGCCGAGGAGGCCCGGATCGTCCCCGAGCCCGGCGGCGCGCTGATTGTGATGGCCCTGGCCGCGGGCCTGCTGCTGCGGCGCTGCCGCGCGGCGCGGCACCGGCGCTGAGCAGGTACCACACGGTGGGGGCGGCGAGGCGGAAGGACGCCCCTTCGGCCGTCTTCGCGGCCGGCTGGGCGTCGGTCAACGCGGCGGCGGCGCCGTCCAGCGGCGTCAGGGCGAGCCTCGTGTGCGCCTTCACCCGGCTCAGCGTGACGGTGCCCTTGACCGGCTCGATGCGCATCGGCAGCCGGCCCCAGCGGACGAGCGTGTGGCGCTTCTCGTCCCAGCTCATGCCGGTGGCGGCGACGCGCCCGGCCGCGACGAGCAGCATCCGCCGGGACTCCCCCAGCGCCTTGCCGTCCAGGCTCGTCAGCACGATCGAGCAGAAGGCGTCCTCGACCTCGACGGCGAGGTCCTTCAACTGCCTCCGCCTGCCGCCGACGAAGCCGATGAGCCCCTGCGTGCGGTCGGTCTGGACCGTGATGAGCCCCTTCCTGCCGGCGTGGCGCCACGTCAGCTCGCCCGTGTCGGAGATGATCGGCTCCGCAACGTCGAGCTTCGGATAGGCCGCCTGCTTGCGGCTGAGAGACTCGATCCTCGTGCCGTGGACCAGCGGGACCGCCGGCGAGAGGCCCGGCGTGAAGAGCGGCCGCTGCGACGAGGGCATCCGGATGGACTCGATGACCTGCTCGACGGAGTATCGCCGGCGGATGGTCCTGGCGGCCGCCGCGACGTCGGCCCGGTGGAACATCAGCGCGGCGGCGGCGAGCTGGGCCATCTTCACCGGGTCGGGGCGGATGTCGAAGTGCCCCGGCCGGCGGGACGCCCACTCCGTGGGGTCGGCGTGCTCGAACGTGTAGAAGAAGATCCCGTCCCAGTCCTGGAGCAGCGCGTACGCCGTCAGGATCGGGATCCCCTCGCAGGCGTAGTCGCTGGGGAAGGGGTGGTTGGTCTCCGAGACGGTGTAGGGCTTTCCCGCCACGGCCGACCGCGCCAACTGCACGACCGAGCTGGCCAGCGGGGCGTTGGCCATCGGCGAGTTGCCCATCCAGAACGTCCGCTTCTTCGTCTTCGCGTCCACCCGCCGGCTGGGATGCTGCCAGTAGACGTGCCCGTCCACGACGTCCAGCTTCGCCGTCGAGCACAGCAGCGGGTAGCCGCTCTTCCAATGGTTGTGGTCGCTCGTCCCGACGATCAGCGCCCGGACGCCCAGCTTCTTCAGCCACCGGCGCATCGCCTGGAAGTAGCCGTCCTCCAGGGCCATGTAGAACTTCGCCTCGGCCGCGAACCGCTCCTTCGAGGCGGCGGCGAACTGCTCCGGCTGAAGGCGGGCGATGGGCCCATCGTCCTTCAGGCCCGCCTCGGCGCGCCATCGCCGCAGCGCCGCGGCCGGGTAACGCTCCCGAAGGTGCGCGTTGAGCTTCCCCGTCAGCAGGTCGGCGTAGTGCCGCGTGACGTCGCACCACGTGCCGGTATACTTGCTTGTCTGCTTCCCCCGCAGCCGCCCGGCGAACCACGATTCCACCAGCGAGTTCTCGTTGAGCAGCTCGACGATGGCCACGGCCGGCTCGCCGCGGTACTCGGCCTTCGTGTACGGGTTGCGGTGCGTCAGGAGCTGCTCGGCATACTCGCGGTGCAGCTCGGCGATCCGCTCGTCGAAGTACTGAAGGACCTTGCCCAGGCCGAGGAACTCGTGGTCCCGGACGCCATCGGCCTTTCGATAGACGCGGCCGACGTTCAGGTTGAGGTTGCTGTAGATCCCGCGGCGTTTGAGCTGATCGACGAACCAATCCAGCCGGTCGAGCTGCCCGGCGTCGAGGCGGCGGGTCGTGTCGGCCCCGGCGGGGAAGATGCTCGCGTCCCTGCCCCAGTTGGAGTCGAGGAAGTGGAAGCGGACGCAGTTGATGCCGAACCGCGCCAGGTGGGCCGCCACGGCCGCCGCGTCGGCCTTCTCGGGGTAGCACGCCGCGCCGGTGAGGTTGACCCCCCAGATGCGGAGCCGCCCGCCCGAGCCGGCGACGAGATGCCCGTCCTCGACCCGCACGAACCCGTCCCGCCCCGCCGGCCGCTCGAGCAGGGCCGAGAGGTCCACCAGGGCGCGGTCGTTGTCTCGCCAGTCGATCACGAACGGCTTCATGCCCGCCTCCTCCGCAGGACCCGCGGCACACGCCGCCGCAGCCGCCAAGACGCAACTTGCCATCTTCACGATATCCGACCTTTCCGGGCCTGGTTCAGCAGCATCCAGTGTCTGGTCACAGTCGCCTCGCCGGCAACGCGCCCTTCGCCACCGGACCAACGTAGCCGGTAGCCCGTAACAACCTCTCCACCTTGAACTTAAGCATGTGCCAAGGCCCGGGCGCTCCTGGCTCCTGCCTACATGATACCGGCAGGCGACGCGCTAGTGTTTCCTCAACATTGATTCTTCGGGTGCCATGCCCTCACGCGGAGCGGGTGGGCATGCTTCCGGTACAAGGACATGGCCACCTCTTCGGGCTACGCCCTCCGATGAGGCCATGGCACCCAACCCGAAAGATCGATATTGACGGAGCGCTAGCGGACGGCGGGCACCGATCGCCGCTCCGTTTGCCGTCAGGCCGCAAAGTCAGAATATTTATTGTGCAAGCAATCATTGTCACCGAGTATATTCTAGCTCTGAACTGCCAAATGTCAAGGGCAAATCCGAAAAAAAAAACCGCGCCGCGACGTCAAACCGCAGGCCTGCCTCCCATGCCGCACCGGGCCTCAAGCGGAGGCAGGCGAATTCATTTGACAGATTCGTTTTCCGTGGTATGATACACGTGTGGGGAAGGCACCGCTCTACGTTCCCGCCTTCGGAGGATTCGTTCCGCTCAATCGGGCTCGCCGTGCGGACGATGCTTGCCTCTGAAGGGAGATGGGTGATGAGACAGCTTCTTGTTCTCGGATGGCTGGGCGTACTGGGCACGGCGACCCCCGCAATGTCGGAATCGTGGATCATACCTCCGACCGACAACGGCCACGATGACAGGGGCTGCTACCTTGCGGGGTCAACGGAGGTCTCGGCGACTGAGCTGCCCCGCACAACAGCCACGTTGTCGCAGGGCAGGTCTGGTCTGGCCGCGACATCTGTCGACAGCAAGGCACTCTTTGGCGGGGGGCATTCCGGCGTCGGGCGGAGCGATGTGGTTGACATATTCGACGCCGAAACGCAGACGTGGTCTACGGCCTCGCTTTCGTCGCCGCGGAGTTCGCTGGCCGCGACCACCGTGGGCACCAAAGCGATCTTCGCCGGCGGGTGGGTCTCGACCGGCACCGACGTTGACATCTACGACGCACGGACCGACACCTGGACCACGGGCAACTTGTCGCAAAATCGCATGGAGTTGGCGGCCACGTCTGTGGGCGACAAGGCGTTCTTCGCGGGCGGCTATGCCACCGGTGGGATCCTCAACAGCGATGTCGTGGACATTTACGATGCCCAGACCAGCCTATGGTCCACCGCCGCGCTGTCGCAGGCCAGGCCGAACCCGCGCGCCACGAGCGTAGGCAGCAAGGCGATCTTCGCAGGTGGATATACCGCACCCGGGATCGACTGCTTGAGTTATTCCTGCGCGATTGCTTACTGCTGCTCGTTCATGATGCTGGCGATGCTGCAACTGCGGGCGGTCCACGTCTGCGCGCGGCTGGACCGGTGCCGCTCCAGCGATCTCCGTCGGGCGCGGCGGCCGCGGCACGAGCTACAAAGGGAACTCGAGAAAACGTAAGCCGGACGCAATGCGACGCCTGCGCACGGCAGTGCCATTCGTGACTGTCCCTATTTCTGCGGTCCAGGCGGCCGGGGCGAAGCGGACGGGCCCGTCGGTGCAGAAGCTCCACCGCTGACGTCCGGCGGCGGCGTCCAGGGCGTGGATCATGCCGTCGGCGGAGCCGCCGTAGTACAGCGTGCCCCGGGCGACGACCGGCTGATAGGCGAAGTCGAAGGTCATCCTCTGCCAGAGCTCATCCGGCCAGGCCGGCCGGGGCTTGTGGGGCGCGCGATGCGTCCACAGCAGCGTGAGCTTCCCGGGGAGGGCCTCGGCGGTGTATCCCGACCGGGCGCTGTCGGCGCGGTACGTCGGCCAGTCCGCCGCGCCGGCCTGTGGGCACAGGACCGCCGCGGCCGCTATCAGACCCGCCATCGATGGCCTCTGTATCCCAGGCATCCCGTCTCCTTGTGCTCCTGCGGGCCCGACCGGGCCGCGAGGCGCCACGACTACTCTTGCGCCCTGGGGGCGCGAGAATCAACCTGCCACACCCGAAGACATCGAACCGGGCCGTGACCTGGAGACCACCGCGCCGTTTCTCCCATTGGGAATCCGAGGTAGAATCCTTCCCGTCGCGGCGGGCTGCCGGCAGGAAGGAGACGAGCCGATGGGCGCACATTACGAGCAACCGCACCGGATCGGTCGCACGGGTCCCCGCCTTGTGCTTGCCTTGGTCTTGCTGACGGATGTGCTGTTCTCGCCTGGGACGGCCCCGGCCGGCGGCGCTGCGCCGGCGGCCGCCGCCGAGAAGCCGCGCGTCCGCACGGGCCGGAAGGCCTGTCCCTTGCCGCCGGCCCCGGCGCTTCCGCCGGCGGGAGGCAAGTACCTCGACCCGACGTTCGGCACGCAGATCCTCCGGGTCACGGACGAGGCCGACGGCGACAGCCAGAACGCCTACTCGTACTACCCCGCGTTCAACCGCGACAGCACGATGTTCTTCATCCACTGCAAGGCCGGCCCGCGGCTGTATCACTTCGACCCGAACGCGTTCCGCATTGTTGGCAAGGAGCCGCTGTTTGCGGCCCGGCCGCCCCACAAGCACGCCCCCCGCTGGGAGGACTGCATCTGGAGCGGCGCCGACCCCAACGCGCTGTTCTGCCACGGGCACCTGCGCCTGTGGCGATATGACGTCCGCGCCCGGAAGTACCACCTCGTGAGGGACTTCTCCGGGGAGCTTGCCCCGGGCCATCTCCACCAGATGAGCAAGAGCCTCGACGACAACGTTTTCGGCTTCTCCCGCCAGGACCCGAAGTGGAAGCTGGTGGGCTGCCTCGTCTGGCGGCGGGATTCGGACAGCATCGCCCTCCGCCACGACACGACCGACCTGGACGAGATCCAGGTGGACAAGACCGGGCGATGGTGCGTCGTCAAGACGGCCAAGCAGGGCAGGGGCGTCGTGCAGGACCGCATCGTCGACCTTCGGACGGGCAAGGTCGAGGACCTCATCGACGACGGGCCGGACTTCGCCCCCGGCCACTCCGACAACGGCCGGGCCGTCATCCTGGGGGCCGACAACTGGAAGAACCGCCTGACGCTCCGCAGCTTCGCCAGGCCCCACGAGTTCCTCACCGTCCTGGACCTGCACAACGACTGGAGCCAGGACCAGCACATTTCGCTGCTGGCCGACGACGAGGCCTGGGCGACGGTGAGCTTCTACGTGGCCAACAAGCTGCCCGGCTCGGGGGCGTTCCGCAATGAGATCGTCCAGGTGAAGACCGACGGCAGCCAGCAGGTCCGCCGCCTGGCCCACCACCGCTCGGTCTACCGAGGCTACTGGGACAGCCCCCGCGCCTGCATCAGCCGCGATGGACGGTTCATCACGTACACGAGCAATTTCGAGGGACGTGGGCGCGGCGTGTTCATCCTTCGCGTCCCGTCGGGCAAGGGCGGCGGGCGCGATCCGCGGTAGGCCCGCGGCGCGTCGGCGTGCGGCATCCTCACGGCCCCGCCTGGCGGGCGAAGAATGCGCGGGCCTTGCGATACTCCGCGATGGAGCGGGTCCGCATCTCCTCCGTCGCCAGCTTGGGGGCGTGGCCGATCAGCGCGTCGATCTCCTTGACGAACGGGCCGGCGTCGGCGGCGGAGCGGGGCCGCTTGCCGCCCACCGTCACGAAGAGCATGTTCGTGTGGGCGAACTGGTTGCGGCAGGCCATGTGGACGTATCGCGGCTCGTGCTCGCCGAAGCAGCGGGCGGCGAACCACGAGGGCCGTTCCACCGCGACGGTCTGCTCCCAGAGAAGCCCCTTGCCGGCGTCGGCGACGTCCCTTCGCAGGATCACCTCGCCGTTGCTGACGATCTCGACCAGCCGTACGGGATGGCGGGAGGCCAGCTCGACTGCCAGCTTCACCTTGCCCGGCCGCGGGAGCGCCACACCGTCACCGGGGAGCTTCCCGTTCGCCCGCAGCCAGAGCAGCGGGCCGTTGGTCACGAAGCCGTCGCCGCGCTTCAGGGCCGCCGCCCACGATGCGTTGGTGAGCCTGCCGGGGACCTTGCAGTAGACGCGGTTGAAGCCCACCCGGCTGAGCCGGCCGTAGCTCGTGCCCGCGTGGACGGCGATGCGCAGCCCGCAGTTGGCCAGGGCGTACCACGTTCTGTAGGTGTTCTCGTACAGGCGCCCGCCCCAGCCGTCGCCGTTCCATCTCCTTTGCGGGGAGTCCAGCAGGTTCTGCATGCTGTTCTCGAGCACGCCCCAGCAGTCCATGTGCCCCAGGGCGGCGCTGACTGCGAGCTCGGGCTGCCCCTGGCCGTGCCACTTCTTCGAGAACGGCCGGGCGCGCAGCCAGCGCAGCGCGATGCCGCCCATGGCGTGGGCCTGCTCGTCGTAGTGGAACATGGGCGTGATCTCCGGCCGGCCTTCCTTCGGGTCGAGGACCGTCCTCGGGATGTTGAAGTAGAAGACGTTGCCGAAGCTCCAGTGCTCGATCTCCTGGTTGCTCGTGGAGAGGTGCGCCGCGTCGGAGCTCTCCCTGTAGAACGGCAGCGGGATCGACTTGCGGGAGGAGTAGAGCGTGTTGGCGGCCACGTTGACGTCCTCGGCGCGGAGCTGCGCCAGCGTCGGCCCGCCGCGGTGGTGGATGTGCATGTCGCCGCAGAACCAGCCGTCCTGCTCGAGCCCCCGGAGCGGCTGCATCTCGATGCGGCACTGCGCCGTCTTGCCCGCCTGCACCTTGACCGACCCGGCCCAGTCCCGCCAGCCGTAGCCCTTCACCGCCGTCACGCGGTACGTTCCCGGCGGCAGGGGGATGGCGAACTTCCCGCCGACGTAGGAGAACCGCGGCTGCCACGGCGCATACCACGACTGCGTTCGGTAGTTTCTCTCACCGGGCAGGACGTACAACCGCCCTGCCTTCTCCTCGACAAACACCTTCGCCGTGAGACCCTCGCCGGTGCCTGCGCGCATCACCGTGCCACGGAGCGTGCCGGACGGGCGGACATCCAGCGAGATCGGAATCGACGACTCCCCGCCGACGGCCAGCTTCAGCTCGACTGCCCGCCGGCCCGCCTTGCCCGAGGCAGTGATCGGCAACACGGCGAGCTGCGCGAAACGGCTGCAAAGCACCAGCTCCTGCCCGTTGACCTCGACCTCACGCTCCCGGCCGGAGGAGATCGTGAGCTTGCCGCCGGGCGCAGCGGGAAGCAGCCGAAGGACGATGGCCGTCGGCACGCCGGCGTAAACCGTCAGCACCGGGCCCTCGGGGTCGCTGCGGGCGCGGCCCTGTTCGTCGAACGAGATCGTCGCCGTCGGCTCCAGCCGCAGCTTCTTGAGAAACCCCTCCTGGATGGCCGCCCATCTGTCCGGCAGGGCACGGAGAAGGAGTTTCTCGGCGTCCGAGCCTTTCGCCACGTGCCGCAACTGGTGCCGCAGATCGAACAGCGGCCGCAGCGTCGAGTGGTCGCCCCACCCGCGGACCTCCGCACGCTCCAGCGTCTCATAGGCCTGCCCGTCCGCAGCGGCGAACTCGGCCCGAACGTCCCGTGCCGCCGCCGCGCCACGTGCAGCCGCGGGGCAGTCCCAGGACCACGCAAGGGGCGTCATCAGGATCGCAACCGCGCCAGTCCAGCGTCTCATGGCAGCACCAGGCGGCCGGGGGGCTCACTCGGCCGGCTTCAGCAGGACGTAGTCCAGGCCGAACATGTACGCCTTGACGGCCTTGGCGTTCGCGCCGGTGATCTCGACGGTCAGCTTGTGGGCGCCCTTCGTCAGCTCGTGCGTGCCGAGGGGCAGCGGCTTTGTGTGGATGACATCGGGGTTGTAGAGGTCGATCGTCTCGCCGAGGGCGCGGCCGTCCAGCGAGAGCTGCACGACGCCGTAGTCCCTGGCCTTGGTGAGCACGGCCTGGAGCTCGTACCTGCCGGCCTGCTTGACCGGCAGCTCGAGGACGAGCTTCTCGCCGGGCTTGCCGCCGGTCCACCAGAGATGGGCCTCGTGGCTCCACTTGCCGAGTCGGTACTGCTGCATGTCCTGCCGGCGTGGCTCGCCGGTCTTCTCGAGCACCCTGAGCTTCTCGCCCTCCAGGGCGCCCTTGACGTGGTAGACGGGCGGCGTTTCGCAGTAGCCCCACCGCTGGTTCACGGGCACTGCCTGGTACGGGTCCTTGCCGCCGGGTGCCTGGTACCAGTAGGCGGTGGCGGCGTAGAGGGTCGGCTTGCGGTTCGGGTAGTATTTCTCGATGGCCGCCTCGAACGACGTCTGGAACGGCACGTTGTCGGTGATGTGCCAGCGGTTGACCGACACGTGCCCGCGGTTGCCGCTGGCGATCGTCTGGTTGTGGAACGCCCGGTGGAAGATCCGGGCGGTGCACCAGGCGTAGCCGAAGTAGTCCTCGCTGCCCGTGCCGATGGTGCTGGGGAACTTCTCGCCGTCGACGAAGAACTTCTCGTCGCCCTCGCCCCACCAGCCGCCGCGGGGGTTCCAGACGTGGAGCATCACGCCGCAGAACCGCCCGCGCCCCAGCGTCTTGAGCATGGTCCAGTCGATGGCCGCACGCTCGGGCTCGGCCGGCAGGAAGGCGTCGCGGTGCCACTTGGCGTGGAAGCGCCCGAGCTGCTCGATGGGGCGAGTCAGCGGGGCGTGGGTGACCTGGCACTCCACGGTGCGGGCCTCGTTGCCGTCGTTGGCGATCTCCAGCTTGGCGCTCCTGGCGAAGGGCATGTACCAGAGGCTGTACGCGCCCTTCTCCTCCGCCAGGCCCATCGGGAACGACTCGTACCAGTTCAGGCCCGGCGCCGTGCCGAAGAAGTCCCCCGCCGGGGCCCAGACGCTGGGGCTCTTCTCGCCGTCCCAGGTGATCTTGACGACCATCTCTCGCAGGACGGCCCTCTGCTCCTCGACGTCGTCCGGGACGGACATGTCCCCGCGGATGGCGGTGATGGCCCGCGGGCCCCTCAGCTCCAGCAGCGTCGCCGTCTTGCCGGGCTCGACGGTCACGTCGCACTCCTCCGTCTTCTGCCCGGCGCGCCGCCCGGCCGGGTCGCTGCCGAGCTTCGTCCGGAAGAACTCATCCGCCGCTGCCAGGGCGCGGGTCTCCTCGTCGCTCAGCGGCAGGCGGAACGTCGGGAGCTGCGTGCCCTTCGGATAGGTCGTGTACGTGAAGTGGAAGTACCGCCCCCAGCCCTTCTCCGCGACGATCTTGCACGACTTCTGGAAGCCGATGGGGACGTAACAGTTCTGCCCGCGGGCGGCCATGTAGCACAGAGACTCGTACACGAACGGCTTGGTGGTGCGGTCGAAGTACTTCACGAAAGGCAGGTCGACGGCGGGCTTCTCGGCGCCGTCGAGGTAGATCTTGACGTGCCCGTTGGCCGTCCGCGCCGACCAGATCCGCCAGATCACGCCGGGGCCCTCCATCTCCGCGAAGACCTCCAGGTCGCCCTCCCTGCGGATGATGCCGGCCCCGTCGCCGTTGGCGCTCCAGGCGACGTACTTGCCCGTCGCCTCGTCGTACTTGCTGCGGCGGTCGTAGCTGGACCACTGCACGCACTTCTCGCCCGGCTGGGGGAGCACGGCCAGGCGCTCCAGGTCGGTGAGGCGCTTGACGAGGTCCACGTACGAGAGCCTCTCCTGTGCCCCGCAGACGTGCACGTACAGCAGGCACGTCGCCAGCACCGTCAGTATCTTGCGCATGGGCTGTCTCCTGATGGAAGAACGGGCCTTGGTGGCGTCCCTTAGCTTATTCCCGCGCGCGGCCGATGCAACGCTTTTGCCGCCGCGCCGGCGGTCAGTGTGCGAGGACAAATCCTGGGAGGTCTCCTCTTCGCCCCGTATGGGGCGGTACGTGGGTAGCCCAGGGCGACCGGAGGGAGCCCTGGGTACGCGTCACCCTTTGTGCGGAGCCTCGTATGGGGCGACCGTGAGGTACGGTCACCCCTGCCGGGGTTCCGCGAAATACACGCCCTGCAAACCCAGGGCTTGCGGCAAACAGCGCCGCGGCGCCCTGGGCTACCAACGTCCGCTCCTCCGGAGCTAACAGATTACAGAACCAATCGTTACGGACCGCCAGGAAACATTCTTACACACGGCGGTCAGTGCCGCAGCGTCACGCGGACCTTCCTGCCTTGGGGATCGTTGGAGGAGAGCTCGTACGCGGCGGCCTTCCCGGGCGCCGGCTTGGTGTCCGGGCGGAGGTCCACCCACTCGGCGCGGTAGCCGTGGCGCTTCTCGTGACCCTTGACCTTCGCCCAGCGGAAGGCGAACGTCAGCCACCGGCCGCGATCGTCCATCAGGCGGACGTCCTTCTCGATCGTGCCGGCCGTCTGCTTCGCGAAGAACGCGTCGTCGTCGTACTCGACGTGCAGGCGGGTGGGGCGCGGCGAGCCGCCGTGCCGGGCGACGACGAGCAGGCGGCTTCGCTGTCCGGTCGAGAAGCCGTAGGTCCTCGTCTTGCCCTTGGCGGCCTTGGCCTCGGCGGCGTCGAAGGTCAGTTCGCAGGACAGCGGCCGGGCCGTGCCGTAGCCGCCGGCCTTCCGCCACGACCGGACGTACTCGATGCTGAACGTGCTGGGCAGGTCTTTCGCCTGCGGCAGGCCGAACCATCGCGGCATCGTCTCGCTGTCGAAGTTCAGGTGAAGCGGCTGGTGCCAGTGCGTGTTGGGCATCTGGTGCACGACGGCGCCGTCCACGTAGTACCTGAGCTTCTCTTCGTCCCACGCCAGCGCGTAGACGTGGAAGCCGTCGGCGAGCCGGTAGGGGGCCTTCCACTTGCCGCCCCTGCTCCAGTGGCGGTCGGGGTTGGTCAGCGTGTGGAAGACGTGGGCGTTCATGTGGACGATGTGCTCGTGCTTCGCTGCCCCGGCGCCCATCTCGAACACGTCGATCTCCGTCCAGATCTCCGGCGTCTGGGCGTAGAACCAGAACGCGCTGGAGCCGTGGGAGTCCATCGGCCGGCACTTGATCTCGAAGTACCCGTAGCGGACGGCCGCCTTGCTCTTGACCGCGGCCGACGTGAACGTGTGGTAGCCGGCGGGCAGGCCCTTGAGGTCCTCCTTCCTCATCGTCAGGCGGAGCTTTCCGTCGGAGACGGTGACGTTGTGCTTGGCGAAGAAGGCCGGCTGCCTGCCCTTCCACGTCGGGTTATGGTCGTGCCACTTCGCCGCGTCGAGCTTGCCGCCCTCGAACTCGTCCGTCAGCTCGCCGATCGCGACCCACCGGGATCCCTTCGGCGGCCCGAGCGCTTCCTTCTTGCCCATCGTCGCCTCCTTAGCCCCGGCGGGGGCGCAAGCGCCGATCAGCACGCACAAGGCGATTCTCACCATCTCGCGTTCCCTCTCCCTATCCGACGCGCGAAGCAATCGCACACGTCCCGCCTGATCGCGCAGCCGGCTGGCCCGGACGCGGCTTGGAACTGCACACGCGCCGGAAGCCTCTGGAATGCCCTAGAAGGCCAATAAACGGCGTCGGAATCGCAGATCTCCGTCAAGAGGGACTGCCTTTGTTTCGGCGTCCGCCTTATCAAACCCAACGCCCCCAACGCCCCCAACGCCAGCAGCGACAGCGTGGCGGGTCAGGGACAATCAGCTTCCTTTCCCTAGCACAGAGGATGGCGCTCTGCCGAGCAATAGAGCGTCAGGTCACTTCTCCCGGAGACAGAGTCTCGGCTTTGACGCGAGCCCCAAAATGCGCGCAGACAAAAGCCACGGATTTCTCCATTGCCTCAGCGGAACTGGCAAGATCGGCGAATACGCCAACACCGACCACAGGTGGCTTGCCTTCCTTTGGTTCCCGTTCGTCGAAGCTCAGACTGCCGTCGGTTTTGAAGAATGCGTATCGCCACTCCCACCCCGTGGTTGGCCTTGTCTGAGCCAAAAGGCGGGTTCGCTCTTGAATGAGCGCAGCACGAAACGGCCCCTTGGTACTTTCGGGAGAAAGAGCGTCTGTGTAGCTTATTGCCCCGGAGGTAGGGGGAAAGATCTGTTTGTGGATAGACTCAATGTTGCCTTGCGGGTCCCCAGCATCGGATAAGGCGGTTTCCAAGGTCGATAAGTCTGGTTCGCCGAGCGGTTCCTCTTCGCGAGTAGAGACAATCTCGTTAGCAACCTTGACAATCTCCCGCGCCACGTGCTTTACTGCCCGTCGGTGTTCTTTTCCGTCCGGCTCAGGGGTGAAGAAACGCTTTACGTCATCAGTAGAGTGGATAAAGACCATCGGTCGCGCGAAGGTCTCCGTCGGATTCTCAAACTTGCGAAGCTGGTTTTGGTCTCTGATTTCCGCACGAACGCCCCCGCTGAATATCGGTTCTTCGTCAGAAAGCGGGCGATACAGTAAGAGGCCCGGGCATTGCCGAACGAGCAGGTGGTCGCGGTTGGCCATCTGAAGGGTTATCAAGGACTCCAAGGTACGGAGCATTCCAGAAACCACGGTATCACCGACCAGCATTCCTCGAACATCATCCGATCCGCAGGGCAATCCGACATGTGCCCCCTTGTTGTCCAACGGAGGGTCGAATATGGTTTGGAGGCACTTTTGCTCGTAGGTGGCGTATGACGAGTGGCCCGCGGCAGCGTCAGCGCAGTACAGAAGCTCGTGCTTTCCTCGCACGGCTACCTCACCTGGCAAGGGCCATCTGGGCGCTAGTCGGGGAAGGAGTTTGTCTCCGTCCCTTAAAAACCGGTATTCATCTATCGCTGTTGGCATGATTGGCGTGATATGAAGGTCCTCGACCGCGGCCTGTCGGACGAGGCTTACGAACTCATCGAATTCCTGAACAAACCTGGGCCAATTGCCGGTTGCGGCGTTGGCTTTCCGGGGTGCCGAGATCGGATGCGATAGATATACTGGTAGGGTTCGGCCCAGCCCGAAACACGCCGATGATTCCCCCAGCAGCAGTCTCACGGCGGTCTCAACCGGATGCTTCACGGCTAGCACCAAGGAGGGCACTGCCCACACAGAGCCGAGCGACGCGGCTGCCTGTATCTCGCTCTCTCTCCACTCCAAAACTCGGATCAGAGATTGGATGACCAAGGACATCGCTTTTCGGTAGCGCGCCTGTTCGCTGCCCTCGTTGGCCCCAAGTTTGTCCTCTACCAACTGGCGAATGTCGAACACGTGCCCGAGCCCAGAAAGACGGTAGTAAAGGTCATAGATATCGTCGATCAGGGTGAGGATTGGCCCGGTCGAGGCGATGCTGTTCTCTTCGGTCCGTTCGTCTAGCCAATCCCGCATCCGTTTCAGGTCCGCTGGACAGTAGAACTCATAAGTCTCCTTCCGGTAATACGAAAGGGAGGTGAAGAGAACGGCTAAGTCAGGGCCGCCCTTCAGCGCTTCATCGGCTGCTTTGCCAAAGGCCTCTTGCCAGACATATCGGCCTTGATCCTGCGGAAGCTGCCCCAGAATTTCGAGAAGCGGGTCTTTCCCCGTATCGTGCAGGTACCAATCCGGCGGGCAGACCTCCTCGATAAAGTCCTCCACGACCCGTATCTTCACCGAGGCTGTGCGTTGACCAACAGGCAACCGGGAAACGAACTCTCTCAGGCGCTCACGGACAAGCGCCCTGTCGGTCCCCGGCGTCCCCGATACGATTCGGAAGTGGGTCAAGCACACCCCCTGTCTAGGTCTTCTCGGCTCGCTTCTTCACGAGTTGTTCAGAGACGTTCCGGATAGCGGTGCCGCCGACCACTTCATAATCCTCGACCCATAGGGCCGCGGGGCCGGATGTTGGAGCGAACTGGACATCGTAGCCCGCGGCCTCGATCTTCCGAACGCTGGCAAGACTGTCCTTGTCCGTGCCGTTGTCAAAGAACTGGAGCGGACCCATATGCATTCCTTTGCTGTGCCCTTGCATCACGCGGTCTCCCAGCACTGATTGACCTTGTACGCTTCCATTTCGAGATTCTACCATATTCTAGGTCTTCCTGATAGCAATTTCGCAGGTGAGAGGCAACACAAAACTCGCGACTCTCCTGCCGCCTGCCGCTTGGCGTCAATCGTCGCCGTCACTGTCGGAGCCGGCAAGTCCTTGCCGTCTCTATCCTTAGGAGACAAGCAGGTCCATTTGCGCAACAAGCCGCCCAGAGAAGGCCGAATGTGCTTGGCGGTCGGCTGATTCCGTCGTATGTTCGGGTCGGACAACCACGACGCGCGGCGTCTCGGCTGATCACCGGCGCGAAGCCATAGAACACAAGGCGATGTGGGGGCACACACCGGCACGGGCGCAGCATGGCCCAAATGGTTCCAGCGCGGAACCATTTCGCCTTTCCTTCCCCGCCCGCCCGGGGTTGGTATTGGCGGGGCGCGCCGCACAGGCACCGCACCGGCTCGACGGCCGCGCCATAGCAGACTGCCACGCAAGGGGTTACAGATAGCCTCTACCTGATCTTGAAGCACACCGCCATGCCGTCGCGTTTCGCGTCGGAGGCGCGGACGACGACCATCTCGTAGTCGCTGCTCTCGGTCATGTAATCCAGGAAGTCCTTCATCGCCCGGGCCGAGCGGATGGCGTTGTCCACGACGATGACGGTGCCGGGCTTGAGCTTCTTCTCGACGCACTTGAGGTACTTCAGCGTGTCGCTCTTGCGGGCGTCGATGAACATGAAGTCGAACTCGCCCTCGAGCTTCGGGAGCGTCTTGAGCGCGTCGCCCTGGATGACCGTCACCGTCTTGGCGAGGTTCATCTTCTCGATGTTCCCGCGGGCGATCTTGGCCACCCGCGGGCTGATCTCGAGCGTGTAAAGGTGCCCGCCGGTCCTCTCGAAGCCCATCCCCATGTTGATCGCGCCGAAGCCCATCTCCGTGCCGACCTCGATGCCGCGTTTCGCGCTGCGGCTCTGCACCAGGATCCGCAGCAGCATGGCATCCTCCGGCGTGGTCGCCAGCCCGGTCCGCCGGAAGCTCCTGATGAACTGCTCGCGGGCCGCATCGCTCATCTTCGCCTCGGCCTTCTCCTGGGAGTGGACCGAAAGGCACAACCCGCCGACAACCGCCGCGCACAAGACCAGCGCGCCAAGGCCGTATCGCTTCATGATGTTCCCTTTCTCCTTCGTGCCATTCGTGAATTCCTGTCTCGGTTACCGCGCCTTGAGCGCCTCCTGGAGCCTTAGGATCTGCCTCGCGATGATCCATCGGTAGACGTCGAACGTCTCCGGCTCCCAGAGGCCGTCGTACTTGTACTTCTCCTGCACGTCGATGGAATCCCAGACGAACTTCAACTCGGCGTCGGCCTCGTCGGCCTGCCGCTTCAGCCCGGCCTCGCGGGCGCGCTCGATCCAGCGCCTCAGCGTCGTGACGTAGCGCATGTCGTCGATGCCCTCGCGGTAGGCCTCCCACAGCGTGCAGGGGATCGGGCCGCCGTCGTCGGCCGTGCGGTTGAAGAAGTCCATTGCCGACCCGTCGAGGTAGTTCCACGGGTCGCTCACGACGGCCTGGTAGATCCACGGCGTCAGGGCCCGGAAGCCCGACCGCCAGAAGCCGAACCCGTAGGTCATCCGCGCCCCGGCGACGGGCGTGTGGTCGTTCTCGCCGGCGACGTGGTTCGGATAGCACCAGTACTCGACGCCGCGCTTCTTCATGTCGGCGAGGATCTCCTCGCGCGGCAGGCTGAACGGCTGGCAGCACCAGACGTCCACGTACGGCCTCATCGGCGCGAAGGCCTCGTGGGCCGGGTCGGCCGTGACGTACGTCCGCACGCCCGGCACACGCTTGATGGCCTTGAGGACCTCGACCATGAGCCTGATCGGCGCCTCGCCGCGGCCGGGCTCGTCGATGGGGTAGTACAGCAGCTCCGGCCACTGCCGCCGCCTTCGCCCGGCCTCGATCGCCTTCACCATCGCGGTCATGTCGTCAAAGAAGCCCTTGGGCGGCAACTCCTTGACCAGCCGCAGGTGCGAGCCCATCGGGCCGGTCATGTACTTGCGCCACACGACGGACGTGGGGACGTGGCAGATGATCGGCTTGTCGAACCCGTGCCGCCGGGCCAGGTCGATCTTCGCCCCGAGCGCATCGAAGTCCATCACCCACCGCCCATCCTTCGCCATCCGCCCCGAGATCCCGCTGACGAACGCGTTGAGCCCGTGGGCGGCCATGTCGGCGAACTCCCGCTCGGCCTTGCGCGTCCACCACAGGCGGCTGAATGCGTCCGCCGCCCGCCGCGCCATGTCGTACGGATGATGGTAGTACGTGCCATAGACGATGGACCGGTCCTTCTGGAGCTTGATCGGCAGTACGCGAAAAACGACGGGGACCTCGACCCGGGCGTCGCGCGCGGGGGAGTGCACAACGACGTTTGTGCGGTGCACCCCCGGCGGCGTGCCCGGGCGGACGCGAACGGTGATCCAGACGCGCACGTTCCGGCCTTTTTTCAGCGAGATGTCGTTCCCCATGGGCGCCAGGATGTCCGGGGCGAGGTAGTAGACACCGTGCGTGCTGTAGTTCGGCCGAACGTGCATGTACCGGACCATCCGGACGTCAACGTCCTCCGGGCGTATCGGCCAGGAGCCCTTGCCGCGGCCCGGTCCCGTCCGGCCCAACTCCACGTGCAGGTCCTCCACGTCCGTCAGCGGGAAGATCGTGACGGTCAGGGGCTCCTGCTCGCCCTGGGCGGCGAAGGCTCGCAGCGTGGGGTCGCACTCGTCGCGCCGGGGAGCGGTGTTCGGCCAGATGGGCGAGGCGTACGGCCGGTGGTAGACGAGGAATCCGCGACGGGCTTCCCGGGGCGTCGGTTCCGGCGCGGCGCCGGCGGGGGCGGGAGGCATCTTCTTCCAGTCGCCCAGGACGTCGTCGGGGAGCTGGAAGACTTCGCGCCGGGTCCGCTTGAGCTCACCGGCCGCGAGATCATCCCACCGGTGCTCGGGCACGGCGACCAATGCCGAGACATCCCATCGACTTCGCGTCGTGAAGCCGAGGAGCAGTTTGCCCTCCGGCGCCGTCACAGCCAACATGAGCGTGCGGGCCTCGTACGGGCCGGCGAAGGTCGCCCGCGGAGCGGCCAGGTCAAACAGGTGCTGCATCTCCCCGCCCCACACGGCGAGATCCCAGACTTGCTCTCGGCGTCCCCCGGCCGTACCCACGAGCAGCCAGACCCGCCACGACCCTTTGGCGGCCCGAATCCACAGCGACGCGTTCGCAGCCCCCCCGACGTGGTCGCGGCGGAGGTCGGTCGTGTAGACGGGCGGGGGGTACTTGCGGCCGCGGGATTCGTTGTAGGTCCACTCTCGGGAGAGCGGCCAGTCCTTGCTCCACAGGCCGTTCGGATCGACCCACCCGGCGGGGGTGTTCTTGTCCCACTTCGTCTTGTGCGTCACGCGGAGCCAGCCCTTGCGTACGGGCGAAGTGGCCGTCCCGAAGTCGATGCGGATGATACCGTCGTTCGGGTCGGCGGCCGCCAGGGCCGCACAGAGCGTTGCCGCCAGTGCCGCGTTCATCTCCGGGCCTCCCGCCACGGGCTCTCGACGATGCGGAAGGCCGCCGCTTTCTCGCGTGCCTCATCTCCGGCGAACGCGACGACGCTGTACGTGCCCGGGTCGAGCCCGGCCTTCGCCAGGTCAATCCACACCGTCTGGAGGGCACGCTTCACGGGGACGGTCTGCTCGTGGACGGCCTTGCCGGCGCGCCGGATGGTCAGCGGCACGCCCTTGCCGATCTCGCGCTGGGGGCCGACGACGTCGAGGGCGAGCTTCAGGAGCGGGCGGTCGGCGTAGATCACGCGGCTGCGGACCTCCAGCCTCGCCAGGCCGAACTCCGCCGCCCGGGCCAGCCGGAAGGCCCCGAAGTGGAAGTCGAGCTTCTCGCCGTGGCGGTAGTCGCTCTCGGAGATGTTCAGCCCGAGGCGGGCCACGTCGGCGACGTTCCTGATCTCGCGGATCGGGACCGACACCCGCACCCACCTGCCCAGGCGGACCTCCCCGAGGTTGCGGCGGTGTGTGCGCGGCCGGTCCGGGCATTGGACCTGGAGGTTGATGACCCGCCTGGGCGGCTTCTTGCGCGACATGGCCGCGCGGACGAGGAATTCGAAGCGTTCGAACTCTCCCCAGGCGCGCTCGGCGGGCTTGAGCTTCAGGTACATCCGCGGCCAGCCGATGGGGTGCTTCTCCTCGCCGGCGTGATGGTCCACGGGGATGTGCAGGTGCAGCGTCGGCCGGCCGTTCGCCTTGAGCTGCTTCGACTCGGCGACCGTGCACTCGGCCGGACTCCAGCGGTTCGGATCGCCGAGGCCGTCGAGATACAACACCTCATCCGCGCCGTCGCGGATGGGCTTTGGCTCAGCCGCAAAGGCACCGGCAAACGTCACACTAGCGGAGAGCAGGATCGGGATAACCCGCGGCATCGGTCTCACCTTGGCCGCCACACCGGTGGCGGTCTGCCGTTGGTCGGCTGAAGAACTTTTTTTCAGAATATTTCACAATTATGGATGACATGAGATCATTTGATGTGTATAATGACAACACTGGGCAGTGTTGCGGCGTGAGTTGATCCCAGGCCGCAAGAGCTCGGAGAAAACGCCGTAAGTGTTTTTACGAAACAAAGCCATTTTTTTCAGAATCTTCTGTAATATCTTGTAGATGCATGACTTATGGCGATGCGTCCCGAGTTTTGGCTCGACCGAGACTTCGCCACCTCAATCGAGCCGGCCGACCTGCCGACTGCGGCTCCTGGCTATATAAGAGCTTTCTCTAATAAGGCTTAGGCTCCCGGCTGGGGCCGCGAGCCCCAGCGCCTTGGGCTGCGGGCCAAGCGCGTGCCGGGAGACCCGCAATCAGGTCATTCCACCGCGTACTCCACCCATAGCGTCTCGGGGTTCTCACCGGCGCGGAAGCCCCAGGATGCATCGGCCTTGCCCGGCGTGGAGTCCGAGTAGATGTGGCGGGCGGTCTCGATGCGCCCGCCTTCCTTCCATGCGAAGCTCGCCATCAGCGGCGAGGTGTTCCGGACCCGGTAGACCAGGTGGGCCTCGGCCCGCATGTAGGTCCGTCTGGCGGTGTTGGTGAACCGCACGCGAACCGGCCCCGACACGTCCGCCAGCGCCGCGTCGCCGAAGGGGAACGTCTGGCTCCACCAGTCATCGGGCTCGGGCTTGCGCTGGACGATCTGCCAGTCCTTCAGGATCGGTTTCCACGTCTTGCCCCCGTCGGTGGAGCAGTCGATGTTGTACTTCGACGGCCTCGGCGGCGCGCCGGAACTCGCGCGCGCCGCGGCGTACACGTGCGACGCCTTCGCGCCGCGAGGCGCCGCAAGCTCCAGCGTCACGGTGGCCGAGCTCATCGCCCCGTCCACGACGTGCGCCTCGGCCTGCGCGAGGTCCGGCCCGGCCGAGACGACCGCCAGGCCCGACGCCTCGTACGTCACCTCGTTCCTGCCGGCCTTGACGTGCGGGATGATCGCCGGGCCGCACTGGCAGACCGTCGTCATCGTCAGCCCCGAGCCCTCCAGCGCCTTGGCGCCCGCGGCGAAGCGGATCAGGTATTGCCGATGGCCCTTGACCCGGTCCGTCAGGTCCGTGCCGTCGGCGGCCTTGCCGGCCGGCTGCCACGTCTTGCCGCAGTCGGTCGAGATCGCCACCGGGCACGTCATCTTCCCGCGCAGCACCAGCCCGCCGGTGCAGCCGGGCTTGTAGATGCCCCAGCGCTCCTTGGCCGCCTCGGCCGGCGGTGTGGCCGCCACGACGTAGTTGCTCACCCACTCGAACGTCACGTGGCCGGCCGACTCGTCGACGACGCCCTCCTTGTACTTGCCCCACGCGAAGTCGGGCTTGTAGGTATAGACGGCGTTGGCATATCGCCCCTGGCCGGGCTTGTAGCCGGCGTTGCGCCCGGACTTGTACATCTTCTCGGGCTGGTTGACCCAGGTGTGCGCTCGCTCGGGGCCGGGCATGCCCTTCGTGTTGTAGTTGATGCCCCAGTAGGCGTACGTCTTGCCGTCCGCCAGGCCGGGCTTGACGTACCGCCGAAGCGCCTCGCCGGCACGCAGGCACACCCGCGGCGGCGGGCCCGCGTAGCCGGTGGTGTATCCCGCCCAGCTCACCCGCTTGTAGGCGCCGGGGTCGCTGGGGTGCAAGCCGGCCGGAATGAAGCCCCGGCGGCGGTCGGACTTCTGGACCGACGACATGTCCCGGCTGACCTCCATCAGCCCCATCAGCCGCTCGCCGTCGGGCGTGAAGACGACCGTGGAGACGTCGTGGTCGAGCAGGGCCCATCGCCCGGCGCCGTACGGCCCGCCGGTCAGCCACACCTCGAAGGTGGTGTGGCCGGCCACGCCCATCGACCTCGCGCGGTTGGGGCCCAGGAGCCTGGCCATCTCGCCGTGCCACTGATGATGCGTCGTGTAGCACAGCCCGTAGCCGAAGCCGAACAGGCCCGTCCAGTACTCGCGCCCCGCCTCGCCCTTCTCGAGGCCCTTCTTCCACAGATCCTCCTTGCCGACGGTGCAGTGGAAGTAATTCAGGTTGCGCCAGTACCACGAGGCGAGGGCCTTGTCCTCGTCGGAGGCGACCTTCCTGCCGGTGACGCGCTCGTACAGCTCGGCCTGGGTCTTGAACAGGCGCCCGAACGTCGAGCACGACAGCTCCCCGGGATACCACGGGTGGTCCGTCTTCGTCTGCGGGTCGCCCACGCCGGCCACGGCCGCGGGGGCGAGCAGCAGAACCAATCCGACGGGCAGGCTTCTCATGTTGATTCCTCGACGTTGAAAGACCTCGGGCGATGCACCGTGCAGGGCAGCGGAAGCAAGCCAACGCTGCACGTGAATTAGAACCGCCGGGATGGGGCTGAGTCACGCGATTTCACCGGGCCGGGGGCAGCGGGGGGTGCGCTCGGCTGGCCGTGGCGGGTGCGGCTGTGGCATCACCGTCGGGCTCGTCCCGGCGGGATGATGAGTGGCATCCAGCAGGGATTGCCTCTCATCCACGCCTCCGTCGGGCTCGGCCCGGCGGGGCGACGACTGGCCCACGGCCGGCTGTGCTCGGTTGGCGAGTCATGGCCCCGCCGGGGCAAGCCCGGCGGTGGCCTGATAGAGCGGAAGGCTGCGTGCTGGACGTCAATCACGGCCCCGCCGGGATAAACCCGGCGGTGGCCAAGCCGGCGGATATTGTGGCCGAGAACCGACCACACCCGCGCAGCGGCGAGGCGTCCCCGGCTGCCCGTCACCGCGTGGGCTTCCAGACCCACTCGCCCCGGCGATCGATGTAGCCCCATCGGGCCGACGAGCGTTTGCCCTCGTTGTGGTCCCATACCATCACCCGCGCCAGGCCGCCGGAGAACGGCTCGGCCCTGTCGAACCGCGGCCGGATCGCAATCCGTCCCCCCGTGCCCACGTAACCCACCCTGCCCTTGTAGACGATCCTCGCCCTGCCCTCGGAGAACACCAGGCCCTGGGTCTTCAGGATGTACCAGTCGAGCTGCGCGGGCGTCCTGAGCTTGCCCTGCCTGTCGATGATGCCCCACTTGCCCCACAGCTCGACGACGGCGAGGTCCGGCCGCAGCACGTCGGTCAAGTCGCCCCATGACGGGTCGGGTCGCCGGCCGACCCGGGTTGGGCGCGCGGCGGGGCCACTGATTCGGGACACGAGGCCCCCTGCGAACGGGCCGATGAAGTCGTACCTCGGGCGGATCGCAACCGTCCCGTCCCTCTGGATACATCCCCAGCCTCGGCCGGTGCTGACCCGCGCCATGCCTCCTGAAAACGGGCGAGCGTCGGCAGACTTCAGATCGATCGCGACCCTTCCTGACCGGTCGATGTACCCGTACAGGCCGCCCTTGCTCACGGCCGCCAGGCCTTCGGAGAACTCCCCGGCCGAGGCGAACTGAGCGTCGATGACCACCTTGCCGGATCGATCGACGTAGCCCCACTTGCCCTTTCTCTTCACCGCGGCCAGGCCGTCCCGCCGGCGGCTCACTCGCTCGGGCCGGCGCTCGACGACGAAGCGCCCACTCGTGTCGATCATGCCGGTCTTGCCGCCGAGCCGCGCCCGGGCGAGCCCCTCGTGGAACGGGCCCATGCGGTCGAAGACGGGTGGGATCACGAGGCGTCCTGCCCTGTCGATGAGCCCGAACTTGCGGCTGCGCCCGATTGGCGCGAAGCCGTCGCGAAACTCCCCGCCCCACTCGAATCGCTCCTTGGAGACGCCCCGTCCTTGCGTGTCGATGAAGCCCACCTTCTCGCCGAGCAGCACGGCGCAGCGGCCCTCGCGGAAGTCCCTCGCCCAGTGTATCCGCCAGTCGACGTAGGGGTCCGGCGACGCCATGGTCACGGCGTCAACCTGCGGATCGCACGTGGTGGTGAACCTGGCGGGCAGGACCAGCCGGCCCGTCCGGTCGATGTAGCCCACCTTCCCGCCGATCAGGACGGGGAACAGACGGTCCGGCGCGCCGCGGCCCCAGATCGGCTCGGGCCATCGCGCACAGGCGGCCCATGTGACGGTAACCGCCAGGACGGTCAGGCATGCGATCTCAGGGGCCCTGACGCTCTTCATGGCAGCCGACCTTCCCGCCCGCAGGGGGAGAGGACCCGCGGACGTGCTCTGTAATCTCTCACGTGCCTGGCCCGGTTTTCTTAGGGGCTTTCTCGTGGGGGAGACGCGGCGAGAGCGATTACGAGTACGATTACGAGTACGATTACGAGTGCGATTACGAGTACGATTGGGGGGGCGGGCTACGGCTCGAGGAACTCGTATTCGTGCTGGCCGCAGCAGGGGCAGTCGGCCTGGCGGCCGGCGCGGGCGACGTCGATCCGCTGCATGGTGTTGGCCCACAGGTCGAACTTGACCAGGTAGGGGCTGATGTCGTCGGTCCGCCCGGCGAGGATCTTCATCGCCTCGGCGGCCTGGAAGGACGCGACGGCCGCCACGGCCGGGCCCACCACGCCGACGCTGCGGCAGGTCCGCTCGGCCGACTGCGGCGGCTCGGGGTCCAGGATGCAGCGAAGGCACGGCGTTTGCCCGGGGAGGATGGTCATGGTCTGCGCCTCGGCGCCGACGACGCCTGCGAAGATCCACGGCCGGGCGAGCTTGACGGCCGCGTCGTTCAGGAGGAAGCGGGTGGGGAAGTTGTCCGTCCCGTCGAGGATCACGTCGACGTCCTCGGCGAGCCGCTCGACGTTGCCGGGCGTGACACGCTCGGCCACCGGCTCGACCTGGACGGTCCGGCTGATCCGGCGCAGGCGCCCGGCCGCGGCGGCCACCTTCGACACCGATCGCCGGGCGTCGGCCTCGTCGTAGAGCCCCTGACGGTGGATGTTGCTCAGCGCCACGCTGTCGTCGTCGACGAGTCGCAGGAACCCGACACCCGCGCGGACGAGCAGCTCGGCGGCCCACGACCCGAGCCCCCCCAGGCCGACGATGAGCACCCGCCCGGCCATCAGCGAGCGCTGGCCGCCCGCCCCCAGTCCGTCAAAGACGATCTGGCGCTCGTAACGCGGCAGTCCGTCATCCTGCCTCTCGTCGTCGGCCATCAGTTGTGCTTCCTCCGCGGCACGCCGCGCCCGGCGGCGGGGAGCTCCACGGGCAGGGAGGCCCACGGGCGGATGTCGTAGCCCTCCCAGGCCTGTTTGCGGTGCCGGCCGGGCTTCGCGGCGTGACACCGCCCGCAGCGGGCCGTCATCTCCCTGACGGGAAACCTCACCGGGACCATGCCGCTGAAGTAGGCCGCGTACGTGCCCGCGTAGGGCGAGCCGACCTCGATCCACGCCCGGACGGTCCGCCGCTGGCGGGCCGAGGGCCTCGCCTCGTAGTGGCCGCCGTCGATGAGCTTCATGAGCCGGCTGGCGGAGGTGCCGATCGTCCGGGGCGGGCGGTTGCCGTATCTCTGGTTCCTCCCGTCGGCGACGAGGCGCCGCCTGATGATCGCCCAGTAGCTGATCGAATACACGCCGGTGCGGTCGCCGGTCAGGTCCACCTTGCCCTCGCGGCGGTCGGGGTTGTGGCACCCCACGCAGTGCTCGTCCAGGATCGGCTGGATGTCGCGGGGGAAGTCGGGCACGTCGGGGGCGGACTCCAACGGGCGGATCGCACTCGCCCCGCGACGCAGCGCCAGCAGGCGCCTTCCCGCCGGCGCGACGTCCGTGCGCCGCTCGTGGCAGCCGACGCAGCCGGTCGTCTTGCCCGGCTGGCGGACGGCGAAGACGATCTCCTCCACGCCCGTCTTCGCGACGAGGCCGCCCTTGCTGGTGGCGGGGCCCGCCGACACAGCGGCCAGCGAGACGGTCAGCGCGAGTGCCGCCGCCAATGCACACATCGCGCTGGTCACATTGCCGCTTGCCGGTCGGGTCACCTCTTGTCGCCTCGCGTGACTCTCCATTTCCGCCGCGCCCGAGGAACGGCCGGACCATCATCGGACCGAGCGCCATTGTATCGCGGCGGTCGTGCCGAGACGAGGCTCCCGCGGCTCCCGCGGGCCGGAAGCGCGCCGATAACCCGTGGACTCCTGCCCAGCCCGATGCTAGGCTCGCAGGCCGAAAGGAGAATGCCGATGAGTGCCTCTTCCTGCCGGCTGTGCGTGCTGGTGTCCGTCGTTTCCGTCTCAGCCGGCGCCGCGGCCGGGGACATCCCGCCCGGCAAGTTCGTCCAGGTGAGCAAGGACGACGTGGGCGGGCACTACTTCAGCCAGGTCATCTACGCCCCGACGATCGGCGCGGTGGTCACCTGGGGCACGCGGAGCCACAGCAAGCCGATCCGCGCCCACGAGACGCAGCACTTCCTGCCAGACCGCGACGAGTGGATCGACGCCTGGCCGCGCGGTAAGGAAGCTGCGTGGGCGGGGAAGTTCAGGAAGTGGCCGGACTGGCAGATCTGTGCCCCCGTCGGCGAGTTCTACGAGCGCGACGGCGTGAACATGCCCCGGCCGAACTCGTCCTTCCACCAGGTCTGCTGGGACGCTCGCAACAGGCGAATCGTCTTCTACCTGGGCTCGATGACGTTCTCGTACGAGCCGAAGGCGCGCCGATGGAAGCTCATCCACGCCCCGAAGGTGGCCGAGCAGCCGCCGGCCATGCTCATCTGGGGCTCGATGTGCTACGATCCCGTCAACCGCTAGGTGCTCCTGTTCGGCGGCGGGGGGATCGACTCGCCCGACGGCCGCCCGCACACCTGGGCGCTCGACGTGACCACCGACAAGTGGCGGAAGCTCGACCTGGAGACCGAGCCGCCCGCCCGATGCAACTCGCGAATGGTCTACGACGCCGGGAACCGGTTGATCGTCCTGTTCGGCGGCGACGCGCAGGACCGCGGCCTGGCCGACACGTGGGTCTTCGACGTCACAAAAGGGCGTTGGGAGGAAAGGAAGCCGCCGCGCAGCCCGCACCCGCGACACTGCCACGCGATGACGTACCTGGCCAAGTCCTCCCTCGTGCTGCTGGTCGGCGGCAAGCCGGTCTGCGACTACCGCGAGCAGAAGAAGCTCGCCCAGCAGACGTGGGCCTACGACGCCGCGAGGAACGCGTGGACGCCGCTGGCCGTCGAGACGCCCGCCTTTCACTGGGCGTCCATGGAGAACGTCCCCGGCACCGACGAGGCGATCCTCGTGACGGCCGACAGGTACGGCCATGGGCGAGAGACGTACCGCTTCCGCTACGACGCGTCGATCCCGACGGCGAAGCACAAGGGCGTCGCCGCCGGCACGAGCGCGCCGAAGACCGAGCGGTCCAGGCAGTGGTACCAGGACGTGCCGCCGGCCGATCCGAACGCCCACGCGAAGTTCCTGGCCGAGCTTCCGGTCAACCAGTGGGTCGAGGTCAAGCCGCCGAAGTCCGCCAAGGGGCGCACGTGGGGCAGTGCCATCTTCGACACCCACCGCGGCGTCGCGATGAAGTGGGGCGGCGGGCACAGCGGGTACCAGGGCACGGACATGGCGTTCTACGACGTGGCCGCCAACCGCTTCACCATCGACCGCCTGCCGGCCTTCACGCCCGAGCCGTTCGATCGCTGGGCCCGCCGGCCGGGCGGGCGGACGTATTTCAACCAGCCCTGGACGCGCCACATGCGGCACACCTGCGGCTACGACCGGGTCCGCAAGCTCGGCGTGTTCTGCGACGGCGGCGGCTCGAGCTTCTACGACCGCGCTGCCGACAGGATGGTCAAGCACACGTGGCTGTACGATCCGAACCGGCGATGCTGGCTCGAGCCGATACCCCAGCCCTTCCCCGGCGGCGGGACGCTCTCGCCGATCGTGGTCCCCACGCCGGCGGGCGTGCTGGCCTACCAGCACCTGCGGACCTACGAGCCCGAGCACCTGTGGCGCTTCGTCGGCCGGGCCGGCAGGCCGGAAACCTGGGGCTGGCAGGAGATC
The DNA here is from genome assembly GCA_964427875.1 of uncultured Planctomycetaceae bacterium. Taxonomy (GTDB): domain Bacteria; phylum Planctomycetota; class Phycisphaerae; order SM23-33; family SM23-33; genus CAYRVX01. The sequence continues at coordinate 65,604 of CAYRVX010000015.1, forward strand.
GGGATCGAAGGCGACCGGCGCCCGCGAAGGCACGAGCACATGACGATCGTCTACGACGCGAAGCGAGACCGCCTCGTGTTCCTGTCGGCGGCGAAGCGCGCCGAGAGGCGCGACCACCGCGGCGACGCCGAGCCGCAGCTCTGGTTCTTCGGCATGAACGAGCGGCGCTGGGTGAGGGGCCCCAAGCCCGCGCCCGGCGGGGTGGCCACGCGCGAGGCCGTCTACGTGCCCGACGCCGACGCTATCCTCGCCTACGGGCCCGCCGGGAAGGACGACGCCGTCTGGACCCGCGTCTACCTCTGCGGCGAGAACCGCTGGGTCTCTCTGCCGATCGAGACACCGCAGTACCTCGTTCACGAGGTCGCCCTGGAGTACGACCCGATCCACAAGGTGGCGGTCCTGCTCTGGCCGCCGGCCTTCGAGCGCGACATCCGCCCGCACCTGTTTCGATTGGGCGCTGGCAAGCTGCCCCGAAAGTGAGACGGGCCGCGACTGGCAGTTTCTTTCCAGGCACCGGCGGCTTCGGTACACTACGGCGAGATTACCGTGATCAGCGATAACATTCCGGAAGGGAGACATTCATGAGGCACACGCTCAACCGGCGCAGTTTCCTGAAGGCCCTCGGTGTCGGCACAGCGGCCCTGGCGGCGCCGCGGTGGGCGTCGGCGGCACCCGGGGAGCGCAAGCCGAATTTCATCATCGTCTTCACCGACGACCAGGGCTACCAGGACGTCGGCTGCTTCGGCTCGCCCCTGATCAAGACGCCGAATCTCGACCGCATGGCCCGGGAAGGGACGAGGTTCACGGACTTCTACGTGGCCGCAAACGTCTGCACGCCCAGCCGGGCCGCACTGCTGACCGGCTGCTATCCGCCGCGCGTCGGGGGCCTCGGGGTGCTGTTCCCACGCAGCGACACCGGGCTCAACCCCAAGGAGACCACCATCGCCGAGATGCTCAAGTCCGTCGGCTACGCCACGACGTGCATCGGCAAGTGGCACCTCGGCCACCATCCGGAGTTTCTTCCCACCAGCCAGGGGTTCGACAGCTATTACGGCGTGCCGTACAGCAACGACATGTGGCTGGCCGCGGACATGGCATTTGCGGAAGGCGCCAAGCTCGGCAAGGGCCTGGACGCCGGGAAGCTCAAGGCGGGCGAGCGGGCGCGAAACAAGGTCCCGCTCCTGCGGAACGACCAGGTCGTCGAGTACCCCGCCGACCAGGCCACGCTCACCAAGCGCTACACCGGCGAGGCCGTCAAGTTCATTCGGGACAACAGGGACAAGCCCTTCTTCCTCTACCTCGCCCACACCATGCCGCACGTGCCGCTGTTCGCCTCCGAGAAGTTCAAGGGCACCAGCAAGCGCGGGCTGTACGGCGACACGATCGAGGAGATCGACTGGTGCGTCGGCGAGATCGTCAAGACGCTCAAGGACTGCGGCATCGACGAGGACACGCTGGTGTTCTTCAGTTCCGACAACGGCCCGTGGCTGAGCAAGGGCAAGCACGGGGGCTGCGCGCTGCCGCTGAGGGGCGGGAAGTTCACCACGTGGGAAGGCGGCATGCGCGAGCCGACGATCATGCGCTGGCCCGGAAAGGTCCCCGCGGGCAAGGTCTGCGCGGAGGTGGCCGGCACGATCGACATGCTGCCGACCATCGCCGCCCTTGCCGGGGCCAAGGTCCCGACCGACCGCATCATCGACGGGAAGGACATCTGGCCGCTCATGTCAGGCGAGTCCGGCGCCAAGAGCCCTCACGAGGCGTACTACTACTATCGTGGCAGCCGGCTTGAGGCCGTCCGCTGCGGCAAGTGGAAGCTCCGGGTAACCCAGGCGCGCCGCAAGAAGCCCAGTGGGGGCCAGGCGGCGCGCGGGCCCCAGCCGCCCAAGGCGGAACTGTACGACCTGGTGGGCGACATCAGCGAGAGCACCAACCTGGCCGAAAAGCACCCCGACGTCGTCCAACGCCTCGCGGCGATGATCCAGAAGTTCGACAAGGAACTGAAAGCCGCCGCCCGCCCGCCGGGGCGCGTCGAAAAGCGGCAATGAAGCGGCGAGGCAGACCGCCGGCCGGACGACCAACGTCGTCGGCGCCCTCGAGACAGCCAAGGACGGAGTTACGTGGCGGTCGAAGCCGCGGTAGTGCTACAGCGGCAAGTACATCTCGGCGGGTGCTTCGTTGGAGAAGGAGTCGAACATGAGACGTCTGACGTTTGCAGTGGCCGTGCTGCTTGTGGCCCGCCTCGCGGCGTCATCCCAACAGGCCCCCACGAGGAAAGGCGAGGTGGT
>CAYRVX010000015.1:67988-78799 GCA_964427875.1 uncultured Planctomycetaceae bacterium
GTCGCCGGGATCATCCTGAAGTATCGCGTGCCCCGGCAGCGCGACGCGGCCTTCCAGGACGCCCAGCGGGCCGTCGGGCTCGTCCGCAGCCGGGCGAAGCAGTGGAACATCGACCCCGGGCGGATCGGCATCCTGGGCTTCTCGGCGGGGGGGCACCTGGCCGCACGCGCGTGCACGAACTTCGGAAAGCGCGCGTACGAGGCCGTCGACGAGGCCGAGCGGGTGAGCTGCCGCCCCGACTTCGCCGTCCTCGTCTACCCCGCGTACCTGGCCACGAAGGGCGACGCGGCGCTGGATGCGTCGGCGCTGCCCGTCGGCCCGAAGACGCCGAGCACGTTCATCGCCATCGCGTTCAACGACAAGTTCGCGCTCGGGGCGCTGCATTACTTCACCGCGCTGCGAAGGGCGAAGGTGCCCTCGGAGCTTCACGTGTTCCAGTTCGGCGGGCACGGCTGCGGCCTGCGCAAGGCGGCCGCCAACGTCACGACCTGGCCGGAGCACTGCGAGCGCTGGCTCCGCGGGATTGGGGCGATCCCCGAGAAGGCGGGCGGGTCGCGTTAACTGGGGCGCTGCGCGCGGGGCAAGCCCCGCCGCTAAACGGAACTGACGCGATTACGGGCCCCTGGCGCCTCTATCGCGGAGCGTTTAGCGGGCCGGCCCTGCCGGCCGCTTTCTTCCTCTTCGTCCTCCCCTTGGCGCCCGGGGCGTCTTCCGCGTTTACCTTCGGCAGCCGGCGGGCGAGGTCCTTCTTGACCTGCTCGTACCTCGTCTCGCCGGCGAGGTTGGTCCATTCCATCTCGTCGCTGTCGTGGTCGTAGAGCTCCTCCGAGCCGTCGCGATAACGGATGTACCGCCAGCGGTCCGACCGCAGGGCGTGGTTGTTCCGCCCGTACGTGCACAGGCCGGGACGGTCCCACTTCGCCTTGGGGTCCTTCAACAGCCCCAGGAGGCTGACGCCCTCCAGCGCCTTGTTGGGCTTCAGGCCGCACAGGTCGATCAGCGTCGGGTAGATGTCCAGCAGCGTGACCGGCCGGGCGCACACGCCGCCCGGCTTCGTCACGCCCGGCGCGACGATCATCAGCGGGCACTTGGCGGCCTCCTCCCACAAGGTGAACTTCCGCCAGTGCAGCTTCTCGCCGAGGTGCCAGCCGTGGTCGCCCCACAGGACGATGACGGTGTCCTTTGCATAGGGGCCGCTGTCCAGTGCCTCGAGCACCCTGCCGAGGCAGGCGTCGGCGAAGGCCATCGAGGCGAGGTAGCCGCAGACGGCCTTGTGCCAGTTGTTCGTGCGGATGACCTTTGCGTGGTCGCCCTGCGGCCTGGCGATCTTCCGGCCGATCTCGGGCACGTCGTCGAGGTCGTTCTTCTTGACCTTCGGCAGCGTGACCTCCTCCGGCGGGAACATGTCGAAGTACTTGCGCGGCACGTACCAGGGCAGGTGGGGGCGGAAGAAGCCGCAGCCGAGGAACAGGGGCTTGTCGTGCTTCTTCGAGAGCTGCTTGCGGGCCCATTCGGCGACCTTCCAGTCGCCCATGTCCTCGTCGCCCGCGTCGACCGGGCCCCAGTCGAAGTGGGCCGTGTTGGGTATGCCGTTGAGCGGGCGGTTCGGCGGCACGGGATCGGGTGGCTTGTTCTGCTTCTGGCTGGGGAAGTAGTCGTGCCAGCTCGGCGGGTCGGGGAACCGCCCGTGGTAGATCTTCCCGCCGCCGATGGCCTCGTACCCGTGCGCCATGAAGTGCTGCGGCAGCGTCACGGCGTCCTTCATGGGCGGCCGCCACGGCTGGGAGTTGTGGTACACGCCCGACGTGCTCGGCCGAATGCCCGTCATCAACGCCGCCCGCGAGGCGTTGCACAGCGGCGCGGCGCATTGGGCGTTGGTGAACAGCACGCCGCGAGCGGCCAGGGCGTCGAAGTTCGGCGTCTTCGCGTCCGGGTGGCCGCCAAGACAGCCGATCCAGTCGTTCAGGTCGTCCACGGCGATGAACAGCACGTTGGGCTTCTTGTCGGCGGCCGCGCCCTCCGCGGCCGGAGAGAATCGCGACATCGCCAGCGCTGCTGCACCTGCGCCCGTAAGACGCAGGAACTCTCGACGGTCCAGTGAATGGCTCATTGCATGTCTCCTTCTGGGCGCCTGTGCGCCGGCGCCGGGAAGCTACTGTACCCGCACTCGGGGCCTCTCACAATCCCCGCGAGGAGAACGTCTCCCTTTTCCGGGAGAGACCCGCTATCATCCGGTGCTGGACTTCGAGACCTTTACGTACGAGGCACCCGTGGAGCAAACCATGAACCGGCTGCCTGTCGTCGCCGCGGTCTGTATACTCACCGGCGGCGCCTTGCGCGCGACGCCTGGGGAGCACACAGTGACCCAGAACGAGACCGAGATCAGCATCGACACGCCGGAACTGGCCGCCGTTGTCCGCAAGAAGGGCTACGTCTCGGGCGTCGCCGGCGGGAGCTTCCTTGATAAGAAGACCGGCTTCCGCGACGCCGGGTTCGGCCTGGACATCGTGGACTGGATCATGGAGCCCGGCAGCGACCGGGCATACCGCGACAAGCTCGACAAGGAGCTGATCTACCGCTACGACAACGCCTACCACGGCAAGCGCGCCAAGCGGTCCATCGAGGGACCGCAGATCTGCACGAAGGCGCGCGAGCTGAAGCCGGTGGTCGTCAGGGGCAAGGACTTCGTGGCGGTCAGACAGACGTTCCGATACCGCACGGCCGCCCCGGGCAAGAGGACGGGCTCGGTGTGGACGCAGGTCCTGGTGTTCCCTGCCGGGAAGCGCTACTTCGTCTCGATGGACCGGATCGACGCCGTCAACGCCTCCGACGCGATGTTCCTCCGAGTCGACATGCCGGGGCACATCAAGCACCGGAAGGGCGACACGTTCAGCGAGATTTACCTGAGCTATCACGGCCGGATCCCGGCGGCGGACCTCCTGAAGGACTTCCCGCCGGATTCGAAGTTCAACTATCGCCGCGACCGGGGGAAGGTGCCGAAGCGATTCATCCGCGCCTACCGGCTCCGCGACCGCAAGACGGGCAAACAGGGGCCCTGGCTGGCGGGCATGACGCTCGAGCCGTCGGTCGTCCACGAGGCCTGGTGTCACCAGCGCGGCTACGTGTGCATGATCGAGGAGTTCGGCGGCCGGCCGATCAAGGCGGGCGAGTCGTTCAGCGCCGCCTTCATCGTCGGCTGGTTCGACTCGATCGAGCAGATGCACCGCGTCTACGACGAGCACAAGGGCCACACCCATGTTGAGGTCACGAAGGGCAGGTGGAAGCTCACCAAGTGACCATCCTTCAAGGCGCCCACTAAGTTCCCGAGTTCAGAGAGAGAGACAGACATGGCCAAGATAGCATTCATGGGGGCCGGCAGCACCATCTTCGCCAAGAGCGTCCTGGGCGATTCGATGCTCACCGGGCCGCTGCGGGATGCGCAGATCGCGCTGTACGACATCGACGCCACGCGGCTGGCGGAGTCGCAGCAGATGCTCGACGTGCTGAACGGGAACATCAACGCCGGGCGGGCGAAGATCACCGCGCACTGCGGCGTTCGCAGCCGCCGGGCCGCCCTGCGCGGGGCGGACTACGTCGTCAACGCCGTCCAGGTGGGCGGCTACGAGCCGAGCACGGCGATCGACTTCGAGGTCCCGAAGAAGTACGGCCTGCGGCAGACGATCGCCGACACGCTGGGCGTCGGCGGCATCTTCCGGGCGCTGCGGACGATCCCCGTCGTGCTGGACTTCGCCCGCGACATGGAGGCCGTCTGCCCCGACGCGTGGCTGCTCAACTACGTCAACCCGATGGCGATGATCACCGGCGCGATCCTCCGCGGCAGCGGCGTTCGCGCCGTCGGCCTGTGCCACTCCGTGCAGGGCTGCGCCCGCTGGCTGCTCAAGCACACCGGCCTGCTGGAGAAGGTGAAGGACCTCCAGTGGAAGATCGCGGGCATCAACCACCAGGGCTGGCTGCTGGAGATCACCGACGGCGGGAAGGACCTGTACCCCCGGATCAAGCGAGCCGCCGCCAGGATGAACCGCGAGGCCCGCAGGCCCGGCGGCAGGAAGCATCCCGACATGGTGCGGTTCGAGATCATGCTGAGCTTCGGCTACTACGTGACCGAGTCGAGCGAGCACACGGCCGAGTACTGCCCGTGGTTCATCAAGGCCGCCCATCCCGAGCTGATCGCCGAGCTCAACATCCCGCTGGACGAGTACCCGCGCCGCTGTATCGCCCAGATCGAGCACTGGAAGCGGCGCAGCGCCGAGCTGACGAAGGACCCCGAGCTCGACCACCGGCGCACGGGCGAGTACGCCTCCTACATCATGGAGGCGATGGAGACCGACGTGCCGTACCGCATCGGCGGCAACGTGATGAACGACGGGTTCATCACGAACCTGCCGCGAAACGCCTGTGTCGAGGTGCCGTGCATGGTGGACCGCAACGGCGTGCAGGGCATCGTCGTCGGCGACCTGCCGGAGCAGTGCGCGGCCCTGAACCGCACCAACATCAACGTGCAACTCCTGACCATCGAGGCGGCCCTCACCGGCAGGAAGGACTCTATCTACCAGGCGGCCATGATGGACCCGCACACCGGCGCGGAGCTGACCATCGACGAGATCCGCAACCTCTGCGACGACCTGATCGACGCCCACGGCGACATGCTGCCGACGTACGAGTAGGGAACCGGGAACATTGCGGTGACCGTGGTAGACCGTTTAGCGGCGGGGCTTGCCCCGCGCGATCCGCCGAAGGCGGATGCCGCCGATGAATGTTCCTCCCAACAGGAGAATGCCCATGTTCAGGATGTCTCAGGCAGCCCTCTTTCCGGCGCTGGTGCTCCTTCTCCGCCCCCCGGTCGCCTTCGGCGCCGACGGCGCGCACGTGGACCACAAGGGGCGGGTCCGCATGCTGCGGGCGGGCAGCGAGTTTCACGAGATCACCACCGAGCTGGTCGTCGCCGCGCCGAAGTGGAGCAGGCAGTACCGCCAGGGCGAGGCCAGCAACGTGCGGCACGAGACTCGCGGCGGGCGGCAGCGATGGACCGGCGAGATCCCCGCGGGGCAGGGCGGGGCGATCGCCTACGAGCAGGAGCTGATCGAGGCCGGCGGCGAGGTCCGCCTGTCCTGCCGTGTCCGCGCCCGCGGCGACGTGGAAGCCGCCGGCGTGTTCCTGTTCGTCCACGTGCCCGTCCGCCTGTTCGCCGGCGGGCGGTGCGAGCTGCTGGGGGCCGACGCGAACAGCAAGCCCGCCGCCACCATGCCCGCGAAGCTGCCCGAGAAGCATCACTTCCTCGATGGCCGGGCGTCGGGCCTGACCCTCACGGACAGGCGCGGCACCACGCGACTGAAGATCGCCCTCGATCGGCCGCTGCCGCTGACGCTCCAGGACGGCCGAAAGTGGAAGGGCGACCACTACGACGCATACTTCGGGCTGCTCCACGGCAGGCTTCGCGACGGGCAGTCCGCCGAGCTGGCTGTCCGGTTGAAGCTCACGGCGCCGCAGGACCGCCGGGCGGCGAGACTGACGCTGAACGCCGCCCGGAGGCGATACCGCCTGGACGGCTTCGGCGGGAACTTCTGCTACGGCGTCGACTCGCCCGTCACGCGGTACAACCTCGCGAACATCCAGCTCGCCTGGGCCCGCGTCGGCGTGAAGCTCGACCAGTGGGAGCCGACCAACGACAACGGCTCGCCCGACGAGATCGACTGGAAGTTCTTCGGGCGCCGCGACCGCCCCGGCAGCGAGCTTCGCGCCGACTTCCTCACGGCCCAGAGGCTCGCGCGTATGAACGTGCCCTACATCGCCAGCGCGTGGCGCGTGCCGGAGTTCGTCACGGCCCAGCCCGGGCGAGGCTGGCAGGCCCGCAAGCGGAAGCTCCCGAAGGCCAAGTGGCCGGAGGTCATGGAGTGCATCGGCTCCTACCTGCTGTACATCAAGCGGGAGTACGACACGGAGCCGGTGATGTTCAGCTTCAACGAGTCCGACATCGGCTGCTTCATCCTCATGACGCCCGAGGAGCACCGCGACTGGATCAAGGCGTGCGGGGCCTACCTGGCCGGGCTCGGGCTCAAGACGAAGATGCTCCTCGGTGACTGCACGAAGCGGGGCAACACCGCGTTCATCGAGCCGGCCGCCGGGGACGCCGAGGCCATGAAGCACGTCGCCGCCGTGGCGTTCCACACGTGGTCGAAGCGCCCCGAGCACTACCGGGCCTGGCGCGAAGTGGCTCGTCGCCTGAAGCTGCCGCTGATCGCCGCGGAGGTCGGCCCCGACGCCGCCGCCTGGAAGGACCGCTCGTTCAACCTGCTGCACTACTTCGTCCGCGAGATGCGGATGTACCAGGAGCTGCTGCTCCACGCCGACCTCCAGGCCGTGCTGGAGTGGGAGTACACCGCCGACTATCGAATGGTCGAGGTCGAGAAGCAGGATGGCGGCAAGGAGGCGATCCGGCCCACGCCGCGGTTCTGGATGATCCGGCAGTTCGCCAACACCACCCCGCGCCCGGCGACGGCCCTGGAGACGAAGTCCGATCACGACAAGGTCCTGTTCACGGCCTTCACGGGCGCCAAGCCCGGCGGCGGGGGCCTCGTGCTCCACGTCGCCAACGTCGGCGCCCCGCGAAAGGCCGCCATCACCGGCCTGCCCGGGAACGTCGGGCGCCTCCAGGCCGTGAGGACCTCGTGGGACAAGGGCAGCGAGGAGCTCTCCCCCGTCGATGTCCGCACCGGCAAGGCCGAGCTCGATTTGGCCCAGTTCTCCCTGCTGACGCTGACGACCGAGGACCGGGCCCGGAAGGAGCATGTCGGGAAGATGAACGAGAAACACACCGTCCCGTCTCAGGCCGCACAGGGCATGTTTTACAAGGCCAGGGCGAAAGAGACCGGCAACATGTGGGACACCTGGCTGTACCTCCACGAGGGTACCCATTACCTGTACTATCTGGCGAAATCCGGCAGGCAGTGGGACAACATCTCCGTGGCCACCTCTCCCGACGGCGTTCACTGGACCGAGCACGGGCGCGTTCTGTCGAAGGGCAAGGGCGTGAAGTGGATGGGCACCGGGAGCACGTGGAAGTCGCCCAACTTCGAGAAGGACGGCAAGTTCTTCATGAACTTCTCCGAATGGAAGGGCCCGAGGCAGACGATTCTCTTCGCCGAATCGACCGACCTGCTGCACTGGAAGCGGCTGGGCGGCGACTGCGAGTTCAAGCAGGACGAGCGCTGGTACCAGCCGAACGGGCGATGGGACTGCATCTGGACGATCCCTCGGCCGGGCGGCGGGCTGTACGGCTACTGGACGGCCACGCCCAAGCGCGAGACCGGCGGCGGGTTCGGCTTCGGAGAGACGCTGGACGGCGTGCGCTGGAGGGCCCTCGAGCCGCCGAAGATACACGGCGCCCGCGGCGGAGAGGTCGGCGCGGTTGAGAAGATCGGCCGCAGGTACTACATGATGTACGGCAGGTATCCCGTGATGATGACGCTCGTGGCCGACAAGCCGGAAGGGCCGTTCCACGCGGCCAAGACGAACTTCCGACTCCTCGCCGGGCATACCTACTTCTCGCGATTCTACCCGTCCCCCGACGGCGTGCTCGTCAACCACCACTCGATTGCCCGCGGCGGGCAGGTGTACTTCGCGCCGCTGAAGAAGGCCGTCCTTGATGAAGCGGGCACGCTGCGGCTCGGCTGGTGGAAGGGCAATGAGAAGCTCAAGCACGAGGCCGTCGAGGTGAAGCCGCCGCCGGCCACCGACAAGCCCGCCGGCCGCGCCGCAATCCTCGCAACCACGTTCGACGTCGAGCAGGGACTCATCCTGGAAGGAACGCTGACGCTCCCCGAGAAGAAGGGCTCGCCGCGAAGGGGGCTCTACGTCGAGTGCGGCAAGGACCAGGGCTCGGCCATCCTCATCAACGCCGCCGGGCTGGCCGAGCTGGGCCCGATGAACGCCGACGGAACCGGCTTCAAGGCCGAGAAACGCATCGACCGGCAGATGCCCTTCCGCAGGCCGGCCGCCTTCCGCCTGCTCCTCAAGCAGTCCCTGCTGGAGTTCTACCTGGACGACATCCTGATCGAGTGCTTCAGCCTCCCCGCCAGCGCGACCGGCCGAATCGGCCTGATCCCGGCCGCCTCGAAGGACGCCTTCGGCACCCTGAAAGCCTGGCGATAGAGGCGTTCGCGTCAGCAGCAAACCGCGGCGCTGCGGCAGGCGTGAACCACACACGCGCGGGCGAGCGAATGGATGTGGCGGAAATCAAGTACAATCGGCTTGTTAGCGAGTTGAAGGCCGACGGAATCCGTTTCACGTTCTGGCATGGGATCGTCTTCAGCAATTACAAGAAATGGAGCGGAAAGACAAAGCTAAAGGACGAATGTGTGAAGTGAGCCTCTCCTTACGCACTTGCCCGCTGGCCTCGGTATTCGATCAGCGATGAGCAATGATTCGTAGAGTCCAGGAAACCATCCGTCTGACTGCGTCCCTAAAGAGGCGCTGGACAATGGGAACTTACGTGGCATGGAGCGCATGGGTGCTGGCGGTTGCCCTGACCATCCTCATATGGGTGCGGAGCACCTTCCGGACCGACGAGTTAACCGTTGTGGAAGCGGGAGACGCGATCACCTATAGGGTCATCTCCTATTCGGGGGACCTCCTTCTCACACGTGTAGCCCTTCCGAGTGAGACCTATCGTCTGAAGCGATTTGATTCACGCGCCAGGAGAGGCAACGACCCAGTCTCGGGTCTCACGGGTCGTAATGGGATAGTGCAGTGTCGGAGTCTCGGCGGTGGTTGGAGATGCTCGATACTGGGGTTAACCGTGTGCAGGAGTACCTACAAAGCGTACGACGACGTTGACGAAGCGTCTGGACGGCCCTGCTGGGTTGTCGGGCTCTCATATTGGCTAATCCTGCTCGGACTCTTTTTGGGCGCCTCTCTGATTCGGTACCGTGGATGGCGCAGGATGTCCCTGCGGTTGGCGACCGCCTCATCGCCTGAAGCATGATCGCGCGACCGCTAGAAAGCCCTTGATCTGGTCGAGCTGGGGGCCCGATGAAGGCCGACGGAACCGGCTTCAAGGCCGAGAAACGCATCGACCGGCAGATGCCCTTCCGCAGGCCGGCCGCCTTCCGCCTGCTCCTCAAGCAGTCCCTGCTGGAGTTCTACCTGGACGACATCCTGATCGAGTGCTTCAGCCTCCCCGCCAGCGCGACCGGCCGCATCGGCCTGATGCCGGGCGCCTCGAAGGACGCCTTCGGCACCCTGAGAGCCTGGCGATAGGCACCCGGAACGGACTGGGATGCAGGGGGAGCATTAGCGTTTTGGGAGGGCGCTCGGTATAGCCCCGGAACGGGGCATATGTTGGTAGCCTCGGGCGCGAGCCCGTGGTATGCAGGCCGTTATCAGCCCAGCCCCCGCACGGGGGCGTTTGAGGCCTTCACTCGCCCCCGTGCGGGGGCTCTCTATTATGGCAACTCCGGCTCCACGGGCTCGCGCCCGAGGCTACCGGCAGTCGGGCCTACGGCCCTCCAGAAGCAACTGCTTCCCCAAAACGCTTATGCTCCCGGATGCAGGATGCGCTTGTCTTGGGCCCTGGGCGGGGGATATAATAACCACGGTAAGGTCGCAAGGGTCCAGAGTTGGGGTCTATCCCGTTGTTCGACGATGGAGCGAGCAAGCCGGGCATGTGGAAAAGGGGAATCGTTTTCTGCGCATTGGCGCTGGCGGTCTCTTTGGGTAGCGCACAAGGTGAGGTCGTCTACACCTTCGACGAGCATGACAACGGCAAAGTAACCGGTTACTCCACGACCATTGACGTGTCGGTCGATGTGACGGGGGAGTCGCAGTGGGACTGGCTGGTCTCCCGGATCAGCGTGGCCTTGACCCACGGGAGCTTCTATGTGGGCCCCGCGGCGGCCGGCCTGGCCGCACCCGCCACATACATGCCCCCCAACCCGGCCTACTTGACGTTGTTTCCAACCATGGAGTACACGACGCACGTCGGCGCCCCTTCGAAGGGCAGCGTTCCCGCTGCACCGGCGGTGGCCGCCCAGAACGTCGTTGACGGCTTGTTCGAGATGGATATCTTCGACGTTCAGCCGGATCAGGACGACGCGTTCCGTCTCATGCGCTTGACGGTCAGCGACGAGGCATCCGGCACGATTCGTCTCCGTACGAGCTACGATAACACTCTGAACGCCCCGGGTGGGGCGGTGTTGGGGGAATGGGTGACCTACCGTTTCGGCACGCAGCCTGACCTGCCCCTCGATGCCGACGTGCCCGATAGCGAGCCCGCCGTGGGCCCCGGTCCGGCAGACGAGCACCCCGCCGCCGATGCCGGCGGCTCGGATCCGGCTGGCCAATCATCCCCCGCGGATGCCCCGGAAGATCCGCAGCCCGCTCCCGCACCCTTGCCGGAGGCGGCGGATGACACAGACCGCCCTGTGGCCGAGCAGCCGTCGGAGGGCCCCACCGGCACAGAACCCCCCGCCGACGTGCCCGATGGCGAGCCCGCCGTGGGGCCCGGCCCGGCAGACGAGCACCCCGCCGCCGATGCCGGCGGCTCGGAGCTGGACGGCCAATCATCCCCCGCGGATGCCACAGAAGATGCACACCCCGCCCCCGCGCCGTTGCCGGAGGCGGCGGGTGACACAGACGGCCCTGCGGCCGAGCAGCCGTCGGAGGGCCCCACCGGCGCAGAACCCCCCGCCGAAGTGCCCGATGGCGAGCCCGCCGTGGGGCCCGGTCCGGCAGACGAGCGCCCCGCCGCCGATGCCGGCGGCTCGGATCCGGCTGGCCAATCATCCCCCGCGGAT
>CAYRVX010000016.1:0-78756 GCA_964427875.1 uncultured Planctomycetaceae bacterium
CAAACGCACACCGACCCTACGACCACGGAGCCGGTCGTTCCATAGGGTCTAACCGTTTTTTGAAGACCGGCTGGCGTCGTGTTCTCGCGCCGAGGGGAGGTGATGCGACTCCGCCCAGATGACGGCTCCCGCGATTCGGGGCAGGGCGTTTATGAACCGCATCGAAACGCCCAAGACCAAGCAGAAAACGGTTAGCGTCCCCAATTTCCGTTGGCACGATCCCGGAAATCGGTGGGGCGTCCTCGGATTCTGTCGAGGGCCGCGCGCCGGGGGGGCGTCAGCGTCGGCGCCGTACCAGCAGCACCCCGCCGATCGCCAGGAGTGCCAGCGTCGTCGGCTCGGGGACCTCCGATTGAATCAGGGCGCCGCCCCGGAGGATGATCTCCGCGGCGGGATCGATGTCGGCGTGCATGTAGTAAAGCGTGTGTCCGTTGAGATCCAGGGCCGAGTCCGGCCCGACGTAGAGGCGCCTCACGTAGACGGCCGCGTCGCCGCCGCCGGGCTGGCTTGTGCGGTAGTCGACCAGTCTCAGGTTGCTGATGGAACCGCCCACGGCCAGCTCGGCCAGCTCGAAGCCGGCCTCGTATCCCTCCACTGTGGGCCCCAGGTCCGCCGCGGCGACCTCGAACTTGTCCCACTCCCACTGCTCCCCTCCGTCGTAGATCAGGGTCACGTTCCTCAGGCCGGCCACAGTAGAGGGGTTCTGGCTGTGGTTGTCGAACCAGGCGCCGTTGGGGTTGCCGCCCATGTGTATCCTCGTGCCCGGCACCGCCGTGAGGGAAGCATCGGCGTACAGTACGAGGCTGTACTCCGCCCGGATCTGGGCCGACGCGTCGGTGATGTTGAGGTGTCCCGGTCCGCCGTATTTTCCTCCCACCTTGATTGTCTGCGCCGTGAGCGAGCCGCCCGCCAGGTTGTAGATCCCCTGTGTGGCCCCGGCGATTGCCAGATTGCCCTCGACCGACACGCTCCCGCCGACCTGCTCGAAGATGCCGCCGGCAGTCACACTGATGTCGTCGGCGTCAACGACCCCCAGTCCGCTCAAATCGTATCTGCTGGTCAGCCCCCCGCCGGCGCGAACCATGAGCACGTCGCTTACCGTGACCTGCCCGTTGCTGTGTGTGAAGGTCGCCGCCCCGCGCTGCCCTACCGAGAGAGCACCAGCCGATAACGTCCCGCCCGTCATCAGGTAGGAGGCATTGGCCGAGTCATCGCCCAGCCAGACTCCCCCGGCCGAGTGCGCCCCCGCGATCTGGTGGAAGCTCCCGGTCCCTTCCGCGCCGATGCATTCGCTCCAACTGACCGACAGGGATCCGCCGTTCATGATGACGTGGCCGGCGCTGCCAGGACCGCCATCGGCCACGTCCAGCCGTTCACAGTTCTCCCCGAGGCTGGAGATGATGGCCGTGCCGCCGTTGTTGATGTGGGCCTGTTTCGTGTTGGGGTTGCCGAGGTCCGGCTCCCCCAGGGTCCAGTTGGGGCCGTGGGACCAGTCGCCGCTGCCGGGGGCCTGCCACATCGTCACGCCAAACGCCGAGGCGCCGGGCAGCATGCACGCCGCCAGCAGGAGGGCCCGGAACGGAGATGACAACAGGTACGAACACTTCTTCGAAGGCATGACCCGACTCCTCGTCTTGCTCCCGTCAGGGGAGCACAAGAAACGGCAAGTGAGCGACTTGCCCGGACACATGCCTCCGCCGCACGCGAAACGACCACTCACAGGCCCATCGAGCCGGGCCTGAATCGAGTCACATGCGGACCCATTTGTATAACTTTAGGCAAGTCAGCCTCGCATATCAACAGGAAACCGACGTAACTCCCCGGCAGGACCCCATTGGCCAGGATGCTCGCCGCGGCGTTCTTTCTCATTTTGGCCCTTGTTAGCGGACGGGGCCGGCAGTTTTTTTGAAATCTGCCGATTTTCGTTGTGCAAAAGGGCCTGCGAGATGTATATGCCTGCTACGGGGGGATCATGCATCACAAGGGAAGATAGGGCGGTCGATTAAACAAAAAATGCGAAACAAACCCAAACCCGGATTATTCACCACAGAGAGCACAGAGAACACAGAGATTATGATTTCGCAAGTGGTTACGACACGGGCGTTCGGACCGATGGGAGAACGCCCTGCCTCTTGCGCGTTGGCAGTCGTCGCCGAATGCGTTATTGGTAAAGCATTCTATTTCAATACCTTACCTGCTCCGTGGCCCCTGTGAGACCTGTGTGCTTCCGAATGATCCGCTATAAGTGTTTTTACCAAACAAAGCCATTTTTGGGAAAATCGCGCATAAAGCCGTTTTTAATAAGGTCTTATGGAGGACGGTGCCGAGTTTTGCCCGAGCGGAGCTCGGGGGCGGGACCGAGCTTGGCGACATGCCCGCCGCGCCCGCCGCCTTCCTCGGCGATCCGGCGAGCTCCGGTCCGCCTCACGGGCTGTTGCCGCCGACTGAACCACGCCCGATCTGCTCGTAGAGGGCCTCGTGCGCGGCGACGGCGGCGTCGATGGAGAAGTGCTCGACGATCCTTCTGCGTGCGGCCTTGCCGAGACGCAGGCGAAGTGCCCGGTCGGCGGCGAGACGGTGTATGGCGTCGGCCAGGGCGACGGGCTCTTCCCGCTCGACCAGCAGGCCGGTCCGGCCGGGCTCGACGAGGTCGCGAATGCCCGGCACGTCCGTCCCGACGGCGGGCAGGGCGGCGCTCATCGCCTCGCCCAGCGCGAGCGGCCAGCCCTCCCACAGGCTGGGCATCACGAAGACGTCGGCCGCGGAGAGCACGCCGCGCACGTCCTCGACGTGGCCGAGCAGCCGCGTGCGGTGGCCCGCCTCGCCGTGGGAGATGAAGTTCTCGACGGCCGGGCGCTTCGGGCCGTCGCCGGCGATGACCAGGTCGACCGCGTCGCCGCGCCCGCCGAGGTGACTCATCGCCGCCAGCAGCGTGTCGACGCCCTTGTAGAACTCCAGCCGGCCGACGAAGGCCGCCAGGACGGCCCCGCGGGCGATGCCCCATTGCCTGCGGAGTCGGCGCCGCCCGGCCGCGTCGCGAGAGAAGGCCTCCACGTCGACGCCCCAGGGAATGACGGTGTAGTGGTGGTCGGGCAGGCCGCTGCGGGCGGCGTGATGGGCCCGGACGGACTCGGACACGCAGATGATCCGATCGCACGCGTCGGCCAGGAAGCGCGTGTAGGCGAACTGCCACGGCCGGAAGCGCCCTTCGGCCGTCCAGACCGTGTGGACCACGTGCGGGACGGACGCGGCCCCGGCGGCGGGTCGGCCGGCGAGGTCGGCGTGGAAGAGATGCGTGTGGAGAACGTCGATCCGCTCGCGGCGAAGCAGCTCCGTCAGGCGGGGCAGCTTGAGCACGTCCCACTTGCCGCGGACGCCGAGGACGGTGACCTTGATGCCGGCCTCTCGGAGCCACCCGGCGACGTCACCGGTTTGAAGCGCGACCACCTGCACGTCGAAGCGGCGGCGGTCCAGGCGCGTGGACAGCTCGCACACGCCGCGCTCGGCCCCGGCGGGGCGAAGGGAGGTGATCAACTGGCATATCCGCAGACGGTCCATGGTCGCAATCGATACCCGATGCTCGCTCGCAGGACAAGCGCCCTGCGTGCTTCTTCGGCAAAGCTGCCTGTGTCGCTGAAGCGAACAGGCCGGGGAAGCGAACAGGGCGAGGAAGCGAACAGGGCGAGGAAGCGAACAGGGCGAGGAAGCGAACAGGCCGGGGTAACCGGGGGGAGGAGCTATGGCGCCTGGTCCTGCGCGCGGAGGACTTCCATCATGGCGATGAGGTTCTCGGGGGGCACGTCGTAGGGGACGCTGTGAGAGGGAGAGAAGATGTACCCGCCGTCGCGGCCGGCGTCGAGCAGGGTCCGGGCGGCCTGGCGGACCTCCTGGGGCGTGCCGAAGGGCAGGACCTTCTGGATGCTCATCCCGCCGTGGAATGCCAGGCGGCCGTGGTAGGCCTTCTTGACCGCCAGGACGTCCATGACTTCCGGCTGGAACGGGTTGAAGCAGCTCAGGCCGATCTCGATCAGGTCGTCGAACAGCTCGGTCACGCACCCGCAGGAGTGCAGGAAGACGAACTTGCCCGCCTCGCGCACCGGGGCGAACATCCGCGCGAGGCGCGGCTTGATGTAGTGCCGCCAGTGGTCGATTCCCATGATCAGGCCGGTCTGCATGCCGTAGTCGTCGCCGAAGTAGACGGCGTCGAGATCAAACGCCAGCGCCCGGCGGACCTCGATGAGGTTGTGCTCGACGATGGCGTCCATGAACTTCTCGACGAACCTGGGGCGCTTGACCATGTCCATCAGCAGGTCGGCCATGCCTCGCATCGTCCAGGCGCGCTCGTAGAGGGAGAAGCCGATCCGGTAGCAGCGAAAGAGGTCCGTATGGGCGGCAATCAGCTCGGCGACGTCCTCGTACCAGGAGTCGTCGTCGGCGTCCGGCCATCGGTAGCCGTCCAGGTCCTCGGGCCTGCGAATGGGCCACTCCATCGGCGTGCCGATGTCCTTGTCCACGCTGCGGTCCCAGAGGACCCCGTGGATGTCGCGGTAGTGGTCCTCGTCGAGCTTCTCGAAGCGCCCGATGTCCGCCCCCAGCGGCAGGATGTGGGAATCGACGAACGGCTCGAGGTCGTCGCTGCCGAGGTGCCTGCCCATCCGCTCGGCGCACTGCTGCGTCATGTCCCACGCCCAGGGCACGTAAGGCGGGGGCCGGAAGCTCAGCGCATCGATCACGACTTGCCGTTTGGTCATTGCCGGAAACGCTCCTCTCGGCGTCGCCGCGATCGCTACAGCTCGTTCTTTGCGGCCTTGACCATCTCGTCGACGGTCGTGACGGCGGCGGCGCAGGTCCGGTCGGCCGCCCCGTAGTAAACGGTCATCGTGCCGTCGTCGTCGGCGATGAGCCCGTTGGAGAAGACGCAACTGCCGTAGACGCCCTTGAGCTCGTAGTCCATCTCGGGCTCGAGGACCGGCCGGCGGCTGCGCGCGAGCACCCGCTCGGGGTGCTCCAGGTCGCTGAGCATGGCGGCGAGGTGGTACCTGCCGCTGTCGTCGGCGCCGTGGTAGATCTCCAGCCAGCCGTCTTCGGTGCGAACCGGCGGGGCGCCGCAGCCGACCCGCTCGGAGGCCCACGTTCCCGGCGTGGGGGCCAGCGTCATCTCGTGGCGGCCCCACGAGAGCAGGTCCGGTGAATACGCCGTCCAGATCGAGGCCGGGTTGAACTCGCTGGCGTACGGGCGGTGGCGGCAGACGTACAGCCCGCGGACCTTGGCCGGGAAGATGCACACGTCCTTCTGGTAGGGCGGGAAGATCACGCCGAGCTTCTCGAAACGGACGAAGTCCCGGGTGGCCGCCAGGGCCACCGTCACGCCGCGGCCGGAGACGGCCGTGTACGTGATGAGGTACCGCCCGTCGATGTGCGTGATCCGCGGGTCCTCGCAGCCGTAGGCCTCGTACGGCGTGGAGGGGAAGATGGCCGGCTCGTCGTCAAAGCGGAAGTTCACCCCGTCGGCGCTGCGGGCGATCCGCAGGTGGGACAGGCTCGTCAGCAGCATCCTGCCGTCGAGGAAGTAGCCTCTGGCGTCGCGGATGTCCAGCCTGGGGTCGTCGGTTGCGATGCGGCCGACCTTCACGTCGCCGGCGTCGGCGTCGTAGTAGAGATACGTGACGTATCCGCTCTCGTCGGGCGGCCTCTCGCCGACGCGGACCAGCAGCAGGATCTCACGCCCGAACCGGACAGCCCCGGGGTTCAGGGTGCACATCACCCGCAGGCCGTCCTGCGTGGGCTTCAGGTCGTCGGGGCTCAGCAGCGGGTTGGCGTCAAGCCGTTTCAGCATCGCCTGCCTTGCCGTTTCCGATAGGCGCGCTTCGGGCCGCCGCGGTCGTTGGCCTTCCGCTCTCACGGAGACACCATTCTATGAGGCGGCGGCAGTGCGGGAAAGCCCCCAAATGGCCTCATGCAAATGAAACGGCCCGGCCGATATTGCCAGATACGGACCGGTTTGGACCGGCCGGGACGCTACGCGCTGGCTTGACAATCGGATATCTCGCGGCCCAGGATTCCCGCCGTGCCTCCGGCCTCGTCAAGGCGAAACCGGGCAAAAAAACCGCCGTCCCATGACCCCCAACATGTCGGGCGGGTAGCCGCTCTGGAGCACCATGTTTTGGGTAAAAGGCGTGCTGGGCGATCGTAAGGCGAAGCGGATTCGGTTTTTTCCCGGTTTTTTGCTTGTCAGGGTTCCAGTTTGTGGCTAGATTTCCCTAGTGTTCCCACGAAGTGGTACCAGGGACCGACACATGGCGCTCTTTGTCGGGGAATTCGAGCAGACGATCGATGCGAAGCATCGCATGGTGATCCCCGCGGCGTTACGGGAGCAGATCGTTCCCGAGGAGGACGGTCGGGAGTTCATACTGGTCCTCTCGCCGGACCGGCACCTGTGGTTGTATCCGGATCTCTCGTACCGTCGGCTGTTGGCGAGGCTGAAGCCTTCTCCGCTGCCGGACCGGCGGTCCTGGAAGACTCGCCTGCTGTTTGCCATGGCCAGGCTCGTCAAGCCGGACAAGCAGGGTCGGATCGTACTGCCGGAGAAGTCGATGCGGCGGGCGGCGATCTCCCAAGCGGTCACGCTGGTGGGCGACTTCGATCACATAGAGATCTGGCCGACGGACGAGTGGGAACTGCACGTCCAGGAACGCCTGCCCGTGTACGGCGAAATGCTGTACGAAGCGGCGGACAGGCTGCGAATCGAGACGATGGCGACCGACTGAGAAGCTCGACACCTGCTAATCGTTTCGGCGGAAGGTGGCTGGACCCCGCCGGTGGCGAGAAGAGGAATCAACCCGATGAGAAAGGAGTCTCCAGCATGCTCATCTCCCAGGAAGCCCGAGGCGGACCCGCCCGGTCGCAGGGAAGCGGCCGGGTGAGCTTTGCGGAACTGCGGCACCGGCTTGCCGACCCGCCGTCGCTAAGCGACGGCAACCGCCAGTATCTGGCTGAGTTGGCAAGGCGCCTGGCGCGCGTTAGGGCTCAGGGAGGTGAGTATGTCCGGGTTGGGTTCTCCGGCAGGGCGACGGCGGCGCTGGCGGAGCGCACGCCCCTGGCCTGATCGGGCGCGGCGCGATGCGGCGCGTTCCCGGGCATCTTTCCGTCCTTCGAACAGAGGTGCTTCGGGTCCTGCGGCCGGGAGGGCGCCGGCTCCTGGTGGACTGCACCATTGGGCCGGGCGGGCACGGGGAGGCACTTCTCGATGCCGCCGGGCCCGGCGCCCGACTGGTGGGCATCGACCTCGACGAGACGCAGTTGAGGTCGGCCCGGAAGGACCTCGCGAGGTTCGGCCGTCGCGTTCGGCTGTTTCAGGCGAACTTCGCGGACATCTCGGAAGTTCTGGCCGAGGCGGGCGAGCGGCAGGTTGACCTGCTCCTGGCCGATCTGGGTGTCGCATCCGACCAGTTGGATCAGGCGGATCGCGGCCTGAGCTTTTCGACGGACGGGCCGCTCGACATGAGACTGGACCCGCGGTCGCCACGGACGGCGGCGGATCTGGTTAACCGGCTCTCGCAGGCCGAGTTGGCCGATCTGATCTACACGGGCAGCGAGGAACGTTACAGCCGGCGGATCGCACGGGCGATCGTGGCCGCCAGGAAGCAAAACCGAATAGAGCGGACGCTGGAACTGGCGCGGATCGTCGCCGGGGCCGTCCCGCGTGCTGCGCGAAGGGCCCGGCGGGGCGTTCATCCCGCCACGCGCACGTTCCAGGCCCTTCGCATTGCCGTCAATCACGAGATGGACAATCTGGACAGGCTCCTGGAGCAGTTGCCGGATGTCCTGGCCCCGGGCGGCGCGGCGGGTGTCATCAGTTTTCACTCGCTTGAGGATCGGCGGGTCAAGCGCTGTTTCGCGCGCCTGGCCGAACGTCACCAGGCGACCGTGCTGACGAAGAAACCCATCGCCGCCGGGGCCCACGAGGTCGAAACGAACCCGCGGAGCCGATCCGCGAAACTTCGCGCCATCGAGAGAACCGAAACAGCTCCTTCTGGGCGGAGGCCGAAAGAATGACGAAGGAAACACGCATCGGACTGCTGGTGGGGCTGCTCTTCATCGTCGCGTTTGGCCTGGTCTTGAGCGAGTTGGCCGGTACGGACTCCTCGCCTCCCGCGCCGGCAGCGGCCGAGGAGAACTTCGAGTCCTACGCACATACGCCCGTGATCGAGGAGGCGTTTCCTTTCGCCGAGCGGGTCGCCGCCGGTCGCCGGTCGCCCGGGCCGTCCGACGGTCAGCCGGCGGCGGGCGGAGGCGTCGCGGCGGTCGAGGTCTCGCTCAGTGACCCGCTGGCCGAGGGCGACAGGGGAGGAGGAATGATTGAGGCGATCGAGGCGGAGGTCAGCCCCGGTCCGGCCGTGCTCGCCGCCACCGACCGGCGGACCCCGCCGATACCCCCCGCGCCTGCACCGACGCCGGCGCCGGCCCCCCCGCCGCGGCGGCGGGTCTACACGGTCCAGCCCAACGACACGCTGATACGGATCGCGCGGAGGCTGTACGGCCCAGGCAACGACATGCTCTACAAGCGGATCTACAAGGCGAATCGCGACGTGCTGGTGGACGAATCGACGCTGGAGATAGGTCAGGAGCTGGTGATACCGCCTCTTGGGCCCGGCGCGAATCGGCCGGGGGGCCCGGGAGCGAGCGCCTCGACACCGCTTGGCCCGGCGGCCCCGCCGCCTCTCGCCGGCGGCGCCGGGCAGCGCGAGGGCACGGGGTATGCCGAGATGGATGTCTCGGACCTGCGCAGGCATTTCGCCGGCGTGAGGTCTTTGGGCCCGGTGCGACGCGCCTACGTTGTGCGGCGCGGCGACAACCTGACCGGGATCGCCCGCAAGCTCCTGAACGACGACAGCCCCGCGGCCGTGCGGAGGATCTTCAACGCAAACCGCGACACGCTGGCCAGCCCCGACCTCCTCCAGGTGGGCATGAAGCTGAACATACCGAGTTGACGAATCCGCCGGAGCGACGAAGGTGAGGATTTCCCTTGTCATCGCAACGCTGGCAGCCATTGCCGTGGGCATGGTGCACCTGCGGCGGGCCCAGACCCGCGCCCACCACCAGGTCCACCGGTTGCAGATGGAGCAGATCGCCCTGCGGACGAAGCTGTATGACCAGCAGAGGGCCCTGGGTTTTCTGACGGCCCCGAAGCAGGTCCAGGAGCGGGCCCGGCGGATGGATGCGGGACTGACGTACCGCTTCTCGGCACCGGGCCCGGTGGCGGACAGGAGTCGCTGAGCGAACGGCACGGAAAGCACCCGAGATGACGGACCGAAAGACGGGCAGATGGCGATACAACGTGGCCTTCGGCCTGCTGGCGCTGGCGGCGATCGGGCTGTGTGCCCGGCTGGCGTGGCTGGTCCGGTCCGATCACGGCGCCGCGGCCAAGGCCAGGCGGCAGCAGCGGATGATCATCCCTCTTCCGGGCCGGCCGGGCAGCATCTTCGTCCGCACCCGCGGCAGCTACGTGCCGGTGGCCCTAAGCCGGCGGGTGCCGAGCTGCTACGTGGACCCCTTTCTGCTGAGGGACGAGGAGATCGCCGAGGTCAGCATCGCTCTCGGCGAGGCCCTCTCGCTGGAGCCGGTATGGGTGCAGGAGCGGATCGTCCGCCGGAGACGCAAGCGGTTCATGTGGGTCCGGCGGCGCATGACGGAAGACCAGGTGAAGGCCGTTCGGAAGGTTCCCAATCCCGCCGTGGGGATCATCCACGAATGGCGGCGGGAGTATCCCAACGCCTCCCTCGGCGCGACGGTCGTGGGCTTTCGCCTCCACGACGGCACCGGCGGCGGCGGCCTGGAGCTGGGTCTGGACCGTCACCTGTCTGCGGCGGGCGGTCGGCGGGTGATCCTCGCCGACGCGTTTCGCCGGCCCATCTGGCCCGTGGCTGAGCAGAGCCGCCCTCCCCGGGACGGGTGCAGCGCGTTCCTCTTCCTCGACGCGGTGATCCAGGGCTTCCTCCAGAGCGCCGTGGCCGAGTCCGTGCAGGAGTTCGACGCCAAATGGGGCACGGGCGTGGTGGTCGATCCCCGGACGGGGGAGGTCCTGGCGATGTGCTCGGCGCCGTCCTTCGACCCGAGGCGGTTTCAGCAGACCACCGCCGGGCGCAGGACCAACCGGGCCGTCTGCGTGCCGTACGAGCCGGGCAGCGCGCTGAAGCCGCTCTTCGCGGCCGCCGCGGTCGATGCGGGACTGGTGACCTATCAAACCCAGATCTACTGCGAGAACGGCACGTATCGCGCCCATCGCGGCGGGAGGATCAGCGACCACGGCAGCCACTACGGGCACCTGACGGCCGAGGACGTCGTGGTGTATTCGAGCAACATCGGCATGGCCAAGATCGGCGAGAAGCTGGGCAACCGGGGTCAGTTCGAGGCCGCGTATCGTTTCGGTCTCGGCGTCCGGACGGGCGTCGGCCTGCCGGGCGAGAGCCCGGGGATCATCCGCCCGCTGCGCAAGTGGGACGGCTACAGCCTTCGCCGCGTGCCGTTCGGGCAGGAGATCTCGGTGACGGCGCTGCAAATGGCCATGGCGTTCTCGGCGCTGGCCAACGGGGGGCTGCTGATGCAGCCGCGGCTGGTGGACCGCATCCGCGGCGCCGACGGCAAGGTCATCTGGCGGAGCCGCCCGGTCGTCGTCCGGCGGGTGCTGAAGCCCTCCGTCGCCGCCAGGACGTTGGCGGTCTTGCAGCAGGTCGTCGAGCGGGGGACGGGCAAGCGCTCCCGGTTGGAGCACTGGACGAGCTTCGGCAAGACGGGCACGGCCGAGATTCCCGGTCCCGGCGGGTACGTGCCGGGGGCGTATGTCGGCTCGTTCGTCGGCGGCGCGCCTGCCCGTGCGCCGCGCGTGCTGTGCCTGATCTCGGTGTACTGGCCGGATAAGTCCAAGGGCTACTACGGGGCCAAGGTGGCGGCCCCCTTCGTCAAGAACGTCCTGACGCGCACGTTGATGTACCTGAACGTGCCGCCCGACAAGCCGGACGGCGACCGGCTGCGATCGACGGTCTTTGCCGCCGCGACGGACGACCGCCGATAGCTGACAGCTGAAAGCTGACAGCTCCTTACAAGTGAATTCCCAGCGTTGGTCCGGGCTCTCGCCGCACTCGGGGTGCGGCGATCCCGGCCGGCGAAAGCGATCCCGCCCGAGGCGGCGGCGAGAACCACCCGCCCCCTGACGAGAGGTCCCCGCGGGGCGGTGAATGAAGGCCATGCGTTTTACCGAACTGTTGGCAGCGGCCGAACTGAAGCCCCTGAGGCAAGCCGGCGATGCCGACGTGATCGACGTGGTGGCCGATTCTCGCCGCTGCCGGGCGGGCTGTTGTTTCGTCGCGGTGCGCGGCACGGAGACGGACGGCCACCGGTACGTTTCCCAGGCCGTAGCGGCCGGGGCCGCCGCCGTGGTCTGCCAGGACGCCTCCGCCGCGCCGGCCGGCGTCGCGTGGGCGGTCGTCCAGGATGCACGGGTGGCCGTCGCGAGGCTCGCCCAGGCGGTCCGAGGCTGGCCCGTCCGCAAGCTCATCTGCATGGGCATCACGGGCACGAACGGCAAGACCACGGTGGCGCACCTGATTCGGGCGGTGCTGGCCGCGGCGGGGCACTCGCCGGCCCTGTTGGGCACCATCACCTACCAGACGCCGCGCCGATCGCTGCCGGCCGGCACGACCACCCCGGAGCCCATCACGCTGGCCGAGCTCACCGCGGAGATGGCCGCCGACGGCTGCACGCACCTGGTCATGGAGGCCTCCTCCCACGCCCTGGACCAGCGCCGCACCGCCGGCGTGGAGTTCCGCGTGGGCGTTTTCACGAACCTCTCCGGCGACCACCTGGACTACCATCACACCATGGAGCGGTACCGGGCGGCCAAACGCCGACTCTTCGAGGGGCTTGGCGGCGATGCCGTCGCGGTGATCAACCGGGACGATCCGGCGGCCGAGGAGATGGCCGCGGCGACGAAAGGGCCGGTGCGCTGGTACGGGCTGAGCCCGGCGGCCGACCTGTGGGCACAGATCGACCGGATCGACTCGGCCGGCACGGACTTCACGTTCGTGGGCGAATCCGGCGAGGTCCGGGCCCACACGCCGCTGATCGGCCGGCACAATGTCTTTAACTGCCTGGCGGCCGCGCTGGCCTGCCGGGTCGTGGGCGTCGAGCTGACCGCCGCGGCGGATGCGCTCGCGACCGTGCGGTACATTCCCGGGCGGCTGCAAAGGGTCCAGGCCGATGCGCCGTTTGAGACCTTCGTGGATTACGCCCACACGGACGATGCCCTGCGGAACGTATTGAGCTCGTTGCGGCCGGTGACGCGCGGCCGGCTCATCCTCGTGTTCGGCTGCGGGGGCGACCGGGACCGGACGAAGCGCCCGCGGATGGCCCGCGTGGCCGAGACGCTGGCCGACGAGGTGGTGGTCACCTCCGACAATCCCCGCAGCGAGAAGCCCGAGGCGATCATCGAGGAGATCTGCGCCGGGCTCAGCGAGGATGGGCGGTCCAGGGCGGCGGTCGAGCCCGATCGCAGGAAGGCGATCGGCCTGGCCGTGGGGCTCGCAGGCCCCGGCGACGTCGTTCTCATCGCCGGCAAGGGCCACGAGACCTACCAGGTCCTCGGCGATCGGCACATCCACTTCGACGACGTCGAGGTGGCGGCTAAGGCCATCCGCGATCTGGAGGCGAGGCGATGAAGCCGCTGACGCTCGAGGAGACTCGCGACGCGGTTCACGGCCGATGGCTGGCGCGCGGTGAGGCAGTGACCGTGCACTCGGTCACCACGGATACTCGCTCGGCCAGGGCGGGCGAGCTGTTCTTTGCCCTTCGGGGCGAGAGGATGGACGGGCACCGCTTCCTTCCGCAGGCGGCCGAGGCCGGCTGCGCCGCCGCGATCGTCGCGAGGGACGCCGAACTGCCCGGCGGCATCGGGACCGCCTTCAGCGGCGGGATCATCGCCGTGGCGGACACGACGGCCGCGCTCGGCGAACTGGGGGCGCACCATCGACGGCGGCTCGGGGCGGCCGTCGTGGCCGTCACCGGCTCGAACGGCAAGACCACCGTCAAGCAGATGATTCACCACGTTCTCTCGCGGCGCCTGAGGGGCACGTGCGCCCCGAAGAGCTTCAACAACGCCATCGGCGTGCCGCTGACGCTGCTGGCGGCTTCGGGCGGCGACGACTACGTCGTCTGCGAGATCGGCACGAGCGCGCCGGGAGAGACCGCCGCGCTGGCCGAGATGGCCCGCCCGGACGTCGCCGTCATCACGTCCGTGTCGCCCGCGCACCTGGAGAAGCTCGGCAGCATCGAACGTGTGGCCGCCGAGAAGGCGTCGATTCTCGGCGCACTGGCCCAGGACGGGCTGGGTGTCGTCTGCGGCGACAGCGACGTGCTCGCCCGCGCGCTGCGGGCATACGATCGACGGATCATCCGTTTCGGCGCTTCTCCGGAGGCGGACGTGCGGCTGACGGGCCATCAACCGGGGGGGCGCCGCCAGCGGTTCGAGCTGAACGGATGCCTGTGGGTGGACCTGCCCCTTCCGGGAAAGCACAACGCGCTGAACGCCCTGGCCGCCATCGCCGTGGCCCGGCGTTTCGGCTTTGAGCGGGAAGACGCGGCGGCCGCCCTGGGGGACTTCGCCGGAGGGGACATGAGGCTGGAATGGATCGACCTGCCCGGCGGGACGATCATCAACGACGCCTACAACGCCAACCCCGACTCGCTCGCGGCGGCCGTCGACGTCCTGGGCGATTGCCAAGCCGCCCGAAAGGTGCTCATCGCCGGCGACATGAAGGAGCTGGGCGAGAAGGCCGAGCAGCTCCACCTCCAGGCGGGGCGCGAGCTGGCCGCCAAGGGCGTCGATTTGCTGATTTCCGTCGGCCGGCTGGGTCGATATATCGCGATGGGGGCAGCGGAAGGCGGCCTGGAGACCGTGGCCTTCGATTCCAGCGACGCCGCCGGACGGCAACTGCGCCGGCTGCTCCGCCAGGGCGACATGGTGCTCGTGAAAGGATCGCGCGCGATGGCGATGGAGGCGCTGATCGACCCGATCCGCGCCGCGCTGAGCCGCCCAGCCCCCACCGGGGCGTCCGACGGGCAGAAAGGGCCGAAAAGTTGATTTACCTCTTCTATCAGGGCCTGATTCTTCGCATGGCCGGCGCGGCGGTGGTGAGCTTCCTCATCGTGCTGATGCTCGGCCCGCGGATGATCCGATTCCTGATGAAGCGGAAGATGGGCGACCGGCCGGAGTTCGACCACGCCGACCTCAACGAGCTGACCCGCCACAAGGCCAACACGCCGACGATGGGGGGCATCCTGATCGTCATCGCCGTCTTCGTCGCCGTCCTGCTGTTCGCCAACACGCACAACGGCTACATCCGCCGGTCGTTCGTGGCGCTGCTCTGGCTGGGGGCGCTGGGGGCATGCGACGACTGGCTGAAGCTGCGCCAGGCCGGCCCGCGGGGCATGGGACGCGAAGGCCTGAGAATGTGGCAGAAGCTGATCTTTCAGGTCGGCCTGGCGGTGCTCCTGGCCCGCTTCACCTACGACTACGGGCGGGAGAGCATGGTCGACGGGGTCAATCCCGCCCACAGCCTGTACCTGCCGTTCCGCATCCCCCCGGTCCCGCTGGGGATCCTCGCCTACACGATCATCATGGTGCTGACGACGGTCGGCGCGTCCAACGCGGTGAACCTGACCGACGGCATGGACGGCCTGGCGGCCGGCTGCCTCGTGATCGTCGCGCTGGTCCTGCTCCTGCTGGCGGAGATCGTTGGCGTGGAGGTGTGGGCCAACTTCTTCGGACTGCCGCTGGTGGCCGGCTCGGCCGAGATGACCGTCGTGTGCGCGTCGCTGATCGGCTCGTGCCTGGGCTTCCTGTGGTACAACGCCCATCCCGCCCAGGTGTTCATGGGCGACACCGGTTCCCTGCCGCTGGGTGGGCTGCTCGGGTACATCGCCGTCGTCACGCGCCAGGAGCTGGTCCTGTTGATCGCCGGCGGCGTCTTCGTCATGGAGGCCGGCAGCGTGCTGCTTCAGGTGAGCTACTTCAAGCTAACCAAGCCCACCGGCGGCCTCCAGGGCAGGCGGCTGTTCCGCTGCGCGCCGCTGCATCATCACTTCCACCTCGGCGGGTGGGCCGAATCGAAGGTGGTGGTGAGGTTCTGGCTGCTCGGGATCATCTTCGCGGCGCTCGCGCTGGCGACGTTGAAGCTGCGATGAGGAATCGACCGCAAGCCGCCGAAACACGGAAGGCAACATGGAAATGACAAGGAAGCCCGCCTCGCACGTTCCGTTCACGTGGCAGGCCAATCCGGCCGGCCTGGGGCTGATGCTGGCGACACTGTCGCTGCTGGCGATGGGTGTGGTGATGGTGCACAGCGCGGTGGCGTCGGTGGCCGAGCCGGGCCTCTGGTACGCCCGCCGCGACGTCCGCCACACGATCTTCGCCCTCGGCGCGGTCGCCGTGCTGCTGGTCGCCTGGAGGCTTGACTATCGGCGCCTCGTGGGCGCCCGGCGGGTGCCGATCCTGCTGGCGTGCCTGCTGGCCGCGGCGCTGATCTGCGGGCTGCTGGTGTACGTGCCAGCCGTCGGCCGGGCCGTGGGCGGAAGGTATCGCTGGATACGGATCGGCCCCGCGGAATACGGCATCGGCTTTCAGCCGTCGGAGCTGATCAAGCTGACGGTGGTGATCTTCCTTGCCGGCTGGCTGACCCGCAGGGCGACCGACGTGCGGAGCTTCCGCAGGACGTTTCTGCCGGCCCTGCTGTTGACCCTCGTGTGCGTCGGGCTCGTGGTCCGCGAGGACCTCGGCATGGCGGCGCTGATCGGCGCGGGGGCCGTGGCGACGATGTTCCTCGCCGGCGTCCCGTGGTACTACCTGCTGACGCTGCTGCCCCCGGCGGCGGGGAGCTTTTACCTGTTCGTCGTGCGCGATCCGGGTCGCTGGAGGCGGATCACCGCCATGATCGACCCGTGGTGCACGTCCAACCCCAGCGCCTACCACGCGCGGCAGAGCCTGCTGGCCATCATGACCGGCGGGCACTTCGGCAGGGGGCTCGGACAAGGGATGCTCAAGCGCGGCTACCTGCCGGAAGGCCCGACCGACTTCATCTTCTCGGTCTTCTGCGAGGAGTGGGGGCTCATCGGCGCGCTGCTGCTGGTGGGGCTCGTGCTGATGTGGATGTGGCACGCTCGGCGGGCGGCGCTTCGCGCGGGCGATGCGTTCGGGCGGGCACTGGCCGGGTCGCTGGGCTTCCTGATCGCGTTCCAGGCGATCCTCCACATTGCCGTGGACCTCGTGGCGGCGCCGCCGACGGGCATCGGCTGCCCGTTCATCTCGGCCGGCGGCACGCGCCTGATCGCGACGGCCGCCGCCGCGTCGCTGATCCTCTCGGTCACCGCCCATCGCCCCAGCGAGGCGATCGCTCCCGGGTCGGCGACGGCGGCGATGGCGGGGGGGCGCAGCCTGCACGGTTACTCATAGGGCCCTTCCCCTTGGCGAGTCCGGTATACATCTTTGCCGGCGGGGGGACGGGGGGGCACCTGTATCCGGGCCTGGCGGTGGCGGCGGAGCTGACGCGTCTTGAGCCGGCAGCGAAGGTGGTCTTCGCCTGTTCGGATCGACCGATCGACCGGCGGATTCTGGACGCGACGGCCTACGCGGTGGTCCCCCAGCCGGTCCGGCCCATGCCCCGGCGGATCGCCGGCTGGCCGGCCTTCGTGAGGGCGTACCTCTCGTCGGCGGCGCAGGCCAGGCAGATGATTGCGGATTTGCGCCCGGCGGCGGTGTTGGGCCTGGGCGGCTTTGCGGCCGGGCCGGCCGTGTGCCGCGCGGGCAAGGCGGGCGTGCAAACGGGCCTGCTCAACCCGGATGCCGTTCCCGGCAGGGCGAATCGCCTGCTGGCCAGACACGTCGACGCGATCTTCACGCAGTTTGGCGTCACGGGGGAGCACTTCGGCCGCTCCGGCGGGGCGAAGGTGCGGCTCGTGGGCTGCCCGGTCCGGCGCGAGTTCGCCGCCGCCGATCGGGCGGAGGCGATCGATCATTGGGGCCTGCGGGCGGAGCTCAAGACGCTGCTGGTCAACGGCGGCAGCCTGGGCGCCGAATCGATCAACGAGGCGATCGGGCGTCTCTCGGCGGAGCTGGGCGAGCTGGCCGATACGTGGCAGGTCCTTCACGTGACGGGCCCGTCGAAGGCGGCGCCCGTCGCAGGCGAGGCGGGCGGGCTGAGCGTTCGCATGCTGGAATACTGCCGGCGAATGGACCTCGCCTACGCGGCGGCGGACCTCTCGCTCTCGCGGGCGGGCGCGGCTACGGTGGCGGAGCTGGCGGCGACCGGCACCCCGGCCGTCCTGATGCCCTACCCATATCACGCCGACCAGCACCAGCGGCTCAACGCGGCCGCCCTCGCCGAGACCGGCGCGGCCGTGATCTGCCAGGACGCCGGGGACCCTGACCGAAACGCCGAGCGGCTCCGCCAAACGCTGCTGGGCATCCTGCGCCGGCCGGACCGGCTGGACCGAATGCGACACGCCGCTTCGCAGGCCGCGCCCCGCGACGCGGCGGAGAAGGTCGCCCGATGGCTCACGGGTCGGGAGCGCTGATCCCCGCGCCGCCGGCGCTCCGCGTGCTTCCGGTCGGGCCGCTCACTGCGGCGGCTTGAGGATCTCCTTGCAGCTCAGGAAGTCCTGCCTGAACTGCATTTCTCCGATCATCCCTTCCCGCCGGTTGAGCTCCTCGCCGGCCGGGCTGAGGATCAGCATGGTGGGCAGCTTCCTGATCTTGTGCCGGCGGGCGAGGTCGCTCTTCAGCGACGTGTCCACCACGACCTTGACGGGGATGAATCCTCCCTTGGCGATGGCCTTGCTGTTGTGGGGCTTCTTCAGCGTCGTGGCGGCCATTCGCCTGGTCGTCTCGCTCGGGGGAGAGCTCATGAAGAGAAGCAGGAGCCTGCGATCTTCGCTCCTGGCCTGTTGCAGGGCCTTATCGAGATCGGTGGGCCAGCTCCTCAGGACCATTCTCCCCCGCTGTATGTAGAAGTAGACGGCCACGCCCATGGCGATGGCCGCAGCGATGAAGCCGAGCTTGATCCGGTAGTCGGATGTCCGCTTCGCGGGCTTCTTTCCGCTGTCGTCGGTTCGTTTACCCATGATCACGCCGCCGGCGGTCCGCTGTGGTCTTCACAGCCCTTGTATCGACAAAACCAGTCGCGTTTCAACGGCGAGTTTCCAGGGGGCGATCCGTCCGGGGGCTTCCTGGCGGGGACGGGAATCGTCCGGCACTGTGCTGGGGAGGATCGATCGCCGGCCGGGGGCGTCATCTCGGCCGGCGGCGGACCAGCGCCAGCGCGCCGACGGCCAGCAGGCTCAGGATGGTCGGCTCCGGCACGACGTCGCCCGGCGCGCCTCCGCCGGGGCCGCCAGGGCCCGGAGGAGTCATGATGGGATGCGGCGTGGAGGTGTACCCGAAGTTGACGACGACGGCGTGGTAATCGTCGCGGTCCACGGCACCGTCTCCGTTGAAGTCGCCGTTCTCCCACGACGCTCCCGACGTCGTGCCGAGGTAGCGCTTGACCGCCAGGTAGTCCATGGCGTCCACGCGGCCGTTGAGGTCCGCGTCGCCCGGCAGCAGGTCGGTGCTCAGGAAATCGTGAAGCGTGTCCGCGTATTCCGGTATGCTGGCGGCGAAGATGTCGCCGAAGTTCGGCTGCCGGCCGGCTCGGTAGAGGTTGATGCCGGCCAGCTTCCACTCGTCTTCGCCGTACGGCTTGAGAAACACGCCCCCGCCGGAGTCGTGCTCGCCGTAGCCGCATTCATAGGTCGTGTCGCCGCGCCTGAAATTCATGTGCAGGCACTTGGTCGCGTAGCTCCCGTTCTCCCGGGTAAGCGTCTGGGTGTACTTGTTGGTTCCCCATCGTTTGGCCCGGCCGGTGTTGGCGTCTTCACTGTACCGGTCGAGAGAGTGGATCTCGCCGCTGTACCCCGTTCCGACGACCACCATGTTCTCGTTCAAGCCGTTGAACGAGCCCGTGTACAACTGGTAGAAGCCCGGCAGGGGGCGGGCGCTCTCTGTGTTGTTCCTGAGCTTGATGACGCGAAGGTCGGGCAGGTCGCCTTCCGTGCGGGGCAGGTCGAGTGTCCCGGTCACCTCGAACTCGTCGCCGTTGATGTTGAAGGTGTGGCCGGGCCAGTAATGCCTGGCCGTCAGGAGGGAGAAGTACCCGATCGCCACGGAGGTCGCTTCGCCCGTCTCGTGGACGTAGTCCCAGTTCATCCCGTACCACCAGCCGCTTCCGGGCTTGTGGAAAAGCTCGTCGCTCTCGACGCCTTCGACGATCCCGAGAGCCGGCGCAGCCGTGAGGACAACAAGCATGAGCCACAGGACGGATGTGAGGAAGCACTTTGCCATTCTCAGGACCACCCTCGCCCCTTCCCACGGGCACGAGAACCGGGACCGTGGAAAGGAGCTCACTCCTCCACTATGGGCGCGTTTCTCCTCGGACAGCAGGATCTCATCCAACATACAGCATACACCCGGATGCGGATCGGGTCAAGGGCGGAATGCTCGGATCAGATCCCGAGATCCTCCTTGGTCAGAAGCGCCTCGAACTCGAAACCTGCCTGCCCGACGTTCTGGCTCGCGCCCTGCATGCGGTCGATGGCGAAGACGATCCGGGTGATGACGGCGCCGGCCTCGACGAGGGTCTCGGCGGCCTCCAACGCCGCCCCCGCCGTCGTTCCGACGTCCTCCACGAGAAGCACGCGTCTGCCCGCCACCGGCGGGCCCTCGATCAGCTTGCCCGTGGCATAGTCCTTGGTCTTCTTGCGCACGACGACGAACGGCTTGCCCGACGCCAGCGAAGCCGCCGCCGCCAGCGACACGGCGCCCAGCGCCGCGCCGGCGATGAGGTCCGCGTCGACGGTGCGCTCGGCGAGACGGCGGCCCAGTTCGGCCAGGATGTCCGGCTCGGCCTCGAAGAGGTATTTGTCGAGATAGTACTTGCTTCGCTTCCCGCTGCGCAGGATGAAGTCGCCCTCCAGGTAGGCGACGTCCCTGATTCGACGGGCCAGTTCGCCGGTGTCCATCTGATGTCTCCACGGCCGCTGCCTTCCGGGCGGTGTTCCAGTCGGACGTGTTACCATCGAATCGCTTGGGGATCAATGGCTGCCCTGAGAACGTGCCGGTCGGCCGCGGCGGGGCGGCGGCGCCGAAATATCCGCAACAGGCCCTTGGATGCACCGGACCGAGCGGCTATGGTGGTGGCTCCTATGGCCGAGAGAAGCAGTAAGGTTCAACAGGAGCTCGCCTCGATCCGCGACACGATTGAGAGCATCTGGGTGGCGATTGTGCTGGCCTTCGTGCTCCGCGGCTTCGTGATCGAGGCGTTCGTGATCCCGACGGGCTCGATGGCGCCGCGTCTTTACGGCGAGCACCTCAACCTGCGGTGCAAGGCGTGCGGGTACGAGTACGGCTTCGGCTGGTCGGGCGAGCAGGACCGCGCGGCGGGCGGGCGGCGGTCAAATCGCGGCGCTCCGGGCTGGCGCGGCGGGACACGTACGAATGATGCCAGGGCGCCCGGGGGCGCCAAGTGCCCCAGTTGCGGGCACGATCAGCCGCGAGTCGGGCCTCTCGCCGGAGGCGACCGCGTGCTCGTCATGAAGTACCTCTACCGGTTCCGCGAGCCCGAGCCGTGGGACGTGGTCGTCTTCAAGAACCCCCAGGACAACCGACAGAACTACATCAAGCGCCTGATCGGCCTGCCCGGGGAGACCATCGAGATCGTCCACGGGGACATCTTCGTGAGCCGCGACGGCGGCAGGACCTTTCGGATCCGCCGGAAGGAGAAGGCAAAGGTCCAGCGCGCAATGTGGCACGTCGTGTACGACAACGATTACCGGCCGGACCCGCGGGCCTTTGCCGAGGCGAACAGTGGCCGGGAGGAGTCCGATCGTATCGCTCCCCCGGGCTGGAAGGCCGTCGGCCCCGGCGCGGACCGCTGGAACCTGCCGGGCTTGTACGGGCGGCGGTTCGCCTTCCGAGGCGGCCCCGATGAGACCGAGGCCGAGCTCGTCTTCCGCGCCCGCGAAGATACCTTCCTGCCGCGATACGGGTACAACCCCGCCTTGGATCCCACCAGGGACTTCGAGCCGAACGTGGACGTCCTGAACGATCTCAAGCTCGAGGTCGTCTACTTCCCCGACGCCGAAGACAGCCGGCTGGCCCTTACGCTCAGCAGCTTCGAGCACGTCTTCCGCGGCGAGATCGGCGCCGACGGGCGGGCGAGGCTGCGCTGCCGCCTGGATGGGCCCGGCGCCCGGTGGAAGCCGTTGGCGCCGCCCGCGTCGATCGGGGCGCTGCGGCCGGGGCGGGGGCACAAGGTGGCCCTGACGAACGTTGACTTCCGCGTTACGCTCTGGCTCGATGACCGGCCGATCCTCGTCTCCCGCGACCGCACGCCGGATACGCCCGTCGGCGACCGGACGAAGTATCCGATGGACTACCGCCTGCTGAAACAGCGCCTGGAGAGGGCCAGGGCCCAGGTGGGCGCCGTGAAGGTCCCTCAGCCGAAGGTGAAGATCGCCGCAGCCGGCGGACCGTGTCGGTTGCGGCACGTCGGGCTCATGCGGGACGTCTACTACACCTCTCCGAAGTTCCAGCACGACCCCGCCAGCGGACCCGACGGCGATTTCGCCCGAGGGTCGGGCGTGCAGCAGGGTCAGCCCGGGTGGGGGGTCGACGGGCATCCCATCACGTTGGAGAAGGACGACGATCATCCGGACCTGGATCAGTTCTTCGTTCTGGGTGACAACAGCCCGTCGAGCCTGGACGGGCGGCTGTGGACCTCGGCGGCGGTGACGCTGCGGCTGACGGACAAGAAGACCGGCGAGCGGGTCTACCAACTGGGCACGGTGCCGCGTTACAGCCTGATCGGCAAGGCGATCTTCGTGTACTGGCCGGCGGGCTTCTGCATCCCGGGCCTGCCTCGCTTGCCGATCCTTCCCAACGTTGGTAGTATGCGGCTGATACGTTGACGCGATCGGCCGTTGAGACGGCGACGCAAGGGCCCGACAATCGGGTTATTCACATTTGTTGACCGGGCGACATGTGCGCCGGTCGGCCTCGGCCGGCGGCCTCCGGCGGGTCAGGTCGGCACGGCGCCCAACGCGGCGGACGAGCACGGGCCAAGGAAAACGTCGCTGTAATATCAGCGAATCGGTATGGTTAGAACGGTTCTTCTTCGCGAAAGGCTTTCTTTTCAGCATGTTGCGGCCAAGTGGCTGCTGACCGGGCCCTTGAAGCAGGCGAGCGGACCGGCCGGCGGCGGCGAGCTTATGCACAGGTTGTCCACAACGCCCCGCAGGAGCCGCCCGGGTATCACGATATGATTCTTCTGGAAGCCAGGGATCTCATCAAACGCTACAGCGGAAGGGCCGTGGTGGACCGCGTCTCCTTCACCCTCAGCCAGGGAGAGATCGTCGGGCTGCTCGGAAGGAACGGCGCCGGCAAGACCACCACCTTTCGCATGATCATCGGCATGATCACGCCCGATCACGGCGAGGTGGTCTTCGACGGCGTTCCCGTCACGCGCATGCCGATGTACAAGCGGGCAAGGAGGGGAATGGGATACCTCTCCCAGGAGCCCAGCGTCTTCCAACGCCTGACCGTCCGCCAGAACATCCTGGCCATCATGGAGACGATGAACCTGCCGAGGAAGGTCCGCGGCGAGAAATGCGGTCACCTACTGGAGCAGTTTGGGCTCACGGCCCTTCAGGGCCAGTTGGCTCGAACGCTCTCCGGCGGCGAGCGGCGCAAACTCGAGATCGCCCGAGCCCTGGTCACCAACCCGACGATGATCCTCCTGGATGAGCCCTTCTCCGGCGTGGACCCCATCGCCGTGGAGGATCTCCAGGAAGAGATCGAGGGCCTCAAGGACCGCGGGATCAGCATCCTGCTGACCGACCACAACGTTCGCGAGACCCTCAGCGTGACGGACCGCTCCTACATCATCGACAGCGGCAAGGTCCTGCGCGAAGGGCCGCCCAAGATGCTCATCAACGACGACCTGGTCCGACGCACCTACCTCGGCCAGACCTTTCGAGGGGACGAGTTCGACTCGTAGCCCCGGGCGGCCCGTTCCATTCAAACATGCGAATCCGGCGCGTCCGGCCCTCCAGCAGCTCGCGGGGCCGTGCCATCTCAAAGAGACCGGCTCGCAGGATCAAGGCCGACGGACCGCTCGTCTGCCGGCGGTCAACGGGCCGCGCTGCGCCTGCGCGGCCGCGCGAGCAGGACCAGCAGCCCGGCGCCCAGCAGCGCCATCGTGCCGGGCTCCGGCGTGGGGTACTGCTTGAGCAGGAAGTTGACAGGCTCTTCGCCCGACAGGTCGACGTCGATGTA
Organism: uncultured Planctomycetaceae bacterium; assembly: GCA_964427875.1. Lineage (GTDB taxonomy): Bacteria > Planctomycetota > Phycisphaerae > SM23-33 > SM23-33 > CAYRVX01. Next base: position 23,417 of record CAYRVX010000016.1, read on the forward strand.
GAGCTTTCCCTGCCACGAGCCCGGGAAGAAGGTCTCGCCGTCTTGGACCGTGTCGCCATCGAGGTCGAGCGAGATGGAATGATCCGACGACCAGCCGGCCGGCGAGGGCCCCCAAACGCTGTTGGTGAACGGCTCGAAGGAGAAGCCGCTGTTCTCGCTGGCCGTCCTGTTGAACGCGGCGTTGTCGCCGACGATCTCCCAATGGTAATCCGTCCAGTCCCAGCCGGTCTCGTTCGAGATGGCCTCGCTGGTGATCTGAATGGTCCCCACGGTGCTGGCGTCGTCCAGCCGCTGGCGGAACCCGATGAGATTCGCCGGGAACTCGCCGCTCTCGGGGCCAAGGCAGAACGTCTTGGCGATCTCGATACGGGCGTAGGAGCAGGTTATGCTGTCCACCACTACGCCGTTGTGCATGTCGTCGGCGAGGATCGCGCTCCAGCCGGAGTCCACGCCGTCCTTCGTGAGATCGACGATGACATCGGCTGACGAAACCCCGCTGCTGACAAGCAGCACCAGAAAGAGAAATGAACCAACCCTCGCTTGCATAGTTCGGTCCTCCTGAGAACCGGCCGCATGTTCCGCACATGCGGCTACAGTGATAAACGCACGTGCTCCCTCGGCACGTCTTACCTGCCCGGTCCCGATCCGCGGGTCCGGTACCTTATGAGGGAAACGTACGATTCATTCGGACGGTCGGCACATTTCGGGCGCCGATTTCCCTCGCTTCTCTCGGTTGTTTCCCTGCGGCCTTGCCGGAGGCCCGACGTGCGCGTTTAGCGGGCCGGCTTGCCGGCCGTGCTTCTTGCCCGCCTCCGCGCCACCAGCCCGCACAGCGCCACCGCCAGGATGGCCAGGCTCGACGGCTCCGGGAGGACGAGCTGCTTCAGCGTAAACGGCGCCTCGGCGCCGGGGGCGATCACCAGTCCGCCTGTCGGCGTGAAGGTCCCGCCGTCGGGCACCGTGCCGTCTCGGGCGGAGACGTGGTGTGCGACGTTGCCGACCTGGTCCAGCCAGACCTTGGGCGCGAACGGCGAGACGTCCCATCCAGCCGATTCCGCGACGAGGAAGTCCGCCGCGCCGGTCTGCATGATGATCCAGTCAAAACGGCTCCAACTCACGCCGGTGTTGTTGGCGATGGTCTCGCTTTCGATGATGACGAGCGAGACGGGCGGCTGGCCGCAGTCGCTGTCGATCGTGAAGTTGACCAGGGCGTCGGGGAACTCGATCTCGCCCTCTCCCGGCTCCCAGAGGCCGAAGGCCTTCTCGATCTCGATCCTGACCACAGAGGCGCTGCGACTGACCTCTATCGTCCTCACTGAGAACACCGATTCGTCCCAGGAGACATTCCAGCCGGAGTACACATCGCTGCCGGCCTCCTGGAGCGGAACGGGGCTTGCCCAAAGCGGCAGGGCGGCGGTGCCGAGAAACACTGCGGCGGCCACGAACGGTCTGAACCTCATCTCTCTTTCCTCCATTGACCTCTCATTAGGCGGATCGCCGGGCCCAGGACACCGACAAAGGCAGCGAAACCGGGCGCCCTGCAAGAGCAATCAGGGCAGCCGCCTGCTGGTGTCGATCGAGCCGAGCCCTCCAGCCCTCACTTTTTCCTCACACATGCCTATGACTTGATCAGGCCCACGTATTATACCCCAGGACCCGAAATCGCGAAAGGGGGTTTCTTGCCGGTTACGGGCGGTTTTTCCCGGTGTGCCGGACGGGCGGCTGCCGCTCGATCTCCTCGCCCAGCCGCTCGTACTCCCTCCAGAGCTCCCTCAGCTCCGCGCCGGCCTGCTCGTGTTGCTCGCCGACCTCGCGGACCCGCTCCAGGTCGCCCGCCTCCCCCGCCTCGCCGGCTGCGTCCGTCAGTGCCTCCAGCCGCTTCTCCAGCTCCTCGATGGCGTCTTCGATCTCCCCCAGACGCCGCTCCAGACGCTCCCGCCGCCTGCTCCGGCGGCGCGCCTCGATGTTCGCCTGCCTGCCGTCCCGCCGCTTGCGCGCCCTTGGGCCGGCGGCCTGCAAGACGCCCGCGCGATACTCCCCCCGCCAGCGGAGGTACTCCTCCCATCCGCCCACGATCGGGTGTGTCACTTTGTCCTCCAGCGCCCAGACGTGAGTGGCCAGCGCCTCGATCAGGTAGCGGTCGTGGCTGACGAAGATCACCGTTCCGGGGAACTCCCCCAGCATGCCCTGGACCACCTCCCGGCTGGGCAGGTCGAGATGGTTCGTCGGCTCGTCGAGCATGAGCACGTTGGGCGCCTTCGCCGCGAGCTGCGCGAGCACGACCCGGCTGCGCTGGCCGCCGGAAAGCTCGTCGATCCGCTTGAATACCTCGTCGCCGGGGAACAGCAGCCCCCCCAGCAGCGTCCGGGCCTGCTCGCCCTTGAGGCCCTCAACCGCATCCAGCAGGGACTGAAGCACGGTGGCGTCGCCGCGGAGGTCGTCGTGCGTCTGCGGAAGGTGGCCCGTCGTGACGTTCGCGCCCAGGCGGACCGTTCCCTTCAGCGGCTCGATCTCGCCCAGCAGCGTGCGCAGCAGCGTCGTCTTGCCGACGCCGTTGGGGCCCACCACGGCGATACGCCGCCCGCGGCGGACCTCCAGGTCGCCGACGCCCATCAGCGCCTCCGCGGGCTCGTAGCCGATGGACAGCTTCCTCGCCCGCAGGACCATCTCGCCGCTGCGCTGAAGCGGCGTGATCCGCACGGCCAGGCGGCGGTGCCGCCGCGGCTTGGCCATCGCCTTCGTGGCCAGGAAACGCTCCAGGCGCGTCCGCCGGCCCTGGGCCTCCTTCGTCCGCTGGCCGGAAATGTTGCGGCGAATGAAGTCCTCCGTCTTGGCAATGTAGGCCTGCTGGGCCTGCCATGCCCGCATCCGCTCGACGAGGCGCTCGTCGCGCTTCTTCACGTACGCGGTGTAGCCGCCCCGGTAGACCTCCAGGTGCCCGAACGAGATCTCCCACGTGCGGTGTGTTATCCGGTCCAGGAAGTACCGGTCGTGCGAGACGACGACCAGCGAGTGGCGATAGCCCGCCAGGTACCGCTCCAGCCACTCCAGCGCCTCCAGGTCGAGGTGGTTCGTGGGCTCGTCCAGCAGCAGGACGTTGGGCTCTTCCAGCAGCAGGCGCCCCAGCAGCCCGCGTGTCCGCTGGCCGCCGCTGAGATGACCCAGCGGCGCGTCGTACTGCCCGGGCGCGAAGCCCAGGCCGGTCAGCACGGTCTTGATCCGGTTCTCGTGGTCGTACCCGCCGGCGGCCTCGAACCGCGCCTGGAGCTCGCCGTAGCGACGAAGCCGCTGCTCGCCGGCATCGTCTTCGAGCAGCCGGGCCAGCTCCGCCAGCTCGGCCTCCATGCGGCGCACGTCGGCGAACACGTCCAGCATGCTCTGCCACAGCGTCTTGTCGGCCGGGGCGGGCGCATCCTGCGGCAGGTAGCCCACGCGGACGTTCCCGCCGCGCTGAACGGTGCCGACGGTCGGCTCGTCCAGCCCGGCCAGCAGGCGAAGCAGCGTCGTCTTGCCCTCGCCGTTGGCGCCCACCAGGCCGATCCGGTCCCCCGCCGCCACGCGAACGTTCGCCCCCCGGATCACCCACCCGGCGTCGAAGCTCTTGCCCACGTCTTTCGCGACGATCAGCGACATAGGAGTTCTTTCACAACACAACACGGCCGCGCCCGCTCGGTGCGTGCTGGCGGGGCTCGCAATCCAGCGGCGTCTCGCCCATACTACCACGGAAACAGGTGAAACAGGGAACATGCTGCGTCGACCGAACAAGATGGCCGTTCGGGGGCCTGCGTGGAGCATCGTCTCCACGGCGCTCGCCTCCTGGAAAGGTATGATCCTGCACAGACGTGACATCTCAGCCGCCCTTGCTGTGGGATCCATGCTGCTGGCCGGTGGGCTTGCCATCGGGTCGGACCGGGAACGGCCGCGGGCGAGCTGGTTGCCCGCAATCCCCCGCAGGCCGGAGACAGCCCTCGTGCGAATCGAGAGCGGACAAACCGTACCCGTCATCAAACGGGCGGACGTGATCGTGGTCGGGTCGAGCCTCGAGGGCTGCTTCCTGGCGGAGCGAATCGCCGCCGGCGGGCGGGCCGTTGTCCTGGCCTCGACGGGGACGTCGCTGCCCCGCGAGATCGCCATGGGCCTCAGGCCCTGGGTCAAGACGGATGACCTCGCGAAGGCCCCGCACAACGTGAAGTCATATCTGGAAAGCTGCAAGAAACGGAAGATTGGTGACGAGATCATCCTGAACATGATCGAAGTCACCGAGGCCCTGGAGGACCGGATACTGGATGCGGGCGTGGGGCTGTACTACGACGTGCATCCGTGCGGCGTCCAGACGGCCGGCCGGCGGGTCACGGCCGTGATCCTCGCGTGCAAAGGCGGGCTGGTGGCGATCGAAGCGAAGGCGGTCGTCGATTGCACGCCGGACGCTCGCCTGGCCGTACTCGCGGGGGCCGAAGTGGTGGCACGAGAATCGGCCGACGAGGGCGTCGTCGTTCGATACAGCATGTTGTGCCAGGCCCCGCCCCCGCAGCGGTCCCTGCCCGTCCGGGGCGTCGGCGAGCTTGTGGACGGTGCGGTCCTGATGCACGGCGACTTCGCCGAGTTCCGCGTGCGGCTCGCCGCGGCGGACGGCCCGTTCCCTGAATCGGCGTACGGCCTGGAGGCAAGGCGCATCGCGGCGAGGGCGGCCGCTGTGCTCAAGAAGTCCGGCGAGCTGAAGGGCACGACCTTCGCGCGAGGCGGCGACGTCGTTCTGGCCGACGCGACAAGGCGCGTCGTGGGTCGCTCCACCGACGGGAAGCTGTCCCTCGACGCCTGCCGGCCGAAGGGCGTTGACAATCTGCTCGTCTGCGGCCCGGCAGTGGATGTGGACGACGCCGTCGCCAGGACGCTCGTCGAGCCTCTGAAAGGACCGTCGCTGGCCGAGGTGCTCGCCGGTGCTCCGTGGCAGGAGTTGTGCGAAGCGAGAGCGGGGGGAAAGAAGACGATTCGACTCTCTTCCGGTCCGTCCGCTTCGGGAGGAATCGCGAAGGCCCGGGCGAAGTTCAGGGAGCTCAGCCCCATATACCGCACGGAGGGCGCGATCCCGCTGGACGAGGCGCCGCTGCCGGTCGCTGCCCGGTGCGACGTGCTGGTCGTCGGGGCCGGCACGAGCGGCGTGCCCGCGGCGCTGGCCGCGGCCCAGAGGGGCGCCGGGACGATCGCGGTTGAGAAATACGGCGACGTGGGCGGGACCCACACGATCGGCGGCGTGTGCAAGTACTGGTTCGGGCGACAGACCGACTTCGTCCGCCGGCTCGACACCGACGCCGGCAGGATGATGGCCAAGACCGGCATGCCCAAGTGCATGGGAATGCTGAACGCCCTGATGGACGCGTCAGTCGATCTGCTGACCCATTGCATGGCGGTGGGGGCCGTCGTGGACGGCCGGACTGTCGTCGGCGTCGTGGTCGTCACCCCGCAGGGGCTGAAGGTCATCCGGGCCAGGCGTCTCATTGACGCCACGGGTGACGGGGACATCGCAGCCCGCGCCGGTGCCGGCATGGACTACGGCACCCGGCGCGACGCGATGACACTGTGGTACTCCTTCGCCCGATACCGGGGCGCCAACCCGGAGGCCGCCCGTCATTTCGATTGCGTCGTGGACCCACGGGACCCGACGGACATGACCCGGGCGATGATCTCGTCGCGCCGCCGCGGCCCGGCGCGCGGGGCCGACGACTTTCCCCAGTACTATCTCACGCCGCGCGAGTCACGGCACGTCCGGGGCGGCTATACCGTAACCGTTGCGGATATCCTCTCGCACCGCCGCTTCGAGGATGTCGTCCTGATCTGCAAAGCGAACTTCGACATCAAGGGCGTCGCCGACAGCGATCTCTACTTGAGCGGCTACATTGAGCCCGGTTACGTGAAGAACCACTCCGTGCAGATTCCCTACCGGGCCCTCCGGCCGGGGGACCTGGAGAACATCCTCGTCGTCGGCAAGGCCTATTCTGTCAGGCACGACGCCCTCGGCCTGGCGCGGATGCAGCGCGACCTGATGGCCATGGGCGGCGCGGCGGGCCTCGCCGCGGCTCAAGCCGTCGAGAACGACCAGGCATTCTCGGCGCTCGACGTGAGAGCCCTTCAGAAGGCACTCGTCGCGCTGGGCGTGCTGTCGCAAGCCGACCTCCAGGCCGTCAAGGGCGTAAAGGACAACGAACTGCCTGAACTAAGCGAGGAGGAACTGTGCCGGATGATCGATCGACTGGCCGGCGGGAGACTCGAGCTCGAGGGCAAGGTCGGGATCCTCATCCGGCCGAAGCGGTCGATCCCCCTGTTGAAAGAGGCGCTATCGGGGGCCGGCGGCGAGGGCAGGCTGGCGGTGGCCGGGGCGCTGTGTTTTCTCGGAGAGGCAAGCGGCGCGGACGTGCTGCTGGCCGAGCTGAAGCGGCGGTTGGGAACGAAGGGGCTGCCCCCCAAGCCGTTCCGGATGCACCACGCCTCCCCGGACCACGGCTACGCGCCGGAGATCTGCTTCCTGATCAACGCGCTGGGACGGCTTGGAGATGTCCGAGTGATCCCGCACATGACCGAGGTGGCCAAAAGGGTCAGGATGAACCCGGCGAAGTCGGACAGGATGTTCGATTACGTCTTCAGCGTGTGCTATGCAGCCGAGCGCCTCGGCGATCCGGCGTGCAGGGAGGCGCTGACGATCCTGGCCGACAAGCCCGGCATACGTGGGGGCCTCCTGCCGGGGGGGACCGACCCGCGCAAGACGGCGAGCCGGCGAGCCGACCGCTACGCTTACCTGGAGCTCTGCGCCGGCCGGGCGCTGGCACGCTGCGGGACGCGGCGCGGATACGAGGTCGTCCTGGATTACCTGCAAGACACCCGCGGTTTCCTCGCGCGGAGCGCCCACGAAGAGCTGGTGGCCCTCTCCGGGCGGGACCTCGGCTACGACCGAAACGCCTGGCGATCGTGGCTGTCATTGGCGCGGCTCTCCGCCAGGCCGTACCGTCGCGACTTGTAGGCGGCGAGCGATCGGGCCCGGTCGTTCGGGCTTAACGACCCTGTTTCCTGCCGAGGTGCTTGTCGAGAAATGCCAGGCACGACGGCAGATCGATGACGTGTCCTTCGTCGTGGACGACCAGCCGGGCGCTGTCGCCTTTCCCAAAGACGGCGTAGCAGGCCTTGATCTGGCTCATGGCCTTTTCGGCGACAGCGACGGGGAAGCCTCCGCCGGCGCGTTCCTTCCTGCCGTTCTGACAGCACAGCGGGCGGGGGGCGATCAGGCTGTAGATGTCGGCGAAGTCGAAGTTCTCCGTCAGGTGGGGGAACTCCCAGCACGGGCAGTGGCCGCGTCGCATGTTCGCCACGGTCGTCAGGAACCCCGAGCTGACCGTGGCGGCGAGGCGCGTGTCCATCGCCCCCAGCCACATCGCCATCTCCCCGCCGAGGCTCAGGCCCGCGCAGCCGATGCGCTTGGCGTCCACTTCCGGCCGGGTCGTGAGGCAGGTGACGCAGCGCATCACGTCCCACAGCCGCTCGCCCATAAGCGTGCGGCCCTTCTCGTAGACCTTGTGCTGCCCGACGTCGGTGGAGATCGTGACGAACCCGCGCTTCGCCAGCGCCAACCCGAAGCCGCGGTACGCACCGGTCGGCGCGTACGGCGTGCGGCGATTGCCGCCGTGGCCGTGAATGCAGACGACGGCGGGGCACTTCCGTCGGCTCGCGGCCTTCGGTACCGTCAGGATCGCCCGGATTCGCCGGGCGGGCGTGGAGCTCAGCCCCAGCTCGTAGAGCGTGTAGTCCTCCTCGACGCTGGTTGACGTCACGGCGGGCTTCAGCGCGATGCCCGCCCGCCGCGGCGGCCTTGAGGAATCCGCGACGGGTGACGCTCCGGCCGCAGGCGAGGCGTTTCATGATCCCTTTTCCGCCGCGGTGTTCGCGCCGAAGCGGCGGACGAACTCGGCATCCTCCTTGGGCTGGTCGGAATACTGATCGTAGATGCCGACGATCACTCCGTCGTTGGGCTTGATGTACTTGAAGGTATCGCGGAAGGCCCGCTCGACCCATTCGGGGCGATCGGAGAGCCGCCCGGCCGCGAGGATCTTGAACGCCAGGCACGGCCTCTTCGTCTGGCGCATGACCTTGAACATCCGGGGCGGGTCCTCCTGGAGGTACACCTCGCGGACGGGGATGGGCACGTGCCCGAGGAGCTTCTTCAGCGCCGCGGCGCTGCGGTGGCGCTCGTAGACGCACGTCATGTAGTAGTCCACGTCCCAGCCCTTGGACTCGACGGCGTCCACCACGTCCGGCATGTGTGTGGAGACGCCGACGAGCAGCCCGGCGTCGCGGACCTTCTTGAGGTAGGTGTTGACCTGTTCGAGCCGGCCGCTCTTGAACAGGCTGTCCGTCGTCTCTCCGTGGTGGGCGATGGCGATGCAGCCGCCGCGGGCGAGCTTCTTGATCTCCGCGGCGTCACCGGAGGCGATGGCGATGTAGTGCATCCTGCCTCCCTCCTCGCGGAATCGCCGGTAGAGGTCCACGTTCGCCCCCGCCTGCCAGCAGTTGATGCCCACCTCCTGGCAGCGGCGCAGCGTCTTGAGGATCTGCTCCGGGGTGTAGTACCGGCGCATCTGGCGGTTGACGAAGACCGACAGGTGCGAGCCGGCGCCGAAGGGATTGTTCCCGCAGATCAGGCGGGAGATGGAGTACTTGCCGAGGCGCAGTTGCGGCAGCTTGGCTTTCTTGGGTTTGGCTGGGGACGCGCGGCCTGCACGCCGGGCCGCCGCCAGGGCGGCCGGCAGCGCAACGGCCTTCTTCAGGAAATCACGCCGTCCATCGCCACCAACGTCGCCCGAGTCGGCAGGCATCATGCTCTCTCCTCTCACGAAGAAGGTACGTCCAGCGTCCGCGCGATCTCTAGTTGTTCAATGCTGAACGAACTGGCGGGTTCTGCAAGGAGGCAGCGTGCGCGCATGAAAAGGGCCGGGAGAGGACGTGATCTCCCGGCCGTGCGTTCGCGCGAAGTCGATGGTGCTATTTCCTTCTCCGCCGCCGGATCAACACCAGGGCCCCCAGGACCAGCAGCGAGACCGTGGCGGGCTCGGGGACGAGCTTGAGATTCACCAGGTCCGCATACCCGTCGTTCCAATCGTCGTCGACCCAGGTCATCGTGATCGTCACGTCAACGGAGCGGCTGCCCGTCGGGACGGGGCAGGAGTCCGGGCGGTACAGCAGGCTGGTTACGCCGCCCCGGTCGCCGGCCGTGACCGGACCGAGGGTGAGGGTGCCCAGCGACCCTCCGATCCCATCCAGGAACTCGGCTGTGAGGACCGCGTTGTCCTCCTGGTCGTTCTGGCCGCCCAGATAGGCGCTCAGCTCGCACGTCACCCCGCCGCCGTCTATGTGGGCCGCGATCGACGAGACGTCAATGGACTGCAAGACGCTGCTGATCTCCATCCCGCCGCCGAACACGTACGACCAGTTGCCCGGGTCGCCCGTGGGCTCCGGCACAGCGAGATCCAGGTCTGCATACGGCCACATCTTGGCGTCTCCCGTATACGACCAGAGCCAGGGCCGACCTTCCAGCGGGTCCGTCGGGTCGGGGGCCTCGAAGCTGGGGTTCAGCACCAGGTTGGTGTTATACATGCTGCCCGCAGAGGCGAGGGCGGACAGACAGCAGACGGCCACCGTCATGAGGCGGAGCTTTCCGCCCACAATACGTTCCTGGAACGTGAGCATGGTGTTTCCTCCGTTACGCTTTGTCCCCCTCCTTCCGGGTCAGCCTCGGCTCCGACTTTCCCGGAATGTGTCTCGCTTGAGCAATCCTGTCGAAACAACCCAATATTATACCAGCCGGTGGGTCCTGCGCCTAGCCCGAATATGACAATAAATCGTCCGTTGGGGCTTCACAGCACCGCGGGCGCCGGCGACGTGCCTGGCAGGGAGGCCGTCGCGGGCGCTGCCCGATCGGAAGGGAGATAGCAAGAGCATCTCGGCCCTTCGTCCCTGCGGAACTCAAGACCGGGCCTTGGCGCTCAGGTTCGCCATCTCACGACGCTGCGGCGCTTCTTCTCGAGGGTTGCGATCTCTTTGATGACGGCCCCCATCCTCGCCTCCGTCTCGGCGATGTGCTTCTTGATCTTCTCCAGAGCGGCGGCGTTGCCGCCTCTCTTGGCGAGTGTCTGAGCTTGGTCATCGAGCTTCTTCTTGGTGTCCCGGAGCTGGGCCAGTTCGGCTGCGAGCGTCTTGAGCCTGGCGAGCCCCTCGGCTGTTGCTCTGGCCGTTGCCTCCGCCGGCGTCTCCACGGGTGCGGCCGCCTTGGGGACGGCCACGTCCGCGGGGGCCACCATCGGCGGCTCGGGCGGAGGTGCCGGCTCGGCGGATCCCGGCTCGGCGGGGACGGGCTTTGCCGCCGGCCGGGTGGAAGAGCCCGACGTCTCCGGCTTGGGTCGGGAGATCTGGAGGATGTGGCCGAGGAAGATCGGCAGCTTCGGCCCGGGGGCGATCTGGAAGCGGATCGTATCGCCGACGAATTTGCCCGTCACGGTCGTACCGCTGTGCAGCTTGATTTGCACCTCCCCCAGGGCCCCGGCCTCGGGGATCCGCAGTTCGTTGATCTCCGCCGGTTTGACCGTGACGTTGCCGTACCGCGTCGTCACCGTCAGGGCCTCTTCGACGATCCGCCCGAACAACTGGTCCTCGTTGCGAAGGGTCAGCTCGGTGAGGTCCGCGTTGTCGATGTCTTCCGAGGGCCAGGCCACCTGGCTGGCGAGGTGGCGACGGATGGCCAGCTCCGGTCCCAGCTCGAGCCTCAGCTTGAGCTCCCCGGCGGCCAGGAGCCCGGAAAGGACGGACCCGTTTCTGAAGATCGCCCGGTGCAGGCCGCCCTCGGGCGTGTCGAAGTGGATCCCGTGGAGGTCGTCGGCACGGAGCTTCACCGTGCCGTAGAGGCTCTGGAACGTGCAGTCCAGGTCGCCCTTTCGGAACGCCAAATGCTGCCCGGACCGCAGCATGACGGTGGGGCGGCTTATCTTGATCTCCGCGGGTCGTTGTGGCGAGAGGGCGAAGGTGGCCGCCGCGAGCCTGGCCGGTGGCAGCGACATCTCGTTGCCGTTGGTCAGCCGGATCCGCAGCGGGGCGTTCAGCAGCTCGCCCGCCACCACCTGCCCGTCCACGAGGATGACCTGCACGTGCGGATCGTCCGGCGCCGGGACGTTGATGCCCACCACCCGCGCCGCGGGCAGTTCGAGCTTCCCGTAGAACGTCTCGACGTCGAACCGTTCGTTGAGGATCCTGCCCAGCAGCTCGTTCTCGTTTCGAAGGACGGCCAGGTCGTGCTTCTCGTGACGCGGCAGATCGATGTTGCCCAGCGTCAGCGTCGCGCCGCCCATGTTGACGATGATCCGTCGAAGCGCGGGGGGCACCTTGGCCAGCTCCCGCCCGGGCTTGAATTTGTCCAGAAACTCTCTGGCCTGGCTGACCGGGCGCCGCTGGGCGTGGAAGATGCAAATCGCCACCGTCTTGCGGGCGGGCACCTTCAGAGTGACGTCCTGGTAGATGCTGTCGTTGTTGCGCGTGTAGCGGAAGGTGGGTTTTACCCGCGAGCCCTTGTTGGCGAAGACGTGAACGATCGCCGGGCGGGACGACGAGGGGGCCCCGCTCGTCACGATGCCCCAATCCTTCGGCGTCATGTTGGCCTGGCCGCTCGTGGTGTACGTCGAGGTGACGGCCAACCCGAGGTTTGAGTAGTACTGGACTTTGATGTCCTGCGTGGCGTCGGAGGCGTTCTCGAAGATGTCGATCCACCGGCAGTATCCCACCTTCGGATCGACGTAGATCCTCCTGTAGATCTGGATGGAGTTCTGTTTCCACGGGCCGATTTCGACCTCTCGCCCGTCGGCGCTCAGGCGGCCCTGGGTGGAGCTGCTGAAGTACGACCCGGCGAGCCGAAGCTGCATGCCGCCGTCGTAGGCGTCGTTGCTGCCGTCGCTGACCTGGCCGTTGGACGAGATGTCCCAACGGTAGCCCGCCCCGTCGTTGAGGTACCACGTGAAGCTGACGCTCCGCCCGGAGGGGATGTGGATGCCGCGTTCGGCCGCGCCGGCAACGAGCCCGGCGGCCCCGAGCACGGCTGCGATGCACGTAGCGCTTCTGGCGATTGTCATATTCTCCTGTTCCCGAAGTCGTTGGAGTCCACGGCCTCAGTTCCTCACGACCACGCCGCCGTGCCACTGGACCACGCCCCCCTGATTGAGGAAGATCGCCGGCCCCGGCGGCGGAGCCGGCGGAGCGGGGCCGCCCTGGCCGCCCAGCCGTTCGATGATCTCCTCGATCCGCTGGCGGACCTCCGGGTCGCTGGTCGTGAGGTATTTCTTCAGCATCGGGACGACGCCCTTGCCCATCTTGACCAGCGCCTCGGTGGCGGCCTGCCGGTCCTTGTAGCTCTCGGCGCCAAGTTGGCCGACCAGTCTTTGGAGCTTCTCGCGGATCTCCTTGGGCGGCAGGGCCTGGCTGCGGCGGACGTGAACCAACTGCCCGATGTAGATCCGCACCGTCGGCCCGGGAGTGATCTCGAACGCCAGCGTGTCGGAGCCGCACTGGCCCCGAAGCACCGAGCCGTCCCAAAGCTCCAGGGCCGCCCGGCCGAGGTGGGTCCGGCTGAACGCCATCGCCCGGATGTTCTCCGGCCGGAGTCTGACCGGGCCGTAGTCCGTCTTCAGCGTGAGCTTCTCGGCGGCGAGCCGGCCGAGCAGCTCGTCGCCGTTGCTCAGCGTCGCCGAGTCCAGCGTGGCGTCGGTCTTCTCTTCCGAGGCGAACTGTATGCGGGCCACCAAGTGACGGTCGACCGCGAGCTTCGGGCCGAGCTTCAGCGTGACGGGGATCTTCTCCGGCTCCAGGAAGCCCGCCAACTGCGAACCGTTCAGGAACGTCACGCGGTGGACGGCGTTGCCGGGATTGTCCAGGGAGATGTTCAGCAGGTCCTTGGCGGCCAGGTCCACCACGCCGTATCGGGTGCGGAGCTTCAACTGCGCCGATTCCCCCTGGAACGCGACGCGGTCGCCGGTGCGAAGGATCATAAGCGGCCCGGCGAAGTCGATATCCTCGGGGCGGTCCTTCGAAATGCGATACGAACACTGGCGCACGTCGCCGAAGGGCACCTGGAGCGTCCCGCCGGCCGGCATCGCGAGCTGGACCTTCGCGTCGTCCGCCATCCGCCCCGCAATGACTTGCCCTCCCGCCAGAAGGACCCGGAACCGACCGTCTTCCCCGCCCGACGAGGCCATGCCGATCACCTGATCCGACGGCATCTTCATCTGCCCGAACAGCGTCTGGACCGAGAAGCTCCGGTTGGAGATCGTGCCGTAGATCGGGTCGCCGTTCTTGTTGAAGACCACGTCGGCCGAGTCCGTCCGCTCCAGCTCCACGTCGTCGATGCCCAGGGAGACCGGCATGTTCACGATCAGCTTCCGGACCGGGGCCGGAAGGTCCTTCATCGCCTCTCGCGGGCGGAACGTCTTCATCAGCTTCACCAGGGCGGTGGGGGAGTGGTTCTGCGACTCGAAGTAACAGATCACCACCGTCTGCCTGGCCGGAATCGTCAGACCATGATTCACGTAGATCTGGTTGCTGCGGATGCTGATGGTCGGCCGGAGCTTGCTCTTGCGCCCGCATACATAGTGCAGCAGCGCGGGGGCGTTGCCGCCCTGGCTCTGCGTGACGAAGGCGAAGTCCTGGTTCGTGAACGTGCCCTTGCCGCTGCTGAACAGCCGCGTGCCGATCGTCCAGTTCGTGTTGCTGTAGACCCGCACGTTCAGGGTGATGTTCTGGCTGGTGGGGTTCTCGTAGATGTCCAGCCAGCGGGCCAGGCCGCGGTCCTTGTAGATCTTGACGCGGCGATAGACCCGCACGCTGTTGCGGGTGTAGGGGCCGATCTCCACCTCGTCGCCGGTGGCGTTCATCCACCCCCTGCCGTTGGAGTGTACGCTCGAGCCGTTGATCTGGAGGTACAGCCCGCCGCTGTAAGCGTTGCTCGTGCCCTGGCCGATCGTGCCGTAATACTGAATGTCCCAGCGGTAGCCCGCGCCGTCATTGACCGTGTAGGTGAAGTTGACCGGCTGTCGCTGGGTGATGTGCAGCCCCTTCGCGCCGCCGCCGCCGATGGTCCCGGCCGCCCCGGGCGGCCCGGGCGGCATGGGCTGAGCGATGGCCCGAAGCCTGCCAAAGACGTTCCCTGCGGCGCAACACACGCTCAGAACGAGAATCGCCAATCCCGCCGGGCTGTTCGATCGCTTTGAGGTCATGGCCGTTGTCCTCTTCTGGCTGCCGACGAGCGCATATTCCAACGGCTCGTGCGCCGGGCTGCTGCCCGCCGGGCACACCGTTTGAGACGCTCCCTTGGCGCCTGCGGTTCCCCACTTGGGAGGAATTCCTCCGATGCCCGGCCGCCGGGAGCGACGTTACATATGTAAACGCAAGAACACGGTCAGCAAGGCCATTATCGTACAGGACCCCAGAGATTGCCATGAAAATCCACCTGGTTGCCATCGACCTGGACGGCACGCTGCTGAACAGCGCCAAGGAGATCACCGACACCTCGGCGGCCATCCTTCGTGCGGCCAGGGAGGAAGCCGGCGTGCAGGTCGTGCTCGCCTCGGCCCGCGCGCCTCGGAGCGTCCTGCCGTTCTATCGCCTGCTGGGGCTCAACAGCCCCATGATCAACTACAACGGGGCGCTCGTGTTCGACCCGACCGGTCAGCGCGTGATCATGCACACGCCCATCCCCGCCAAGACCGCCCGCGGGATCGTCACGCTCGCGCGCGGGATGTACGGCGACGTGCTGGTCTCCGGAGAAGTGATGGACCGCTGGTACACCGACCGCTTCGACCCCGCCTACAACAGCGAGACCGGGCGCATCTTCCCCCCGGACGTCGTCGAGCCGCTGGAGAAGTGGGCCGACCAGTCCATGACCAAGCTGCTGCTGCTGGGCGAGCCGAAGTGGCTCCGGGACATCTTCGCCGCCATTCGCCGCGACTTCGCCGACCAGGTGACCATGGTCCAGACCGAGGACTACATGCTCCAGATCATGCACGCGACGGTCTCCAAGGCCCGCGCCCTGCGAGTGGTCGCCGCGGAGATGGGCGTCAACCGCGAGCAGGTCATGGCCATCGGGGACAACGCCAACGACGTGGGCATGCTCCAGTGGGCCGGCGTCGCCGTTGCCATGGCCAACGCGGCCCCCGAGGCCATCGCCGCGGCCGACTACGTCACCGACCACCACGACGCCGACGGCGCCGCCCACGCCATCCGGAGGATCATCCTCGAGGGCCTCACCCCCGACACCCGCCGGGGGGAGTGACTACTCGCATTCCATCACGACGCGAAAGCCCACGTTGACGACCTTTTGATACGGCTCGTAGGCCAGGCGGAAGGCGGATCGGCAGCGTTGGGGGCGGTCGCGCCACGACCCGCCGCGGACGACTCTCCGGCCGGCGGCGTCGGGGTCGTTTCGGCCGTCGGAGTCGCTGTAGGGGTAGGGGCGATAGACCGATCCGGTCCACTCGGCCGCGTTGCCGTGCATGTCGCGGAGCCCCCAGGCGTTCGGCGAATAGCCGCCGACCTTGCAGACGACCGGCTGACGGTCGTTGAAGCGCCTCTCGGCGGGGAAGGGCGTCAGCCCGCCGCGTTTGCCCTTCCCGCGCGAGGCGTAGGCGGACGCGTCGGCGACGTTGGCGTGCCTGGAGAAGTCGCCGTCCAAGCCGCCCCAGGACACGGCCGTGTCGCTGCCGGCCCGGCAGGCGTATTCCCACCGGGCTTCCGTCGGCAGCGCGACCGTCTTGCCGGTCTTTCGGCTCAGCCACCGGCAGAATGCCATCGCCTCCTTCCAGGACACGCGGATCACCGGCTGTTCCGGTAGATTGGCCGGAAAGCCCCGAGAGGACTGGTCCTTCCCGGCGATGTCGATGTACTTGCTCTCGTGCGCCGGGTCGAACAGACGGAACTGCGCGTTGGTGACCTCCAAGGCGCCGATCCAGAACGGCCTGTCGATGCCGACCTTCGTCCTCGGGCGCTCGTCGAGGTGTCCGTCGGCGTCGCCCATGATGAACTCCCCGGCCGGGATGAGCACCAGGTCCATCGTGACGCCCTTGCCGAGGTCGATGGTCTTCCTGGCGGCCTTGGCCTCTTGCCCTGAGGTTGCTCGAAGGGCCGCGGCCTGTCGCCTGGCGGCCTCTGCGGCGTCGAATGGCCAGCCGGGCAGCTTGATCTCCCGGGCGGGCCAGGGCACGAGCAGCTTGGGGACGATCGGGCTGGGCTTTGGCCGCGGGAGGTCGGCGTCGGCCTCGGGGTCGGCGTCGAGCCCCGCGTAGAGCTTTGCGAACTCGCGGCGCCGTTTTCGCTGGTCGGCCCCGTGGTACTCCCGGAGCTCAGCGTGCTCCGACCACGTGCCGTAATAGGGCGCGTTGAGGTCGATCCACGCGCAGAGCCGCTGCCAGGCCTCCTCGTCGAGCTGAACGTTCTTGTGGCCCTTCTCGAGCATCTGGATCAGCTCGGACGTTCCGGCGTGGTATTCCATCGGCGTGGTCAGGTGGTAGTCGCCCTCGGGCCCGGGCCTGCGGACGTAGAGCTGGAGGCTGCGATAGGCCGTGCTGAAGCCGTCGCCCCCGCCGTCGGAGAAGTCCGGCAGCAGCTTGTTGTCGCCGCCGTGGCAGGCCAAGCAGTACTCATCGAGCACCGGCTGGACCTCCCGCCGGAAGCTGAAGCCCCTCGCCGGGCCGAAGAAGGGCGCGATCTCCGCCGGCGGCTTGCTCAGGGCGATGCCCTGGCGGACGGGGGGCGAGTCGTTCTGCCTTTCGTGGCAGCCGACGCACGAGACCGTCTCGCCGGGCATGCCCACCATCCAGCTTCTCATGAGTTGCAGGGCCCGGCCGTTCTCGTCGAGGGGCTGAATGGAGATCGGCACGTTGGCCGGCACGCGGAAATACGCCGAGCCGTCCTTCTCCACCGGCACCGTGCCCAGGACCCGCTTGACGTCCCAACTGCTCTCGATGCCGACGAAGTCGTGATTGGCCGAAAAGTTGTAGCCGAAGTGGTAGGCCAGCAGGCGGAGCTTCTCGACCTTCCCGCGGGGGATTCCCGCCAGGCCGCGCCCCGCGTGCACGTCCACCAGGTACACCAGCGCGTCCTTGCGGGCCAGGTCCACGCGGTCGGGGATGACCCTCGGCCTGGGGCGCTTGCGAAGCGGCTGGGCCTCCAGCAGGGCCGAGCCCTCCATCTCCTTGATCAGCGTGGCGTTGTCGAACACGTCCACCAGGTAGAGGCCCCACAGAGAGCCGGCGGCTCGCTTCATCGACACGAGGTGGTACTTCGCGCTGAGCGGGTAGGGGTAGATGAACTGCGGCCAGACTCCGTCAACGAGACGGTCCCGGATGATCGGCCGGACCGGGTGCCCGGAGCGCGGGATCTCCTGGACGACGCCGTTGGACTCGTGGCGCCCCTTGGCCGTGTCGAAGATCACCAGCCGCCCGGAGCGGCTGATGCCGTGGTGCCCGCCGACGACGCCGATGACCCGCGTGGGCTCGCCCGGGATCGGCCGGGCGTTGAAGACGCCGTTCGGCCAGTAGGAGTTGCTCCCGTAGTGCTCCATCTGGCTCGTGCCGTCGGGGTTCATCGTCATCAGGATGCGCGAGAAGTAGTGCGGCGTGTCGGAGTACTCCCACCGCAGGTACAGCACGCGCCCGTCGGGCATCATGGTGGGGCACCAGTCGCTGTCCTGCTCGAAGGTGATCTGGCGGATCTTCTTCGTGTCGAGGTCCATGCGGTAGAGCTGGACGACGGGCCTCTTGCCGCGCTCGCAGGGCAGCCCCTGCATGGCGGCGTTGCAGGCGAAGTAGATCTGCCCGTCGGGCCCGTAGCACGAGTCGTAGAACTCCACGTCCTCATGGTCCGGCGTGAGCCGCCGCGGCCCCTTGCCGGGGACGCCGATCTCGAAGACGCCCCAGTTGCCGTGCTCGGAGATCATCGAGAACATGAGGCGGTCGGCGTCGAAGTGCAGGTCCGGGTCGACCATGATTCGCCCGCCGCCGGGCTTGTAGAGGAGCTCGATCCTGCCGGCCCCCCGCAGGTCCGAAAGGATCACGAGCTCGTTGTCCCAGCCGCTCTCGGGATGCGGGATCGAGCTGTTGCAGTGGGAGTTGAGCTTCGGCGTGCCCAGGGCGCTGCTCATCACGCGCCGGGCCTGGTCGCCGAAGTTCCGCTTCAGGACGAGCAGCTTGTCGAAGTCCAGCAGGGGGTTGGCCAGCAGGGCCTCGCGGGCGAGCCCGGCGAGCTCGTCCTTCGCGGCGGCCTTCTCCAGGTCGGCCAGGCGGCGGAGGTACTCCGGGCCCTTGGCGTACCTGGGGCCGAACGTGGCGATCATGTCTTCGACGGCGCGGCGCACGGCCGGTAGGCTCGGGGCCTCCGGGACGGGCGGCAGGGGCGGCGCGGGCTTCCGGGCGCGAGGCGGCCGCGGGCGACGCTTCTTCGCCGCCGCCTTCGGGGCCTCGTCGGACCGGGAGAAGTAGTACCGGCACTTGCCCCGCAGGTTCCATATCTTCACCAGCAGGTGATTGACGCCCTTGCGGAGCTCCAGGCGGGCCCTGCCGCCGCCGGCGAGTCGGCGGAACGACTCCTTACCGGAGAGGACCTTCCGGCCGTTGAGCCACGCAGTGATCCCGTCGTCGCCTCCCATCCGGACCGTGATGCTCGCGGCCTCGCCGGCCTTGATGACCCGATACAGGTAAACTGCCGCTCCGTCCGGGCAGGAGAGGTCGTGTATACTGCCGTCGGCATCACGGCGCCGCTTCCATCGAAGCTGGCCGCAGCCTCCGGCCAGGTCGACTTCCTTCTCCGGGCCGAAGGCGTGCTCGAATGCATCGCCGCCTTTCCGGCGGAACGGGCCGATCTGGTGCCACGGACCGAACCGGAGCTTCGTGGATTCCTCGGCCTTGGCGGCGAGAGCCGCCGGGAAGAGCACACCCAGCAGAGCAAACACGCGCGTTGCACGCGACATACAGCACCTTTCCGCGCCAACTGACGTCATGTATCGTCTCGCATCCGGCGGCGATACACGTTCAACTCCACCGTCTGCCGGCAGTCTCGTTATAATACGCGGGCGGCCGCGATCGTTCGCGGCGATTTCCGCGACCGGACCCGCAGATCAGAGTATGGACAATGGGAGAAGGAATCATGCAGTGGCAGGATGCGGCGGCTGTGGGGTTTATCGTGACGCTGGCGTTGTGTCGCCTTGCGGCGGGTCAGGCGTATTGCCCACCCGACCGAGGCCAGGGCGGCGATGAGATGATCCAGGCGTACCTGGCGCAGGAAACGGCGGAGATCCACGAGGCCTTCCTGCGGGACGTCAAGGCGCTGGAAGACTGGCAGAAGCTCTCCGCGAAGTACAGGCAGGAGTACTTCCACATGTTGGGCCTCTGGCCCATGCCGCCCAAGACGCCGCTGAAGGCCGCGGTCACCGGCACGCTTCCGGGCGAGGGCTACGTCGTGGACATGCTCCATTATCAAAGCCGGCCGAGATTGTATGTCACCGGCAATCTCTACCGGCCGGCGAAGGTGCGGAAGGGCGAGCGTCTGCCCGCGGTGTTCTACGTCTGCGGGCACTCCTACTGCGGGCGCAACGGAAACAAGACGGCCTACCAGTCCCACGGCATCTGGTTCGCGCGGCACGGGTACGTCTGCCTGGTCGTCGACTCGCTCCAGCTCGGCGAGATCGCGGCCATCCATCACGGGACCTATCGCGAAGGCCGCTGGTGGTGGCACTCGAGGGGATACACGCCGGCGGGCGTGGAGTGCATCAACGGCATTCGCGGCATCGACTATCTGATCAGCCGACCGGACGTCGACGGCGAGCGAATCGCCGTGACGGGCATCTCCGGCGGCGGGGCGGCCAGCTTCTGGATCGCCGCGGCGGACGAGCGGGTCAAGGTGGCCGTGCCCGTCAGCGGGATGGCCGACCTGCCCTCCTACGTGCCCAACCGCGTGATCAACGGCCACTGCGACTGCATGTTCCTCTACAACACGTTCCAGTGGCCGTGGACGCGCATCGCCGCGCTCGTCGCGCCGCGGGCGCTGCTGTTCACCAACAGCGACCGCGACCGCATCTTCCCCATGGACGCCAATCGGCGGGTGATCAGCCGCCTCGAAGACGTCTACAAGCTGCACGCCGCCGGCGACTTCGTGGACGCCTTCGTCAGCGCCGGCGGCCACGCCTACCGCAAGGACATCCGCCGGGCGGCCTATCGGTTCATCAACACGCACCTCAAGAACGACGCCCGCGTGGTGACCGACAGCGAGGTGGACCTCATCACGGGCCCGCGCAAGCAGAGGAAGCACCCGATCGACCCGGCCAGGCTCCGCGTCTTCCCGAAGGACTCCGACATCCCCAAGGACGAGCTGAACACGACGATCGACCGGCACTTCGTGCCGCAGGCACAGGTGGCCCCGCCGCGGAAGGGCCGCTTCAAGGCTTGGAAGACCAGGCTCCTGGCCGAGCTTCGGCGCGTCACGTTCGGCTGCTTCCCCGAGCGGATTCCCCCGGCGAAGCCCGTCAAGGAAGGCGCGGCCGGCGAGTGGCTCATCGCGACGGAGCCGGGCATCCGGATTCCCCTCCGCCGCGCCGCCGGGGTCAAGGCGAAGGAGGCCGCCAAGCGCGTGCTCCTGGTCGTTCGCGGCAGCGGCTCGAAGGACGAAGTTCCCCGCTGGGTTCGCGCGATCGCCGAGGCCGGCGAGACGGTGTACCTCTGTGCCCCGCGCGGCGTCGGACCCACGCGCTGGACGCGCAAGAACCCGCCAAATTACGTCGAGCGATCCCACGTCCTGCTCGGCAGGACGGCCGATACCGGGCGCGTGTGGGACGTCGCCGCGGCCGCCCGACATCTGCATGCCAAGCATGGGGGCAAGGCGGCGGTCCACGTGCTCGGCGAGGGCGCCGCCGGCGTCCTGGCGGCCTACGCGGCCCTGTGGGAACCGGACGTCGCCGGTGCGATCCTGAAGGACCCGCCGATGGACCACATGCTCGACGAGGCGCCCCAGTTCCTGAACGTCCTGCGTGTGTGCAACGTCCCCGACGTGCTGGGCATGCTCGCCCCGCGCCCGCTGACCGTCCACGGCGGCGATGGGGAGGCGATGAAGAAGGTGGCCGCGATCTACGCCTCCGCCGGCGAGCCGGCGACGTTCGTCCAGAAATCCAAGTGACGAACAACACCGCGGCGACACGCCGCACGCAGGCCCTCACCTCGCCTTGCACGGGGCGCACCGCGGGGATATCATCCAATCAGGACAACCGGCGAAAACGGGCTCCTTCGCGCAGCGAGGCGATCATGTTTCTTGACAATCCCGCCGTCAGGCCGATCCGGGGGCTGATGCTGGACCCCGAGGTCACCGAGATCATGATCAACGGGCCGGGCCAGGTGTACGTCGAGCGCAACGGCGTCATGGTGCCCGATGCGCTGACGTTTCCCGACGAAGAGCACCTGATGCGCATGGTCGAGGTGCTGCTTCGCCCGACCGGGCGGGAGGTCTCCTCCGCCACGCCGTACGCCGATTTCCGCCTCCCGGACGGCTCCCGCGGCAACGTGATCCTCCCCCCGATCGCGCTGAACGGCCCGGCCGTGACCATCCGAAAGTTCACCAAGCGGCTCACGCAGGTCTCCCACCTGATCGAGGCCGGCACGCTGTCGGAGCGCATGGCGCAACTGCTCGGTGCGGCCGTCCAGGCGCGGGCCAACCTCATCTTCTCCGGCGCGACGGGCACGGGCAAGACGACGACGCTGGCGATCTTCAGCCGCTACATCCCCCAGTCCGAGCGGATCATCACCATCGAGGACACGGCCGAGCTGCGGCTCCAGCAGCGCCACGTCGTCCAACTGGAGTGCCGCCGGGCCAACCTGGAGGGCAAGGGCGAGATCACGCTCGCCCAGCTCTTCAGGAACTGCCTTCGGATGCGCCCGACGCGGATCATCGTCGGCGAGGTGCGCGGCGACGAGGCGATGGACATGCTCCAGGCGATCTCGAGCGGCCACGACGGCTGCCTGGCCGTCCTGCACGCCGGCTCGCCGATCGACGCGGTCAGCCGCCTGGAGATGATGTCGCTGTCTCGCGGCCTGGCCATGCCCCTGTGGGCCGTCCACAAGCTCATCGCCGGGGCGATCGACCTGATCGTGCAGCACGAGTTCGTCACGGACGGCAAGCGGAAGATCACGCGGATCACGGAGCTGGCCGGCGTGACCGACGGCGAGATCGTCCTTCAGGACCTCTTCGATTACCGCCGTCTGCGGATCGAGGAGTCCGGGCGCGAGATCGGCGAGTGGCTGTGCAGCGGCACGGAGCCGCGATTCCTCGCCAAGTGCCAAAAGATGGGCGTCCGCCTCCCGCCGGGCCTCTTCGCGCCGGGGGGCGATTCGACCTAGCGGCACCGCTCAATCGCGCTGCGTCCCTTCGCTCCTCAGCGGGCCGATGTACTTCCGCGCGATCACGACGTTGTCGACGTAGACCTTGATCGGTCTGGCGCGGCCGTATTCCTTCGGCAGGCCGTGGTAGTAGGTCTCCAGCGAGAAGAACGTGATTCGCAACTGGGGCACCCGGCGAAAGCGAACGCCTTCCTTGCGGATCGATAACTGGCCGTCGATCCATAGCTCCTCGACGCCGTCGGCGACGGCGGGGTCGGCCTTGGCGGGGTCAACCGAGTTCAGCTTCATGTGGCGCTCGATGCAGTACCACTTCCCCACGTCGATCGGCGCCGGCTTCTGCACGGGGTAGCTCTCGCCCCATTGGCTCTTCTTGTCCAGGTGGTAGCTGTAGAACCCCATTTCGAGCTGTTTGCCTCCCCGCTTGCCGCGGGGCTGGACGCCGGAGAAGAAATACCCCCGCGAGGACACGTCACGGATGGCGGCCATCCCGACCCAGGCGGCGTTCCTTCGGGTGACGTCGCGGCCGCCGAGGTTGGCGCCGTGGTTGCGGACGGCGCGGTAGTCCTCGTCGAACTTCATGTAATACCTTATGTACAGCTCGTCGTAGCCGTTTCCCAGGCCCTCCCGGGCGTGGTTGTAGTTGCCGAGCTTCCGCCACACGCCGCCGGTCTGCGAGCCGGTCCCCTCGGTCCAGCAGGCGATCTCGAGCACGTTCCGGCCGGGCCCCGGCGTGCGGGCGACGGTGACCTTCCCCGGCACCACGGACGTCCGACTGGTCTTTCGCTGTCGGATCCCCCACGTGCCTTGAGGCGGCTTCTCGCCGCCGGGCCACGACTCGAAGTCGTCGGCGAAGACGACGCCGGCGTCCTTGGCGATGCCGCGGTCTGCGGCGTACTTGGCGGCGATCCCCGCGGCCCGGGAAGCGCCCGCGGGCCCCGGCTGCCCGGCGGCCGCACTCGCGGCGAGGAGGCACGCGCCGAGCAACGGGAGCGTCCGATCCAACGAGTCCATCACCAGCCTTGCCATGGTTTCTGCTCCTTTCTCTGCCTGTCGTCAGCGTCCTGCCGGGCGTCAGGGCGCTCCTCTGGGGGGCCGGACATCGAGGGACAAGACCGTGCCCCTGTGGTTCCGGCAGTAGATCCGGCCGCGACAGAGGACCGGCGGCGACCAGCAGGTCCCATCGAGTACCTTCGCGCGGGCGAGCTCGACGTAGCGGTCGGGGTCGGCCTCGGCGATCACCAGCTCGCCCTTCTCGCACTGCACGATGAGGCGGCCGCCGGCGAGTGTGACGCCTCCCTTGCCCGTGCCGCCCTGGTCCCACTTTACCTTGCCCGTGCGGAAGTCCACGCATCGCAGCGAGGAGTTCTTCGAGACGTGGTCGGTGCTGTGGATGCCGTACAGATACCCGCTGCACAGGACCGGGGCGTTGAAGTAGTTGTTCATGCGGTCGTTCTCCCAGATGACCTTCGCCGCGTTGCCGTCGACCTCGAGCAGCGTGCACCACCGCTTCTTCTCCGAGGCCGAGATGAAGACCTTGGTGCCGCTCACCAGAGGCGTGGTTGCGCTGCTCTGCGGGCCGGCCTTCCACGGATGACTCCAGAGCTGCTTTCCGGTAAGGGCGTCGAGCCCGAACGCCGCGCCGGGCGCCAGGATCGTCACAGCCATCCTGCCGCCTGCCTGATAGGCTACCGGCGAGGAATAGCCCGCATGGCCGCGCCCGGCCTTCCAGACGACCGCGCCGGTCTTCTTGTTCAGTGCGGCCATCGATGGCCCGGGGTGGCCGATGTGCAGGATCAGCAGCTCGCCAACGACCACCGGCGTGGACGAGTAGCCGTAGTAGGGCGCCTTGGGCTTCAGGGCCGTCACAATGTTCCTGCCCCAGATCACCTTGCCGGAGGAGGCATCCAGGCAGAACAGGTGCCCGAACTTGCTCAGCGTGTAGACTCGGCCGTCATCGACCGTCGGCGTGACGAACGGACCGTAGTACGATCCCTTCGTGCAGCGGTAGGAGTGGTCCCAGATCACCTCGCCCGTGTGGGCATTGAGGCACCAGACGTGGTCGAAGCCGGGCTCCTTCCCCATGCCGGGCGACTTGACCCCTTGCTCTCTGAGGAACCCCATCGTGTAGAGCTTCTCGCCGACGACAGCAAACCCGGAGAACCCCTCGCCGACCTTCGCCTTCCAAAGCACCTTCGGGCCGGAGGCCGGCCACTTGGCGAGCCAGTCCGTCTCGGCTGAAGCCCCGTCGCGCCTGGGCCCGCGCCATTGCGGCCAATCCCCCGGCGGAGTCTCGGCCCAACAGAAGCGGCCTGGTGCGGTGCAGGCCGTCAGGACCGCAATGCTCGCGACCACTGTCTTCCTCATCGCCGTTCTCCTTGCCCGCTGCGCATCTGGCGCGGTCTGAAACTGCACCGCGGCGACACGCCGCGGCTCCGCCATTGGCGAGCGAGACCGCCTGGTGTCGACCCGCCGCGCCGTCATGGCATTCGGGCGGAGCGGCGGCGTGTCGCCGCCGTGCCGTTTCGGCCGTCAACCGCGTGCGCCTTCTCGCCCGCGCAAATCGCGCGCAGCGACTCCGACACGTCCGCCGTCGCGGGGAAGAGCTTGGCATACACCTCTTCATACAGGCGATTGCAGAGGCAGGCGCGCGCGCGGTCGGGCAGGAGGCTCTTTCGCAGGCGGCACAGCTTCGCCCCGCCGCGGCGGGCGTCCCTGAACATGCCCACGCCCACGCCCGCCAGGATGGCCGCACCGAGCGCCGTCGGCTCGCCCTCGGCGAGAAGATCCACCCGGGCGCCGGTCACGTCGGCGAGCATTTGCGGCCAGTGGCGGCTGCGCGCCCCCCCGCCGCCGGCGCGAATCCGCCGCCGGACGCGCCGAGGGAACATCGCCCGCAACTCACACACCAGACGCCGCAGCTCGAACGACACCCCCTCCAGCAGGCTGCGGTAGAAGTGGCCGGCCGTGTGATGGTTGGACCAGCCCAGCGTTACGCCGCGGACGTCGGGCAGCGTCCGGGGGAACCGCACGCCCCACCAGTTGGGCAGCGTGACGAGCCCCTCGCAGCCGAGCGGGATGCGGGCGATCGTCCGGTCCCACCCGGCCTCGGTGCCGCCGAACCGCTCGATGAACCACCGCAGCAGGTACGTGCCGGCCTGGAGGACGCTCTCGAGGAGGTAGCCGCCCGAGGCGGCGATCAGCGTGCGGAACAGCGGCGAGATCGGCGCCTCGGGGCAGGAGAGCCCCAGGACGATGCTCGTGCCGAGCGACAGGCTGAGCTCGTAGCTGCCCGCGGCGTTCATGCCGACGTTGAAGACCTGTCCGTCGCCCCCGGCGGCCACCACCGGCAGGCCCTCGGGCAGGTTCGTCTGTCTCGCCGCCGATCGCGACAGGCCGCCGATGACCTCCCCCGGCTCGACGATCTCGGGAAGCTGTCTGCGCTTGAGGCCCACGAAGGCCAGGTGGTCGTCGATCCAGTCACGGCTCTTCAGGCCGATCAGCCCGCACGTGTCGGTGCCGGCGACGCACGTGGCCCAGCGGCCGGTGAGCCTGCCGGCCAGGTAGCCGCCCACGTCCATCCACCGGCTGGCCGAGGCGAGCCGCCGCGGCTCGTGGCGGCGAAGCCACAGCAGCCTCGCCAGCGCCGAGGTGACGTCCAGCGGCTTGCCGGTGCGGCGGTGGTAGCTCTCCGGTGCGATCTCGCGGGCGAGATGCCGGACCTCGGCGTCCGAGCGGACGTCGAGCCAGAGGATTCCCGGCCGCAGCGGCCGGCCCGAGGAGTCCAGAAGCGTGAACGTCTCGCGCTGGTAGGCCACGCCGACGGCGGCGATCCTCGCGGGCCGGACGCGCCGCAGCGCCTGCCGGATGGCCGTCCGCGTGGAGGCCCACCAGCTCCGCGGGTCCTGCTCGGCCCAGCCCGGCCGGGGCGTTCGCACGGCGTTCGGCGCCGAGGCCCTCGCCAGGCGCCGCCCCGAGGCGGACCACACGCAGACGGTGGTCGACTGCGTGCCGCTGTCGATCCCCATGAGGCAGTTCGCCTGTCCCGCCATGAATGCTCCTCAGGCGCCACGGCGTTTAGCGGGCGACGGCGCGTCGCCCGGAGGGCGGGCCTCCGGCCCGCCGCTAAACGCAAGAACTCGATCGCGCACGCTCGTGGAGCACGTTATTCCAACGTCAATTCGTACGTTCGTCCCGCCCGGGCGTCGAGGGTGACGGCGCCGTCGGGGCCGGTCTTGACCGGCACCTGCTTGCCGGCCGAGACGACCCCTGCGACCTTCTGCCCGGCGGGCGGGCGGACGCGCAGCGTGCGGTCGATGGTGGCCTTCATCGTCGCCGAGATCGCTCGCCCGTCCTTCCAGGCGATGTCCACCTCCGCCCCGCCTCGTGCCCTCAGGCCGCGAACGTGGCCGGTCGGCCAGGCCTTCTTCGGCCAGGCGGGCAGCAGGGCGACTTGGCCGGCGTGGCTCTGGAGGAGCATCTCGGCGATCCCGGCGGTGCCGCCGAAGTTGCCGTCGATCTGGAATGGCGGGTGCGTGTCGAAGAGGTTCTCCAGCGTGCTGCGGGCCAGCAGCTCGGTGAGCATCTTGTGGGCGTGCGGGCCGTCCATCAGGCGGGCCCAGAAGTTGACCTTCCACGCCTTGGACCAGCCCGTGCCGCCGTCGCCGCGAAACTCCAGCGATCTTCTAGCCGCCGCCGCGAGCTTGGGCGTGGTGATCGGCGAGATCTGCCGGCTCGGATGCAGCGCGAAGAGGTGCGAGGTGTGGCGGTGATGGTCGTCGGGGCGGTCCCAGTCCTCGCCCCACTCCATCAACTGTCCGTGCCGCCCGATGCTCGGCGGGAGGATCCGCCCGCGGGCGTCGGTGAGCTTCTTCCGGAAGTCCTCGTCGGCGCCGAGTGCCTCGGACGCCTCGATCGTGTTCGTGTACAGGTCCCAGATGATCTGGCGGTCCATCGCCGCCCCGACGCACACGCTGCCTCGCTTGCCGTCGGGCATGCGGAAGCGGTTCTCCGGCGAGGTGGAGGGGGCCGTCACCAGGTGCCCGCCGCCGTCCTCGATCATGTACGCCAGGTAGAACGTGCACGCCTCCTTCATGATCGGGTAGACGCTGCGGAGGTACTCCTCGTCGCCGCTGAAGGCGTAGTGCTCCCAGAGGTGCTGGCACATCCACGCCCCGCCGCAGGGGAAGAAGCCCCAGCTCGCCCGCCAGCCGGGCGAGGTCCAGCCCCAGACGTTCGTGATCATGTGGAACGCCCAGCCGGGGGCGTTGTAGTAGGCCTTGGCGGTCTTCCGGGCGGGCTCGACGAGCGACCTGGTCAGCTCGATCATCGGCTCGTGGCATTCGGCGAGGTTGCACACCTCCGCCGGCCAATAGTTCATCTGCACGTTGATGTTGGCGTGGTAGTCGCAGTGCCACGGCATGCGCAGCCCGTCGCCCCAGATGCCCTGGAGGTTGGCCGGCAGGCAGCCCGGGCGGCTCGAGCAGATCAGCAGGTACCGCCCGAACTGGAAGTAAAGGGCGGCCAGTTGCGGGTCGGTGCCGCCGGACTTCAATGCCGCCAGGCGCAGGTCCGTGGGCTTCCGGGCGGCGGCCGTGGTGCCCAGGTCGATCGAGACCCGCCGGAACAGCCTGCGGTGCTCGGCGACGTGCGCCTTGCGGAGCGCGTCGAGTGTCTTCTTCGACGCGTCGGCGATGTACTTCCTGCACAGGGCCGCGGGGTCCTTGCCGCGGTAGTTCTTCGCGCGGTCCATGACGTGGTCGGTCGCGGCGGCCAGGAGCAGGACGGCCTCGTCGGCCCCGGCCACGTTGAGCGTGTCGTCCGAGCCGCCGATCTTGCCGCCCTTGACGAGGGCCTTGAGGTGGGCCTCGAACTTCATGCCCTCCCCGCCGTCGGACCGCCCCTTCATGACGATCCGGTCTGGGGCCGCGAAGCCGGCCTTCGCGTCGGCCTTGCGGCTCAGCCGGGCGGCGAACGAGACCTTCCCCGGCTGGTCGCAGGCGATCCGCACGACGATCACCTGGTCGACCGGCGAGCTGAAGACCTCCCGCGTAAACGTCGCGCCGCCGAGCTGGAAGCGGGTCGTCGCGAGGGCCGTGTCGAGGTCCAGCATGCGGACGTACCCCGACGGGTCGCCGGAGGGCAGGTCGAACTTCAGCGTCAGGTCGCCGAGCGTCTGATACGAGCCGCTGTAGGCGCCGTTGAAGCCGCCGCCCTGGTTGGTCATGTACTGGTCGGTGAGCTTCTCCGCCTCGATGTACTTGCGGTCGAAGAGGAGCTTGCGGATCTCCGGCAGGTGCTTCCACGCGTCCGGGCGGTCGGCGTCGGGCGCGGGCCTGCCCGACCAGACGCTGTCCTCGTTGAGCTGGAGGCGCTCGGCCTCGACGCCGCCGAAGACCATGCAGCCGAGCCGCCCGTTGCCGATCGGCAGGGCCTCGACCCACTTGCGGGCCGGCAGAGCGTACCACAGCACCCAGTCGCCTTCCGGCAGAGCGGGCAGGGCGGCGGTGGCGGGGCGTGCGCCGAACCACAGGACGGCGGCCCCCGCGACGATCCACAGCATGCATTTCATGGGCCCATCTCCTGGATGTTGAGCTGAAGCTGGGAGTATAGGCGCCCGCGGGGGACCGACAAAGAGGTTTCGTGGGGGGCCGGACCCAGCCGTTGCTACGGCTGGGCTTCGAGGAGCAACGGCGCCCAAGGGGATGCAAGCGTCGGGTGAGTTCGGATAGAATAACGCGGGCACGCGTAACAGGGAGACGACGATGAGACACACAACGAGACGGGAGTTCCTGCGGACGGCGGGATTGGCGCTGGCGGCCGCGCCGGCGGCGCTTGGCGGCGCGTCGGCATTGGCCGCGCCGGCCCGCGACAAGAAGCTCAGCTTTGTCTTCATCCTGATCGACGACATGGGCTGGGCGGACCTGAGCTGCTACGGCAGCACGTACCACCTCTCGCCGATCATCGACAAGCTCGCCGGGCAGGGCATGAGGTTCACCGACGCCTACGCCGCCTGCCCGGTCTGCTCGCCGACGCGGGCGAGCATCCTGACGGGCAAGTACCCCGCCCGCGTCGGCGTGACGGACTTCATCCCCGGCCACTGGCGGCCGTGGGCAAAGCTCGTCGTGCCAAAGATCCACAATCAGCTCCCCCTGGAAGAGACGACCATCCCCGAGGCCCTCAAGCCGACCGGCTACGTCTCGGCGTGCTTCGGCAAGTGGCACCTGGGCGGGGGAAGGATGTTCGGCCCGGACAAGCAGGGCTTCGACGTCACCGGCGCCGGCCGCGGCGCCGACGGGGACAAGCAGGTCAGGAGCCTCACCGACAAGGCGCTGGAGTTCATCGAGCTCAACCGGGACAAACCGTTCTTCCTGTACCTCTCGCATCACTCCGTGCACATCCGCCTGGAGGCGCCGAAGGAGCTGGTGGACAAGCACAAGGCCCGCCTGAAGCCCGGGCAGAAGCCCCCGGCCCAGGCGAACCCGACGTATGCGGCCATGATCGAGCACCTCGACAACAACGTCGGCCGCGTCCTTGGCAAGCTCGACGAGCTGAAGCTCGCGGACCGCACGGCCGTGATCTTCTTCTCCGACAACGGCGGGCTGATCAAGATCTACACGGGCGGGCCCCCGGTGGTGACGTCGAACGCGCCGCTGCGGTCTCAGAAGGGGTCGCTCTACGAGGGCGGCATTCGCGTGCCGCTGATCGTCCGCCTGCCCGGCGTGGTCTCCCCCGGCAGCGTGTGCCGCGAGCCGGTGACGAGCGTGGACTTCCTCCCGACGATCCTGGAGCTGGCGGGGATCAGGAAGAAGCCCGATCCCACGGTCGACGGCGTCAGCCTGATGCCCCTGCTTGCCGGCACGGGGCCGCTGAAGCGGGAAGCGATCTACTGGCACTACCCGCACTACCACCACACGGCGCCGTGCGGGGCCGTCCGGGCCGGGCGGCACAAGCTGATCGAGTACTTCGAGGACGGGCGCAGAGAGCTGTACGACCTCGCCGAGGACATCGGCGAGAAGAACGACCTCGCCGTAAAGATGCCCGAGAAGGCAGCCGAGCTTCGCAGGAAGCTCGCCTCCTGGCGCAAGAGCGTCGGGGCCCTGATGCCGACGGAGAATCCGAACCACGACCCGAAGAAGGCGCACCTCTGGGGACGGCGACAGAGGAAGCAGCCGAAGAAGAAGTAGCGCAGGTGCCCAGGAGAGGGCGAGACCGGGCGGAGGGGCTGCGGTTTAAGGGCGAAGTGGCCCCACTCGGCAGTTGCGTGGGGTTCGGAAGAATCCCCGCCAGCGCAGTGGCGGGGCGTTGGGCGTTGCGATTCAGGAGGTGGTTGCATGGCACGTGAGCGATCGGTCAGTCGGCGTGGGTTCCTGAAGCGGGCGGCGGCGTTTCCGGTGGTGGTCGGCTCGTCGGCGCTGGGCGCCGGCGGGGCGACGCCGGCGAGCGAACGGATCACGATGGGGTTTATCGGGATCGGCAAGCAGGGCGAGGGGCACGTGCGCGGCCTGAGCCGCACCAGCGACGTGCAGGTGCTCGGCATCGCCGAGGTGTATAAGAAGTTCCGCGACATCGGCGTTCAGCACGTTGAGGATGCCTATAGCGGCCGAAGGGGCAAGGGCAGCTACAAGGCCTGCGTCGGCTACAACGACTACCGCGACATTCTCGCTCGCGACGACATCGACGCCGTCCTGATCGCCACGCCGGACCATCAGCACGCCCTCGGCGTGGTGCACGCGGCCAGGGCCGGCAAGGACGTCTACTGCGAGAAGCCCCTCTCGCTGACGATCGCCGAGGCCCGCGCGATGGTCGACGCCGTCCGCCGCTACGGGCGGGTGTTCCAGACGGGCTCGCAGCAGCGCAGCGGGCGGGAGTTCCGCACGGCCTGCGAGCTGGTCCGCAGCGGCTACATCGGCGAGGTCAAGGAGGTCTACGTCGGCGTCGGCGGCCCGAGCCGCCCCTGCCACCTGCCTCCCGAGCCGGTCCCGGAAGGCCTGGACTGGGACCGGTGGCTCGGCCCGGCCCCGTGGCGGCCGTTCCACGGGATCCTCCGCCCGCCGCACAACCAGCACTTTCCCAACTGGCGGTCGTATCGCGACTACTCCGGCGGGGGCATGACCGACTGGGGCGCGCATCACTTCGACATCGCCCAGTGGGGGCTCGGCATGGACCACACCGGGCCGGTCGAGATCATCCCGCCGGACGGCAAGGACACAAAGCACCTGACCTACCGCTACGCCGGCGGCGTGACGATGTACCACCGCGACCCCGGCGGGATCACCTTCTTCGGCACGGAAGGGGAGATCTGGGTGAACCGCGGCCGGATCGAGAGCAGGCCCGCGTCGATCCTCGCCACGCAGCTCAAGCCAAGCGACGTGCACCTTTACCGCAGTCGCGGGCATCACCGCGACTGGCTCGACTGCATCCGCACCCGCCGCCGGCCGATCTGCGACGTCGAGATCGGCTGCCGCTCCGTCAGCGTCTGCCACCTCGGCAACATCGCCTACCGGCTGAAGCGCCCGTTGAAGTGGGACCCGGCGGCCGAGCGGTTCCTCAACGACGACGTCGCCAACCGCATGCTCAGCCGTCCCTACCGCGAGCCGTGGACGCTGTGAGCGCGGTTACTGGCTTGGCCGCAGAGGCACCGAGGCTCAGAGGTTTCTCGTACCGGTCTTCTTCCGCCGCCGGTCCACCTTGGCGATGAGCTGCTTTGCCTTGCGGACCATGCCGCGGACGATGAGGTCGCAGGCGGTCCGGCCGAGCTCGATCGACGCCTCGGTGCGCGGGTCCCGGCCGTGGACGCCGATGAGCTTCTCCTTCGCCCGGCCGCGGAAGATGCTCAGGTCCACGCAGTCCGGGCGGAGGTACCACAGGTAGCTCGTCTCCCAGTGCCCGGCGTGGTCGCCGCCGACCCTTGGGTCGTTCGGGGCGTAGTGGAACTCGATGCCGGCGTAGGCCTGGATGTCGGCGAAGTCGCGGTTGAACTCCTCGACGACGGGCGCGGCCCACTCGTGGAGAGGGTAGTGGCCGCACAGGAAGCAGACGGCCTTCATCTCCAGCGAGCTCATCTGTATCAGCACGTGCCGGAGGAGCTGCTGGTAGAAGGCGATCTGCTCCTCGCCGGTCTTGCCGAAGTGCGCGGGCGTCCACTTGCGCTTCTTGAACTTCATCTTCCGGGCGACGCGGCCGTCGGCGTCGTGCGACGCCTCGATGATCCGGCAGACGCGCGGCTCGCCGTACCACAGCGTGGGGAAGGCCAGCCCGCCGCAGCGCCGGGCGGCCAGCTCGCAGAGCTTGGAGGCCTTGAGCGCGTCGTTGCCGACGGCGAGGTGCTCGCCGTGCCACTCCAGGCCGCCAAGCCCGATGAACGCGGCGGGGCACTTCCTTCGCCGGGCGACGATCTCGTGCGGCAGCATCTCCTCGTACCTGATCTTTTCCATGGCCGGGCTCCGGACAGCGCGAGAGTTTTGAGCAATGATACGCGCTGAGGAGCGCAGATAAAGGCTTGGAATCAAACCCCTGCGCCGGGAGAGGAGCATGGGTGTGTCTGGTTCGGCGGCCGGCGATGACGGAGAATGCGACAAAACCGCGTAACCTCCCGGCCGGCTGTCGCGTATTCCAGGCGGATGCATCATGAAGGACCCGGAAACGCACGGATAGAGGAGTCAAGTCATGAGAAACTCAACAGCGAGCGCGTGGGTGCTGGCACTGTGCTGCTCGACGGCCCTGGCCGGGCCGCTGAAGGTCGAGCAGGTCGCCGGCGACGCCAGGTGGGTCGCCCACGTGGACGTCGCTGCCATGCTCAAGTCGGGGCTCGCCCAGTTCGTCCTCGAGGAGGCCGAGAAGAAGGACAGCTTCATCGAGGGCATCGCGAAGTTCCGGGAGGTGTTCGGCTTCGACCCGCTGAACGACGTTCGCAGCCTGACGCTGTACGGCAAGGAGATCGGCGACAAGGCCGGCGTGGTGATCCTCGACGCGACGGTCAACCGGGAGAAGATCCTGGCCCTGCTGGCGGCGAACGAGACGTACAAGAGCCACGAATACGGCGACTACGTCCTTCACCAGTGGACGGATCAGGCCAAGGCGGGCGCAGACGGCGACGCGCCGGCCGGGGAGCCCAAGACGCAGTACGGCTGCTTCTACGACGAGAAGATCATCCTCGTCGCCTCGACTCTCGATCTGCTCAAGGGCGCGATCGACGTGCTGAACGGCAAGAGCGACAGCTTGGCCAAGAGCGAGGGCTTGCAGGTCTTGCCGAAGCCGGCCGCCGGCGCCTTCGCCCTCGCCGCGGCGGAGGGGCTCAAGGTGCCCCCGGGCGCCAAGCCGCAGCAGGCCGCCCTCATGCGGCACGTCCGCGACGTGGCCGTCCAGGTCGGCGAGACCGAGGGCAGCACGTTTGTGAACATCACGGCGCTGGCCGAGACGGCCCAGCGGGCCGTCAAGCTCCGCCAGGTGATCCAGGGCTTCGTGGCCCTGTGGCAGATGACGATGGCAGAGAAAGAGAACGCTCCCGATCTGGGTGAGACCGTCGAGGTCACGGGTGAGGGGAACGTGTTGCACGTGGCCGCGGCCGCGCCGACGAAGTCGCTGATCGAGATGATCAAGTTCCTCGCCGAGCGCGAGAAGTAGGCGGCGATCCGGGCCGCGGGCAAGAAGACCGTGGAGGTCAGGCAGCAACTCATCAAGGCGCGGAGTCGCGCAGAGAAGACGGAATAGCCAGGTGGAAGCGCCGTCCGGGCAACAACTGGAAGTTGTTCAGCGCAGTGCGGAGGAGCTCGCCGCCGAGGCCGCGGCGGGCTCGTCCGCGTGCTTCGAGGCCCTCGTCCGGCGCCTCGGGCCCCGGCTGCTGCGATACCTCCGCCGAAGGGTGCGCGACCTGCACGCCGCGGAGGACCTCCTCCAGGAGACGTTCCTGAAGGCCTACCGCAACCTCGGCCGGTACGACCCGTCGAGGAGCTTCGCGACGTGGATCTTCACCATCGCGACGCGCCTGGCGGCGAGCCACTGGCGGTCGCATCGGCCGGGCGCGGCCGTGGGGGATCTCGACCCGCCCGACCGCCGCGAGCGCGGCCCGCTTCAGACGGCCGCCCTGCGGGAACAGCAGGCCAATCTCTGGGCGATGGCGTCGAGGGTGCTGCCGGACAGTCAGTTCACCGCGCTGTGGCTGAGGTTCGCAGAGGACATGGCGATCCGCGAAATCGCCGCCGTGATGGAGAAGTCCGTGGGGGGGGTGAAGGTTCTGTTGCATCGGGGCTGTCGGCGGCTGACGGAGCGCGCGACGGCCGCCGCGCGGCCGGTCGAGGAGCCGCTGGACCGCGGGCCGGCCGGCGAGGGCCTTACGGAAACGTGAAGAGGTGCACCATGCGTTGTCGAATCCACCAACGGAACATGTCGATCGCGTTGGCCGCCGGCGAGCCGTTGTCGCCGCGCCTCGAGCGGCACCTGGCTCGCTGCGAGCGATGCCGGAAGTACCGCGATGAACTGGAGGCCATCGGCCGGCGACTCAGGCAGGCCGTGCCGCCGCAGGAGCCCCTCTCGCCGGAGTTGAGCGGACGAATCCTCGGGGCGATCCGCTCGGCCGGCGCCGAGCGGCCGAAGCCGCCGGCACGCATCATTCCGCTTCGCACGATCGTGGCCGTGGCCGCGGCGGCCTGCGTGCTGCTGGGGCTCGGCCTGCTGGCCATGGTCTGGCCGTGGGACGCGGTCGAGCAGCCTGTCGTGAGGCTCCCGAAGCCCCAGCCGCAGCCGATCACCCCGCCGGGGCCGGAAGACCTCACCAAAGGGCTCTGGCCCGGCGTGGAGAACCTGACCTCGGCGCCCATGATGGACGAGATGGAGCGGCTGGCGGACGACACGCGCCGGATCGGCAGCGCGATGCTCGCGTGTCTTCCGATGGAGCTGATCCGCGGCGGCGACGGCGAGTGGATCGATGCCCTTCTGCCCGGTCTGTCGGCGCCTCGGCCGGCGACACGGGCGCCGACGTCGCGTCCGGACTCTTCCCCTGGATAGTCATTCCGGTATTATGGGGGATGCGCGGTGTGAGAGGGATATGTCGTTGTGACAGGAGAGGTCATGAGGAAATCGGGTATCTGTGCGTTCGTGGCGGCGTGGGTGGTGGTGAGCGCAGGCGCCGGGGCGTCTGCGGCCGAAGTCAGGCCCGCCCAGTACAAGATCGTCGAGGCGCTGCTGCTGCGGTTCGACGCCGACGGCGACAGCGTTCTCGACGCGGCGGAGCGCAAGAAGCTCCGGCAGCACGTGGCCGAGCGGTTCCAGGAGCGGGGGACGCAGGTCCTGGATCTGGTCCTGGCGGCCGCGGACGCCGACCGCGACGGGAAGATCACCAAGGCCGAATGGGAAGCCCTGGGCAAGC
The DNA here is from genome assembly GCA_964427875.1 of uncultured Planctomycetaceae bacterium. Taxonomy (GTDB): domain Bacteria; phylum Planctomycetota; class Phycisphaerae; order SM23-33; family SM23-33; genus CAYRVX01. The sequence goes on from CAYRVX010000016.1 coordinate 59,228, forward strand.
AGGTCCTCGCGGCGGCGCGCAAGGCGGCCGGTGCGGGGAAAGAGCTCTCCGTCATGGTCGCGATGTCCGACGGGGTGAGGCTGGCGACGGACGTGTACCTGCCGGACGGCGAGGGCCCCTGGCCGGCCGTCCTGTCGCGAACGCCGTATAACAAGGCCCGCGGCGCGGCGCGGGGATTCACCCGGCGGGGCTACGCCGTCGTCGCGCAGGACATGCGAGGCCGGTTCGCCTCCGAGGGCGAGAACCTGCCCTTCATCGGCTGCGGGTGGGTCGAGCACCAGGACGGGGCCGACACGATCGCGTGGATCCGCACGCAGAGATGGTGCAACGGCAAGGTCGCCACGACGGGCGGCTCGGCGCTGGGGATCACGCAGAACCTCATGGCCCCGACCGCGCCGCAGGGCCTGCGGGCCCAGTACATCGTGGTCGCCGCGGGGAGCATGTATCACCACGCCGCGTACGTCGGCGGGGCGCTCCGCAAGAGTCAGGTCGAGGGCTGGCTTCGCGGCAACCGGTTCGACGCCAACGCCACGAGGATGTTCGCCGAGAACCCCGCGTATGACGAGTTCTGGCAGGGGTTCGACGCGATCCGCGAGTGCGCCCGGATCACCGCGCCGGCGATGCACGTCGGCGGATGGTTCGACACGTTCAGCGCCGGCACGGTCGCGGCGTTCGTCAGCAGGCAGCACAAGGGCGGCAAGGGCGCCAGGGGCAGCCAGAAGCTCGTCATGGGGCCGTGGGCGCACGGGATCAGCGCGTTCGGCAGGGTCGGCGAGTTGCGGTTCCCCAAGGCCGGCGCCCCGCCCAAATACAACGCCGCCGCCTGGTTCGCCTGCCACCTGAAGGGCGAGGACAGCGGCGCGAAGGGCCTCCCGGCCGTGGCGTACTACGTCATGGGCGACACGTCCGACCGCGGGGCGCCGGGCAATGAATGGCGATTCGCCGGCGACTGGCCCGTCCCGTGCAAGCCGACGCCGTACTACCTCCACGCCGACGGGAAGCTCTCGACCGCCGAGCCGCCGGGCGCCGCTGGAAGGACGCCCCAAAGGCAGTACGCCTTCGACCCCGCCGACCCGTGCCCGACCGTCGGCGGCTGCAACCTGAACCTGCCCAAGGGCCCGAGGAACCAGAACCGCATCGAGAAACGCAAGGACGTCCTCACCTTTACCACCGGGCCGCTCGCCGAGCCCGTGGAGGTGACCGGCCATCCCACCGCGAAGCTGTACGTTTCCTCCTCGGCCGTCGATACCGACCTGTCGGTGCGCTTCTGCGACGTGTATCCCGACGGCAAGAGCTACCTGATGGCCGAGGGCATCCTCCGCCTGCGATACCGAGACGGCTTCGAGAAGCCCAGGCCGCTGCCGCGCGGGAAGGCCGTCGAGGTGCAGGTCGAGTGCTGGCCGACGAGCATCGTCATCAACAAGGGCCACCGGATCCGCATCACGATCACCAGCTCAAACTACCCGCGTTTCGACGTCAACCCCGGCACGGGCCGGCCGTACCGCAAGGGCGACAAGACGGTCAAGCAGACGAACACCATCTACTGCGGGCATTCCCGGGCCTCGAAAGTGATCCTTCCGGTGGTTCCCGCGAAGAAGTGAGCGTCGTCTGGTCCTTGACAGGTGAAGGTTGTCCGGTGTTTGCGGGGAAGATCCCACGGATTGCCATCCGTGGGCTTCGGTCCCCTTCTTCCCTACGACCTATGACCTACGACCTACGACCTTCTCAAAGATCGACCTTCTTGAACTGCGGGAGGTGCTTGCGGTTCCTGCGGAGCATTTCGGCGACCATCTTGCGGATCTCCGCGAGGCTCAGGACGGAGGCGGTCAGGGGGTCGTGGGCGATGGCCTGATAGACGAGCTTCGCGTCGCCGGTGAGGGAGGCCTCGACGGCCATCATCTCCGTGTGCGCGCTGATGGCCGGCAGGATCGCGCACTGCGGCGGCAGGGCCCCCACGTGCACCGCGCGGAAGCCCTGCCGCGTGGCCACGACGGGCACCTCGACGCAGCAGCCGGCGGGCAGGTTCGTGACGATCCCGTCGTTGCGGACGTTGCCGTTGAACTCGAAGAGGTCCCCGCCCATCCACGCGTTGATGATGCTGGCGGCGTACTCGTGCCCGCGGTCGAGGCTCATGGGCCGCTCCTTCCTGAGCCACTCGCGGGCGTCCTTCTTCCAGGTGGCGGCCCGCCGGCTGTAGTGCTTGACAATGTAGGCGTGCTCGCCGGGGTTCCAGCCCGTGCCGGTCTTGCAGTACTTCCGGATGAGGTCCCGCCGCTTGCGGAACCACCAGTTGTACTCCGAGTTGTGCCCGCTCGACTCGGTGACGTAGTAGTCCAGCGCGAGGAACATCTCGTTGCGGACCTGCTCCTCGTTGTAGATGTCCCTGTTCGTGCGGACGACCTTTCGCAGCCTGGGGTACAGGTCGCGGCCGTTGCGCTGGAACTGCGTGAAGAACGACATGTGGTTGATGCCCGCGCAGACGTAGTCCACCTGGTGGCCCTTGAGGCCGACCCACCGGGCCAGCATGTTGGCCGTGCCCTGCACGCTGTGGCACAGGCCGGAGGTCTTGATGAAGCTCTCCCGCTGCATGGCGTGGCAGAGCATGGCCATGGGGTTCGTGTAGTTGAGCATGATGGCATTGGGGCAGAGCTCCTCCATGTCGCGGCAGATGGCCAGCATGGTGGGGATCGTCCGCAGCGCGCGGAAGATGCCGCTCGGCCCGCGGGTGTCGCCGATGTTGATGTCCACGCCGTACTTCTTGGGGATGAGGATGTCGTGCTTCCAGACGTTGACGCGCCCGCAGAGGATGGTCACGAGCACGGCGTCGGCGCCCTTGAGGACCTCGCGGCGGTCGGTGGTGGCCGTCACCGTCGCGGGGTAGCCGCCCATCTCGACGATCTTCCGGCACGCGCGGCGGGCGAAGCTGAGCCGCTGCTTGTTGATGTCCACCAGCGCGAGCTCGGAGTTCCGCAGGAGCGGGAACGTCAGGATGTCGCGCACCAGCCCGCGCGTGAAGCCCAGGCTCCCGGCCCCGATAAACACAATCTTCGGCATGTGATCTCCCTTCCCTATTGCCTACTGCCTATTGCCTATCGCCTATTGCCTCTCGCCTCTCCGGCAGCCAGTGATACCAGAGTCGCCTTCGATTACAAGCGCCCGCCGCGCGGATTTTCGGGGTGCAAGCCCTTGCGTTTTTGGGGGTCCGCGGGTATCATGATGAACAGGAAGGTGTGCTTACTCCTTCACACCTTCCGCCGGCGGGGGCCCTTGCCCCGGTCGGCCTTGGGCCCTCGGAGGCGTCCGAGGGATTGAGGGTCCGGCGGCCCGGAACGGGCGACGGTTGGACAAGACCCAATACGGAAAGGAGGTGATCAATGTCTGACTATCTGATAGGTGGCCTGCGTTAGGCAGGCGACGTACCTGCTTAACGCAGGACACCACCAAACTCAGCGGCGAGCTCGGGAGGTACCCAACCTCTCGGGCTCGCCGCGTTTCTTCCGCCTTCCAAAGCCCGCGGAGCGTCCTTGCTACCACCTGACAGCCGCCGGAGAATCGTGTAGAATGCCGACGCGTGAATGACTCAAGCTCCGGAAGGAGAGGACCGATGGCAGACAATCTCAGTCGCAGGGAATTCCTGGCAAAGACGGCCGCGGGCGTGGGGGCGGCCCTGGCGGGCAGGGCCGGCGCCCCCGCCGCCCGGACGGCGAAGAAGCGCCCCCTCGACGAAGCTCGGGGCAGCCCCAATGTCCTCTGGATCATCTCCGAGGACACCGGCCCGGAGTTCGGCTGCTACAAGTATCCGCTGGTCCACACGCCGAACGTCGACCGGCTGGCCCGCGAGGGGGCCGTGTTCACCAACGCCTTCACCGCCGCGCCGGTCTGCTCGGCCAGCCGCAGCGGCTTCATGACCGGCACGTACCAGACGACGACCGGCGCCCATCACCACCGCAGCCATCGCGGCGACGGCTTCCAACTGCCCGAGGGCGTGCACGTCTTCACCAAGTACCTCCGCGACGCGGGCTACCTGACGGCCATACCGGCCGGGCGGAAGACCGACTGGAACTTCTCCCCCCGCCTCAAGCCCTACGACTCCAACAAGTGGGACGACCTGAAGGACAACCAGCCGTTCTTCGCCCAGGTGCAGTTCTCCGAGACGCACCGGAAGTTCAAGCGCTGCAAGGAGCACCCGGTCGATCCGGCCAAGGTCACGCTGCCGCCGTACTACCCCGACCACCCGACAGCCCGGCAGGACTGGGCGCTCTACCTCGAGACGATCAACGTGCTGGACCAGAAGATCGGCCAGTACCTCAAGCGGCTCGACGAGGACGGCCTGGCCGACAACACGATCGTGTTCTACTTCGCCGATCACGGCCGGGCGCACGTCCGCGGCAAGCAGTGGCTCTACGACGGGGGGATCCACATCCCGCTGGTGATCCGCTGGCCCGGGCACATCAAGCCGGGCACCGTCATCGACGAGCCGGTCAGCGCGATCGACTTCGCCCCGACGTGCCTGAAGCTCGCCGGCGCCGAGCCGCCCAGGCACATGGAAGGCCGCGTGTTCCTCGGGCCCGACCGCGACAAGCCGCGCGAGCACATCATCGCCGCGCGCGACCGGTGCGACGAGACGGTGGACCGGATCCGCTGCGTCCGCGACAAGCAGTACAAGTACATCCGCAACTTCATGCCCGAGCGGCCCTACACGCAGAAGAACGCCTACAAGGAGCGGGCCTACCCCATGCTGAAGGTCATGAAGGAGCTTCACGCCGAGGGCAAGCTCACGCCCGTCCAGGAGCTCTTCATGGCCGATCGCCGCCCCGAGGAGGAGCTGTACGACATCCGGGCCGATCCGTGGGAGGTCAAGAACCTCGCCGCCTCCCCCAAGCACCAGGACGTGCTGAAGAAGATGCGAGGCATCCTCGAGGCGTGGATCAAGCAGACCGGCGACAAGGGCCAGTTCCCCGAGAAGCCCGCGGCCCGCAAGCGCGGCACGGGCAAGCAGCGAAAGGGGCGAAAAGCCGGCAAAGACAAACGCCCGGACAAGGCCGCCGCGCTGAACGTGCCGGGCGAGTGAACGGCCGCCTACTCCAGCAGGATGATGTCGTTGAGTCCCAGCCTTGTCGAGAAAGCCGCGACGAACGGGTAGCCCATGTCTTTCAGGGCCTTGGGGGCATCGTCCAGCGAGAGCTTCCGCACGCCGTGTTCCACCGAGCGCACGGAGGTCACCTTCCTCGCAACCGGCAGGCGGACGGCGAGATGGTCGATGGGCTTGTAGGTGAAATTGGCCAGGATCAGGGCCGTGCCCCTGTCGGAGTCATACACGCCGGCCTCGACCACGGGATGCGACAGCTCGACCAGCCGGGGGGCGCCGGACCCGGCCGCCAAGGCATTGATGATGCGCCGCTGCGTTGGCGGGTATTGCTCCTTCAGCTCCCGAGGCACGAAGCGGGCGTCCTTGAGGTAGGACAGGGCGGGGCAGGCGGCGAGGAACACGGCCTTGCCGTTGCCGAACCGGTTTGCAGCGGCCGCGGGCCCGCCCTTGGAGAACCTCCCGATCACCCGGCTGCCGGCACGGGGCCTGAAGGTGGTCTTCGCGCCGAGCACGCCAAACTCGGCCGCTTCGCCGAGCGCGTCGGACTTCAGGAGGCGGACCCGGTCGAGGTACCGCATCCCGTTGAGGCTGCCGCGGACGCGGTACTCGCCCTCCTGGAGATCGCTCTTGATGTCCGGATCGATGCCGAAGGCCTTGGCCAGGCCGCCGGCCGGCTCGTTGAACTCGTTGCGGCTGCCGGCTCCGCACGCCCCGTACAGGAACCCGCCGGCCCGGACCCACCGCACGATCGCGGCGGCTGCCTTGACGGTGATGCAGGGGTCGGTGACGTACAGCACGCTGTAGTCCTTCAGCCGGCCGGCCTCGATGTCCTGCTCGGTGAGCATGTCCACCAGGTACTGCCCATGCACAAGCGAGAGGTACGTACCGCGGCGCTCGAGCATGTGGATGTATCCGAAGGGCTGCCAGATGTCCGAGGAGATGCTGTACAACAGGGCCACCCGGGTCTTCCGCGTCCTGCCCGGGGCGATGATGTGCTCACAGGCGGCCAGTTGGCGGGTGATTGCGGCGATTCCGTCGTACTCGCCCCGGAGGTCGGACCAGTAGTTCTCCGTGCCGAAGCAGGTCGGCCCGTACGTCCAGTAGAAGAAATGCTTGGCGCCTTGGGCGAGGGCCGATGCGCTCTTGAGGCGCAGGTTCACCTCGTCGCTGGGGGTGATCCATGCCATGATGGGCAGCGCGGCCTGACTGCCGCTGCGGAAGATGGCGGCCTGGAACCCCATCAGTTGGAAGCCCTCCCACGTATAGCGGGGCCCGTACATGTACTGAAGGCCCATCCAGTCCTCGATGCCGGCGATGTCGACGACCTTTCTGCGGGCCATGTCGAACCAGTCCAGGGCCAGCGGATAGCCGCCCCAGGTGGTGTTGCCCGTCACCAGGCCCATCCCCAGACCCGTGCCGCCGAAGTAGGGGTGGTCGGCCACCAGCGCGGTGGTCAGCAGGCCCGGCGGGAAGTACTTGTGGAACGACTCCGTGTGCCACCTGATCCGTTCGCTGCCGGCGGCCTGGCGGAAGCGGCAGGTGTGGTAGAACACGCGGTCGGCGGCGGCGGCGTTGAGCTTGCGGCGCTCCTTGAGGTCCGCCGGCCTCTCGATGGGCGCCGCGTCGGTGAGCTTCCGCACGCCCAGTTCCCTCGGCGAGACGTTCTGTCGGGCCAGCCAGTCGTGGAAGCTCTCGATCGCCTTGGGGTCCTTGCCGATTTCCGGCCGGCAGCAGATCTCGTCCGAGAAGCCGAAGGGAATCCCCCGGCCCTTGAGGTGCTTGTTCCTCTCGGCATGGTGTTTCATCAGGGCGTCGGCCTGCTCGCGCGTGGCGGCCGGGCCGAAACCGACCTCGTGCGTGTGGCCGGGATTGCGAAGCTCGCAGAATCGCTCGCGCATCTCGGGCGGACCGCCGACGACGTTGAAGCCCAGCAGCCAGAGGACTTCGGCGCCGGCCATGGTGAACCCGTAGAAGCTGGTCTGGATGATGAGCTCCCTCGGCGCGACCCTCTTGCCGCCGCTGGCCTGGCGTGCCCATCTCAGATGGCGCTGCTCCATCTGCCCGAGCGTCTCGAGGCTGTCGATGTCCTTCGCGAGGGTGGGGGAGACCAGGAACGTGGTCCTGTTGCCGGTGAGGGGCTCCTCGAACCGCTTCACCACGCCCTTCTCGTCCGCCGCGCCGGCCAGCTCGATGATCACCTTTCGACCGGCAGCCGCCTTGTCGATGACGAACGTGGCGGAGATGTTGGGGAGCTCGGCGACGCCGCCGGAGCGGTTCATCCGGCCGTGAAGGTCCTTGCCGGCGTAGGCCTTGATATCAAACCACCCCGTGAAGGCGCCGGCTAAGAAGCGCTTCCCGGCGTCCTTGTCGGCCCCGGCGGGGAAGACCGCTCGCGGGAGGTACCAGTTGGGCCTGTGGATGTACCCGCGGAAACGAACGTAGTAGGCCGCGTCCTTGGGCTCGATGAGCTTGAAGCGCACGAAGACGCCTTCCCGGTCGGCTGCGCCCGCATCTATGGCGCTGGCCGGCAGCAGCAGCACCCCCGCAAGCACGCCAAGCACAATCCTGCGCGCGAGGCTGGTTGTTGGTTCCGGGGACATTGGTTTGCCACCCACATCCCACACCCGCACACGCCTGTCAAGAGCAAGTACAAAACATGGGGACGTTAACCGTTTTTCCGGTCCTGGCGGTCTGAAGGGGATTCGCGAATGGGCCTTGCACCGACCCGGGAATCGGCGAGTGTGGGGGAGCACATTCGCCGGCCGGGCCGGTTAAAGGTGTATGCGACGCACCAACTGACGTGCCCCGAACCTCGACAGGAAGGAGATGATATGATGTCTCGGCGAAACCATTGTGCCGCTTTCTTCGGGCTGCTCGTTGCCGTCCTGATCGCAAACGCCGCGACGGCTGCGCCGAAGCTCAAGGCGCTGATCGTCGACGGCCAGAACAACCACAACTGGAAGGCCACCACGCCTGTCCTGAAGGAGATCCTCGAAGCCGGCGGGCTCTTCGCGGTGGACGTGGCCACCTCGCCGCCGAAGGGCAAGCCGATGGAGGCCTTCAAGCCCGACTTCGCCAGGTACGACGTGATCGTCTCGAACTACAACGGGGCCGAGTGGCCCAAGGACACGAAGGACGCCTTCGTGAAGTACATGGCCGGCGGCGGCGGGCTGGTGATCTTCCACGCCGCGGACAACTCGTTTCCCAAGTGGGTCGAGTACAACGAGATGATCGGCCTCGGCGGCTGGGGCGGGCGGAACGAGAAGTCCGGCCCGTACGTGTACTGGAAGGATGGCAAGTTCGTTCGCGACACGAGCCCCGGCCGCGGCGGCTCGCACGGCCCGCAGACGGAGTACCTGGTGGAGCACCGCGACACGGCGCACCCGATCACGAAGGGCCTGCCCGCCCGATGGATGCACTGCAAGGACGAGCTGTACAGCCGGATGCGCGGCCCGGCGAAGAACATGACCATCCTCGCGACGGCCTACGCCGACCCGAAGAAGCGCGGCACGGGCCGGCACGAGCCGGTGCTGTGGACCGTCGCCTACGGCCAGGGGCGCGTCTTCCACACCGTCCTCGGCCACGCCACCGCCCAGATGCGCTGTGTCGGCTTCATCGTGACGCTCCGCCGAGGCACCCAGTGGGCCGCCACCGGCAAGGTAACGCAGACCAAGGTCCCCGACGACTTCCCCACGGCGACCGAGGCGCGTGTGCGGAAGGACCTGCTGCCCAAGCCAGGACCGCAGAGCCGATGAATCCGCTCAGGCCACCAGCGCCTCGGAGAGCTTGTAGACCGCCAGCAGCGCGCGCATCAGGTCCGTCACGGTGAGAATGCCCACGACGGTGTGCTCCTCGTCCACCACCGGCAGGCAGCTCACGTGCATCTCGTGCAGCGTCCTGGCCGCCTCGTAGACGCTGCAATCGGGCAACACGTGCGCCACGTCCGGCGTCATGATGCGCGTCACCGGCAGGTTGAGGGCCGGGTCCTCGTCCTCCGTCGCGAAGAGCTGCCCCCGAAACTCCTCGCCGTCCGGCCGGCGCTGCGTCGCGGGAAAGGACAGGTGCTGCAGAACGTTCCGGTCGGAGACGATCCCGATCAGCCGCCTCGCCGCGTCCACCACCGGGACGTGTCTGAACCTTCCGGCCTGCATGGCCTCCATCGCGTCCTTCAGGCGGTGCTGCGGCTCCAGGCATACCGGCCGTTCCGTCATGATCTCCTGAACCGTCCGCACCGTCGAGGAAAGCAGGGCCGCGGGATCCATGTCGACGAGCCGCTTCCTCTCCTGCGGCCCCTCGTAGATCCGGCGTATCGCACCCAGCCGGACGAACAGCTTCGTGATGTCCCCGGCCGTGACGATCCCCACCAGGTCCTCATCGGCGAGGACCGGCAGCACGTCCACGCGGCGATCGACCATGGTCTCGATCATCTGCGGGATCGGCGTCTGGGGGGAGGCGCAGGCGACGTTCCGGGTGACGATCTGCCCGAGGGGCTGCCGCATCGCTATCTCGTCCGTCCTTTCCTCGCCGAGCTTCCCCACGTAGGGCGAGATCCGCCGGAACACGTCCCTTTGCGAAAGTACCCCGGCGAACCGCGGCTCTCCCGTCCCGCCCTCCTCCTCGGTCGGAACGTACACGACACACGTGTGCCGCACGTCGTTCTCCTTGAAGAACTCCAGAGACGTCTCCACCGTGTCGTCCAGGGCCAGCGTCTTGATGTCCGTGGACATGACGTCCCCGGCCGTGCGCACCCACCGGAAGAGGACGTCCCTTCCGGCGCACATGTCATCGATCAGATCGATCAGCCGCAATCGTCCGTCCTTCACCCGGCGGGGCGTCTCTGTCTGTACTGTCATGGGTCGGGCCTTTCCCCTTTGTCGGTTCCTCTGCTAAGGCTGTTCTCGGCCGAATCCGGCGGAGCCTTTGGCAAGGAACAGGCCCCCGAGCCGCCGGCGGGGTTCTGCGCGGCGGGGCGTCGGCCTGCGTCCGCTCGCCCAGGACGATGGGGTCACGTCTTGATTCGCTACTTCTGGCCGAGCATCTACTGTTTTCTGCGTTTCCGGGCCCTGGCGTTGAGGCCACGGCTTGGCTTCCTCGTCTTGCGGGCGATCCGACGATGCGGCAGACGCCCGAGCGGGCCCCGTCGCCGAAGCACCCGGCGATCGGCAATCCGACATCCCGGGCCTCTGGCGGGCGCGCGATTGCAGCAGGAAACCATGGATCAGGAGACGAAAAGCAAAGAATCAAGACCTGACCCCCACTGCGCATGGATCTCATAGATGGCAACCGTCCCTGGTGGTCGCTACGTGTTGCCTTGGATTGGCTCAGTTCTCGCGCACTGGCGCCCGCACTTTGGGCAAACCTGCCAAGTCGCAACGTGTCCGGGAACGGACCTTCTGTCTCGTTCTCCCTCTCTTGGAGGATCGGGTCTCAGTTTGGCTCCACAGTTGGGGCACTTCCCGTCGACACAGACGGCCGGGCGGATCATGCCATAGGGGTCCTTTGCCAGTTGGAGTATCTCCGTATCCTTAAGAGCCCTTCCGTGCAACATCATGAGGTCCATTCGGGAACCATGCCAGATGCCGTTCTTCTGAAAGTTCAGGCCGGGATGTTCGGGATCAGGGTCCCACCGTGCGCTGTCTGCGCTCAGTTCTCCGTCGATGTCGATACCGAACAGCAGTAGTGGGCCCAATACTTCGAAAGGTGCTGTCATTTCTGCCGACCCTTGCTTGATGCCGTCGACCCACAGAGACAGTTCCTTTCCGCGCCATGAGGCTAACGCCACCAACCACTCTCGTGGTTGAAACTCAAGGGCCATGGGGTCAGGTCTTGATTCTTAAGGTGATGGGGTCAGGTCTTGATTCTTTACTTTTCGCGGGGCCTCTTCTCTTTTCTGCGCCTCCAGGCCGTGGCGTTGGAGCCGCCGAACAAGACCTGACTCCATCAATGCAGTTCACGTGCCGGCGAGATGAAGTGGCAGCCTTGGCGCGGCCACCTGTCGCCTTCCCCGCGCAAGATAACGGGCGGCCACGAACGGCCACCCGTTTGGTGCTTGTTGTTGGTGCTGCTTGTGTCAGGCCATGCGGCGGCGGACTAGCAGGACCACCCCGCCCAGCGCCAGCAGGCTCAGACTCGCCGGCTCGGGGGCGTTGACGGGAATGCGGAAGATCAGGTACTCGTCGTGGTTGAAGCCGCCCTGGAACGGTGGGTTCGGCTCCCCCGGGTCCGTCTGGCGCCCGCAGTCGTACCACATCCAGCGGGAGTCATCCTCGATATCTACAACGGACACATTATGAATTCCGCCTTCGGCATTCGTCAGGGGACTGACTGCGGGCGTCACCCACCCGCCCGAGGGGTTCATCCCGGCATTTGCCTCCAGGATCTTCTCAGTCATCCAGTCAAGTGATGGGGGATCGTCCTCCTCGTGCATATCACCCGTGGCCGTCACTTCCCACCAGATCGTGTCGCCGCCAAGGACTCTCCCCCCATTCGTCTGGTTCATGAAGTCCACAAGCAGGCCCTGGAAGCTCCCGTGGTCACTCCAGGCGGCGAGGTAGACCCAGGACGTGTCCGGGGCCACCCGGTCGTACGATTCCACAGCCCAGATGCTGCCCGTAATCGGTTGCCAGCCCTCGAAACTGGTCGCGCTGGTGCCATCTCCGATGTAGAACGCGTAGGCGTTGTCGGCCGTTGGGGTCACGTTAAACGCCTGCTGACCTGCCGCGCCGCCTGCCGTCAGCAGCAGAGACAGCGCCGTACCGACCATGACGATTCTGTTCCTTTTCGTGTTCATGTCAGGCTCCTCGTGCTGAATTCCCTGCCGGCCGACCCGGACCAACGCGGTCCGGGCAGCGGGCATGACCGTTCATCCCTCTCACTTGGCGCCGACCGGCGGGCCGTGAACTCCGCCTTCACCGCCCTCGCCGTCGGCGACTCCCAGGACCTTCAGCTCTGCCGGGACATCACCTCCTTTCGCCTGCCCGGGGCGGGGACCTCCGCGCCGGCCCGGCGAGGCCCTTCGATTGGCTTTGGTCGCGCAGGCGCTTGCGTTCAAGAGGAAGGCCTGCGGCATCGGAAACTCGCCCGTGCGGGCTTGAGGCGTGGACGGATGAGCGAGAACGCCCGTCGCCCCTCGACTTGAGTTACACTCCGCCGCTTCCACAAAGCGGAGCCCGGAGCGGATGCTTTCTACCGCGCGCGCCCCCGTTGCGCCAAGAGGAAAACAGAAAAATGTGTGGTTGGGGTCAGGTCTTAGGTCTTGATTTTTTACTTTTGTCGGACCGCCTCTTCTTTCCGGGCCTCGGGGCCCTGGCGTTGAGGCCGCAGCTTGGCTCCTTCGTCTTCAGGGCCTTCCAAGAACGAAAAACAAAGAATCAAGACCTGACCCCATCAATGCGTCTGTTGTCTGACGGGCGGTGTGCGGCCGCCGGCGCACTATGGAGTGCGGCGGCTGTGACGCCGCTTTGGCTTGCGGCGATTCGCCGCCGTACGAGGCAAAGCGGTGCCGGCGTCCCTGCGGGACTGGTCACTGCACTCCATATCACGGCAGTTGCGTGTGAATGCGGTCGGCGGGGGCATGCGCGGTGATATGCAAGGGGCGAGTGCGCAGTTGTGCGGGCGCTACGGAAGAGCCTCGCGGATGGCGGCGCGGGCGAGGAGGCGGGTGGAGTCGAGCGTCGGCAGGGGGCTTTCGGGCTCGCGGACCAGGAGGGGGATCTCGGTGCAGCCGAGGACGACGGCCTCGGCGCCGCGGGCGGCGAGGGCGGCGATGACGCCGTTGAAGTACGCCCGGGACTCGTCCGTGAAGACGGCGCGGACGAGCTGCCCGAAGATGATCGCGTCGATCCGCTCGCGGTCCTCCTCGTCGGGGATGAGGTGCCCGACGCCCGCCTCGCCGAGCGCCTCGGCGTACACCGGGCCGGTCGTCAGGTACTTCGTGCCCAGCACGCCGACGGCCGCGAAGCCGGCGGACTTGGCCGCCGCGGCCACCACGCGGGCGATGTGAAGCCACGGGATCGGCGAGGCCGGCTCGACGTGGCCGAACGCCTCGTGGATCGTGTTGTCCGGGCTGATGGCGAAGTCGGCCCCGGCGGCGGCGACGATCCGCGCCGACGAGAGCATCAGCTCGCCGACCGCCCGCCAGTCGCCCGCGCGAATGCCGGGGAGGTACTCGGCCAGCGGGTGCGTGTGCATCGTGATCTCGGGGTGGTTGTGCTCGCCCATCACGGCGGCGGCCTCGGCGCAGATCGTCCGGTAGCACAGGGCGGCCCCCTCGGCGCTGCACGCGACGATTCCAACATGTTTGGCCATGGCGTCACTCCTTGAAGCGGTAGACCCGCCGGCCCCAGTCGAGGTCGCGGGCGAACAGGAGCATCCCCCCGGCGTGGAAGTGCCCGCCGGCGAGGATGTGCTCGACGATCAGGCGCCGCATCATCGTATCGCGCGGCGCGGATTCGATCGTCTCCGGCCGGTCGCCGAAGACGCGCTCGAACATCTGGGAATCCTCCGCATCCGGCAGGGGGTACAGGTACACCTCCTCCTGGAACCGGCGGATGTTGGAGCCTTCCGGCAGCAGGCGGCCGAACTGGTTGTCCAGGAACCACGACGTGCAGTTGAACGCCCGGAAGGCATACTCGCCGAAGTGGCGGGCGAAGAACGCCGCGGCCAGCCGGAACGACTCGCCGCACGCCTCGTGCGTCATGGGCTCTCCCGCGGGGATGTGCACGCCCAGGATCGCGTCGCCCGGCCGGAGGATCGGCTCCCACTTCTCGGCGGGCAGCTCGATCGTCTCCGGCAGCGCCCGCCCGTCCGGGGAGATCGCGTTGCCGCGGATGACCTCGTCGCCGGCGGAGAAGGCCGACGTCCACGCCCCGTCGCTGTCGCGGACGCCCGTCGCGCCGTCGAACTGGCCGTCGCGGCGGAACCGCGCGCCGCCGGGGGCGAGCAGCACGACGCGGCCGTCCGACCGCCGGCGGAACGCGCGGAAGTCATACGCAAAGCGCTCGAAGCGAAACTGGAGCCGCCCCAGCTTGAAGAGCCTGCCGAGGAAGTGGCTCGCCAGCCATCTCGCCTGGGCCAGGCCCCAGCGGCCGGTCGCGCGGCGGTAGTGACGCATCCAGAGCTCCAGGTCGCTTGCCGTGTCGCGCGTGACGTCTTGCGGCACGCCGCGCCGGCGGTGCAGGGCCTGCATGAACGGCCCGCCGGAGATGAGCACGGCGGGGTAGAACATCCCGGCCCAGTCGGGCAGCTTCCGCGGGTCCGTCGGCCAGGGCACGGTCGCCTGGCGGAGATCGGCGGTCCGGGCGTCGGCCGATCCGAACAGCCTCACGTGGCAGTGCCACGCCAGCGCTCGCAGCGCCGGGCGGTCCTCGAACATCGCCAGCGACCGGACGATCGCCTCGCGCAGGTCGGCGGAGACGGCCAGCTCGTCGCAGACGTCGCGCACGAAGCCCGCCCGCAGGAACGCCGGGCCGCCCGCCGGGAAGGAGGCCCGGCTGTCTGCCCAGCCTTCGCGCCAGCCCTCGCCCTCGGAGCCGACGCCGAGGGCCCGCATCGCGGCGTCGAAGTCGGCAGGTGCGTCCGTCACGCCCATCTCCTGCTCTGGCTGCTGCATGCTGCGGCCTCACCGCCCGTACCTACCCTGGCCGCCGGGAGGTGTCAACCGCTTCGCCGGCTGCGATTCTAGTTGTCCAAAGGCCCGGGCAGTGCTACACTGACGTTGTTGATGCGATCGCCCCCATGAGCGTGGGTGCATGTTTTCGTCCGCGGGGGCCGGCGGAGAGCAACTCCGAATGCAATCCAGGTATGCGAATATGACCGTCTTGCGGAAGATCCGGACGGCCGCCCTTGTGGCCTCGGCGGCTTTGGGGCCGCTGCTCGGCGCTCAGAGCCGGCCGGCCGGGGATGTGCCCGTTGGCCTCCGCGTCGACGATGCGGTGACCACGGTCGCGCAGCCCAAGGACGCGTTTTACCTGGGAAGCGTGGCTAAGAAACCGGCGGACAAGGTCCGCTGGTACACGCGGGCGATCGAGCTGGACCCGAACATGATCGAGGCGTTCAACAACAGGGGCAGCGCCTATTTCCACTCCGGCAAGTACGACGAGGCCATCCGGGATTACGCCCAGGCCATCGCAATGGACCCCAACCGCCCTCAGAGCTACTGCAACCGGGGCGGGGCGTACCTCAGGAAAGACGATTACGATCAGGCCATCCGCGACTGCAGCAAGGCCATCGAGCTCAATCCGAAGCTCGCCCAGGCTTACGACAACCGCGCCCTGGCGTATCGCAAGAAAGGCGACAACAAGCAGGCCATCCGCGACTACACCAAGGCCATCGAGGTGGCCCCGAGGTTCGCCAGGGCATACGAGTGTCGCGGCGGCTGCCACTACGCCCTCGGCAACTACGACCAGGCCATAGACGATTTCACGAAGGCGATCCGCGTGGAGCCGGGACGCGCCTTGACCTACGACTTCAGAGGCAGGGCGTATTACAGGAAGGATGACTGCGAGCGGGCCATTCGCGATTTCACCAGCGCGATCGAGCGCGACCCCAACCTGATCGAGGCCTACAGCAACCGCGGCCTGGCCTTCACCAGGAAGGGCGATTACGCCCGCGCGATCCAGGATCACACCAAGGCGATCCAGTTGGGCCCGACCGGGCGCCCCGAGCGCCTGTGGCGCGGCTGGGCCCTCTTCAACAACAGAGCGTACGCCAAGGCCATCGACGATTTCGCCCACCACACGAAGGTCGCGCCGAACGATCCGTATGGGCACATCGCCCTCTATCTCGCCAGAGCTCGCGCGGGCAAGAGCGGCAAAGCGGACCTGGTCAAGTTCCGCAAGCTCCAGAAGGCCGGCGGCCGAAGGGACGACGAATGGCCCACGCCGGTGGTCAGGATGTACCTCGGGGAGATCACGCCGAATCACTGCCTGGCCGCCGCGACCGACACGACCCCGCGGCGAGAGAAGGAGAAGAAGGCCGAGGCGTACTACTACATCGGCCTGATCTATCTCGTGCGCGGCGACAGGCGAACGGCCCGCATGTGCTTTCGATGGTGTCTGGCCACCAAGCTGCGCGATCTCGTCGAGTACTCCGGCGCCCAGGCGGAACTGAGGTGGATCGACGAGCAGGGGATACAACCGTCGTAGTCGGCAGGTACAGCTCCCGGCGCCGTGCGGCCTGCAAGCACACAACGTCCCGCCGGCGGGGCCGGCTAGAGCCTCTTGATCGCGAGCTTCCGGAGGGTGATCAGGCCGCTGAGGTTCTGGAAGCCGATCCGCCCCTTCCGCGGGCGCTCGGCCAGCGGCGGGCCCTTCTGCTGGCGGGCCTTCGTCTCGCGCGACAGGTCGGCGTCGAGGACCTTCCGGCCGTTGATCGCGACGGTGATGCGGCTGCCCCGGGCCGTGATCTCCCAGGCGCTCCATTGGCCCACGGGGGCCAAGACGCCCTTCGCGGCGATCTCGTCGTAGATCGATCCGGTCCGCTGCTCCGGCCGGGATCGGCCGCGGTAGTAGACCTCGTGATCGACGACCTGGATCTCGAGTCCCTTGTAGGCCGGGTCGCCCTTCGGCGGGAACCGCAGGCCGACCCCGCCGTTGGCGCCCCGGGAGATCTTCACCTCGAAGGACAGCACGAAGTCGCCGTACTCGCCCTCGGAGTAGATCCACGTCCGCTTGCCCAGCCCGTACAGCACGCCGCGCTCGATCTTCCAGGCCGCCCCGGCCACCGGCTGCGGGGTGTCCACGCCCGACCAGTGACTGACGCGCCAGCCTTTCAGGCTGTCGCCCGCGAACAGCCCCGCCCCGCCGGGCGCAGCCGGCCCCGTGGTCGGGGCCGAACGCGTCGTCGAGGGCGCCCTGGCCGTGGGCTGCTCCCCGCCGCCGTCGCAGCCACCGACGGCCAGCAGGTTCGCGACGACCAACAACGTCAGCAGCGATTCTTTCATTGTTCCGACCTCCCGCCCAGGAGCGGCCGCGAGCTGGCATGGGCCGGGACCTGCGCATGGAACGCAAGCCCCACGAGGAACCCATTTGAAATTGGGCATTCGACACCTGCCTGCCGGCAGGCAGGTTCGTCATTGGGCATTAGCCGTTCTGCCGCGGCCAGCGGCGCCGCAACACGATCATAGCCTCGTGCCGCGCTGGATCAAGGCCCATCTTTCCCCTCACACATGTCGCCGACAGCAGCTATGATGGACCCTGCCGCACCGGCATGAACGGGAACCATGCAATGAACAGACCCTCGCCCGGAGATATCGGCCATTGGGGCCGGCGCACGATGTGCCTGGCGCTGCTTGCATGCGGCGCGATGGGCCTGTCCTGCGGCAAGCGGGACGGCCGGCAGAAGGCGCAGGCCGGAGGCCCAAAGGAGACGATCGTCGTGGGCTTCTCGCAGGTCGGCTCCGAGAGCGACTGGCGGGCGGCCAACACCGTCTCCATCAAGACCGAGGCGAAGAAGCGCGGCATCGACCTGCGCTTCGCCGACGCCCAGCAGAAGCAGGAGAACCAGATCAAGGCCCTGCGGTCGTTCATCGCGCAGAAGGTGGACGTCATCGCGTTCTCCCCGGTCGTCGAGACGGGCTGGGAGCCGGTCCTCCGCGAGATCAGGCGGGCCGGCATCCCCGTCATCCTGACCGACCGGCGCGTGGACGTGACCGACCGGTCGCTGTACGTGGCGTTCATCGGCCCCGACGTCGTCGAGGAAGGCCGCGAGGCCGCCCGCTGGTTCGTCGAGAACACCACCGGTCAGGTCAACGTCTTCGAGCTGCGGGGAACGCCCGGGGCGTCCTGCGCGATCGACCGCCAGAAGGGCTTCGCCGAAGTGGTCGGCAGGCACGAGCGGATCAGCGTCATCAAGTCGCAGGACGGCAACTTCGAGCGGGGCCGCGGCAAGGAGGTCATGGAGGCCTTCTTGAAGACGAAGGAGGGCAAGGCCTTCAACGCGCTGTTCGCCCACAACGACGACATGGCCCTCGGCGCGATCCAGGCGATGAAGGAGGCCGGCCTCAAGCCCGGCGAGGACGTCAAGATCGTCTCGATCGACGCGGTCAAGGCCGCCTTCGAGGCCATGATCGCCGGCGAGCTGAACTGCACTGTCGAGTGCAACCCGCTGCTGGGCCCGGCCCTCTTCGACCTCGTCGAGGCCCTCGCCAGGAAGCGCGTGGTCATCCAGACCCGCGTCTTCACCCAATCCCAAGCCCGCCAGGCCATCAAGACCCGCAAGTACTGACCGCCCGGTCGGCAGTGGGGCAAAACCCGGCCACCCGTCTCCATAAACCTTTATAATAAAAAGGTTTATGCGCGATATCGCGGGGAAATGGCTTTGTTTCGTAAAAAAGCTTTTGCGTTTTTGTCCGGGGGGCTTATGTCCTGCGGCCGCATCGCGCCGCCGCCCAAGCTCGGAATAATCCGCGTTTGGCTTCGTTTCGCATTTTTTTCCAATCCACCGCCGTGCCTTTCCTTATCATCCCAAACTGACCGACGGCCACCGGCTTACGGCGTGTCGGTTGACCCGTTGATTCGTTAACTCGTTAACTGGCAAGAGCTTGTCCACATTACGGGAGCTTTTCATTGCGTGGCTGCCCGGCGGGCGGGCTCTGCTGGCCGCGGCCCTCCCTCCGCCGGATGCGAGGGCATCGTCAGAGCGCAGCTCTTTTCGAATTAACGAGTTAACCAGTTCACGAGTCAACGAGGACCGGCCACTCTGAGTTATCATGGTCCCCCCGTAGCAGGCATATACATCTCGCAGGCCCTTTTGCACAACGAAAATCGGCAGATTACAAAAAAACTGCCCGCCCTGTCGTAGATGCTGCCTTCGGCTCTGAGGCTCGGGCTCGAAGAGAGCCCCGTCGAAGCCAGCGCAGTCGAAGGATCCTCGTCCTCGGCCATTTCTTCCCCGGGTTCCGGGTTCCGGCCGCCCGGTCCTCCGGTCTTCCCCTACTGCCTAACCCGGCGTAGCCGGAACCAAAAAGTTGACTTTCAGAAAGAGCGATATAACCTATTGAACATTAAGCCGGTTGCAGCAACGACGCAGAATATCCTGCGCATTTTGTGCATCATTTCGGCGAGAAGGGACTATTGCGTACTGCCTATTGCCTGTCTTGACCATTCGTCATCAGACATTGAGCATTTCGCTGCGGCCGAAGCCTGCGCCGGGCGGCGATCCTACTTGACGGAATCGTCCGGGGGGAGGCCGAGTTTCTTGTAGAGCCTTCGGCGGCCGGCCTTGTCGCCCTTCAGCACGGCGCGGACGTGAGCCCTTGTCCTTACCGACATTCGCTGGACGGCTCCCGCCCCCACCGGCCTTGTGCCGGTGGAGCGATGATTGGCGAACTCTACCCTCCCGCCCCCACCGGCCTTGTGCCGGTGGAGCGATGATTGGCGAACTCCACGCGAGCCCTCTACCCTCCCGCCCCCACCGGCCTTGTGCCGGTGGGGCGATGATT
>CAYRVX010000017.1:0-51702 GCA_964427875.1 uncultured Planctomycetaceae bacterium
CCCTCCAGAAGCGACTGCTTCCCCAAAACGCTAATGCTCCCACGCGACGGCGAGCGATTGACGCCGGCCAGGCCCGCTGGTATCTTCCCCAGCACAGGCTCGTTCTCTCTCGCCGTCAGGGAGCCGGACCATGGGTGCACTGCTCGACGCCGTCGTCGCCGGCCACGTCTGTCTGGACATCACGCCGGACATCCCGCCGGGGCCCAAGACTCTCGCCGAGCTGTTCCGCCCCGGCTCGCTGATCCACGTCGGGCAGGTGACGGTCTCGACCGGCGGGCCGGTGTCCAACACGGGCTTTCCTCTCCGGCGGCTGGGGATGGCCGTCGAGCTGATGGGCAAGTGCGGCGACGACGCATTCGGGCGGGCGATCATCGAGCTGATCAAGGCCGAGGCGCCCGGGGCCGAGGCCGGCATGAGGGTCGTGCCCGGTGAGAACAGCTCCTATACCGTCGTCATCAGCCCGCCGGGGATCGACCGGATCTTCCTGCACTGCCCCGGCGCGAACGACACCTTCGGGTCCGAGGACATCGACGCGCACGCCGTCGCCCGCGCGAGGCTGTTTCACTTCGGCTACCCGCCGCTGATGGCCAGGACCTACGCCGAGGGCGGCTCGGAGCTGGCGGCGATTCTCCGGTCCGCCAGGGCCGCCGGCGCGACGACCAGCCTTGACCTGGCCTACCCGGACCCGGCGAGCCCGGCCGGGCGGGCCGACTGGGCGTCCATCCTCGCGGCCGCCCTGGGCCACACCGACATCTTCACGCCCAGCGTCGAGGAGCTGACGTTCATGCTCCGCCGGGAGAAGTTCGACGAGATGGCCCGCACGGCCGGCGAGGGAGAGCTGCTGGCCCGCGTCGACGGCGACCTGCTGCGCGACCTGGGCGCCGCATGCATCGAGGCCGGCGCCGCCGTCGTCCTCGTCAAGTGCGGGTACCTGGGCCTGTACGTTCGCACGGCCGGGCGGGAGCGTCTGGAGGCGCTCGGCCGGGCACGGTGCGGCAACCTCGACCATTGGACCGACCGCGAGCTGTTCGAGCCCAGCTACGCCGTGGGACGAATCGTTTCGGCCACCGGGGCGGGCGACTGCGCGATCGCGGGTTTCCTGGCGGCGTTCCTGCGCGGCCTGGACGTGGACGACGCGCTGCGCTACGCCTGTGCCGTCGGCGCGCAGAACCTCGAGGCGCCCGACTCCATCAGCGGGGTCCGCACGTGGGAGAAGACGGCCCGGCAGGTCCGCTCGCGCCCCGCCAAGAACGAGGTGGCCATACGCCTCGACGGGTGGCGGCACGACGGCGCGGCCGACCACTACGTCGGCCCCGGCGACGGGGAAGCCCGGCGGCCGAAAGGCGGCGGATGAACCGCGGCGCGGTCGCGGCGAAGCTGCCTGGCCGGCAGCCAGGTCGGCCGGAAGTCTCCAAAGTCCCACGAATCCCGGATAAGCCGGGGCGTTTTTCGCCCCGCCAAATCTGTTGCGTTCTCCTGGGTGTTTCGTTAGCTTATGCGGTTCGCACGGTTGGGTTCGCGCGTCGATCCCCTTTTTCCGAAGGCCGTCGTCGGAAGTGTGGAGACGAATCATGGCAGACTACACGGACCTCGATCGCAAGGTCATCACGTTGTCCAAGCAGATCGTCCGGATGTGCACCGAGGCCGGCAGCGGGCATCCGTCCAGCGCGCTGTCGCTGGTGCACCTTGTCACCGCCCTGATGTACCGCGTGATGAAGTACGACCCGCGCGACCCGTGGAACCGGGCCGCCGACCGCCTGGTGCTCTCGGAAGGCCATGCCGTTCCCGTCGTGTATGCGGCCTATTGCGACCTGGGCGGCGTGGTCGGCGGGCCGAATGAGCCGAGCCTGCTGCGGTTCGAGGACGCCCTGACCTTCCGGGCCGGCGACAGCGTTCTGGACGGCCACCCCAACCCGGCCATCGGGTTTCCCTTCTTCGACGCGGCCACCGGCTCGCTCGGCCAGGGGCTCTCGATCGCGGCGGGGCTGGCGTGCGCGGCCAGGCTCGACGAGCTCGAGCGCACCATCTACTGCATCTGCGGCGACGGCGAGAGCCGCGAAGGCCAGATCTGGGAGGCGCTGGATTTCATCATCGACCAAAAGCTCACCGCCGTTCGCGCGATCTTCAACTGCAACGGGCAGGCCCAGAGCGATTACGTCTCGCCGCAGCAGACGCCGGACATCCTGGCCGGCAAGCTCCAGGCGTTCGGCTTCGAGGTCAGGACCATCGACGGGCACAACTGGGAGGAGATCTTCGCCGCCCTGACCGCCGAGGGGGGCGAGAAGCCCGTCGCCATAGTCGCCAGGACCGTCAAGGGCTGGGGCGTCAGCGAGCTCCAGAAGCACACATGCCACGGCAAGCCGCTGAAGGCCGAGCAGCTCGAACAGGCCGAGGCCGACCTCGACGCCAAGGCGGCCGAGCTCGGCGTCGCCGAGATGGACGACACGCCCGCCGTGGCGCTGAGCTCGCCGTCCCGCCTGGAGCAGGCCCCCGGCGGCATGCCGATCTCCGCGGGCCCCTTCGCCGAGGCCCTTCAGGCCGTCGGGCTCGAAAACGCACTGGAAACCAAAAAGCTCGCCACCCGGCGGGCCTACGGCGCCGCACTCGCCGCCCTCGGGGCCAACGACCGCATCGTCGCACTCGACGGCGACGTCAAGAACTCCACCTTCGCCGAGTTCTTCGCCCGCAAGTACCCCCAACGCTACTTCGAGGGCCGCATCGCCGAGCAGAACATGATCTCCGCCGGGGTGGGGCTGGCCACGGCCGGAAAAGTGCCCTTCGTCTCCAGCTTCGCCAAGTTCCTCATCCGCAGCTACGACCAGCTCGAGATGGCCGCCATCACCAACGCCAACATCAAGCTGTGCGGCTCGCACGCGGGCGTGTCACTGGCCGCCGACGGGCCGAGCCAGATGGGCCTGCCGGACCTGTCCTTCATGCGGGCCTTCGCGCATACCAATCGGGTGGACGGCCGCCCGGCCTGCCGCGTGTTCCTCCCGTCCGACGCCGTCAGCGCCTTCAAGCTCACCGAGCTGATGGCCAACGTCGACGGCTTCTGCTACATGCGGACGCACCGCCCGGACGTCGATTTCATCTACGAACCCGAGGAGACCTTCGAGGTCGGCGGCTTCAAGCACCTCCTCGACGGCGAGGACCTGGCCATCGTCTCCAGCGGGTACATGGTCCACGTCTGCAAGCAGGCCGTCGAGATCCTCGAAGGCGAGGACTTCGGCCTGTCCGCCAGCCTGATCGACGCCTACTCCATGCCGCTGGACGCGGGCGAGATCCTGCGGATCGGCGACGACTGCCGCGGGCAGATCCTGGTCGTCGAGGACAACTACCTCGGCGGCATCGCCGACGAGATCTCCGCGGCCGCCGCCGTCAGCGACCTCGGCGTGATGGTCACCACGCTCTACGTTCGCAGCATCCCGAAGAGCGCCAAGACGCCCGAGGAGATGCTGAAGCTCGTCGGCCTGAGCCCTCGGGACATCGCCAACGCCGCCCAGACCGTCTTCGACAGGAGCGAGTAGCAGAGGACACGGCGCGGCTCGGTTGGGGACCGTGGTGTGCAACGCGAAGTCCCGAAGGTGACAAGGCTTGTCTCACACCGAACTCCCCCTGGCTTGCGCCCGCGACGTTCTCCCGGAGGCAAAACTCGGGATCGGCCGCTATAAGTCTTTATATATCAAGACTTTACGAGCGTTTTTGGAAAAAATGGCTTTGTTTCGTAAAAACACTTATGCGCCTTTTCTCCGGGCATTTGCCCCTTCCGGCCGGCTCGCGCCACGCGCCAGACTCGGAATAATCCGCGTCTGGCTTCGTTTCGCATTTTTTTCTTAATCCACCGCCCTGCTTTCCCTTATCATCTCAAACTGACCGACGGGGATTCGCTCATGGCGTGTCGGTTGACTCGTTCATTCGTTAACTCGTTAACTGGCAAAATCTTGTCCACATTGCTGGAGCTTTTCATTGCGTGGCTGTCCGGCGGGCGGGCTCTGCTGGCCGCGGTCCTGGCTCCGCCGGATGCGAGGGCATCGTCAGAGCGCAGCTCTTTTCGAATTAACGAGTTAACCAGTTCACGAGTGAACCGGGACCGGTCACAAAGCGACGAGACCGGTCACTCGGAGTTATCATGGTCCCCCCTTAGCAGGCATATACATCTCGAAGGCCCTTTTGCACAACGAAAACCGGCAGATTACAAAAAAAACTGCGACGAAAAAGGGGACGGGAGTCTTTTTTGCGGAGCACCCGTCGGGCCTTTGAGGCAAAAAAGACTCCCGTCCCCTTTTCCAAGTCACGTCCGCCGGCGGCGAAGTGCCGCCGGGCCGGCCAGGGCCAGCAGCCACAGCGCAGGCGGTTCCGGGGCATGGTCGGCGGGCGAGAACTCGCCTTGGCCGATCGGCGCCCAGCCGAAGTTGCCCTGGAGGATGAGGAAGTCGTCGCGGTCCACGTCGCCGTCATGGTCGAAGTCGCCGTCCTCGCGGCCGGCGCCCGCGTCGGCGCCGGCGTGGGCCTTCCAGGCCAGATAGTCCAGGAAGTCCACGTCCCCGTCCCCGTCGGCGTCCCCCGGCACCCAGAAGCCCACCGCCCCCACGACCTCGACGGGCTCGGTGGGCGCGGAGATGAGGAAGCCCTGCGCCTCGACGAACCCGGCCTCGTACTCCGTGCCGTGGGGAATGGTGGTGAGGATCCAGAAGACACCTGATTCCCCGGGCCCGATCTCGCCGTCGATTGTGTCTGTTCCAAAGATGATGTTCCACCATCCGGGCCCACTTCCGGGGGTGGCGATGCCATACCAGCCGGTTTGGCAATAGCCGCCGAACCAGGGCTCACCCTGCGAATACAGGTCGTCGAAGATCAGGAAGTCGGAGTTCTCATTGTACGGGCCTTGGGGCGCCGGCGGCTGTCTGTCGGAGTTGTTCTCGACGATGTATTGCCACACCAGTATATCGCTGTCCTCTGTGGGGATTACTTGCGGCTCCCCGTCGTCCTCGTAGACTTCAACTATAGGCCTGGGGGCGTGGGGAGGCGCGGGTCCTGTGCACCATGCGAGGTAAGGAAAGGTAATCGGGTAGATGGGCGGGTAGATGGGGAGGTACACGTGCGCCGGCAGCGTCCGTGTGACTATGGGCGATCCCGCAGACCGATACGTTCCTATCGTGAACGTCACTTCGCCGCCTGGAGGGATCTCGTATTCGGGATCGCTGGGGAACACGGTCCAATTCCACAGGTCTTCCTCGCCGGGCGTCCTTGTGAAACCACCGTCCCATCCATGCGCAGTGCTTGCGAGAAACGGTTGAGCCGTCGAATACAGCCGGTTGACCGCAGCCCTTTCGGCATTCACCTGATACGGGTCGCTGGGGGGTTCTGTGTCCGTGTTGTTTCTGAACGTGTAGTTCCACAGCAGAAGATCCGGGTCGCTTGGCAGCACGGTCGGCAGGCCGTCGTCTTCGAACACGTCCACGAGGGCTCCGGCATTGGCTCCTCCCGCAAGAAAGATGGACCACATCAATGTAGCCGCCACGGCCAGGGCGCCGAGACGCGCCCGACCGCTTTCGCCGACCTCTCTGCTGACACCTCCAGAGACCATGTCCTCGCCTCTCGAGGGGCGCGTGCCATCCTGCGCCGAGCAGGAGGCCCCGCGCGCCCCGCCGGGAAGAGGGCGGATAGAGCGATTATACCACAGCTTTCCGCTGCGTCACCTGCGAAAGACGGCCCGCGGGAGCATTAGCGTTTTCGGGGCGCGGGCGGTATAGCCCCGGAAGGGGGCATATGTTGGTAGTATGACAGCGCTAGCCCGTTGATCCGTTAACTCGTCAACTCGTCGTTGCGAAGAGAGCTGTGTTGAACCGCCCTGCCAGCGACCTTCCGCGCGAGCGCCTCCTCGTGAGAAGCGAAATCTCCGGCGAGATAACCAGTTAACGAATCAACGAGTTAACGAACTAGCGCTGTCATAGTAGCCTCGGGCGCGAGCCCTCACGTTTACCCACATCTTGCGGGTCGGGCCCTGGCCTTGAAGGTTATTGTGTAACAGGCCACGGCTTTAGCCGTGGTAAAACGCGTCACACAGAAAACTTAGCTCGTTTCAACGAGCTTTGCCCGTCGGCTTGAGCCTCAGCGATGGCGCCGCGGACCCCGCCGGGGTCAAGCCAAGGGGAGGAAGGGCGCTAAAAGCGCCCTGAGGAATCGTCTGGCCCTATGTTAACCACGGCTGAAGCCGTGGCCTAATACACGGCAAGACTGCGATCCCTCGCCCTTGATGAGATTATGGGCAAAGACAAGGGCACCAGCCCGTGGTATGCAGGGCGTTATCAGCCCAGCCCCCGCAGGGGGGCGTTTGAGGCCTTCACTCGCCCCCGTGCGGGGGCTGTCCATCACGGCGACTCCAACTCCACGGGCTCGCGCCCGAGGCTACCGGCAATCGGGCCTACGGCCCTCCAGAAGCGACTGCTTCCCCAGAACCCTTATGCTCCCGGCGGCGCAGGGAAGAGGGCCGGCGGCTGGTGAGGTCACCCGGCCTGTGCCGCCGGCCCTCTTCCGCTGCATTGCCTGCGGTGTCGCGTCCTCAGGTTGGCTGTACCGGCAAAGCCACAATTGTCGTCCCTTCGGGCACTTCCCGACGGCCCGCGCCCGACGGCCCCCGGCCCCGCGCTGCGGGCCGCAGGCTCCGGGCTCCGGGCTCCGGGTTCCGGGTTCCGCGTTCCGAGTTCCCAGTTCCGACCTACTCTGCCTTCTCGGCCGCGGCCGTCGGGGCGATCATCGGGCCGCGGAAGGCGCCGCAGAAGAACGGCGGCAGATTGCTCGTGGTGATGGCGTGGAACCTGGCGACCATCTCGGCGCCGATCGGGGTTCGGTACATCCGGCCGCAGACGCCCAGGCGGAACCTGTACGTCCTCGGCCCGACGACCACGACCGCGACGCCCCGCCCGCGGAAGCGGTTGCCCCGCGGGCCGAAGCGCTGGAGCGGGTCGAGCTCGATCTTCGCCTGGGCTTGGCCGACGGGCGAGGTGAGCGGGCCGATCTCCACGACGACCGACCTCTGAGCGTTGGCGCGTCCTCGCCCGGCGAATGGGATGACGACGGGCCTGGCGGAGACGGCGTCGGGCGTGAGGGGCTGGACGAGCGCCGCCCTGACCCGCAGGGCGAAGCGCCCGATGATCGTGTCGCGCTCGGCGTCGGGCCCGGCGGCCGGGGCTGATGCGCCGCCGGCCAGAACGAACGCGGCGGACAGTCCGACGGCAAGAAGCTTCCTGTTCATATCTCTGACTCCATTTCGCCCGGGCCCGGCGGGCCCGGCGTGGTGCCTCGCCAACGCACGCGCCCGTCGCCGATCGGATCGGCGGCAGGCCCGGGCCGCCTGGCGCGCAGCGGCCGCGGTACCTTCACGGCGAAGGTGCGTGCTTCGATCACCGTTCCCGAAGCGCCGGCGCCCCAGTGTTTCGCGTGTTGGGCCCATCGCCCGCCGGGGCCGGGTCGGCTGGACGAGCCGATCCCGGCCGGCCCGGCGATCCGGCAAGGCTTGTGGAGCCACACTATAATATAGACAGGCGTCTATTTGCGGACAAGGACAAAATCGAATTTTACCTGTTTTCCCATGGCCGCCCTGCGCCCGACTGGCTGGGGAGCATTAGCGTTTTGGGGAAGCAGTCGCTTCTGGAGGGCCGTAGGCCCGATTGCCGGTAGCCTCGGGCGCGAGCCCGTGGAGCTGGAGTTGCCATAATAGAGAGCCCCCGCACGGGGGCGAGTGAAGGCCTCAAACGCCCCCGTGCGGGGGCTGGGCTGATAACGGCCTGCATACCACGGGCTTGCGCCCGAGGCTACCAACATATGCCCCGTTCCGGGGCTCTACCGCCCGCGCCCCCAAAACGCTGATGCTCCCCACTGGCCGCCGGCCCTGTACGCCGGGGCGTGTTTGCTGTAGAGTTGCGCCGTCAGGCAGACAGCAGGAGAAAGGCGCGGACCATGATGCAACCGAAGCCAGCCGGGCTGTCGCGGCGGCGGTTCCTTCGCACGTGCGCGCTCGGTGCGGCCGGCGTGATGGCCGGGCCGTACGCGGCTGCTTCCGGCGCCCTTGGCGCGGCGGGCAGGCCGGCGGCCAGCGAGCGTATCACCATCGGGATGATCGGCATGGGGCGGCAGGCGACGTACTCCAACGTCCGGGCGTTCCTGCACGCCTCCGACACGCAGGTGGTGGCCGTCTGCGACGTGGACTCCTGGCGGATGGGCAGCGCCCGGCAGGCCGTCGAGAAGCACTACGCCGCCGCCAGGCGGTCCGGCGCGTATGCCGGCTGCTCGACGTACCGGGACTTCCGCGACCTCCTCGGACGGGCGGACATCGACGCCGTCATGGTCTCGACGCCGGACCACTGGCACGTGCCGATGTCCATCGCCGCCGCCCGCGCGGGCAAGGACGTCTGCTGCGAGAAGCCGCTGACGATGAGCGTTGCCGAGGGGCGGGCGCTGAGCAGCGCGATGACCCGGTACGGCTGCGTGTTCCGCACGGACAGCGAGTTCCGCTCGATCCGCGGCTTCCACCGGGCGTGCGAGCTGGTCCGCAACGGGCGGATCGGCCGGCTGCACACCATCCGCGTCGGCGTGCCGCGGGGCGACACGTCGTGCCCGCCGCAGCCGGTCATGCCCGTGCCGGACGAGCTGGACTACGACCTCTGGCTGGGCCCCGCGCCGGCCGCGCCGTACACGCTGAAGCGCGTCCAGCCGCGCCACGGCTACGGCCGGCCGGGCTGGATGCGCTGCCGCGACTACTGCTTCGGCATGATCACCAACTGGGGGGCGCATCTCGTGGACATCGCCCAGTGGGGCAATGCCACCGAGCGGACCGGCCCGGTCGAGGTCGAGGGCACCGGCCGCTATCCGACCGACGGGCTCTGGGACGTCCTGCTGGACTTCGAGGTCCGCTACCGCTACGCCAACGGCGTGCGGATGATCTACACGATGAGCTCACCGTACGTCCGCTTCGAGGGGACCGGCGGCTGGATCCACGCCCCGTACGGGCGTGGCGGTCTGACGGCCGAGCCGGCGTCTCTCCTCACGTCCGTCATCGCACCGGGCGAGGTCCACCTGCCCTTCAAGAGCGAGAAGCGCGACTTCATCGACTGCATCAAGACGCGCGGGCGGACCGTCGCCGACGCCGAGGTCGGCCACCGCACCACGAGCATTTGCCACCTCGGCCACATCGCCATCCAGCTCGGCCGAAGGCTCCGATGGGACCCGGCCGCCGAGCGATTCGCCGACGACCCGCAGGCCGACCGCATGCTCACGCTCGCCATGCGCGAGCCCTGGCGTCTGTGAGGAACCTCGCCTGATGCTCAATAGCCCACACGGCCGCCGCGCCTCTTGAGGGCGAAGGCGGCCTTCACCTCCGGCTTGGTCAGCACCACGAGCGCCCAGATGCCGATCGGGATGCCGATCGGGAAGGCGTACGTGCACGGAAGCATCGCCAGGATGCTCGCCGTCATCGCCAGGCCGTACGATCCCAGCTTCCGCATCCTGACCGCGCCCAGGATGATGAGAGCCGCTGTCGCGATCTGGAGAACGCCGGCCGCGACGCCAAAGAGCGAAAGCCAGAACGGGACCAGAGACATACCTGTGCGGGCGCGGCCTTCCGCCGAGGCAGCGATCGGCACCGCCGGCGGGCCCGGGGCGGTTTGGGCCGACGCGGAGATGCGCCTCGCCGGGCCGGCGGGCCCGTCGGCCCAGCGGACGGAATGCTCAATCAGGACCCCAGTCTCCTGCCTCGCCGGGACCCTCGTGGGCATCCCAGCCGGGGGGCGATCGGGCAGCTCGGGCGAATCCTCCAGGAGCACGTAAGGAATCGCCACGAAGGCCAGGACCATCCCCAGGCCGTTGAGGATCCCGACGACGAGCAGCCCGATGGCCGGCCCCTGGACCTTCCGCCGCGCCGACTCCACGTCCGCCGGCTCGCCGGGCGCCGCCGTGGGGCCAACGTACTCGGGCCGCGGCTGCTCCCACTGGATCGCCGCACCCGCCCTGGGCAGCGGGGAAGGCCGACCGGGAGCGACCGTAACTCCTGCCCTCGGCCTGCGCCCAAAGGCCGCTTTCACGTCCGGCCGCCGCAGGGCCAGCAGGACCCAGATGCCCAGCGGCAGGCTGAGCAGCCAGCCCGGCGTCAAGGGGATCATCACGAGGATGCAGCCGGTGACGGCCAGACCGTAGGAGTGCCCCCGCCGGAGACCCACAGCGCCCAGGATGGCCAGGGCGGCGACCGGCACGGCCAGCAGCAGCAGAACGACGAGCAGTATCATTCCCCCGTCGCCTATGGTTCGAAACACATCCAGGAGCAAGATGCCCGGGATCACCGAGGCAACGACAATCAGCCCGGCCGCCAAGAGGGCATTGGCAGGCCCTCGCACTTGGTGACGGATGGCCTGAAGATCCGTTTCGAGCAGCGCGGCCCCGGGGATGGCCGCCGCCGGAGGCCCTGTGGGCAACCCGCTCGCGATGGAGTCCACGTCGCTCCTCACCTCGCTGGCGCGCTGGTATCGCAGCTCGGGCTCCCTCGCCATCGCTCGCAGGACGACCTCGTCGAGACGCACGTCCACCCGGACCTTCCGCGACGGCGGGGCGAAGCTGCCCAGCGGCAGCTCGCCCGTGAGCATCTCGTAGAACACGACGCCCAGCGAGTAGATGTCCGCGCGGTGATCGACCTCGCCCGGCCGCTCCATCTGCTCCGGGGCCATGTAGTGAATCGTCCCCATCGTCTGCTGCGTCAGCGTCAGCGTGTAGTCCGTGGGCCCTCTGGCCAGCAGCTTCGCCAGGCCGAAGTCGGCGATCTTCACGCGGCCCTTCGTGTCGATCAGGATGTTCTCCGGCTTGATGTCGCGGTGGACGATCCCCTCGTCGTGGGCGTACTGGAGCGCATCGCAGATCTGCGGCACGATGGCCAGCGCCTGCTTCGGAGAGACGCGCTGCGTCTGCTCCATCTGTCGCAGGCTGACGCCGTCGACGTACTCCATGAGGAAGTAGAAGAACCCGCCGGCCAGCCCGAAGTCGTAGACGGCCACGATGTTCGGATGGTTCAGCCGCGCCAGCGAGCGGGCCTCCCGCGCGAACCGCTCGGCGAAGGTCGGATCGGCGCCGATGTCCGGCGGGAGGATCTTGAGGGCCACGAATCGGTCCAGCCCCGGCTGGCGGGCCTTGTAGACCACGCCCATGCCGCCCCGGCCGAGCAGGCCCATGACCTCGAGCTGCGGGAAGTGCTCGGCGATCTCGGCCGGCTCGGGCGGCACGAAGCCGACGCGGCTCGCCGCGGAGCCTTCCGGCGCGTCGGCCGCCAGCGTGCTCCGGACGCCCTCCTTCAGCAGGCACCGCGGGCAGAGCCCTTCCGGCGCGTCGGCCGCGAGGGCCCCGCCGCACTGCGGGCATCGTCGAGTCTCCGCCATCGAACGTCTCCTTCCCCACGGTTCCGCCAGATACTAAAGCAAAAACCGCCAGAGGTTACAGGGACTTTGGCCGTTTTCGCGGGGCTGTGGCTTCTCACGGCGCCAGTGCGGCGAAGAGATGGTGGATCTCGTCGTCGATCTCCTCGGGCGAGGCGACCGTCTGGGCGATCTGATCCCGCAGCAGGTCGCGGTAGCGCCGCCGCAGCCGATGGACGGCGACCTTGACGGCCTCCGGCGTCATGCCCAGCTCCGCGGCGGCCTCGGCGTACGGGCTGCCGGGCACCGCGCCGCCCAAAAAGCCCTTGAGCCGCTCGAAAATGTGCTCCTTGCCGTCGCTCTTGTATTGCCCCCGCAGCTCGGCGAGCACGAGGTCCAGCAGCGTCAGCGCCCAGCGGCGCTCGAAGAGCCTCTCGGCCGTGAGGCCGTCGGCCGGCTCGAGGTGGTAGCGGCCCTCGGCGCTCTCGGCGTCGATGGAGACCACCTCGCAGCCGCCGCCGCGCTTCTGCGCGCGGGCGCGGTCCCACTCGTTGGCCAGGAAGTGCTTCAGCGACGCCAGGAGGTAGGAGCGAAACTTGCCTCGCCGCCGGTCGGCCGCCCGCACGGCGTGCTTCTCGATGAGCCGGGCGAAGAAGCCCTGTGTCAGGTCCTGCGCCTCGTCGGCGTCGCGGCCGCGCCGGCGGACGTAGGCGTACAGCGGATACCAGTAGAGCCCGCACAGCGTCTCCAGGGCCCGCCGGGACTCCGCAGACGCCTCGCCGCCCGCCGCCAGGACGAGGCTCCATCGCGTCGTCGCGAAGTGCTCCCCGCCGGAGCCGCCCTTCGCCCGCTCGTCCTCGTCGCCAGACATTTGTGCATTGTATGAGGCGACGGGGCGACGGGCAACGCCGGCGCGAGGCGCCGGGCCGCCGCCTGATCTAGGTTTTCCTCAGGGGCGTGTCTGCTATAATGTTCGCGCCGGAGCCCGGCCGCGGCGTGCGCCGCCGGGGCGAGGCAAACAGACCGAAAGGCGGCAGGCATGACGCGAAGCGAAGCGACCGCGGGAGGCCCGCGGGCCGGCGGGCGGGAAGGTCCGGGTGAGCTGTACCGCCCGTTTGCGTGCAGACTGGAGAGTGTCCGCGACCTGACGCCGACGGAGAAGCTCTTCCGTTTCGTCCGGCTGGACGGCCGGCCGTTCGGGCACAGGCCCGGCCAGTTCATGCAGGTGTCCATCTTCGGCATCGGCGAGGCGCCCATCTCGGTGTCCTCCTCCGCGACCCGCGGGGACTACCTCGAGCTGGGCGTCCGCGACGCCGGCACGCTGACCGGCGCGATGCACGCGCTGCGCCCGGGCGAGACGCTCGGCATGCGCGGGCCGTTCGGCACCTTCTTCGACACCGACGCCATGGCGGGCAGGGACCTGCTGCTCATCTCCGGCGGCTGCGGGCTGGCGCCCATGCGGGCGCTGATCCAACACGTCGAGGACCGCCGCGAGGACTTCGGCGAGGTGACCATCCTCTACGGGGCCAAGAGCCCGCAAGACCTGCTGTACGAGGACGAGCTGGCGCAGTGGTCGGCCTCGGGGAAGCTCGCCTGCCACGTGACCGTGGACAACGTCCCCGGCGGGACGTGCTGGGAGGGCGACCTCGGCGTGATCACGACGCTGATCCCGCCGCTGGACATCGATCCGGCGAAGACCGTCGCCGTGGTCGTCGGCCCGCCGGTCATGTACAAGTTCGTCATCCGGGAGCTGCACGAGAAGGGCGTGAGCGACGAGAACGTCATCGTCTCGCTCGAGCGGTACATGCGATGCGGCGTCGGCAAGTGCGGCCACTGCACCATCGATCACCTCTACTGCTGCATCGACGGCCCGGTGTTTAGACTGGACCAGGTCGCCAGCTTGAAGGGCGCGATATGAGAAAGGTCCTGACAACCTGCCCGTACTGCGGCACCGGGTGCTGCTTCTACCTGATCGTCGGCGACGACGGCCGGCTCGCCGGCGTCGAGCCGAGCAGGGAGCACGTCGTCGCCCGGGGCCAGGTGTGCGTGAAGGGCTGGAGCGCCTCGGAGTTCGTCGGCCACCCCGACCGGCTGACCGGGCCGCTGATCCGCAGGAACGGGGCGTTTCAGCCGGCCTCGTGGGACGAGGCGCTCGGGCTCGTCGTCGCCAGGCTGCGGGGCATCCAGGCCGACCACGGCAGAGACTCGATCGCCTTCTTCTCCTCGGCCAAGACGACGAACGAGGAGAACTACCTGATGATGAAGCTCGCCCGGGCGGTGTTCGGTACGAACAACGTGGACCACTGCGCGAGGCTGTGCCATTCCTCCACGGTGGTGGGGCTGGCCGCGACGTTCGGCTCGGGCGCGATGACGAACTCCATCTCGTGCATGGAAGAGGCCGACTGCATCTTCGTGACCGGCTCGAACACCACCGAGCAGCACCCGCTGATCGGCTCGCGGATCATCAAGGCCGTCGGGAAAGGCGCGAAGCTCATCGTGGCCGACAACCGCAAGATCCGCCTGGCCCGCCTGGCGGACCTCCACATCCGCTGGCGCAACGGCACGGACGTCGCGCTGCTCAACGGCATGATGAACGTGATCATCGCCGAGCACCTGGAGGACAGCCAGTTCATCGCCGCCCGCACGGAGAACTACGAGGAGCTGAAGAAGGTCGTCGCGGACTACCCGCCCCGGAAGGCCGCCGAGATCTGCGGGATCACGCCCGATGAGATCGTCCGGGCCGCCCGCATGTTCGCCGCGGCCGAGCGCGCCATGATCGTCTACTCGATGGGCATCACCCAGCACACCCACGGCGTCGACAACGTCAAGAGCTGCGCGAACCTGGCCATGCTCACCGGCAGCGTCGGCCGACCCGGCACCGGCGTCAACCCTCTCCGCGGCCAGAACAACGTCCAGGGCGCCTGCGACATGGGCGCGCTGCCCAACGTCTACAGCGGCTACCAGAAGGTCACCGACGCGGACATCCGGCGGAAGTTCCAGGACGCCTGGGGCGTCGAGGACCTCCCCGGAGAGGTGGGCCTGGCGGTGACCACGGCGATCAACGCGGCCGCCGAGGGGAAGCTGAAGGGGCTCTACATCATGGGCGAGAACCCCATGATGTCCGACCCCGACCAGAACCACGTCCGCGAGGCGCTCGAGAAGCTGGAGTTCCTTCTCGTCCAGGACATCTTCCACACGCCGACGAGCGAGCTGGCCGACGTGATCCTCCCGGCGGCGTCCTACGCGGAGAAGGACGGCACGTTCACGTCCACCGAGCGACGGGTGCAGCGGGTGCGGAAGGCGATCGAGCCGATCGGCCAAAGCCGGCCGGACTGGGAGATCCTCTGCGACGTCGCCCGCCGCTGCGGCTACGAGCGGATGCGGTACGACTCGGCCGGCGAGATCATGGACGAGATCGCGGCAGTCACGCCGATCTACGGCGGGATCTCGTTCGACCGCATCGACCAGGTGGGCTTGCAGTGGCCCTGCCCGGACGGCGAGCACCCCGGCACGCCGGTGCTGCACGCCGGCAAGTTCGCCCGCGGGCTGGGCATGTTCAGCCCCGCGGAGTACCGCCCGTCGGCCGAGCTGCCGGACGAGGAGTATCCGTTCGTGCTCTCCACCGGCCGGTGCTACTTCCACTTCCACACGGGCACGATGACCCGGCGGTCGCGGCTGCTGGACCGCGAGGAGCGGTTTCCCTACGTTGAGATCAGCCCGGCCGACGCGAAGGGGCTCGGCATCGCCGACCGGCAGTGGGTGCTGGTCAGCACTCGCCGGGGCGAGGTGAAGGCGATGGCCCGCGTGACGGACGTGGCCAAGGACGGCGTGCTGTTCATGCCGTTCCACTTCGAGGAAGGCCCGGCGAACCGGCTGACGAACAACGCACTGGACCCCGTCGCCAAGATCCCGGAGTACAAGGTCTGTGCCGCCAAGATAAGGAGCGCCCCGTGAAGGCATTGACTCTGCAAGAGCTGGAGGCGTTCTTCCGGTCGCTGGAGAGCGACTGGGACGTCCGCGTTCCCGTCCGCCTGCACGACGGCACCCGGGCGCTGGGCAGGCTCGACGAGGGCCCGCTGGCCCTTGCCGGCGGCCGGCTGCCCCGAAAGCCCACGGAGGCCTTCTTCCCGCAGATGGAGCAGGTCCTCACCGCCGGCCCCGACGGCGTGGTGATGCAGGGCCCGCCCGCCAAGCCGCTGTTCGTCGTGGGCTTCACCGCGCAGGACGCCGACTGCCTCGAGTTCATCGACCGCTTCTTCAGCGCCGAGTACCGCGACGACGTCTACTTCAACAAGCGCTACGGGGCCGTGGTGGTCTGCGTGTCCGGCCGCTGCGGCGAGGACGGCGAATTCCTCAGGATCGCCGGCGGCAAGTGCGACGTCGAGCTGATCTACAACGGCTGGCGGTACCTGGCCGCCGGCTACTCGCTGGCCGGCAAGGCCCTCGTCGAAAGGATGCCCGACGGCGCCGAAGCTCCCGCCGAGGCGCTCGCGGAGCTTCAGGGGCTCTCCGACGCGCTGCCCACGGACGACCAGGATCTCCTCCAGGCGGCGTCGAAGCTGCTCCTGGCCGAGAAGGTGCCCGAGGAGTTCTGGCAGGACGTCGCCGACCGCTGCATCGCCTGCACGTCCTGCAACCTGGTGTGCCCCACGTGCACGTGTTTCGACGTGCTCGACTGCACGGTCGGCGACAGCGTGCAGCGATGGCGGCTGTGGGATTCCTGCCAGCTCGACGGCTTCATGCGCGAGGCCAGCGGGCACAATCCGATGGGCGCAGAGCACCAGCGGACCCGCCGCCGCATACACCACAAGCTGGCCGCCGACGTGACGCGCTGGGGCCACGTCACCTGCTATCTCTGCGGGCGCTGCGATGAGGCCTGCCCCACGGGAATCGGCATCAAGGCCGTCTGCCGCGAAATGGTCGAGAAGTACGGCCTGGCGTGAAGCAGGGCCGGCCCGCCCCGGCGCCGACACCGCCTTCCAGTTGAAGTTTTTCCATTTTTGGGGTTGACATCTTAAAAATAGATGCTATAATATGGTGGTCAGGCAGAGTATCGGCTCGCTTATCCCCGATCCATCATCCCAATCCGGGCAAGGCTGGGCGCATGCTGAAGGGACACATTGTCGCCCGGCGGACTGGTCGGATGCAAACTCTTTTCCGTAAGGGGCTAACCAATCGACGCACCGATCGAGTGTGTATCCCGCACTCGGGCGACCCGGGCCGGCGGCGCCAGCTATGCTCTTTCATAGAAAGCGCTTATCGTCGATCAGCCGCCTCAGCGGCGAAAAAACCCGAAAAAAGTACACAAAAGGACACGTTCCCAAAGACGTAAGCGCCCATTGAAATGATACTTATGAATTCAGCGATTGTGTCCCCCGGCGTTCCGGCGGGGGGCCCCCGGTCGCCGGGGCCGGCTGCGCGGTGCCCCGCGTGGCCTTCCCGTGAAGGATGCCTTTCTCGTCGAACCAGAGCTTGTCCATGCAGAGGAAGCGGTTCCACCTCCTCGTGTCGTCTTTCTGCTGGTGATAAATGTGCCACAGTGCCCCGGCGCGGTCCCGGATCACGCAGCCGTGACCGGGCCCCAGCGCGCGGGAGCCCCTCTTGAGGATCGGGTTGCCCGCGTACTTGGTGAACGGGCCGGTGGGCTTGGCGGCCGTGGCGTAGCCGACCGCGTAGTCCAGCGTGTGGGCCGCGCTGCCGGAATAGAGCAGGTAATACGTCCCCTTGTGCTTCAACATCCAGGGCCCCTCGGTGACCGCCGCGCCCTTCTTCTCCCACGGCTCGGTCGGCTGGATGATCCGGACGGCCTCGCCGTGCTTCGCCAGCGGCGTGGCCATGGGCTGAACGTGGATCCGGAAGCCCGGGAGCTTGACGTAGTAGAGGTAGTGCTTCCCGTCGTCGTCGCGGAACATGTGGGCGTCGATCGCGCCGCGGACGAGGTCCGTTCGGCCGAGGAAGGGCCCGTTGGGATCGTCGGCGACGGCCACGCCGACCCGCCGGTTGACGGTGTAATACAGGTAGAACTTCCCGTCGCCCGGGTCGCCGAAGACGTCGGGTGCCCATATGCCGGGCTCGTCCGCCCGGAACACCTTCGGCCCCTTCTTCCAGTGGACCAGGTCCGCCGACGTGTAGACGTGGTAGCCGCCGCGGCCGCCCGTGGGGTACAGGTGATACACGCCGCGGTGGAAGATGACGCACGGGTCGGCCGGGCCGATCTCGTCGATGATCGGGTTCGTGTAGTTCTTCTCGCCCGCCGCGCCGGCGGCGCCGAGGGCCACAATGGGCAGCAGCAGAAGTCCAAGTGTTCTCATCATGCCATGCTCCGCTATTGCCTTGTAGGATACACACTCGCGATGCCGACGTGCGCTGCGAAACCCCGGAAAACCGCGCGCGGACTTGATCCGCCGCCGAAGAAATGCGGACTGCTCAGGCCGATGCGCCTCCGGCGCCGGTTGAACGTCTTGTATCGAGAACGCAAGGAGAGATCACCATGACGAGAACGTCTGCACGCGTGCTCAGGTCGGCACTGGTTGCCGCGATGGTCCTGGGCGTCGCCATTCACGTCGCCGCCGCGCCGAAGAAGGCCAGCGGCGTGTACGCCTCCATCGAGGAGGCCCGCAAGGCCGGGCCGGACTTCGATGTCCAGGGCGAGTACGAAGGCACCGTCGCCGGCGACGCCAAGAGGAAGATCGGCGTGCAGGTGATCGCGCTGGGTCGCGGGGCGTTCCAGGCGGTCTTCCTGCCCGGCGGGCTGCCCGGCGCCGGGTGGGACGGGAAGGACAAGATCCTCTGTCAGGGCAGGCTCGACGGCGGCAAGGCCGTCTTCACGCCCGCGGAGGGCAAGCGGAAGTACATGGCCGGGCCGCCGGAGCAGTTCAGCGCGACCAGGCAGTTCCCTCCCGCCGGGCAGAAGGCATACGCCGCCACGGTCGCCGGCGCCAGGCTCACCGGCAAGACCGACACCGGCGAGGCGATCGCGGCGAA
Organism: uncultured Planctomycetaceae bacterium; assembly: GCA_964427875.1. Taxonomy (GTDB): domain Bacteria; phylum Planctomycetota; class Phycisphaerae; order SM23-33; family SM23-33; genus CAYRVX01. The sequence continues at coordinate 18,378 of CAYRVX010000017.1, forward strand.
GAAGGTCGTCCGCAAGAGCCCGACGCTCGGCGCCAAGCCGCCGAAGGGGGCGACCGTTCTCTTGCCGTACGAGCCCGGCAAGCCGCCGTCGCTGGAGGAGTGGACGAACCAGAAATGGCAGCCCAAGCCCTCCGGCTGCGTGCGGGTGACCGGCGGAAGCAGCCGGACGAAGAAGCAGTTCTCCGGCTCGTGGGTGCTGCACGTGGAGTTCAAGACGCCATTCCGTCCGACTGCCCGCAGCCAGGGGCGCGGCAACAGCGGCGTCTACGCCCCGGGCGGGAAGGAGGTGCAGGTGCTGGACTCGTTCGGCCTGGAGGGCCTGGCCAACGAGTGCGGCGGGATCTACAAGAGCATTTCTCCCCGCGTGAACATGTGCCTGCCGCCGCTGTCATGGCAGACGTACGACATCACGTACCATTCGCCGAAGCCGGGCCCGGACGGCAAGGCCGGGCAGGCGTGGTACAAGGTCGTGCACAACGGCGTGACGATCCACGAGAAGGTCCCGCTCGGCCGGGGACGGACGGGCTCGCTTAACCTCCAGGACCACGGCAACCCGGTCGGCTACCGCAACATCTGGATCGTCGTGAAGGACTGACCGGTGCGGCCTTCGGCCGGGGACAAATGCTTAATGACGAATGTCGAATGACGAATGACGAATGACGCCGGAGGTCTTGTCTGCGCTCGGCCACCGGATGATCGCAGGCAAGGCCTCATCTCCAATATCATATTACGATGTCACAATGTCTTAAGTCCTCTGAGGCTCTGCGTCTCTGCGGTGAACACACTACCCCGGCTATGCCTGCTTGAGCATCGTCAGCGGGTTCTTCCGGTTCTTCAGCGGCATCGCCGCGGGGCGGCCGAGGCGGTGCGACTCGAAGACCGCCGCGATCATCTCGGTGGCCGTGCGGGCCTCGTGGATGCCGCCGGCCGGGCGGGCGCCGGTCGAGACGGCCGCGATCAGGTCCTTGACGGCCAGCACGTTGCCCGCGTGCAGGCCGCCGTCGGTGAGCGGCTCGGGCTTGCCCACGCCGGCGGAGCTTATCGGCACCCACTTGCTGCCGGTCCGCCCGGGCGACCAGGAGGAGTCGGCCAGCAGATACGCATCCGGCAGAAACCCCGTGCCCATGCGCACCGCGCCCTTTGACCCGTAGATCCACAGGCCGAAACGGGAGGGCCTGCCTGCGGCGTTCCGCACGGAATCGAAGCAGGCCGCCGCGCCGCCGGCCAGCCGGTACGTCGCGTGGACCTCGTCGCCCGCCAGCGGGCCGATTCCCTCGGCGCCGGCCTTGACGTCGCCGGCGGCGACGGGCCTTCCGGCCTGATGCACGCTGGCGAAACACCACTGGGGCGCGCCGCCGAAGAGGTGCATCAGGTCCATCACGTGCGTGCCGAGGACCCAGAGGTCCTCGCCGCCGCCGCGGCGGTCCTCCTTGCCGCGCCCGCGGAGCTCCACCACCTTGCCGATTAGCCCCGAGCGGATCAGCTCCCGAACGATCGCGATCTTCGGGCTGTAGCGCGTCTGGTGCGCGATGACCAGCTTGACCTTGTGCTTCTCGCACGCGGCGGCCATCTCGTCGGCCTCGGCGAGCGTTCGACACATGGGCTTTTCCAGATAGATGCCTCGCGCGCCCCGCTCGGCCGCGGCCACGACCATGTCGCGGTGCTGATCGAGCCGGCGAGGGCAGACGCCGATGAGGTCGCAGCGGGCCTCATCGAGCATCTTGCGGTAGTCGGCGTAGCCCTTGGGCGCCCGGAGGCGCTTGACGGCCTGGGCGAGTCCCTTCTCGTCGGCGTCGGCCACGGCGGCGATCCGGCAGCCGGGGACGTCCAGCCAGACCTTGTCCAGCCCGTGGCCGTAATTGCCCCGCCCGGTGTGGCCGATCACGCCGACGCGATACGTCTTCGGCCTGCCCTCGGCGTCTCCGGTCAGCTTCGCTTTGGCACCGGCCATCGCCAACCCCGCCGCGCCCGCGAGAAAGACCCGGCGGTCCACCGCCGTTCTGCGCCCGTCATTGTCGGGGGAAGCCTTCGCCGTCATTGCTTTGCTCCAGGGTCCAAAATGAAAGCCGCGACCGGAAGGGAGCGGGGCTCAGCTCACGACACCTCCGGCACGCCGAACGGCTGGCGGTAGTAGCCCCGGGCCAGCTCGTTCGCGGCCCGGTTGTCCTTGAAGGTCTCGCTCTTCGCGTCGATCTCCAGCCACGGGCCGAGCGTGACGGCCTTGGCCTCCACGTCGATCTCCCAGCCCTTCAGATACGTCATCAGCCGGGCGAACATCTCCTCCCAGACCTCGATGCCCTTGACCTGCTCGAGCATTTCCTTCCGGCTGGCCTTCCTGCCCAGCCGGTAGGAGATGTTGCCCGCGTGGCAGACGGCGGTGGACAGGTGGCCCTCGGCGACGTCGGCGTTGAGGTCCTCGCGCTTGTGGCTGCGGACGGCCCGGATGAAGTTCTCGAAGTGGTCCTCCCCGCCGCCGAACGTCTTGACCTGCTTGCCGGCGTTGTCATAGGCCCGCCCGGCGGGGATGTTCACGTAGCCGCCCTCGCACTGCACGCAGATGCCCGTCCTCTGGCCGCGGTAGGCGGGCATGTTCTTGGCGCCCTTGGCGGCCGTCATGTTGTGCACCTCGTAGAGGATCGGGGCCTGGGGGAAGTCGTAGTAGATGATCTGCGTGTTGGGCACGTCGGCGACGTCGTCCCAGAGAAACCGCCCGCCGATGCTCATCACCCGCCGCGGCAGCTCGGTCGCCCCGAGGCACCACCGGGCCATGTCGATCTCGTGGACGCCCTGGTTGCACGATTCGCCGTCGCCGGTGTTCCACACGAAGCTGCAATCGTAGTGCAGCCGGTTGCGGTACAGCGGGAGCTTCCTCGCCGGCCCGCACCACAGGTCGTAGTCCACGGTCTCGGGGATCGCCAGCGGCTCGGCGCGCTTGCCGATCGGCCCGCGCGGCTTGTTGGCGAAGGCCGTGATGTGCCGGATCTTCCCGAGGCCCCCCTTCCGGACCCACCGGATCGCCTCGATAACGCTCCGCTGGCTTCGGCGCTGCGTGCCCGTCTGCACGATGCAGTTGTGCTTGCGGGCGGCGTTGACCATCTGGCGGCCCTCCCAGATGTAGTGGGAGAGGGGCTTCTCGACGTAGACGTGCTTGCCCGCCTGGCACGCCCAGACGGTCCCCAGGCCGTGCCAGTAGTTCTGCGTGGCGTTGGAGATCACGTCGATGTCCTTGCGCTCGAGGAGCTTTCGCACGTCGACGTACCGGTCAACCTTGAGTTTGTGGTTCTTCTCGAGCTGCTCGGCGCAGCGGCCCATGCGCCGGCGGTCGGCGTCGCAGAGGGCCACGACGCGCACGCCGGTCTGGCGCTGCATCCGGGGCACGTGCGAGCCGGCGCCCCGCCCGCCGATGCCGACGACGCCCACGCGGATCTCCTCGTTGGCCCCGAGGATCCTCGACGCGCTCGCCAGCGGCAGCCCGGCCGCCGCCGAGGCCGCAAGCGACCTCTTCAGAAACGCCCTGCGATTGATTGACATGGCAGTATCACCTCCCGCTTGAATTGAGGGCCGTGCACCATCGCGTATGATCTTACCATGCAACCAGCCCTCTTCAAGCTTCGCTTGCCCCGCCGAGAGACAAGGGGTGCACGTCCGCTTTGTGGGGAGGTGCCTGGCCGAGTCGAGCTCCTCAGGCGCGAAGGGCCGGAAGGATTTGTCCGGCGGCGCCACCCGCCGCAGTCCTGCGCCCGTTGATCACAGCCTCGAAGGCACGAAAGGAACCCCCGGGATCCCAGCGTCCTTCCGCCCCACCGGGGCTCGTCTCGAGGGGAGGCCTGCCCACGCACGCGTCAAGGGTCTTCCCGAAGCAGGACCGCGCGGCTGGGCACCATTCGGCGCAGTTCCGCGGGCATTTCTGGGGGATGGTCGCCCGGCACCGGCAGCGGGCTATCGGGGCGTCGCTGAACATCTCCAGCTCCCGGCCACAGGCAGCACATCTCACCTGCCCGTTCGTCAGGTCGGGCGCCGAGATCTCCCGTGGACCTTTATGCGTAGGGCACCATTTGAGGCATCCGCCGGGCGCCGACGAGTTGTTGCGGCCCGGTCGGCCAAAGGGGGGAGCGTGATAGTCGCCTACGCCTTCCGGCGTCGGCGAAGCGAGGCAACCGCCAGGACTGATAGCAAAGCCGCCGTGCTCGGTTCGGGCAATGGCTCGCGGCCGGGGACGGTGACAATGTCCAGATTGTCTATGCCTACACTGCAATTCTCCTCCGACGGCCACCATTCGATCGAGGTGATCGGATCGGCCGAGATCAGGCGCAGCGTCTCTGCGAAGTCATACGTCCCTGGCAAGGTCCCCGAGGTGGCGGAGGCGACAACGTGCCCGTCGGCGTCCTTGGCCAGCATCGTGACGGTGCGTCCAGCCGCGGTGGTCACGTCCACACTGACGCCGAAGACGGGCTCGTCGAAATCCGCGACAATGTTGAACCCTGGGGGATAGGAGCAGCGGTTGGACCGAAGGGACCCCTGGCCATCCGCCCCGCAGTAATGGTACAGCGACTCTTTCCGGTCATTGGACAGCCACCGCGCGAACTGCACGCCCATCCCATCGAAAACCCCAAAGCCCCGCCAAGTCGGGATCGCTCCGGCGTAAGGCGCGAGCGGAGCGTCCTCGGAGTCGAAGTCGATCAGGAACTCCTCCGGCCAAGCCGGGCGCGGGAGCACCTCGAACTCCACGGGCTGGCTCATGCCGACACCAAGCACCTCGCCCGTCAGCATGTGTCTGCCCGAAGTGATATCGTGATGCCGGTAGCTGGGTCCAGGATGCCACGTGTACGAGCCATTCGCCGGGATGGTCCGCCGGCTGGGATACGCCACGGCAGCCCAGAAACCTTCCTCTCCGTCCAGGTAGTACTTGCACTGCAGACTGCTGTTGAAGTCCAACGTCACGTCGCTGTCACGTGGGTTGTGTACGGTGACACCGAAGCCAATGTACTCGCCCGGGAGGTAGGCCTGCTGGTTCACCGCCGCGGTGATCTCGAGCGGCGGAGGCAGGATAATGTCATACGAGCCCCCCGGCCCTCCTATCACCTCGATCAACTGGGGGATTTCCGCGGCCGCGGCATCTGCGGAAGCACACATCACCTGGCCCCCGGCGGCGGCCATCACGGTCACCAGTTGTGCGAAGGAAGCTCTCAACCCGTTCATCCACCAGTGATGATCTTGTACCCGCGCGCTTGGCCGCACCGCGACCATACCCAGAGGATACGCGGTAGTCTTGGCTCAGTCAAGGGCAGACCAACGCGTTGGATCTGCAGGGGCGCGGTCCGCGTTGGACGACGGGAGAGACTGCGCGGACAGCATCGGAATCGCTGTCCCACTGTCAGATCAACGGCCCCTTCGGGGGCGAGTGATCTTGCCGGCTTCGGTGCGGACCTTGCCTTCCTGTTTGAGCAGGAGGACGGCGGAGGAGAGGGCGGCGGGGGTGAGCTTTCCCTCGCACTCGATGCCGGCGAGGGAGATGGCCTCGGCGGCGGCCAGGGCGGTGAGGATCGCCTCCTTTGCCCGTTCGATGTTCTCGATGTTCTCCTTCCGCGACGGGGGAGGGAAGACCATCTGCCCGACGGGAGACCTTACCATGGCGGGCTCTCCCGCGCGGGCCTCGCCCGTGAGGGGCGTGAGGATCTCGTAATGCGCATCGCCGGCCACGTGCAGGATCGTATCGTCCAGCTCCTCGTCCCAGGCCATGCTCGCCGTGCAGGGGTAGCTGTGCAGGCGCCTGGAGACGACGTCGTACCGCAGGTCTTCGTCGGTGCGGCGGCCCTCCAGGTGCCGGGCGACGTAGTAGGTGGCCCCGCACGCGGCCGAGACGTGCACGTGCGCCCGCTCGATGACGCCCTCGCGAACGGTCAGCTCGACGGAGGGCTTTCCGATGTGGAAGCGATCGCGGAACTCCGCCAGAGCGCCGCCCGCCGGCGGGTCAAACGCGCAGAACGGCTTGGGGAACGACACTTCCACCCGTGCGGGGGTGCAGATCTCTTCGGCCCGACGCATGGCCGCGCCGCTTACCCACCCGGGCGCCTCGATGGGCACGACCGCGCCCAGCGTGCCCCGCCGGCCGCAACGCTCCAGGAACTCCAGCAGGATCTGCTCGTGGACGTTGATGGCCAGGAGAATCTCGTGCGGGGGGATCTCGCGCGGGACGTACTGCTCGGGGTTCTCCAGGAGGTGCGGCAGCTCGCCGGGCAGGTCGATGATCCCCGCGATGCTGTCGCCGAACCTGCGGTCGTAGGCCTTGCGGCAGGCGGTGCAGTCCGCCCCGCAGGCCGTACAGAAGCCCTCCTCAGAGACGAGGTTCCCGATCACCCTTGACGCGTAGACCTCGGAGAAGGTCTCCGTGTAGGCATCCTTCTCCTCTTGGGCACGCCTCTGGCGCCGGCTGCGCAGGATGAGGACTTTCATTTCCGCACGTAGGAATCCGCGTAGATCTCCCGGTTCATGACGAGCTCGGCCGTCAGGGCCGCGTTGACGAGGTCGGTGTCGAGCACATCGCAGATGGCCGCGTCCATCCCGCAGCCGATCGCCATCGCGAGGAAGATGCGGTTGATCAGGCCCTTCTGTATCGTGTCGTTGGAGACGTTGCTCAGCCCGCAGACGACGTGGGGCGGGGGGTCGGAGAAGGCCTGGAACTGCCGCGTCGCCTCGAGGATCTCCGTGGCCTGGTCCTGCATGTACTTCAGCGGCATGATGATCGGGTCGAGGAAGACGCGGTCGGGCCCGATGCCGAGCTCCATGGCCTTGGCGAGCACCTTGAAGGCGTTCTCGACCCGCTTGTCCGCGCTCTTGGGCGTGCCGGACTCGTCCATGCTCAGGCCGATGATGCCGGCGTCGTTCTCGGCGGCGACCGGCATCATGGAGTCGAGCTTCTCGTCGGCGGCCGTCGTGGAGTTTATCAGCGCGCCCGGGCGGGCCGCCTTGATCGCCTCGGCGAGGATGTTCGGCTTGTTCGTGTCGATGCAGATGGGCGTCTCAACCGCATCCTGCACGGTCTCGATCATCCAGCACATGTCGGCGGGGTCGGCGGAGACGGCCCCGAGGTTGACGTCGAGGTAGCTGGCCCCCGCCTCGGCCTGCCTCTTGGCCCACATCTGAAGCGGGGCGGGGTCCTTGTCCATCACGGCCCGCTTTACGTCCTTGAAGCCCGTGTTGATCCGTTCTCCGATGAAGATCATCGCGCCTGTCCTTTCACTTACTCATAAGCTCGTCGATGGTCTCTTTCATGATGGCGATGGACTGCGGATGGGCGAGGGTGAGGATGTCGGCCCCCGCCTGGAGGTAGCCCGCCGCGGAGGTCGTCTCCCAGAGCGGCCCGCGGATCTTGAGCTTGCCCCATCCCGTCAGGATGTCCTCGTCCTGGATGGCCTCCTTGACCTTCCACGCCTCCCAGCCGACGTTGGCGATCTGAGGCAGGGCCATCAGCTTGTCGCCCTTGAGCCCGGCGATCCGCACGCGCTCGAAGATCGTGTAGACGTAGTCGAACCCGTAGCCCAGCGCGGCGGTCGTCTGGCACATCACGACGTCCTCGAGCGAGAAGCCCGCATCCTGGAGCAGGATGTTCACCTGCTTGCCGATGTTGATGTCCACGGGGGCCTCGGCGATCAGCTTGTGCTTGTCGGCCGTGCCGATCGCGCCCAACGTCCGGTAGTTCGTCTCCGTGGCCGAGCCGACCAGGCAGTTCTCGCCCTTGGCCGCCTGGGAGCACTCCATCAGGACCTCGTTGTCCTTCTCCTCGTCGTCGCAGCCCCAGAAGATGAGGGGCACGTCGACGGCTTCGAGGACGGCCTTGACGGCCTCGGCCTCCTCGGCGGGTGAGCGATTGGCCCCGGCGGGGTCCGCGCCGACGAGCTTGAGGCTGATGAGGTCCACCTTGAACTCCTCGACGCACTTGGCGGCCCATTCCGCCGGGGAGTTGATAACGTCGCCGATGGCCTCCTTGAGGACGTCCGGCCAGCCATCGAGGACCACGTCGGTCACCACGCCCGCGATGACCGGGCGGTGAGGGATCTGGCCCTCATACGTGAGGAACGGCAGCGTGGTCTCTCCGCCGACGGTCACGGTGCTCTTGCGCGTTCCGCCCTCTTCGGCCGTCGCGCCGATCGTGACGGTGTTGATCCGGTTCGTCCACTTCTCCTTGATGTCGACGACTTCCATCAGCCTACTCCTATCTTGCGCATCATGTCGTCCATTGTCCCCACGGCGGGGGTGTCTTCAAGGGCGTATATGGGATCGCCGCGAAAGAGGGCCTCCTCGAGCGCCTCGTCGCGCGGGATCGAGCCGAGGTACTCCAGGTCCGTGTCGGCGAGCTTCTCCAGCACCGCCGCCTGGCGGTCGGGCCGGACCGCGTTCAACACGAAGTACTTGCCCCGCACGTCCCGGCCAAGGTCGGCAAGGAGCCTGTCGATTCGCTTTGCGCTGTCGATGGCCAGCGGGCCGCCGTCCACCACGACGATGAGATGGTCGATCTTCGAGGCCGTCCGGCGGCTCAGGTGCTCCATGCCCGCCTCGTTGTCCATGACGACCCATTCGTAGGCGGGCATAAGCTCGTCGGCGAACTTCCGCAGCAGGTTGTTGATGAAGCAGTAGCACCCGGGCCCCTCGCCGCGGCCCATGGCGATCAGGTCCACCTTGGGCGTCTCGACGATGATCTGGTGCAGCCCCGCCTCGACGTACGCCTGCTTGCTCATGCCCGCCGGCCAGTCGACCATCTGCCTGAGCACGTCTTCCCGCAGGTCGCCGATCGTCGTCTCCACCTCCACGCCCAGGACGGTCGCGAGGTTGCTGTCCGGATCGGCGTCGAGAGCCAGGATCGCCCCGTTGGCCTTCTTCTTCAGGTGTCTGACGATCAGCGCAGCGACGGTGGTCTTGCCCACGCCGCCCTTGCCGGTCACCGCGATCGTCGTCGCCATCTCGCTTATGCCTTCCGCTCGGCGGGGCCCGCCCGCATCGCCGAGGGGAACAGCTCGATGTTCGTGTGCGGAAGGAACATCGCCTGCTGGAACTGCTCCACGTAGTCATCGGCCCCCATGAGGTCGTAGTAGGTCGTCCTCTTGACGATCTGGCGGAGAATTTCGCGGGCCTCGCCGGAGAAGGCCGCGAGCTTCGCGCCCCAGATCGACGTGTTGCCGACGTACACGACGACGTCGGTCGGCAGGTCCGGAAGCAGCCCGATCGCCACCGCGTTGTGCAGGTTGATGTAGCTGCCGAAGCCGCCGGCGATCATCAGCCTGTCGATGTCCGAGACCTCCAGGTCGAGGCGCTGGAGCATGATCTTCGCCGCGGCGAAGATGGCCGCCTTGGCCGTGACCACGTTGTCGATGTCCTCCTGGAAGATGCGGACCTCCTGGCCGTGGGCGGTCTGGGCCTCCTCGGCGAGAACGTACCGGGCGCGTCCGCCCTCGAAGCGGACCCGCGGGTCGCTGCCCTCCAGGAGCTTCCCGCTCCGGTCGATGGCGCCCTTGGCCAGCAGCACGGCGATGAGGTCGATGATGCCGGAGCCGCAGATGCCCTCCGGCGCCCCGTCGCCGATCACGCCGCATCGCACCTCGCCGTCTTCCAGGTAGACCTTCTCGATCGCCCCCCGCTGGGCCATCATCCCGCACTCGACCCCGGCCCCTTCCAGCGCCGGGCCCGCCGAGGCCGAGCACGCCATCAGCCAGTCCTTGTTGCCGAGGATGATCTCCCCGTTCGTGCCGACGTCGATCAGCATGCCCAGGCCGTCCATCTCGTGCAGGCCGGTCGCCAGGATCCCCGCGGTGAGGTCGCCGCCGACCCACCCGCTGATGCCCGGAACGGCAAACAGCAGGCCGCGAGGGTTGATCTTGACGCCCACCTCGGCCGCCCGAAGCGGCGGCGGCTGGACCGTGACGGCGATGTAGGGCTCCCGCCGGATGTTCCGCGTATCGAGCCCCAGGAGGAAGTGCATCATGGCCGTGTTGCCCGCACAGACGGCCGCGGTGACGTCCCTGAGGTTCACGCCGTGCTCGGCCACCAGCGCGGAGAGGAGGCGGTTGATGTTCTCGACCAGGGCTCGCTGAAGGGGCTCGGCGCCGCGTTTCTCTGCCGCGATCATGCGGGAGGTCACTTCCCGGCCGTACGTCGCCTGGGAGTTGAAGCACGCCTGGGCGCCGATGGTCGCCATGGTGGAAGCGTCCACGAGGTGCGCGACGACCGTCGAGGTCCCGGCGTCGATGATGGCCAGGACGTTGCTCGCGGTCGTGTCTCCGCTCTCGATGTCCATGATCTCGGCGACGCCGCTTCGCCGGCCGATCGTCGCCGTGATGGTGAAATCGCCCTCCCGCAGGAGCTCCGGCATCCGGCGGATGATCTTCAGCCCGGCCTGCATCAGCGAGATCCCGGTGGCCTTCTCCACCCACGCCTGGATCCGCTGGCAGTCCGCGACGTTGTTCACCAGGCTCGGGGTCTGGAGCCTCAGGAGCACCTTCGAGACGATGGGAGACTTCTCGAACTCCCTCTTCTTGATGCCCGGGTGGACGGCCCGGAAACGCTGGGCGTCCTCGTCGATAACGACCTTCTCCCTGGCGCGCGTCTCGGCGGGGATCTCGACGCGCAGGTCTCCCTCCACGGTGGTCTGGCAGGCGAGCACGACGCCCCGGCGGATCTCCTCGCGAGTCAGCAGCACGGTCATGCCGCCCCCCACGTCGCCCTCCGTGACGATCATCTTGCAGCGGCCGCAAATGCCGTCGCCGCCGCAGACGCTGTCGATCGTGATGCCGGCCTTGCTTGCCGCCTCCAGGAGCGTCGTCCCCGCCGGCACGGTGACGGCCTTGTAGATCGGCGAAAAGATGACCTTGTACTCAGCAGGCATCGCGTCTTCCTGTGTTTGGAGCTGACCGGCTCCCTTCAATTCCAGTTCTCGGCGAGGAACCTGGGGATTCCGGTCGCGTTCTCCGGGCCGATCAGGACCTCCTTCCAGACAGAGGTGTCCTCGATCTCCGCCCGGAAGCTCGGCAGGAGCCCGGGTATGATCAGCTTGCGGTGCTTGACCTTCTCGGCAACGCCCAGGGCGTCCAGGGCCTTGACGACCTGCTCGGCGGAGATCTTGTCGCCCGCGTAGGCGTTCAGGACGCCCAGGCCTTCCGTATCGACCACGCCGATGTAGCAGGGCACCTTGCTCCGCTCGACCTCGCCCTCGACGCTGAAGTACGTCAGCGCGAAGTTCGTGGTGAACATCACGGGCGAGTTCTCGTTCACCTCGCCGACCTCGTAGAGCTTCGCCTCGACGGTGTTGGGCACCTGCGGGTCGGTGTAGATGTTCTGGATGGCCGTCAGGAGGGGGATCAGCTCCCCGCCGTCCACGCTGTTGAGGATGAGGATGCCGGCGTATTTCGCCACGAAGGTCGCCGCCAGGACCGTTTCCTTCAGGAAATCGTCGCAGGTGACGTCGACCATCGACGGAAAGCCGAGCGCCCGGAAGTTCTTCTTGAGCGCGGCCCGGCGCGCCGCGGTGATGTCGCGAATGGTCCGGGCCAGGTCGCGGCCGTCAAACGAGAGCACCACGTCGGTGACGCCCGCTGACTTGGCCGCCTCCACGAGGTCGGCAAGCTTCTCCAGGCTCCCGGCACCGGCCGCCAGCGGGCACTTGTTGTCGACGGCGACCTTGATCATGGCCTCGGCCGTCTCTTCGGTGGCCCGGTAGATGAGGGGTTTCTTGTCGGCAATTGCCGCGGCGGCCGCGGCCTGGACCGCCGGGTCGCTGCCCATCAGCACGAAGCCCACGCGGCTCTTCTCCGCCAGGGCCTTGGCCCTCGCGGCGGCCGCGTCGGCCGAGAGGCCCTCGATCTCCACCACCGCCAGGCCCGCGGCGATCTCCTCGCCCACCCGCGTGAAAACCGCCTTGTTGATCCGGTCCATCTTCGCGGCGGCCTCCTCGTCGCTCAGGGCCGAGCCGATCTTCACCGCAAGGGCCGGAGGATGGTAAAACTTCTCCTCGTGGCGGAACATGACGGTTTCCTGGCCGATCTCGAAGCCCTTCTCCCCCTCCGGGCCGATGTGGACCATCTTCATCGGCGGCGCCGACGCGTCGGAGAAGGCCTCCTTGGCGTCGTCGGAGAGGTGCGGGCAGTCGGTGAGGGCCTTCTGCTTGGCCGCCACCTGCATGGCAAAGGCCAGGCAGGTCGGGAAACCGCAATCCTTGCAGTTCGTCTTCGGCAAGTTCTTGTAAATCTCCATTCCCGTCATAGCCATGGGTCGTCTCCTAACCAACTTCGAGGCCGGCCGGCTCGTTCATTCGTTGATTCGTTGATCCGTTAACTCGTTCACCAGTTCCCTGTTCCGGCGGGCCCTGCCCGGATTCTACCACCGAAGGACGCGCCGAGTTAACGGGTCAACGGGTCAACGAGTCAACGAGTCAACCGGTTCACGGCGCATTTCGGCAGGCCTAGATCATTGCCTCCATCGTCAGGGCCGGGTGCTCGGCTTTCTGGAGGAACTCCACCAGCGACTCCGGGTCGGTGGCGTCCTCCTCGGTGGCGATCTTGTCGAAGAGCTCGCCCTTGCCGATCTCCTCGAGCCGGGCCTTGAGCCGCTCGCTGATCTCTTCCTTGAGCGCCTTGGGCATCCAGACGACGCGGTCGATGCCGCCGTCGGCCGAGATGAACTTCGGGCTCGTGATGTAGACCTTGCCGATGCCGACGAAACCGGGCGTCTGAATCCCCCCGCCGATCTGCCCGGCGAGCGTCGAGAACTTCATCCCGATCGGCGTCATGTCCTGGTGGTCGCGGTCCACGATGATCACGCCGTTGGCCTCGGGCATGATCCCCACGATGCACTCGAAACACCCGCACGAGGTCATGGGGTCCACCAGCATCGAGTACGCGCTGAACTTCTGGAGGTTGCCGTTGCTCTTGACGGCGATGTAATCGTTGATGTTCTTCCACTGGCCCAGGACCGGGTCGATGCATTCGCCCTTGTTCACCGGCTCGTTCGGGCCGTGCGGGTTGATCCGGTGCGAGGCCTTGCAGTCCAGCCAGGTGTACGCCCCGCAGAGCCCCAGCCGCTGCGGCGTGACGATGCACACGTGGTCCGGCGCGTAGGACTGGCAGAGCGTGCAGGAGTAGTAGTCCTCGACGTCCTCGTCGGTCATGCCGCCGATGCGGTCGTCGCGCTGGTGGTAGACGACCCGGGCCTCTTCCAGCAGTTGGGTGATCTTCTCGGCGTCCGTGTAGATCCTCACCTGCACGCGGTCCACGATGGCCGAAAAATCGTTGTGCAGCTTCGTGACGAGGATCGTCCCGAGGTGCTCGATCAGAAAGCCCTTCTTGCGGGCGTCCTTGCTGATCCGCGCCCAGACGATGGCCCGCTGGCCCATGTGAAAGATCCCGTTGGCGCAGGAGATGTACTCGTGGATCCTTCGCTCGAGGACGGACTCGAAGTCCTCCTGGAAGTTCCGCCCGGCCACCTCCACGACGATGCCCAGCGGGTAGGCCTCGCCCTCGGCCATGTCCTCGATCTCCGGCCCGATCACCTCGATCGCCCCGTCGGTGACCTCGTCCATGGGCTTCATCCGCAGCAGCTCGAAGGCGTCGGTGTACTTGCCGCCGAACTGGACGAACATGTCCTCCTTGCGGACTCTCTCGCCCTCGAACCCGGCCCCGAACGGCACCGGGATGGGGACCTTCTCCACCTTGATGGTCAACCCGCGGATCTCGACGGATCGGCTGATGATCTCGTCCATCGCCACGTTGGCGACCACGTGCTCGTAGCGGCAGATGCCCGTCGGCAGGATCTCCGGGATGTTGACGTTCGAGATGACCGGGAAGCCGTAGTTGATAGCGCCGGCGGCGGTGGCGTATTTCTCGTCCGTGATGACCTGCTCTTCGCTCTCGGCGGCGTCGTCGCCCCCGAGGGCCCAGACGAACGCGTGCACGCGGTTGAGGTTATACATCAGGATCTGGCGGGCCTCTTTGAGCCCCTTCGGCTCGATGCCGCCGAAGGTCATGGCGCTCCTGGCCGCGAAGTTCAGCGCGTGGACGGCCGCGGTGATCTCCTTGCCGTAGGGCACGAGGAACGTGTCCCAGTCCATCTGGATGTTCTCTTCGGCGAGCTGCTCGGCGATGGCCCGCCCGTTGGTGTGCCCGGCCATGAACACCAGGATGTTCCGCTCCTGGAGCCCGCGAACGAGGTTGACCGCCTCCTCGTTGCCGGGCGTACAGCCGGCGATGGCGACGAAGCCGGGCATCCGCCCGTCGACGAGCTTGATGCCCTGTAGCCGCAGGACCGAATCGTCCGTGAAGCCCAGCCACGGGCCGTCGGTGGGCAGCTCATCCATCACGTACTTGAGGACTTCGATGGTCTCCTCGGCGAGAAGCGTCGCGACGCCGCAGTCCAGCGTGTTGCCGAGATACGGCAGCCAGAGGTCGTCGGAGGGAACCGGCGCCAGCAGCTTCCGCGCCTCAGCCAGCGACTCTTCCAGGTCGCCGAGCTTCTCGACCTTCTGGCCGAGGAAGAGGTACATGATCGGCAGGTAGTAGGCGGTGTTGGGATACGCCGCGGCCTCGTCCTTGCCCTTCTGCTCGATCGCCTTGGCGAGGGCCTCTTCGGCCCGTTCGACCATCCTGTGGGCACCTCGAATGGCCGCCTTCGCGATGATTCTCGACACGTCAGAACTCCTTCCTCAAGGTAACAAGCCCGCCGGCCCGGACCGGCAGGCCGCTGATCCTATGTTCACTCATTCTCGCGGCGCTCTTGCGACGTCAGCGCCAGCACCGCGGCGGTCCTCTTCCGCCTGCACTTCGCGCACAGCCGCGAGAGCTGACGGAGCTTCTCCCAGTCGATCCTGGCCTTCTCGAAGGCCTCCTTCGCCACGGGCACGCTCACAACGCGGGCGCCGCACTCGGCGCACCTCAGCAGCTTCGCCCGCGACTTGAACGGCGAGATCTCGATCTCGTCGGTGTCCTCGTGGATTCTCACCTGGATCGTTCCGACCGGGCAGACGACGGCGCAGGCCCCGCAGCCGATGCAGTCTTCCGACGGCTGGCGGAAGGGGGCGGCGACGGCGCGCTCGGCGCCGCGTCCGGCAAAGGCGATGGCCGCGTGGCCGATGACCTCTTCGCACACGGCCGTGCACAGCCCGCAGAGAATGCAATCCCGCTGCGCCGTGCTGACCGTCGGCCAGGGCGTGCCTTCCACGCCCATCCGCCGGGCCAGCGCCTTGAGGGGCTCGCTGTCCGGCGCGCGGGCCAGCAGGAGCTCCATGACGCCGCGGCGCGCCTGAACGGCTGTCTCGCTCGACACGCTGACCGTGATGTCGCGGCGGACGGGGTAGTTGCACGCCGTCACCAGTTGCTTCCAGTCGCCCCGGTCCAGCTCCACCATGCAGATCCGGCAGGTGGCCTGCGGCGTGACGGACGGGTGGTAGCAGAGGGTCGGGATCCAGACGCCCGCCTTCTTGGCGGCATCGAGGATCGTCGCGCCGGTCTCCACCTCAACGCGGATGTCGTCTATCGTCACTGTCGGCACGGGCGTGGCTCCTTCAGACCTTGATCACCGCCCCGAAGGGGCACTTGTCCCAGCACGTGCCGCACAGCGTGCATTTGTCCTGGTCGATGGCATGCGGTACCTTCTTCTCGCCCGTGATGGCCTCCACGGGGCAGGCCTTCTTGCAGATGCCGCAGGCCTTGCAGGCCTCGGCGTCGATCTCGTAGCGGAACAGCCCGCGGCACTGCTTGGCCGGGCAGCGCCCCTCGATGATGTGCGCGTCGTATTCGTCCCGGAAGTACCGGACCGTCGAGAGCACCGGATTGGCGGCCGTCTTGCCCAACGCGCACAGCGCCGTGCCCTCCAGCAGCTCGGCCAGTGCCTCCAGTTTCTCCACGTCGCCGGCCTGTCCCTCTCCGCGCGTGATGCCCTCCAGGATGTGCAGCATCTGGGCGAGGCCCTCCCGGCACGGCGTGCACTTGCCGCACGACTCCTCCCGGAGGAAGTTCAGGAAGTACTTGGCGACGTTGACCATGCACGTGTCCTCGTCCATGACGATCATGCCGCCCGAGCCCATCATGCTGCCGAGCTTGGTGAGCTCGTCGAAGTCCACACGTGTGTCGAGGTGCTCTGCAGGGATGCAGCCGCCGGAGGGCCCGCCCGTCTGGACGGCCTTGAAGGCCTTGCCTTCCTTGACGCCTCCGCCGATCTCCTCGATGATCCGGCGGAGCGTGATGCCCATGGGCACCTCCACGAGCCCGGTGTTCGCCACGTCGCCCACGAGGCTGAACACCTTCGTTCCCGTCGATTCCTCCGTGCCGATCGACGCGAACCACTCCCCGCCGCGGCCGACGATGGCCGGAACGTTCGCCCAGGTCTCCACGTTGTTGAGATTGGTGGGGTTGTCCCGCAGGCCTTGCTCCACGGTGTGCACGTACTTGGCCCGCGGCTCGCCGGGGCGCCCCTCCAGCGACGCCATCAGCGCCGTGGACTCGCCGCACACGAACGCCCCGCCGCCGCGGTTGATCCGGATGTCGAAGGAAAAGCCGCTGGAGAGGATGTCCTCGCCGAGCAGGCCGCGGTCGCGCGCCTGCTCGATCGCCCATCCCAGGTGCTCCACGGCCAGGGGATACTCGTTCCGCACGTAGATGTAGCCCTGCGAGGAGCCGATCACATACGCCCCGATGATCATGCCCTCCAGGACCGAGTGCGGGTTGCCCTCCATGATGCTGCGGTCCATGAACGCGCCGGGGTCGCCCTCGTCGCCGTTGCAGATGACGTACTTCTCCTGCCCCGGCGCCTCGCGGCAGGAGCGCCACTTGCGGCCGGTCGGAAAGCCCCCGCCCCCGCGCCCGCGAAGTCCCGACCGCTCCACCTCCGCCAGCACCTCTTGGGGCGTCATCTCGAAGAGGGCCTTGGCGAGGGCTGAGTAGCCGCCGGCGGCGATGTAATCCTCAATTCGCTTGGGGTCGATGGCGCCGTTGGCGGACAGGACGATGCGCTTCTGGGCGCTGTAGAACGGGATCTCCTCGGCCGTCACGGCCTTCAGGCCCGTGACGGGGTCCTCGTAGAGCAGACGCTCCACGACCCGCCCGCCCAGCACGGTCTCGCGGAAGATCTCCGCGACGTCGGGCTCCTCGACGCGCTGGTAGAGGATCTGGCCCGGCTGGACGACGACGATGGGCCCGCGTTCGCAGAAGCCGTGGCAGCCGACGCACTTGACGGCCTCGACGTCGGCGTCGATCTCCGCCATCGCCTCGGCGAAGAGCTCGTACAGCTTCCGCGAGCCCTTGGCCGCGCAGCCCGTGCCGATGCAGACGCGCACGCACTTCGCTGCGGGGTCGCGCTGTCTGCGGAGCTCCTCCCGCTGGCGCTGAAGGTCCGCGGGGCTGCTCAGGCGCTTCATGCCGGGCGCGATCACGTTTCCGCCTCCGTCTCGGCCGCCTCGTCGGAAGCATCCAAACCGCGCAGAATCTCCATCGCGCTTTGAGGCGTCATGGCGTCGTGGTATTCGCCGTCCACGATCATCACCGGCGCCAGCGCACAGGCGCCGACGCAGTTGACCGGCTGGTACGAGAACAGACCGTCCGCCGTCGTGCCGCCGGGTTCCACCTGGAACTCCCGGCAGATCGTCTCGGCGATCCGCCCCGATCCCTTCAGATAGCAGACCGTGCCCACGCAGAGCGTCACCTCGTGCCGCCCCTTCGGCGCGACCCGGAACGAGGAGTAGAACATCGCCACGGCATAGAGACGGCTGACGGGCACCTCCAGCCGCCTGGCAAGCCGGCGGAGCTGATCCGCCGGCAGGTAGCCGCACTCGGCCTGGAGGTCCTGCATCATGGGGATGAGCATGCCCGCCTCGCCGTCGTAGCGGCTGACGATCTCCTCGATGAGCTTCTCTTCTTCCGCGATCATTTCCAGCAAGCCAACCAGGTAACAAGTCAACGGATCAACGAATCAACTATACCGACTCCATGCTGATCTCGATGCCGCGTCTCTTCAGTTCCTCCGCCATCTCGCGGACCACCGCCAGTTTCATGCCCAACTGCTGGGGGAGATTGGGATTCTGGTGGGCCGGGTTCGCCGCCATGCCCACGATGAAGTGCACGTGGTCCACGTCCAGCAGCAGGCGGACGAGGGCGGCTGCACCGTCTGTCTTGAACTTCACGCTCTCCTTTCCCGCGCCGGACTGGAGCATCTCGTTGGCGCGCGTCAGGGTCAGGATTCCCTCGGTGGCCAGGTCGAGCCCATCCATGTGCGCCAGCGGGGGCACGTCCGGCTTCATCGTCTCCAGGTCCACGTCCAGTGGCCGACCCAAATGGCGGGAGACCATCTTCGCCGTGGTGCCGCCGCAGACGACGTGCAGCCCCAGGCGCTTGACAAACCGCGACAGGACCGCTTCGTCCGCCTCCCTGTCCGTCGGCGGGCCGGTCAGCACCGTCGCCACGAGCTTGCGCCGCACCTTGATGACGACAATGCTCACGTCGTCGCCCGGGTCGTTGGCATAGAGCTCGGCAACGGTTTCGGCCATCTTGTCGGCCACCGCCTGGGCCGAAAGCTCCGGATGGGCGTGCCCTTCGAGGTACCGGGCCGTCTGGTCCCAGCCCCAGCCCAGCGGGTATCTCCCGCCGATGCCGGCGTTCAGCACGCCGTCGGAGACGAACACGATCCAGTCCCCCAAGTCCAGATCGAGGACGCTCTCGTGGATCGTTTTGCCGCCGATGATCCGATCCTCGCGCGGCAGCTCCATCCGCTTCCGCCGGCGCAGGAGGATGGCCGGCGGCGAATCGAACACGACGATGCGGGCCCGGCCGTCGCAGTAGAACTGCGCGATGGCGAACGTGCTGTAGGCCAGCTTGCGGACCTCGCAGACCGGCAGCGTCTTGCCCAGCGTCTCCACCACCTCGTTCAGCGACAGGTCGTTCTCCAGGAGATGCATCGCGATGCGGGTCGTCAGGGTCGCGAGGATGTTCGCCTTGACCCCGCTTCCGAGACCGTCCGACAGCGCCATCGTGACGTAGTCCGAGCGGCGGGAAAAGGCAATGCTGTCGCCGCACAGTTCCTCTCTGTGCTTGTGCAACTGCCTCGTTCCCCACTCGTAGTACAGTTTCATTGATATCCCTCTTCCTCGAAAAGGGACATGAGCTTCACCAGGAGCACCTTGGTCTCCGCCGTCGTCTCGCCCAGAAGCCGCGCGATCTCCTGGGCCGTCTGCATCTGCCGGGAGATCACCTCCTGGGCCCGCTGGAGCGTCTGGGCCCGCAGATCGTGGAAGTCCTTCCTCGCCTTTTCCTCCTCCGATATGTCGATGAAGATCCCGCAGTACAGGTCTTCCCCCTCGATGGGAAACAGCCCCACGCGGAAGCTCACTTCGTGCTCGGGAATGGTCTCCTTCACCATGAGGTGCCCGCCGGCGGCGATGGCCCGCTCAAAGCAGTCCGAGTGCACGAACTCGCCCGCAGGCCGGTCCAGAAGCTCCTCGCCCTGGCAGTGGAACATCCTCCGAAAGGCGGGATTCACGAACCGGATCCGCGTGTCCCGGTCCACCAGGAGAACGCCGTTGGGCGTATGCTCCAGGATCGCACTGGTGTGCGTCGCGCCAATGTCCTCGTTCGAAGCGCTCATGCGGATTCGGCCTCCTCCGGGCCGCCCTCGTCGGGCTCGTCCGCCGATCGCGCCCCCAAGGGCTCCAGGACCCTTCTCCGGAAGACCGCGACCGCCTCGGCCTCGTCGGCGCTGGTCAACGGCTCGTCGTCGATCTGCCAGTTGACCCCTTCCCCGCAGCGTTCCATGCAGAAGGACCCTTTCAGCACCACCTCGTCGGCAAGATCGTGCCTGGCCAGCAGTTTGCTGAACCGCTCGATGACGCCGCGCGCGCCCTTCAGGTGGCAGGAGCTGCCGACGCACACGGTCACCGTAACCATTCGACGCTCTCCTCGGGCGGATCGCGGCCGCCTGCCGGCGCACCACGCCGGCGGCATGTTCCGCGTCCTTATGTTTGCTTTGCGGCTGCGCCGGCCGTGGCGAGGTTCTCCCCGATGCGCCGGATGGCTTCGCGACGACGACGACGCAGGTAATCGTCCAGCTCCACGAACTCCAGTGCCCCCGTGGGACACGCGGCCACACAGGCCGGCGGCTCGCCGGCTCGCGTCCGATCAACGCACAGGTCGCACTTGATCATCGCCCTGCCGTCCGGAGAGACCTCGATCACACCGAACGGGCAGGCGATCGTGCAGAATTTGCAGCCGATGCAGCGGTCCTGATCCAACAGCACCGGCTGGCCTTCACCGGCTCGGTTGATCGCGCCGGTCGGGCATATGGCGATACAGGGCGCATCCTCGCAGTGGCGGCACTGGAGGGGCACGCCGTGGTCCCCGAGCGGCTCGACGTGCACGCGCGCCCGCGGCGGCCTCTCGGCGCGGATGGCCTCGACGAGCGTCTCGGCCTCCGTGTGCGCCATCGCGCAGGCGATCTCGCAGCTCTTGCACGCCAGGCAGCGGCTTTCGTTGACGACGATGACCTTGGCCATGCCAATACTCCTTCGCTCGCCTAGCCGGCGGCCTTGGCCTCCGCGATGGTCTTGGGGGCGTAAGGCACCTCGTACATCGGCCCGGGGAGCTTCAGGGCCGCACGCTTGCGATCGATGTGATCGATCATCATGTGCGCCGCCTCGATCGGGTCGGGCTCGAAGGCGAACTTCCCGCCGAACAGCGCCTCCATGCCCTCGGTGACGAACTCGGTCACGACCTGGGAGCCCTGGATGGGGAACGGCTCGCCCAGGACGGTAAAGACCCCGGAGGCCGCCACGTAGAAGCCGATTGAGACGGCCTTCTCGCTCATCCATTCCGGTGCCGCCCCGGCGACGGGCAGGTCGGCGATGGACTCCCCGAGCCCGCCCTCGGCGACCATGTTCGAGAGGACGATGAGGATGCGGCTGTTGTCCACGCAGCTTCCGACGTGCAGCACCGGCGGGATGCCGACGGCCCGGCAGATCTCGCGCAGGCCTTTTCCGGCGATCTTTTCGGCCGCCTCGGGAGCCAGCAGCCCGGCCTTGGCGTCGGCGACGGCCGTGCAGCCCGTCACCGCCACCAGGACGTCGTTGGCGATCAGCTCCTTGGTCATCTCGACGTGCCCGAAGTCGTGGCGGATCTTGGGATTGTTGCAGCCGACCACGCCGGCGACCCCTCGCAGGCGTCCGGCCATCACCGCGTCGTTCAACGGGCGGTAGCTCGAGCGGTACCGCCCGCCGAGCATGGCGAAGGCGTTCTCGGCGGTGAAGCCCGCCACCAGCGGGCTGCTCTGTTCGGGGATATGCACGCGCCCCTTGTCGCGGTTCTCGAAGTTCTCCACGCCCATGCGGACGATCCGCCTGGCGATCTCCATCGCCTTGGACTCGTCGAACTGG
The DNA here is from genome assembly GCA_964427875.1 of uncultured Planctomycetaceae bacterium. Taxonomy (GTDB): domain Bacteria; phylum Planctomycetota; class Phycisphaerae; order SM23-33; family SM23-33; genus CAYRVX01. The sequence continues at coordinate 39,769 of CAYRVX010000017.1, forward strand.
ATGTGCTCGGCGAAGGGGAACTTGGCCTTCGGGCTCGTGGAGATCAGCTTCGTGTGGTAGTCGTTCCGTTGGACCAGTCCCCCGAGGGCGGGCATGATGCACTGCACGTCCACGATCATCGCTTCCACCACGCCGGTGGCGATGGCCAGCTCCTGCTGGAGGAAGTTGCCCGCCAGCGGGATGCCGTGACGCATCAGGATCTCGTTGGCCGTGCAGCAGATGCCGCTGAGGTTGATGCCGCTGGCGCCCTTGCTCCTGGCCAGCTCGACCATCTCCTTCTCCTGGACCGCGGCGAGGATCATCTCCGAGAGCGTGGGCTCGTGGCCGTGCACGACGATGTTGACGGCGTCGGCTTCGAGCACGCCGAGGTTGGCTCGGCTGCGAGCCCAGTGCGGCGTGCGAAACAGCACGTCGGAGAGGTCCGTGGCGATCATGCTGCCGCCCCACCCGTCGCCGAGGCAGCCCCGGATGCCCTGGAGGATCAGGTTGATCGGATCGTTGTCCACGCCGATGTGCGTGCGGTGCATGATCTCGACGATCTCGCGGTCGACGCCGCGGGGCATGACGCCGGCCTCGCGCCACCGCCTGCGCTGATCTTCCGGCGCGCGGGCGGTGAAGACCACTTCGCCGTGCTGCTGGCCGAACTGGGAGAAACAGATCTCCGCCACGCCGCGGGCGATCTCGTGGAGCCCCTTGCCGTCCGTCTGGACGCCAAGCTCCTCGGCCATCGCGCGCAGCTTGGTCTCATCCTTGGGCTCGTAGTCGCCGCCCTCGTTCTCGGCGGCCAGCAGGAGCGTGTGGGCGATGTCCCGGCCGTGGTCCGAGTGGGCCGCAGCGCCGCCGGCAATCATGCGGATCAGGTTCCGCGCGGCGATGATGTCCGCCGTGGCGCCGCAGATGCCCGCTTGGGGCCCGTCGCCGAACGGGTCGATCCGGCACGGGCCCATCGTGCAGATGCGGCAGCAGATGCCCAACTGGCCGAAGCCGCACTGCGGCTCCATCGCGTCCTTACGGTCCCACGCCACCTCCAGCTTCTTCTCTGCGGCATGAGAGAGCATTTCGATGGTGGCGGGGTCGCTACTTCGTTTCTCGGCAGCACTGCTCATCATGTGACCTCACAAGAGACAGTATGGCCCATTCCTTCGGCGCCCAGACGCCTCGCCGGAGCAATGGGGCCATCATATACACCTGCGCTCTGCATCATCATCAAAAACAACAACCGACGGACAGGCCAGTATACGGTAGCATTCCGGCAACGTGCGAGTCAAGGGTATCCGCAATGTTCTTAACAGATGCTTTCCGCCGAGGGCAACCTTGAAAACCGGCGGCGACGAGGCCTAAACTGGCACGGCTCCCGCGGAGGAAGCAGCCATGAAGATCGCCATCTCGGGAAAGGGCGGCGTGGGCAAGACGACGTTGTCGGCGATGCTTGCCTCGGCGCTGAACCTCAAGGGCCGCAGCGTGATCGCCCTGGACGCCGACCCGGACGCCAACCTCGCCAGCGCCCTCGGCGCCGGCGTCGATCAGCAGCCGGTGCCCCTGGCCGATATGGAGGACCTCATCGCCGAGCGCACCGGCTCCAAATCCTCCTATGGAGGGTACTTCAAGCTCAATCCCAAGGTGGACGACCTCCCCGAGAAACACGCCGTGAAGATCGGCGGCATCCGCGTGCTGGCCCTGGGCGGCGTCAGGAAGGGCGGAGGCGGATGCATCTGCCCGGCCAGCGCGCTGGTCAAGGCGCTGCTGACCCACCTGATCCTCGGCCGCGACGAGACGATCATCATGGACATGGAGGCCGGCATTGAACATCTCGGCCGCGCCACGGGCCAGTCCATGGACGCAATGCTCATCGTCGTGGACGAAGGCCCGTGGAGCGTCCAGACCGCCGGGAGAATCCGCGCGCTCGCCGGCGACATCGGCATGACGAAGCTCTTCGCCGTGGCCAATCGCGTCGGCGAGGGCGAATCGCTCGATCCGCTCCGCCAGCGGTTGGGGGACATCCCGCTGATCGGACACCTGCCCTACGACGGGCGGCTCGCCGGGGGCATCGTGCAACTCGGCGACGACGGCGCACCCGCTTGCACCGAGGCCCTGACAGAGAACCTCCCCCTCATCGACGACATCCTCCGGGAACTGGAAAGCCGCACCTGAAAGGCAGAGGGGGCGTGGGATCTCCGCCTCCAGGCCTTCCGCGGCCCGCCCGCCCGGCCCGTGTGGGGATGAAGTCGGCTGCCCCCGACACCTACCGTGTCGCTCACGATTCCCAAGGCACGCGCACCTCGGCGAGCGCCTGTTCGACCTCCTGTCTCCTTCTGGCCTGATCCCAGCCGAGGGCCGTGCCGACGACCTCGGCCAGCTCGCCAAGCACCGGCTCCGTGGCCTGTGCAACCAGCGCGATGATGCTCCGCCGGCAGATCAGGTCGGTGAGGTGCTCGACGTACTCCTCGGTGGCGATCCGCGTGATCTCGCCGACCGTGTAATCGCCCAGCGACGCAAGCGGACGCTCCGCATCGGCATCGGCATCGGCGCCTTTGGCGTAGGCCTCCGCCGAGGTGCCGTAGCGAGCCAGCAGGACCGCCACCCTCGCTTCCTCCAGGCCGGACTGGCGAGCCACGCGCTCGATCCATCCGGCCTTCTGCTCTTGGCCGGCCGGGAAGTCCCTGCCGCCGCCGATCGGCACGTGCTCGGTCGAGCATCGTCTCTCGGCGCCCAGGTGCTCGAGGATCGCGTCGGCCGCCTGTTCGGCAAAGGTGCGGAACGTGGTCCACTTGCCGCCGATCAGGCAGTAGACGGGGAACGGGCGATCAGCTTCCGGCTCGACGACGCGGATGCTGTGCCCGCGGCTGACGTTGGCGAGGACCTGGCCCTCGGCCGACGGCAGCGGCCGGACGCCGCAGAACACGTACACGACGTCCTCGCGCGATACCTTCACGCCCGGAAACACGCCGCGCAGCGCAGCGAACATATACTCGATCTCGTCCTCGTCGCAGCGGGCCTCGTCGGGGTCGTCCACGCGGATGTCCGTCGAGCCCATGACCACCTTGTCCATGAACGGGAACACGATGCACACGCGGCCGTCGGGGGGCTGGTAGTACACCATCCGGCCGTCCAGGGCCTCGTGCAGCGCCGGGCAGTCGACCACCAGGTGCGAGCCCTTCGTCCCGCCCATGTACTGCGTCTCGAGACCCAGCGCGGCGTTGGTGATGTCCACCCAGCCGCCGGTGGCGTTGACGAGCACCCGCGGCCGGACGGCGACCGACTCGCCCGTGATCGCATCCTCCAGGACCACCGCGCCGTCCTCGACGCCCCGCGGGCGCACGTAGTTGAGCGCGCGACACTCCGCGTTGGCCGCGCGGGCGTCCTGGATCAGCTCGATGCACAGCCGCTCGGCCTGGGTGATCCAGGCGTCCCAGTAGTTGGCGGTGGCCACGATGTTCGTCTTGAGCCCGGGCATGCCGCGAAGGGCCTCGTCTCTCGGCGCGATGTAATGCGTCGGGGTCTTGCGGTCCTTCCGCGTGATGAAGTCGTAGAACCACAGGCCGAGCTTGACGGGCAGCACGCCTCGCTCGCCGGGACGGACGGTGAAGCCGATGAAGATCAGCATCGACCTGAGCAGCCCGCCCAGCCGCGAGGGCAGCGGAATGGTCGTCTTCAGCGGGGTCACACAGTGGCCGGCGTTCTCGAGCAGGCGGTTCCGTTCGAACAGCGATTCGCGCACGAGCTTGAACTCGCGGCGCTCCAGGTACCGCAGGCCGCCGTGGATCATCCGGGTCGATTTCGAACTGGCCCCCGCGACGAAATCCGACTTGTCCACGAGCAGGCAGTCGGCGCCCTGAAGGGCCAGTTCGCGAAACAGCCCGACGCCGTTGATCCCCCCGCCCAGGATCAGGACGGAGACCTCGGGGTTGCCTCGAAAGTACTGGAACGTCTCTCTTCGCTGGCTCATGGGCGCACGTGGTCCAGGAGGCACGGGTGCGGGCGACCGCGAATCGACATCACGGCACGGGCACCTATGTAATCCGGCCCGCGCGGGCTGTCAATCACTCGCCGCGGTTCGCGCCAAGGAGCTTCTTCATCCCCTCGCCGAGGGCATTGCCTATCAGGAAGTAGCTCTCCGCGTTGCCGAACCAGTGGTGGCCGTGTCCCACGTTGGGCGATTCCTTGGCCGGCCTCGCGAATTCGGCGGTCTTCACAAACGCGACCGTGTTGCGAAGCTCCGGCCGTGCAGCCGCCGCGGCCTGGGCCTTTCGGATCTCGGCCATGCTGCCCTTCGCCGGTCGGCCGCCGTTGCCGAGCTCGCCGATCACCACGGGCAGATTCGGCGCCTTGAGCTCTTTGCGCAGGTCCTTGATCAGGTTCGCGAGGTTCTGCTCATACTCGGGCACGGCCGGGGGAGTACACATGTCGTTCCAGCCCTGCAGCCAGACGAAGCCCGCAACCTCATAGCCGCGGCCGTCGTAGCCGGGGAAGTGTTTCTTGATGTCCGCCAGTGCTTCGCGGACCTCCTGGAGCATCCTGGTGTAGTACGGGCCCACCTTGCCGCCGGAGCTGGGTGGGCGGAAATCCCGGTACAGGCTCTTGCCGCCCCAGGCGGTCTTGATGAGAAGCACCTGGTTGTCGAGATAGTCGCCGATCACGTGACCGAACTGAAGCTCCGGGCCGAAGTGGTGCTTCCCGGGATACACCGCGAAGCCAATGCCCAGGCCGCCCTTCTTCAGTCCCGACTTCTCGGTCTTGTACCACACCCACACGTCGTCTCGGACCACCCATTTGCCGTCCTTATCTCTGAGGTGCGCATAGAGGCGGGCCTTCGCAGAACTCCGCATGACGTGCTCGAGGTTGCCCTTGCCGCCGTTGTAGTACCTCTCGTGGTCGAGGTCGACCACTGCCTGCCCCTCCATGTTCGACTGGCCGGCAAGAATGAAGACCTTCAACGGGCCCTTGCCCGCCTGCCCGGCCCGAAGAGCGCCGGCAAAGGGCAGGACAATCAGCGATACAAGAACGGCGATGCTCGTCAGGTGCTTGTTCATCTCTACTCCTGGTCCTCTCAAATGCGCCGCGGCGGCGTCAGGCCTCTTCCACGATCTTCAGCCCGAGCGCCTTGCCGAACTCGATCAGCGGCTCCTTCACGTCGCCATAGACCGTCACGCGGTGCCAGCCGAAGTGGTCCCATTGCGGAAACAGCTTGGCGATGTCGCCTCGGACCTCCCCGATCAACTGCGTGCGACACCCGCGATCGGCGTCCACGTTGCCGGCCGCCTTCGCCTGATGGATGACCATCTGCTTCCGGGCGAAATTCGTTCGGAACGAGGTGGTCATGTAGCCGGCCGGCAGGAACGACTGCACGCACGTGCCCCGCGGGTCGCGGTTGTGGAGCGTTCGGATGCGAAACGGGTTCGACTTGCCCTCAGGGCCGAAGACCTTCGTCGTGGCCATGCAGTGTGAGTAGACGATGTGGTTTTTCGAGGTGTCGAGGACCGGGTCCGAGACGTAGCCGGGGCGCCCCGTCAGGATGCGGGCCATCAGCATGCTCAGCGTGTCGTCGGGCATCGCTTCACACACGCCGTGTGCGCCGTCGTTCAACAACTGCATGAACCCCAGGCAGGGATACGCCGGGAGCTGCCCGCTGCCGAATCCCCCCAGGCAGTTCATCGTGACCGTGTCGGTCTTGTGGCGCTTCAGCAGTTCCAGCGTGGCCAGGTAGACGCACGCCGCCTTGCGGATCCAGTCGCCCTTCGCGTCGAGAATCTTCTCGGCCTCCCTGCTCCAGCGGTCGGCCCATTCTCCGGCCTTGTCCCGATCCACCGCGTCGTAGACGGCCTTGAGCTCTGGGAACCCGACGTAGATGCCCTTGGCGCCAAGGAAATCCTGCTCCCGGCCCGGCCTGCCGCGGCCGACAATCAGGAACCGGCACTTCCTGAACCGTTCGACGCACCGGCCGACGTCGGTCAGCGAGACGGGATCGTCCGCGAATTTCATCTCGCCCGCCTTGGCGAAGGTCTTCCGATAGACCTGCTGGCACTGCCTGGCGAAGGATGCGGGGGTCGCGCCGGGCTTTCTCAGGTCGGCAAAGCACTTTGCGACAGTAACGAGGTCGTCCAGCCGCGTGCTCGCGACGCCCACGGCCGGGATGCGCCGGCGACAGAGATCGCTGTATCCCCGCAGGAAGACGCCCGAGCCGCCGAGGAACTCGTCGGCCACGAGCATCGGCTTGCCGAGCTTGCCGACGGCCGTGATTGCCCGCTGAAGGTTCCAGGTCAGCGTGAGGACATAGACCAAGTAGCCGTCCACCTGGTCCTTCAGGGCGGCCGCCTTCTGCACGTCGGTCGGCGCCCGAACGGCGACCGGCACGAAGTCAACGTCCGGGCAGCCCTTGGTCAGCAGGTCGAGGACTTGCTTCTCACGGCCGGCGACGTCGAAATGCGGAGACGGCCAGCTCGATCCCCGCTTCGACAAGTAGACCAGGCCGACACGGACCCGTCGGCGCTTCGGCTCGTCCGCGGGGCCCGCGGTGCGAGCCAGGCCGCCGGCGGTCACAAGCGCTGCGCCGCAGCCCTTGACAAAACTGCGCCGGCTGACGGTGTGACAGCGGCCGATACACGAACCGTGGTTGGGCGAATGACACATGCAGGATCTCCTTGTGCCTGTACTCATGCGGCCGGACGCCGCCGTATTGTACAGGAACCGTGGCCGTTGTCCGGAAAATCCGGGTATACTGGCAGCGACGCCGCTGTTCAGGAGAGGCGGGACCAGACTCCGTCGGGAAGGACCAGACTCATGCAGAAGTGGTGCCTTGTTGTCGCGGCGCTGATCGCGGCGGGCGCCGTTGCGGCCCCTCGGCCGGCGTTCTACGTGAAGAAGGCCGACTGGCTGGAGACGCTGATCGCCTCGCGCGAGGCGCTGGCCCGCAGTGCCGCCGGCGAGAAGGCGCCGGTGCCGCTTCCCGACCTGGGGCGCAGCGACTTCACGGTCATGGCGTGGGTCCGGACGATAAGGGGCGGGACGATCTTCGCCAAGGCGCCGCTCAAGGGGAAGTGGATAGAGCAGGGCAAGTCGCTCTTCATCGGGCGCGGGAAGGCGTGCTTCGACATCGGCTGGGTCGGCGTCATCCAATCGCGGCAGCCGGTGGCGGACGGCAAGTGGCATCACGTGGCCCTCGTGGGCGGCCGCTGGGGGCAGCGGATCTACGTGGACGGCCGGCTCGGCGCGGACGGGCGGCTCGAGGCCGAACCGGACCCCAAGGCCTGCGTCGCGAAGATCGGCTACACGAGCGTGGACTTCCCCGATCGGAGAAGCGGCTTCCTCGGTGCCATCGACGAGGTCCGCATCTACGGCCGCGCGCTGTCCGCCGAGGAGGTCAGGGCCCACCTCGAGAAGCCCGCCGGCCCCGAGGCGAGCGGGCTTCTCGGCTACTGGCCGTTCGATGGCGACGGCACCGACGCCTCCGGCTCGCAAAACCACGCCACCAAGCTGACCGGCTGCGACTTCACCGAGGGCAGGAAGGGCAAGGCCCTTCGGCTGAACGGCAAGGGCTGCGTCCTTCTGCCGGGCGCCGGCAGGCCCGATCCGCGGGGCGCCCTTTGGGAGCTTCTCAAGCGCGACTTCCCGGACGCATCGGCCCGGCAGGAGATGGATTGGGAGCGGGAAGACGGCATCTGGTCTGCCTGGCGGCCGGGCGACTGGGCGGGCCTGGCCCGGGCATACGCCAGGGCGTCGCATCGCCGGCCGAAGGTGGCCGAACGGGCCGCCGAGCTCGCCAAGGCGGTCAAGGACCGCCCCGGGCTCACCGAGATCCGCGGGCTGTACCTGCGGTCGCGGCGTTACGGGCTCATCCTGGCGGAGCTGCGGAGGTTCAGGGTCGAGCCGCTCCAGAGGGCCATCGCACAACTGACGCGGACCCACGCGGCCGGATATCCCAAAGGGCCCGAGCACCTCGCCCGGCTCAACGAGCTGGTCAGGCACGCATCGCGGTGGCGCACCGGCGCTTCCGGCGACGACTCCATGGCCGAGTGGGCCGGCGAGCTCGCCAAGCTCCGCCACGACGCCCTCATCGCCGACAACCCGCTGATGCGGTTCGACAAGCTCCTGTTCGTCAAGCGCTACACGTACCACTCCAGCCACTTCTACACCGACTTCATCGACGGCGTCGGCAATTACGGCGGGAACCTCTGCGTGCTCGACCTGAAGACGGGCGAGGCCAGCGACCTGATCCCCGAGATGGCCGGCGGCATCTTCGGGCGCTTCGACCTGCACTTCAGCGCCCGGAAGGTCGTCTTCGACTGGAAGAAGGCCAGGCGCGAGGGCTTTAGGATCTTCGAGATCGACATCGACCCCCAGACCGGGCGGCGCCTCGGCAAGGTGCGGCAGCTCACGTTCCCGCCGGACGACGAGGAGGAGCGCATCCTGAAGTACGACAACTCCTTCCTCGGCGGCACCGGCAGGATGTACTACCACCAGACCGACGACCTGCACCCCTGCTACCTGCCGGGCGGCGGGATCTGCTTCACCTCCACGCGGTGCGAGTACGGCACGCTCTGCGACGCGCCGGACATCCTCTCGACGGCCGTGCTCTACCGGATGGACCTGCCTGCCGGACAGGCAGGCGGCGACGGCGGGAACCTCCAGAAACTGACCAACAGCCCCGTCAGCGAGTTCTCGCCGTCCATGATGGCCGACGGGCGGATCCTGTACGCGCGGTGGGAGTACGTCGACAAGGGCCAGCTCGGCATCAAGTGCCTCTGGGCCATGCGCCCGAACGGCACGGCCTCGGTGGAGGTCTACGGCAACGACATCCAATACCCGCCGACGCTGATTCACGGCCGGCAGGTCCCGGGCGACGGCGACATGTTCGTCGTGCTCGGCACGCCGCACTACCCGCAGAGCGGCATCGGCACGGTGATCCGCCTGGACATGCTCAAGAACATCCGCACGCGCGAGCCGATGACGTACATCACGCCGCACGTGGACATCCGCCAGGAGCCGGGCTGGAACCACCTGGTGGACGGCAAGTGGGTCCGCCACACCAACGGGCCGCTCTACATGGACCCCTACCCGCTGAGCGCCGAGTTCTTCCTGGTGGCCCACAACCCCGACAAGCCGTGGAAGGACGTCCGCGCCTACGGGCTGTACCTGATCGACGAGTTCGGCAACCACGTGCTTATCCACAAGGACCCGGAGTTCTCGTGCTGGCAGCCGTATCCGCTTCGCCCGCGCGAGGCGCCGCCGGTGCTGCCCGACACGCGCGATGCGGAGCTGGCCGCCAGAGACCTGGCCGTCTGCATGGTCCAGGACGTCTACCACGGGATGGAGGGCGTCGAGCGGGGCTCGGTGAAGTATATTCGCATCATGGAGCAGGTCCCCCGCCCGTGGGCGGCGCGGCGGTTCTGGGACCAGAGAGGCAGGTACGGCTCGCACACGGCCCTGGTCAGTCGGGGCAGCGTACTGGCCGTCAAGGTCCTCCACGGCGTGGTGCCCGTCCACGAGGACGGGTCGGCCCACTTCCACGTGCCGGCCGACCGGAACATCTACTTCCAGGCCCTCGACGAAAACTACATGGAAATCCAGCGCGAGCGGACGTACGTGAATTACCGGCCGGGCGAGAAGCGAACGTGCGTCGGCTGCCACGAGACGCCCCACGACTCGCTCCCGCGGCGGTACGGGATAACGCTCGCCCGGAAGGCCCCCGCCCTGATGCCCGGCCCTCAGCCCGGGGACAGGACCGCCGGGCGGGCGATCCACTACATCACCGACGTGCAGCCGGTCCTGGACAGGCACTGCGTCCGCTGCCACGGCGCCTCGAGCCCAAAGGGCGGGCTCGACCTGACCGGCACACTGACCACTCGCTTCTGCCGGTCGTACGAGAACATCCTGCGGCGCGGGCTCGTCAAGACGTTCGACGAGGGCTCCGACTGGGGAGGCACGCCGTACGCGCCACCCAAGACGGTGGGTTCCTATGCCAGCAGATTCATCCGACAGGTCCGCAAGGGCTGCACCGGCAACGCCGGGAAGCTGCCTCTGGCGGACTTCGTGAAGCTCGCCACGTGGGTCGATTCCAACGCGCAGTACTACGGCTCCTACTGGGGACGGAAGAACATCCGCTACAAGGACCATCCCGACTTCCGCCCCGTGCCGACCTTCGCCCAGGCCGTCAGCACCGAGGCCCCGACGGCCGGAGGGAGCCGGTGATCCATCCTACGTGCCCACTGCGGGGGCGAGCGGGAGCGTGCGTTTGCGGGCCGAGCGCAAAAACGGCGTCGCAGCGGGCTGTTGGCTGCTGCTGACGGCGGCCGGGGCGCTGTGGGCGGGCGAAGCGCCCGTCCCTTCGGCGCCGCGCCCCGCGCGGAAGGACGCGCTCGGCGACGACCTGCCTCCGGGGGCCGTCGCCCGGCTGGGCACCGCTCGGCTGCGGCACATAGTGGACATTACGGACGTGGCCTGGTCGGCCGACGGGAAGGTCCTTGCGTCGGCCGGCACCGACGGTGCGATCAAGCTCTGGCGGGCCGATTCCGGCATGTATCTCAAGACACTGAAGCATCCGGAGCCAGGCCGGGCGGGGTTGCCTTACGGGGACACGCGGATAGCCCTCCGCGGCGACGGCAAGGTCCTGGCGGCCATCGCCGTGCACGAGCCGGAGCTTGACCCCAAAGGCAAGGGCCCCCTCTTGGGCCCGGATCAGTTGCCTCACGGCCTGTTTGGGGTGCTGCGCGCCTACGACACCGCCACAGGGAAGCTCATCCACGACGGCGGCGCCGGGATGTATCCACAGGCATTGACCTTCTCACCCGACGGCAAGTGCATCGCGGTGGGCGGCCGGGGGGGAATCGTCATACAGGAAGGTATCAAAACGCAGCCGCCGAGCAGACGTCTCCTCCGCCAGGACGTCCTCGTTTCATGCCTGGCCTGGTCGCCCGACGGCAAGCTGCTGGCCGCCGGATCGAGCGACAGGACGGTCCGTCTGTGGGACGTGGCCTCAGGCAAGGTGCTCCACGGCCTCGGGATCGGCAAGGCAAAGCCCAAGCCCACGACATCGCCGTTCGGCAAGGTCGTCGGCGCGCCCGGGCCCGTCGCGGCAGTGGCCTTCTCGCCGGACGGCGCGACCGTCGCCGCGGCCGGCGCCGACGGGACGATCCGCCTGTGGGACAGCCAAACGGGCAAGCACAAGGCGATCATCAAGCGGGCCCACAGGGACGGCATCAAGGCGCTGGCGTTTCTGCCCGGCGGCAAGGCCCTCGTTTCCGGCGGCTGCGACGGGCTGATCCGCCTGTGGGGCCTGCCCGCGCGCGAGGAGGTTCGCGTCCTCCGGCCGCCGCGCATCAGCTCGATGATCTACGCCCTGGCCGTCTCCCCCGACGGCAAGGCCATCGCCTCGTGCAGCCAGTGCGAGAACAGGCTCCGCGTCTGGAGCCTGGTCACAGGCAAGGAGCGACTGGAGCTGCGGGGACACGCACACGAGGTCACGCACGTGGCCTGGTCTGGGGACAACCGGTACGTCGCGTCGACCAGCCACGACACCACGGCAATCCTCTGGGACGCTGCGACGCACCTGCCGTTATCATCGATCCGGCCGGTCTTGTATCAGATCGCGGTCTCACCGGACAGCCGCGTTCTGGCGGCCACGCGCGGCGGAGAGACGATCTCGTTCTACCGCATGCCGGCCCTGAGGAAGCTCGCCACGCTGGAGGCTTCCCCATGGGCGAACCCGGCACTGGCGTTCTCGCCTGACGGCAAGCTGTTTGCCTGCGTGAGCAACGACAAGACCGTTCGCGTCTGGGACGTCGCCACCCGCGCCGAGAAGGCCCGCCTTGCCCACGCCGACGACCTGGCGGACATCGTGGCCTTCTCGCCGGACGGGCGGACAATCGCCTCGGCTGTCGGCAAGACGGTTTACCTCTGGGACGTCCGGAAAGGCGAAGTCCGCCGGAAGTTCGGCCTCGG
>CAYRVX010000017.1:51802-78406 GCA_964427875.1 uncultured Planctomycetaceae bacterium
GGCCTCGGGGCACTGCGACTCGACCGTGCTGATCTGGACGCTCAATCCGCTGGAGCCGACGTCGCCTGCCCCCGAGACCAGGCCGTCGGGTCGCGAGATGGAGCAACTGTGGTCGGACCTGTGTCAGAGAGATCCGCGCAGCGGCTTCGGGGCGCTCTGGCGCCTGGTCAATGCGTCGGACGCGGCCGTCGCGTTCATTGGTGAGCGGCTCCGGGCCGAGTCCGGGCCGGTCGGGCCGGAGCAGATGAAGGCGGCCATTGACCGGCTGAGCCATCCCAAGTTCCGGACTCGCCACGAGGCAAGCGATCTGCTCCGCCGGTGCGGCCGCGCCGCCGAACCGGCGCTTCGCGCCGCCCTGAAGACGGCCGCTTCGGCCGAAGCGCGGGGGCGAATCCACGCACTGCTGGAGGAGCTGGCGAGCCCCTTTGCCAGCAGGGGGGGCTCGCTGCGCCACGGGCGGGCGATCCAGGCGCTGGAGCTGATCGGCTCGGCGAAGGCCTGCGGTGTCCTCCAGGAGCTGGCCGCCGGCCCCGGCCCGACGCCCGTCTCGAAGGAAGCGGCGGCCGCGCTCAAACGGCTCCAGGCGCGCCCGGCCGGGACGACTGCGACAAGACCGACGGGCGGGTCCCCCTGACGGCGGACGGTGTGCCTGCCGCTGCTTTTCCCGACGAAAAAGCCCTTTGTTTGCGGCGACCCAGCGGGCATCATGATGCCCTGGCGCCGCCGGCGGTCCCCAAGGCGGCGCCGTTCCGTGCCGTCATGGTTGCCTCGTTGACTCTTGGGAGAGACTCGACATGAGAGCCACACTCATCGCACCACGCAAGTACGTTCAGGGAAGAGGGGCCATCGCGGAGATCGGCACCTACGTCAAGGCCATCGCCGCCAGGCCGCTGGTCCTGTGGGACTCGCGGGTCAAGGGCATCGTGGGCGAGACCGTGCTCGCCAGCTTCGCCGAGGCCCACCTGGAGGTCATCGACGTGGACTTCGCCGGCGACTCGACCAAGCCCGAGGCCGCCCGCGTCGCGGAGATCGCCCGCCAGAAGGACGCCGACGTAGCGATCGGCATCGGCGGCGGGAAGACGCTGGACACCGCCAAGGCCGCCGCGCACCAGGCCGACATCAAGATGATCACCGTCCCCACCATCGCCTCGAACGACTCGCCCACCAGCTCCTACACCGTCTGGTACGACGAGGAAGGCAACTGCACGGGCTTTGAGAGCTGGGGGCGCAACCCGGACCTCGTCCTCGTCGACACGGAGGTGATCGCCAACGGGCCCGTCGAGGCGTTCGTGGCCGGCATGGGCGACGCGCTCGGCACGTGGGTGGAGGTCGAGGCGTGCTTCAAAGGCCGCGCCGGCAACCTCGCCGGCGGGGTCTCCACGCTGGCGGCCATGGCGATCGCCCGGCTGTGCTACGACATACTGATGGAGCACGGCATAGAGGCCGTTCGCGCCGTCGAGCACGACGCCGTCACGCCCGCCGTCGAGAAGGTCGTCGAGGCCAACGTGCTGCTCAGCGGGCTGGGCTTCGAGTCCGGCGGGGTCGCCACCGCGCACATGGTCGCCAACTGCCTGCCCTCTTTCCCCGAGTGCCACCACCTGATGCACGGCCACGAGGTCGGCTTCGGCGTCATCAGCCAGCTCTGCCTGGACGACGACTTCGACGTCGAGGAGATGCTCGATATCGTGGACTTCGAGATCGCCGTCGGCCTGCCGGTGACCTTCGCGGACCTCGGCCTGGAGGGCGTCTCGCGCGAGCGCCTCCAGCCCGTCGCCGACATCTGCGCCTCCGAGGGATCGCTCTGCAAGAACCACCCGTTCGAGGTGACGGCCGCCGACGTGCTCGACGCCATGATCGCCGCCGACGCGCTGGGACGGTCACGAAAGGCGCTGGCGGCGAGGTAGGACACTCAACGGGGATTAGCAATCGCGCAGGAATAACTCAAGCAGTCGATCCCGGGAATGCCGAATGCCGAATGACGAATGCCGAATGGAAAAGGGCGAATTGAGACGCAATGCGCGGGTGTTTCCGGGCGTTCGTCATTCGTCATTCATCATTCGTCATTGCAGGCCCGTTCAGGTTATTCCTGCGCGATTCCTTAGTGCCGCATACAGCAGGAAAGGAACACCGCATGAGATCATTCCATCACATCGGGCTGGTCGCCGAGACTGAGAAGCCCGGCGAGATGTACTTCGAGTCGCTCAAGGTCTGGGGCACCAACCCGGACGACGACCCGGTGAACAGGATAGAGTGGGTCCGCTTCGCGCCGGACAGCCCGCTGGCCGACACGCCCGTCGCCAAGATGCCACACACCAGTTGGGCCGTGGACGACCTGGAGGAGGCGCTCGAGGGCAAGGAGGTGGTCGTGGGCCCGTTGGCGGCCGCCGAGAACATCCGCATCGCCTACTTCCTGGACGATGGAGCGCTGATCGAGTACCTCGAAGTCAAGTAGCGGCGCACGGCCGCTACTCCATGACAAGCCGGTAGGTCTGCATCCGGTTGCCCGCGAGCGTCTCGGCGAGCGCCCCCTTGGTCACCTGGGCGTCCTCCAGGTCCGTCTCGATGTGTGTCGTCCGTTTCGCCCTCGTCATGCCGCCCGCGAAACGAAGGACGAACGGAACCGGCGAGTCGGCGAGGTTCCAGACGCGGGCGATGACGCCGCGGGCGATGCCCTCCTCGGCGGGCTTGAGAGCCCAGAGAACGACCTGCGGCTTCGAGATGCCCAGCAGGGAGAAGCTCCGTTCGCCCCGGCGGCCGGTGGGGCCCGTGGCGGCGCCCGCAACCAGCGGGTTCTGATGCTCCAGGGCGAACCGCATGGCCTCGGGTGCGCCGTACCTGGCCCGCGTTCGCAGGGCGAACCTCTGGAGGAACCGGCGGTCGCCGCCCTGGCTGGCGATGCCGCTGCCCCGGTTGCCGCCGACCCGCCCGCCGGCCAGCACGCTGATCCGGGGCGTGTTGGCATCGAGCGACGTGTAGGAGCTCCTCCCCAGCTTCATGAAGCAGCAGTCGGCGTTGGAGAGCGTCACCCCGACGCCGTCGGCGGCGCCCATGTCGGCGAAGTGATTGAGCGTCAGCCAGTCCACGCGCGCCGCCCAGGTGGCGTAGTGTCCCCCGGCGGTCACCGGCCTCGCCCGGAGGACGGTCCCGCACTCCTCGTGCCACACGTCCGGCGAGGGCAGGTTGAAGGCGAACCGCCACGCGTGCGCCTCGTCGAAGCCCTGCGTGATCTCGTTGCGGATCTCGATCCGCCGGCAACCGCCAAAGAGCGTTACGCGCGTCGTGTGTGCCAGCGGCCGATCGGCCGTCGCCCTGAGCGTCGCCGAGACGCACCCGACGTTCTCCGCGACAAGATTGCCGCCGCTCGGCCCCAGGTCGTTGATGCAGTAACCGCCGATGCTCTTGACGAGCTCCCGGCCGCCCTGCGCCTTGTCGATCAGACTGGTGACGGCGCCCCGCGGCGAGACGGCAACGCGGTAGTGGCGGTTCTCGATGACGCCGCCGCTGACGCCGGGCCCTTGCGGGAACTTCCGCCCGGCGCCTTTGCGGACCTCGTAGACCTTGTACCCCACCGCGGGGACGCCTTCGGCCAGGATGCGCAGGTACTTCCCGCCGCCGACGGTCAGCGGCTGGCTGGGGACCTCCCGGCCGGTGGCCAGATCGATCACGTGAGCGCCTCCCCGCCCGCCGCAGGGAAGGTCGGCCGCGTCCGTGCGCTGCCAACTGAGGGGATTGAAAACGAAGAACCGCGAACCCGTGCCTTTCGGGATCATCGCGCCGAGTGCGGCCACGCCATCGTCGTGCAGCCGGTTCACGTAGGCCTCGACCTCCCGGACCAGCCGGACCTGCCAGTCGAGCCGCTTGCGCTTGGCCGCCTCGCCCTTTCCCATCATGTTGATGTCGTGCTCGGGGTACAGCCCCATGTTGACCCAGGCCTGCTCGCGGGCTTCCTTGCGCCCGGCCATGAAGCCCGGCTGCCGGAGGCTCACAATGACCGCCAGCGCTTCGGCGCTGCGCAGCCGCTCCGTTGCGCGTTTCAGCCGCGCCGACAGCCCGGCGAGCGCTGCGACGTAGAGGTCCCATTCGTTCCCGTAGCTCTCGCTGACCCGCGGCAGTTGACGGCCGCAGGTCTTCTCGAAGTCCTGGAAGAAGTCCACCTGGTTCGAGACGTAGACCTTCCGGCCGGGTCGGGTCTTGCCGGCCGCCACGGTCTCGAGCTCATCTGTGAGCGTCTCCAGGTCGTCCCATCCCTTGCCGAACGCGCTGACGACCGGATAGGGATATCGCCGCAGGAAGGCCTTGTTCGTCGTGAGGTACTCGACGACGTTCGCGGGCCTGCGGGCCTCGGCATATCCGCCGACGCTGTCGCCGCCGACGAGCGATGGCCACTTCATGAGGACCTTCCTGCCGCCGCGGCCGACCCACCAGAAGATCTCGCGCTTCCGGTTGCGCAGGTGCTTTGCGGGCACGCGCGTGTCGCCGCCGAAGTTGCCGCCCCAGGCGTACCGGGCGCCCGAGCCGGCCCAAAGGCTCGCCAGCCCCAGCGGGTACGTGGGGTTCTCGCACGAGTGGGCGACGAGGAACCGCACGCCGTGGGCCCGCTCGATCCGGCCGGGGTAGTACATCCCCCTGATGATCGCCTCGGCCGGCATGCCGCCGGGAGAGACGCACAACGGGGCGAGGTTCACCGTGATGTGCCCGTCCCTGATCCGCCGGATGAGGCGGAGGAACTGCTCTCTCGAGCGGCCCTTCTCGTACACCCACATCCAGTAGTTCCCGTCGCAGCAGAATCGCGCCTGGCAGGCCGCGGGCCTGGTGTCGGTGGCGTCGGCGCGGTCGAGGTAGTAATCGATCATGTTGATGAAGCCTTTCTGGCACGTCCGGAGGTCGGCCGTCCAGAACAGGTCGGTGTGATCGTTGCCGGCGAGATAGATGCGCTTCGGCTGCCCCTGCGCCTGCATTCCCGCCGACAGCAGGACGCACGCCGCGACGGCCCTGCCGACTCTCATCGCAGCGCCCCGATCAGCCACGACGCGGTCGATGTCGCGGCCCGCCCGATTGCGATCCGGTCGGCGGCGCGTGCCCGGCGATACACGTCGAGCGCCGGCTGATACAGCCGGCGGAGTGACTTGTCGTCCCGGCGTCGGTTCAGCCCGTCAACCAGCCCTTCCAGGCGCAGCGGCCGCGGGGCCAGAGCGGCGGCCAGATGGGGCAGGTCACCGGTGGTCACCACGCCGGGGACCACGACGTCGTGCGGGATGTACACGAACTGGCTTTCCAGGACGGACCGGAAATCGCTCAGCCCTCCACGAACGCAGACGGCCGCGACCCCGTCCTCGTACAGCCCGCCCAGCAGGGCGAGCAGCCCGCCCAGCGGCTCGGCCCGGCGAGGCCGCCCGTCCATGTGACGAGGCATGCGGAACTCCGCGTCGGGCGGGTTGGCCTCCACGAGCGAGTCGCCCCAGAGCGCGATTCGCTTCGCGTCGAGGTCGCTCCTCGTTGCGAGGTATCGCAGCACGCAGCGCAGGTCTCGCAGACGCGCGCCGACGGTTGTCCCGCCGAGCATCAGCTCGGTGGATGACTGCGCGGTGATGCCGCCCCAGCGCTCGCGCGATCCCTCGGGGCGGCTCTCGCCCGTTCCGCGCAGGTCGGGCAGGCAGACCGAGAGCCCGGCGGCCAGCAGCTCGGCGATCTCCTTCGCGCGGAGGCGGAGGAAGGCCGCCTTGCCGCCCTGGGCCAGGGCGACCACGCAGGCCGTCGGCGTGTCGCCAAGCCGATGGGGCACCAGCAGGAGCGTGGGAACTGATATGCCCGGCTCGACGCGCAGCACGATCCGCTCGACCTTCGCGTCGAGCGAGTGCCGGCCGCGATCCTCAAGGACCTCGGCCTTGGGCCCCGCGCCGGGCTCGACGTCGCCAAGGACCAGAAGCCAGGCCACGCGGAGCGTCCGCATGCCTTCGGCGCGGGACTGCACCGCAAGGCGTCCAGGAATGACTGCCGCCCGCTGGGAAGCGATCGCCGGCAGCAGGTCGCACAGCCGCTTCGGCTTCAGCTCGCGGGCCAGCTCCGGCGTCATGCAGGCCAGCTCGGCCCGCTGCCGGGGAGCGGAGTACTCGTCCTCACCGCCGACGGCGATGCCGAACCACCGCTTCAGCAGCGGATGAATGGACGCTCGATGGAGCCGGCCGATGTTGGTGCAGTGGCTCGCCTGCGGCGGCCTGCCGCTGAGCACGCCCCGGCCGGACACGCCCGCCAGGCAGTCCCCCGCGCCGTGGAGTCCCCAGATCCTCTCCAGGCGTTTCCACACGGGATCGCGCTTCCGGTCCCAGGAGAACTCGTGGGCGTAGACGAGCCGCCGGGGCGCGATGGCGGCGACGATGACCCAAGGCAGGAACCCGCTGGCGGCCGAGCGGCGGAGGTTCCGCGTCGACTCGAAGCTGCCGCCGCCGGCGTAGTTGAAAGTCGGTTCGGCGTCGTCGCCCAGCGGGTAGGAAGTTTCCGGCTGCGGGCCGCCGAAGTTGAAGATCACCGCGGCCTTGATCCGCCCGTCGAGCGCGGCGGCGACCGCGGCCGGGTCGCCTCCGCCCGCCACCGCGCCCATGATGATGATCCGCCGCGGGTCGATGCCCGGCTGGGCCAGCAGCACGTCCACGCTGCGATAGAGGTCCCAGACGAGCCAGCCCATCAGGCTCTCGCCGGCCAGGTGCAGTTGCATGCCGACGTCGTAGCGGAAGTAGTAGTCCTGCCTGCCGACGCGGAACGGCCTTGGGAAGTCCTCTCGCCCCGCGAACGGGTGCTGCCGCCGCTCGCCGTGGCCGAGCATGTCCGGCACGAGCACCAGGCATCCCGCCCTCGCCCAGGTCATGCCCATGTCCTGGAGCTCGGTCTGCTCCTTCGGGGCGTGGTGGCTGTGGCAGATCAGGATTCCGGGCATCGAGCCGGTCGGCTGGGCCGGCCTGTAGAGGTTGGCCGTGACCCACAGGCCGGCTCGCGTCCGGTAGACCAGCTTGTCGATGCGATAACCCTCCCCGGCGATCGTCCCGCTTTTCCGGAGCTCCAGCTTCGTCAGGTCGTCGGGCAAGACCCGCAGAGAGCTCTGGAGCAGTTTGCGCTTCTCGTCGCAGTAGCGCTGCCAGTCCCGGCGGCTGCGGACCTTGCCCCACTGCGCCGTGCTGCGGGCGTTGGCTGCGCGGATCCTCTTGCCCAGATCGTCCGGGATCATCGTCCTGAGGGCCTCGCGCTGCTTGGGAGGCAGGACGTTGGCATCGAGCGAGCGCAGTTGGTCGGCCGGCTCCTTCATCGGCTCGCCTCCGGGAGCCCAAGCAGGGCACGCGGCCCACGCCGCCACGGCCAGGACTCCGGCAAGCCAGATTCCGCGCCGCCGCTTTCTTGGGGCGAGAGCGTCATGTCGCGCATACATGACCCGGTTCTCTGGTGTAGCCAAGGAATCGTCCAGGCAGTATCACAGATGCCGCGGCCGTTCATCCAGAGGAAAACGCCTGTCGACGCGAGTATACTAAGCGGCCGTGACGGCCCGATAGGAAGGAGCGAGACATGTCCAACAGCGTGAATCGTCGAGACGTGCTCCGCGCCGGGGCCGCGGTCGGCCTGGCCGCCCTGGCGGGGACTGATGCCGCAGGCGCCAAGTCAGAGAAGCCGGCGAGGCTGGGCGTGATCGGCGTGGGCGGGCGCGGGACGCACCTGCTGCGACTGGCGCTCGACCAGGGCGTCGAGGTGCCGGCGCTGTGCGACATCAAGCCCGCTCATCTGGACCGCGCGGTCAGCCTGGTCGCAAAGGCGCGGGGCGGGCGCAGGCCCGAAGGCTACGGCAAGGGTGAGTACGACTACCGGCGCATGCTGGCGCGCGACGACCTGGACGCGGTGCTGGTCGCCACGCCGATGCAGTGGCATGCGGTAATGTCGACCGACGCGATGAGCGCCGGCAAGGCCGTGCTCAGCGAGGTCGCCGCGGCGATGACTATCGAGGAATGCTGGTCGCTGGTCCGCACGGCCCAGAAGACCGGCAAGCTGTACATGCTCTCGGAGAACTGCTGCTACTGGCCGCACGTGATGACCGTCGCCAACATGGTCCGCGCCGGCGCGTTCGGCGAGTGCACCTACGCCGAGTGCGGCTACGTGCACGACTGCCGCAACCTGATCTTCGAGAACAACCAGGGCAAGCTGACGTGGCGCGGCGAGCTGGCGCGCGATTACTCGGGCAACCTCTATCCGACCCACTCGTTCGGCCCCGTCGCGCAGTGGCTGGGCATCAACCGCGGGGACCGGCTCGCGTCGCTCGCGGCCATGTCCACCGGGCGGAAATCGATCTACGACTATGTCCGCCGCCGCTTCGGCGAGGGCCACCCGGCGCGGAACATCAAGTTCAAGGCGACCGACTCGACGACCGTTCTGATCAAGACGGCCAGGGGCGTGATGATCGACCTGCGCTACGACACGAAGTCCACCCGCCCGCACCCGCGCACGACGTACCACCATCTCCAGGGCACCAAGGGGGCGTACGAGTCGCGCGTCGACGGGGTCTGGCTGCGAGGCAGGTCGAAGGGCTCGCAGTGGGAGCCGCTGGAGAAGTACGGGAAGGACTTCGAGCACGAGCTGTGGAAGCAGCACAGGGCCCGGGCGGCGGCGTCCGGTCACGGCGGGGCGGACTTCTTCGCGATCCACGAGTTCCTGCGGCGCCTCCGCAGCGGCGCGGCCGCGCCGATCGACGTGTACGACGCCGCGGCATGGAGCTGCATCATCCCGCTTTCGGCGAAGTCCATCGCCGAGGGCTCCAGCGCGGTGGAGGTCCCCGACTTCACGAACGGCCGGTGGAAGACCCGCAAAGCCTGAGGGCCCAGCCCATCAACGCCCCGCGCGCGTGAACTGCCAGACATCGCCTTTCGCCACGCCCTTCGGCGTGACCGTGTCGACGCGCCAATAGTACGTCACGCCGGGCTTCAGCGCCGGCGGCGCGAAGATGTTGCTCTCCTGCCGGCCGCGGCAGATCGGCGAGGCACGGCCGGCGTCGGCGACGGCCCTTGCGGCGGTCCCGAGGTAGACGTCGTAAGACGTCCCGCGATATCCGCCGAGCCACATGAGGTCCGCGCCGCTCCGGACGCCCTCGGCCTGATGGGGCGGGATGGGCATGGAGGCCTGAGGCGCCTGCCGGCCGGGAATCCAGTAGCTACTGCACCCGTGCTCGTACGCGCCGACGTCCGGCGCCTTGCCGACGTAGCCGTCCGTAACGCCCTCGACGACGCGCCCGGCGTCGACGAGAGGCGAATCCCTCCCGGGCCGGAAGTCGAGCTCCCCGGGACCGGCCAGCAGCGGATCGTCCTCCCGGAACGTCAGCTTACGGGCATCCAGCAGCATGGGTTTCGACGGACGGAAGTTGTGCGACAGCTCGCCCGCCGGAGGCTCCAGCTTGCGGGCGCGGCGAATCTCGTGGGGCATCTGGCCGGTCAGCACGGGCGCGTAGTTGCTGCTGGCCTTGGAGTGCGCGTTCTGCCGCTTGATCAGGTGGGCCCACTGGCCCTTTGCCCATTCCTTGAGCGGCTCGGCGGCCGACCAGAGCACGAGGTCGAGCTGCGGGTTGTCGAAGCAGGTGTTGTTGTACACCTGGTTGCGGTCGCCCTTGATCATGATGCCCTTGACGTTGCATCGCCGGGCGACGTTGTGGTGGACGATGAGGCCCCGCGTCAGGTCGTCGCCGCGGATGCCGATGCCGCCCCAGTGGAACGCCTGGTGGTCGTGCACCCAGTTGTAGCGGATGACCGTGCCGTTCTGGCGGATGCCGCCGCACTGGATCAGTCCGCCGTCGCTCTGCACCAGCCCGCCGTGGTGGACGTAGTTGTACTCGCAGACGGACGGGCCCAGGCTGGGCAGGATGACGCCCTCCGAGGAGCCGACGTGGTGGACCGTGTTTCGCCGAAACACCGACCGTGCCGAGGAGCCCATCCGGACGCCCGCGCAGTTCGGCGTCACGCCGTTGCCCAGGCCGCGCCAGTCAACGTCGTGAATCAGGCAGTTCTCGACGGTGTTCTCGCTGCCGGCCAGCAGCAGCCCCGGCGCCTCGCTGAACGCGATCCGGCAGCTTCGGATGACGTTGCGGCGGCCGGAGATCAGCGTCGGCGCCAGGCCGCGAAGGCCCGCCAGGAAGTGCCGGTTCGACGAAATGACCTGCTTCGTCAGGTGCGCCCGGACGCCGGCCAGTCGGCCCGCCGGCCCCGCGTACGTGGGGTACTCGAGGTCGCAGTTCTCGATGATGCAGTCCTCGGCGTCGCTGAACAGGAATGTCGTCGCGAAGAACCGCAGGCCGTCCAGCCGGACGTGGCCTTGCCCGGCAACGACGAAGGCGTACTCGCGGACCTTGCCCTCGATCCGCCGACGGACGGGGCTCCTGCCGTCCGGCGGCCAGAGGTAGAGCGTCCGCGCCTTGCGGTCGAGGAACCACTCTCCCGGCGCGTCGAGGGCATCGAGCCTGCCGAAGAGGAAGTAGCGGTCGAAGCCGGGCCGCCGGCGCTTCGCCTGCGTCCGCTGCGATTCGTGGCGCCTGCCCAGGTCCCTGGCGTACTCGAACGAGTCCCTGCCCGCGCCGCCGTTGCGGACCGCCCGCAGGAACGTCTGCCACGCGCCCACGTTGAGCACGGCCAGCGCGCCGGTCCAGTCGGTACCGCTCTTGACCAGCTCGGGGTCGACGACCCTGCCGTAGTCGCTCCCCTCGGCCGTCGTGCGCCAGGTGGCCTTGTCCCAACGCTTCTCGAACGGCTGGTTCGGCCAGCGCGCCTCGACCATCATCTCGCCGTCGACGAAGAGCTGGCTGACGTCCCGGTCGATCCCGGCCTTGTAGATCCTCCCCCTGTGGAGGGACCACTTCGTGTCGATCGGCTCGGTGCCGCTCAGCGTGACGGTCTCGCCCGCCTGCGCCACAAAGCGCAGCGGCCTGCCCGCCCGGCCCGATGCCTTCACCTCGACGGTCTCTCGATAGACCCCGCCGCGGATGCAGCACACGTCGCCCGGCTTGATGGCGTCCGCCGCCTTTTGGATCGTGCGGAACGGCTTGTCCTGCGAGCCGGGGTTGGCGTCGTCGCCGCCGGGCGATACGACCAGCCTCGCGGCCTCAAGACCGGGGGCGATCCCGCACACCAGCGCCGCGGCCCCGAGGAGCGCTCGGCGCCCGAATACCCGCTTCGGCCTGCTCCGTGCCATCATCGCTTGCTCTCCGATCACACCAGGAGATCATCGCCGCCGGCCGAAATCAATCAAGTCCGAGCAGACGGCCGCCCGCACCGCGGCCCGGCCTGGGACCCCGCCGGCCCCTCAAGACGGCCTCGAGGGGCAGTTTGGTTTTGCAGTCCGCCGGGGTGCGGCTCTATACTGCCTCGGGCGGCCGAAGTGCCCGGGCCGGCAAGGCGCTGCCATGAGCATTGACCTTTCGAGAACCACCATCCACAACTTCCCTCACGCGTTCATCAACAAGAAGGCCGAGGCGATCCTCATTCGGACGCTGGAGGCCAAGCAGCACCGGCAGCTCACCGAGATGTACCTGGCCTACGAGCCGCGGAGCTCCTTCGCCGGCCTGCCGCCGATCGCCGACGAAGCCTGCGTGCGGTGGGTCGAGGAGATGATCGAGAACGCCGTCAACCTGTTGGCCGTGTCTTTCGAGGAAGGCGTCACCGGCCACGCCGCCCTGTTCCCCATCGACGAGCAGGACTGCGAGGTCCTGGTCGTCGTCTCCCCGCATCACCAGAAGATCGGGATCGGCACGGAGCTGACCCGCTGCCTGATCCAGCTCGCCCACGAGCTGGACTTCGACAGGATGAAGCTCAACGTCGAGGCGCGGAACCACGTTGCGCGGCACGTCTACGAGAAGTGCGGCTTTCATTACAACAGCCGCCACCTGAGGGACGAGCTGGACATGAGCCTGGACCTCGAGACTTATCGAAGCGGCCTCGACGTGCCGGTCCGCGAGATCATGAACCGAAGCGTCGTCTCCGTTCGCCAGGACATGTCCTGCCGCGAGGCGCTCAAGCTGTTCGTCGAGGACGGCATCGCCACGCTGCCCGTTGTTGACGAGAAGAACCGCCTCAAGGGCATCCTCTCCGAGACGGACCTGCTCGTCGAGGCGAACATCCCCAAGAAGGTCAGCGAGGTGCTCACGCGGGAAGTGGTCAGCATCCAGGAGGGATACCCCGTGGCCAACGTGATCTCGCTCTTCCGCTCGAGGAAGCTGCGGTGCATACCCGTCCTGGACCGCCACATGAAGCTCGTCGGCGTCGTCGGCAGGAGGGACATCCTCGCCCACTACCTCAAGCGGCCGTAACCAATCGCGCAGGAATAACTCAAGCAGTCGATCCCGGGAATGCCGAATGCCGAATGACGAATGCCGAATGGAAAAGGGCGAATTGAGACGCAATGCGCGGGTGTCTCCGGGCGTTCGTCACCTGCCTGCCGGCGGGCAGGTTCGTCATTCATCATTCGTCATTGCAGGCCCGTTCAGGTTATTCCTGCGCGATTCCTAAGGGTGGTCCGCCCGCCCGCGGGCGATCACTTCCGCGTGATGCCCTTGCCCAACATGCCCAGCACCTCCCGCTCGACGGCCGGGTCGTAGTTGAAGACCGTAAAGCCCCCCGTCTTCGCCCGGCGGGTGATGTGGATCTGCTCGATCAGCCTGGCGACGTCCGTCGGGTCGGGCCAGACGCTCAGGCCGATACCGGGATAGCACGGCACCTTGCCCGCCCAGCCGACCTGCCGGGCGACCATGTCCCGGAACTGGGCGTTGTGGGCCGTGTAGTCCATCGGGCAGACGAAGTCGAGGTATCCGCGGTCGCACCAGAGCTTCCAGTCCTGCCCCACCGAGTCGCGGTCGGCCGGCCAGTTGCGGAAGACCGCCGCGGAGACCTTCACGCCCGGGCGGACCTTCCTCGCGCGCTGCGCCACGGCCGCCACGACGGCGGTGATCTGCTCCCGCCGGAAGTCAAGCCACCTGGCGTGCAGGTCCGCCTCGCCGCTCAGTCGGACGTCGGCGGGCCAGCGTTTCACCTTTCGGCCGATCGCCTTCTCGAACCGCTCGCGGCAGCCGCCGCAGAAGCAGCCCTGGCGGCCGGGGTAGCGGATGTAGTCGAAGTGGACCCCGTGCACGTCGTACTTCCGGGCGACCTCGACCATGGCGTCGATCTCGAGCTTCTGGTTGGCCGGGTGCGAAGGGCACAGCCAGCGGGCGTTGGGCTTGCCGTCCGGCGTCACCTGCGTCCGCCCGGCGGCCTGCATCCTGGCGGCGAAGTCCTTCGGCGCCCGCGAGCCCATGTTGTAGTTGACCTTCCACACGTGGCACTCGACGCCGCGGGTCCTGCACGCCGCGAGGCACAGTGCGATCTGATCGCCCTGCTCGGTCACCTGCGGCGCGACGGGCAGCACGTCGCTTTCGTAGAAGGCCACGCCTCCCCACAGCATGTTCGGCAGGACGGCGGTGAAGCCGCTGTCGGCCAGCGCCTTGACGGCCCGCTCCCAGGTCATCCCCGCCACGCCGAACGCGCTGTGGCACCAGACGGCCCGGTGCTCGCCGGGCAGGGGCTTCTGGGCGAGGCAGTGGGCCTCGAGGACGGCGCGGTGCGCCTCCTGGGCCGCGGCGATGGCCTCGATGAACTTCCCGCCGGCCTTCAGGGCCAGCGCCTGCCCGCGGAGCTTCGCCCCGCGCGCCAGCGCCGCCGAGGCCGGTTCGCCGTCGGCGGCGAGGCCGCGGATGCCGCGCTCGGCCGCGGCGTAGCCGTCGTAGGGCTCGAAGCGCCCGATTCGGGCGATGCGCCCCTCCGCCGCGACGGCCCACATCTCCTCGACGAGCTGCCCGACCATGGCCAGCAGCAGCCGCTGCTTGGCCGGGCGATCGTCCGGGATCAGCACGTGCGTCAGGTACGCGCAGTTGTCGCTGACGACGACCGCGGGCTTGCCCGTGGACTCGCCCCTGTCGGTGTACCACCACGCGGCCACGCGGCCCCTGCCGGGCATGGCCGAGGCGTCGTGGACGTTCCAGGAGGCCTGCATGGCGATCTTCGGCGCGCCGGCAAGCGGGCGGTCCGAAGCCCGGATCGACGCGAAGTAGCCGCGGTACTTCTGCGAGACGTGCCGCCCGCTGCGAATGCCCACCAGCGGCTGGAGCTCGCCCGGCAGCGTATAGCAGGCGATCAGCTTGCCGCCGGACTTCAGGAAGCCCGCCAGGGCGCCGGCGACCTCCTTCGGCGTCCGCGGGTTGTACGGCAGGATCGCGAGCTTCATGCCCTTCAGCCGCCCCGGCGTGACGTCGCGGTCGCTGAGGACGGCGTGCGCCAGGCCGGCAAGATCGAGAAACTCCACGATCACGTCGGCGTAGCGGCTGACGGACCGCTCCTCGTTGGGGTTCTGGGCGATGGCCGAATCGCCCCGGATGACGACGATCTTCCCGCCGGAGCCGAACAGGCCGAGCTCGGCGATGTGGAAGTCGGTATCGACGTTTTGGCCGCGCCAGGCGGACAGGCGGATCGTGTCGACCTTCCCCCAGCCGGCGGGGTCGCCCTCGACGCCCGTCCTGCTCTTGTGGATGCGGACGGGCACCCATTTCTCGGACGCCGGCGCATGGAACGTGCCGCTGTACCATCCCCCGCCGCTGCGGAAGTACATGGTGAAGTGGCCGATCGGCGACGTGTCGCGGCAGCGGAACAGGAACCGCACGCCCTTGCAGAAGGTGAGGTCCATCTTGATCTTGCGGTCCCAACTGGCCCGCTCGATCCGCCCGGGGCTAAAGTTGCAGTGCAGCTTCAGCGCCCTTCGCCCGTCGAGATGCTCGACCGACACCGGCGCCGAGCCGGCCATCGGCTCCCATGCCTTTCGGGCCGCCTGCTGGGAATACGAGAAGTCGTCCACGAGCTTGAAGTCCTCCTCGGCCGGCGCGGCCGTGGGAAGGACCAGGCCCGCGATGACTGCGACTGTGAGACGATAGGACATGACGTGCTCCTTATGCGGCGCTGAGGCGCATCTGGCGAGTCAGCGAAACGCGCGGGGCAAGCCCCGCCGCTAAACGGCGTGCTCACGTTCCATCAGGTGACCGAAGCGGCGCGCGGTTCAGCGGGCAACCGCGGCCTGCTGCTCGGCGATCTGCTGCTGGGTGACCTGGACCAGCTCGTTAACCTTGGTCTGGAGCATCCCGAAGAAGATCGGCCACATTACGAGTGCCCCACATATGCCGACATAGGGGATGAGATTGACGATGCAGCAGGCAATGGCCAGGCCCTTCAGCGAGTCGCCCGGCAGGCCGCGAAGCTCCCGCTGCTGCGCGATCCGGTCGCACAGGCGAATGTAGGCGAAGAACACCCAGTAGAAGTTGAAGAAGGGGATGAACATGAAGCCGATGTGCTTGCCCGCCGACGGGTCGTCATGGCGAGTCTTCGGCATCTTGTCCGCCATCAGCCCGAACCATATCAGGCTGAAGATCCCCAGCGTCACGATGTGAAGCAGCACGATCAATCCGACGGAGAACTCCGTCAGTTGGTGCATCCTCGCCTCGGGGGAATCGAGGGGCACGAGCTGGGGATACATCGGCACGGCCGGCCGGGCCACTACCATGCCCGCCGGAGCCGGCACGCCGAGCACCGGGGCGAGGAACGCCAGCGAGGCGGCCTGGACCACCTGCCCGCCGGGCTCGCACCGGATGCGGCTGGTGGCATAGAGGCGCCCTTCCCGCGCCCACTGCGTCAGGCCGGCCTCGTCCACCGGGCCGTATACGTTGCCGTCGTTGGCTATTACCGAGTACATCGCCATGTCTTGGCCCTTTCCTCCTCCGCCCGCCGTCGCCAGGCGCGCGAAGTTTCACGCCCGTGATCGTAGCGGATTGGGGCCGAAGATTCTCGCACTTTTGCCTCGTTTTGGCTTACATACGCTCGATGCGGCCGATACGGTCCACCCTTCGCCGCCAGAACCGCAGGAAGCACCGCAATGAACAGACCCAACATCCTGATCTGCATGACGGACCACCAGCGGGCCGACACGACGTTCGTGGAACACCCGGCCGTCACGCCGAACGTGGACGCCCTCAGCCGCCAGGGGCTGACGTTCACGAACCTCTACTGCCCCTCGCCGCACTGCTGCCCGGCGCGGGCGACGTTCCACAGCGGGCTGTACCCTTCCCGCCACGGCGTGTGGAACAACGTCTGCAACGACCAGGCCCTCAGCCGCGGCCTCAACGAGGGCGTGCGGCTGTGGAGCGAGGACCTCGCCGAGGCGGGCTACGACCTGGCGTTTACCGGCAAGTGGCACGTCAGCACGCTGACGAGCCCCGCCGACCACGGCTGGCGGGAGCTGTCCTTCAGCGCCCACAAGCCCGGCGAGCACCACACCCGCTGGGAGCACTACAGGCGGGTTGCCCAAGAGCCCGAGCCGGCCGAGCGCGGCGAGGGGCAGATTCTCCGCCCGGGCTACGGCACGTACACGCTGTACGGCTCCTATGACCACGAGCCGGACAATCACGACGAGCGGACCACGGCCGAGGCCGTCGCGGAGCTGCCCCGCCTCGCCGCCGGCGACGCGCCCTGGTGCCTCTTCGTCGGGCTCACCGGCCCGCACGACCCCTACGTCGTGCCCAGACGCTTCGTGGACCTCTACGACCTCGACGACGTGCCCCTGCCCGCGAGCTGCGAAGACACGCTCGCCGACAAGCCGCGAGTGTACCGCAAAATGCGGGACATGCGCTTCGGCCAGCTCTCCCGGCGCGAGATCCGCGAGGGCATTCGCCATTTCTGGGCCTATTGCAGCTACCTGGACGAGCTGTTCGGGCGGGTGCTGGCCGCCCTGGACGCCACGGGGCAGGCCGACGAGACGCTCGTGCTGTATTGCAGCGATCACGGCGATTACTGCGGCGACCATGGATTGTTCGCCAAGGGCATCCCCTGCTTCAGCGGGGCCTATCACGTGCCGGGCATCGTCCGCTGGCCGGCGGGAATCGCCCGGCCGGGCAGGAGAGTCGACGAGCTGGTCTCCCTGGCCGACTTCGCGCCGACGTTCGTGGAACTGGCCTCTGCCGAGGCGAAGCAGACCTTCACCGGGCGAAGCCTCGTGCCCTTCCTCCGCGGCGAGGCGCCCGGCGACTGGCGCGACGAGATCCACACGCAGTGCAACGGCGTCGAGCTGTACTACACGCAGCGGTCCGTCCGCACGAAGACGCACAAGTACGTCTTCAACGGCTTCGACGACGACGAGCTGTACGACCTGCTCAAGGACCCGCACGAGATGGTCAACGTCGCGGGCGAGGCGGACTACGAGCCGATCAAGCGCGACCTGGTCCGCAGGATGTGGCGCTTCGCGCGGCGCGAGCGGGACGGGGCGATCAACGGCTACATCACGGTCTCCCTGGCCCCGTGGGGCCCGGGCGAGGCGTTCCGCGACGAATGAGGGCCCCCGCGCCGCGGCGTCAGCGCCTCAGCAGGGCCAGCAGGATGTCCAGTCCCTTCCGGATGGTCTGGTCGTCGATGATCAGCGGGGGGGCAAGGCGCAGGACGTTCTCGCCGCCGGTGCAGATGAACAGGCCCGCATCCAGCGCGGCGGTGAAGACGTCCTTTGCGGGCCGGTCGATCTGGATGCCGATCAGGAACCCCGCGCCGCGGACCTCCCGGACGCAGGCCAGATCGGCGTCGCGGATGGCCTGGGCGATCTCGGCGCCCTTGGCGGCGGCCCGCTCGACGAGGTGCTCGTCCTCGATGAGCTTCATGGCCGCTGCTCCGGCGGCGGTGCAGATCGGCATGCCGCCCATCGTGCAGCCGTGCTTGCCCGGCCCGAGCACGTCGGCCCACTTCGACGCGGCCAGGCACACCCCCACGGGCAGCCCGCCGCCGACGGCCTTGGCCAGCGTCATCACGTCCGGCTCGATGCCGTAGTGCTGGTAGGCGAACCATTTGCCCGTCCGCGCCGGGGAGGTCCATACCTCGTCGCACACGAGCAGCAGGCCCTTCTCGTCGCACAGCGCCCGCAGGTTCTGCATGTACTCGGCCGTCGGGACGTTCACGCCGCCCTCGGACTGGATCGGCTCGACGAAGATGCCGGCGGTCTCGTCGTCCACGGCCGCCTTGACGGCCTCGATGTCGTTGAACGGGAGCTTGACGTTGCCGCCGAGCATGGGCTCAAAGCCGGCCTGGAACTTCTCCGGCGTCAGCGACAGGGCGCCCATGGTCCGCCCGTGGAAGCAGTGGTGGAAGGTGATGATCTTGTAGCGCCCCTCCCCGGCGGCGAGTCGCACGAGCTTCAGGGCCGCCTCGTTGGCCTCGGCGCCGCTGTGGCAGTAGAAAACCTTCCCCTCGAAGGAGTGCGCGGTGATCCGCCGGGCCAGCTCCACCTGCGGGGCGTTGGTGAAGAAGTTGCCGTGGCAGTGCAGCAGGTCCAGTTGCCGCTTGACGGCCTCGACGACGGCCGGGTGGCAGTGCCCCACGACGCCGGCGCCTCCGAAGCCGGCGAAGAAGTCCACGTACTCCTTCCCGTCGGCGTCCCAGATCCGCGCCCCCTCGCCGCGGACCATCGCCCGCAGCCGCGGACCGTAGTTCGGGATGATGTACTCCGCCGTCGCCTCCAGGATCTCCGCCTGCGTCGCCATGGGTTGATCTCCAAAGGTCATTCTCGCCCCGCCGGCGCCCCGGCCGCCCGGCCGGCCACGTCAAGCGGGATTTGACCTTGTACGACATGCGCTGCCATCCGTCAAGAATGCCTGCGAGCTTCACCGGCCTCGCCCGAAGAGTTGCCTGGAACACTTGACGCCGGGCCCAGATTCGCGTAAAAAGTCCCGTTCCGTCCCCGGCGGCGGTTTCCCTTGCGCGCGCCGGCCGGAACGTGATAGGCTCTTGCGCTGGCGGGGATGTGTCTTGGTGACGCATCTGGACGCAGCGCGCCCCGGTGGAGCAGAAGACCACTATGCCCGAAGAAACCCAAGACCCCAAGGAACCAGGCGACACCCAGCCCGAGGCCGTGGAAGGCCGGGACGAACAGCTCCCGCGGGAGACGCCCGCGGACGAGGCCGAGCAGGCCCCGCCGCCCGCCGAGCCCGAGGAGGCCGAAGCCCCGGCCGACGAGGCCGAGGAAGTGCCCGAAGGCGAAAAGGTGCCGGACTTCGCCGTACAGGTCGAGGACGCCGGCGCCCTGAAGAAGAAGGTCACCATCACGGTCCCGGCGGCAATGATCGACACCAAGCGCGAGGAGATGTTCGGCGAGTTGAACACCACCGCCCAGGTGCCGGGCTTCCGCATCGGCCGGGCCCCCAGGCGGCTGTTGGTGAAGCGCTTCGGCAAGGAGGTCGATCGGGACGTCCGCAACGCGCTGATCGGGGAATCGCTGGGGGCGGCCATGAAGAAGTCCGAACTGAGAGTCATCGGCGAGCCGGAGATCGACCTGGACGCCATCGAACTGCCCGCCTCCGGCGACATGTCGTATGATCTCGAGGTGGAGGTCGCGCCGGAGTTCGACCTGCCCGAGCTGGACGGCATCGAGGTCACCAAACCGACCGTAGAGGTCACCGACGAGCGGATCGACGAGGCCATTGCGCGGACGCGGCTGGCCGAGGCGAAGTACGAGGCGGCCGACGAGCCGGCGGCCGAGCAGGACATCATCACCGGCGAGGCCAGGATCAGCGGCGAGGGCATCGACGAGCTCCGGACGAGCGTCACCCTCCGCGTTGCGCCGGGTCAGATCGAGGGCCTGCCGCTGGTGGACCTCGGCAAGGCGCTGACGGGCAGGAAGGCGGGCGAGGCCGTCACGATGACGGTCAAGGTGCCCGAGGTCCATCCCAACGAGGCCTGGCAGGGCAAGGAGGCGAGCATCGAGCTGACGATCGGGGAGGTCCGCAAGCGCTCGCTGCCGGAGGTGAACGACGAATACGCCGAGCGGAGGGGCTACGAGTCGCTGGACGAGCTTCGCGGGGCCCTCGCCGGCCGGATGAGGGCGCAGGTCGAGCTGGAAGTCGACCGCGCCATGCGCGACCAGATCGACGAGTACCTGCTGAACAACACGGCATTCGACCTGCCCGAAGGCGTCGCCCGCCGCCATGCCGACCGCGTGCTCCAGCGGCGATACGTCGACCTGCTTCAGGCGGGCATTCGCCGCGAGGAGGTGGAAGAGCGAATGACGGAGATCCAGGCCTCCGTCGACGAGCAGGCGAAGCGCGACCTGAAGCTGTCGTTCATCTTCCAGAAGATCGCCGATGACCGGGGCATCGAGGTGACCGACGAGGAGATCAACTCGCGCTTGGCCCGCATGGCGGCGCTGCACGGCCGCCGGCCGGAACGGCTCCGCCAGGAGCTCGAAAGCGACGGGACGATCCTCCAGGTGGCCGCGTCCATCCGCGAGGAGAAGGTCAGCCGAACGCTGCTCGACCATGCCGACGTCACGGAAGTCGGCGGCGAATCCGAGGCCGAAACAGCCGATGAGGAAAAGGCCGAGGGCGAAACGCCCGCCGAAACGCAGGAAGAAGAAACGAAGCCGTAGCCTTCAGGAGCCATAGAGATGAAGCGAGCGCCGGATGTCTTGGGTCAGGCCCGCCGCGAGTACATCGCGAGGCGGGAGATGACCCTGGAGGAGCGCCTGGCCGAGGAGCGGATCCTGTTCCTCTGGGGCGAGATCACGCCGGGCACAGCCGGCGGGCTGATCATGCGCCTGTTTGAGCTTCAGGCCAAGCAGCCCAACCGGGACATCAACCTGTACATCAACTCGCCGGGCGGGTCGGTGGACGACACGCTGGCGGTCTACGACACGATGCAGTTCCTCAGTTGCGACGTGGCCACCTACTGCGTCGGTCAGGCGGCCAGCGGGGCGGCGCTGATCCTCGCCTGCGGGACCAAGGGCAAGCGATACGCCCTGCCCCACAGCAAGGTCATGGTCCACCAGCCGTGGGGCGGGGTGACCGGACAGGCCGCCGACATCAAGATCCAGGCCGAGGAGATCCTCAAGGCCAAACGCCTGCTCAACGAGCTGCTCGCCGAGCACACCGGGCGCGACATCAAGCTCATCGAGACCGACACGGAGCGCGACCGATACCTCACGCCGGCAGAGGCCAAGGAATACGGCATCGTGGACGAGATCGTCACCAAGACGCCGGACGGGAAGAAGAGCCAGAAGAAGGGCAAGTAGCCGGCGCCGGCAGGAACCCAAACCATGGCATACAACCAGAACCTGGTACCGATCGTCATCGAGCAGACCGGGCGCGGAGAACGCAGCTACGACATCTACAGCCGACTCCTCCGCGACCGGATCATCTTCCTCGCCGGGCCGATCAGCGACAACCTCTCCAACGTGGTGGTGGCCCAGCTTCTCTACCTCAGCAACGAGGACCCCGCCGCGGAGGTCAGCCTGTACATCAACTCGCCCGGGGGGAGCATCTCGGCGGGCATGGCCGTCCTGGACACCATGCGGTACGTCCGCTGCGACGTATCGACGTACTGCGTGGGCCTGGCCGCGTCCATGGGGGCGGTCCTGCTGGCCGCCGGAACCAAGGGAAAACGGTACGCCCTGCCCAACAGCCGCGTGCTCATCCACCAGCCCCTGATCCCCGGCGTCGTCACGGGGCCCGCCACCGAGCTCGATATCGAGGCGCAGGAGATCATCCGCCTGCGAAAGAGCCTCTACGAGATCCTCTCGGAGTTCACCGGCCAGAGTGTCGAGGAGATCGAACACGACTGCGACCGGAACAAGTGGCTCAGCGCCCCGCAGGCCGTCGAGTACGGCTGCGTGGACAAGATCCTCGATCGAATGCCCGAGCCCCCGAAGGACGCCGCCAAGGGAGACAAGAAGAAATGACGCCCCGCTGGCTCCTGCCGATGGGTGTGATCCTGACGCTCGTCGCGGCCGCGTGCTGCGGGTGCGTCACCCAGGACCAGCTCGACGCGGAGATCCTGACGCGCAACCGGGCGCTCGAGGAGGCGCGGAAGCTTCGAGAAGAGCTCCATCAGGCCCGCACTCGACTCGCCGAGCGGGAAGAGCAGGTCGAGAACCTGCTCGCACTGGGCGACAAGCGCCTGGAGAAGCTCTACCTCGTCCAGCGGGTCAGGCTCGGCTCGGCCACCGGCGGGATCAACCTGGACGGGGGGCCCGCCCACGAGGGCGTCAAGGTCTTCCTGGAGCCCATCGACCAGCACGGGTCGGTCATCAAGGCGCCCGGTGAGGTGAGAATCCAGCTCTACGACCTGGCGGCGCCGGCGAAGGAGAACCTGCTCGGCGAATACCGCTTCGGCCTCGACGAGACGGCGAGGCACTGGTCCAGCGGCTTCATCGCCTATCACTACAGCTTCACGTGCCGCTGGAAGTCCGCCCCGCCGAAGCACGAGCAGGTCACGGTCCGCGTGGAGTTCCTCGACTACCTCACGGGCAGGAAGCACACCGCCCAGAAGCTCTGCAAGATCGCCCTGGGGGGCAAGGCCGCGACCCGGCCGGCGGCGAGGTAGACGCCGGCGAGCCGGTCAGTCGAACAGCGTCCGGCCGAGTTGCCGCGCGCGCTGAACGCTCGGCTCGGCGGCGTGGACCTTCACCTTGGCCAGCTTGGCGCCCTGCCTGAGCTTCTCGAGCTGGACCCACACGTCACGCGGGTCGTACTCGCCTCGAACGCCTGCGTTGGCGAGCCGCCGGTTGAGGTGGCCGGTGAAGGCCTCGAGCAGGTGCGGGTGCTTGTGGAGCAGGCCGGTCTCCACGGACTCGGTCATGTAGACGCCCTGGAGCTCTCTGACGTGCTCGGCCGGCCAGGGCGCGCCGCGTTCGGCGGCGGCGCTGCCGCAGACGGCCTTCGTCTCCGCCAGGCGCTGGCGAATGCCCTCGACGTAGCCGGGCGAGATCTCGGTGCCGAGATACCGGCGGGAGAGCCTCTTGGCGGCCGCGAGCGTGGTGCCGCTGCCGGCGAAGGGGTCGAAGACGACGTCGCCGGCCCTGCTGCACGCCCGGATGATCCGCGAGAGGACGGTCTCGGGCATCTGGCAGGGGTGCCAGCCCTCGCGCTCGCCGAAGGTGCCGCAGACCCGCGGGAACTCCGACCACGTGTCGTCGGGGATCTTGCCCTTCGGGTTGGCCCGCTTGTCGTGGTACTCCCGCTGGCGGTCGGAGAAGACGCGGACGGCCTCGTCGTTGAACGTGAAGCTCTTCGGGTCCCTGACGAAGTAGAACAGGTGGGCGTGCGAGCGGTTGAACTTGTGCTTGGTGCTCTGCCCGAACGTGTAGTACCAGATCACCCAGTTGCGGACCGTCAGCCCCAGCTTGCGCCCGATCAGCCGGACCTCCGCGGCGTATTCGTCGCCGATGGCGACCCAGAACGTGCCCGTGGGCTTCAGGGCGTTGGAGCAGGCCTTCATCCACTGCTCGGTCCACTCGTGGTATTCGTCGTAGGCCTTGCGGTCCTCGTAGACGTCGTACTGGTAGCCGATGTTGAACGGCGGATCGGCGAAGATCAGGTCGGCGAACGGCTGGTCGTGCCGGCCGAGCCACTCGATGCAGTCGGCATGGATGACGGTATCGAGCTCCATGGCGTCACGGCGTCGCCGCCTTGGCGGCCTTCCGGGTCGCGGGCGCGGTGGCCGGGGGCCTGGCGGCTGGTCTGGTCGTCGGCTTCGTGGTCGGCGCGGTCGCCGGCTGGGTGGTCGGCGCGGTCGCCGGCTGGGTGGCTGGCCCGGTCAGCGAGAAGCCGCCGGCGATCGCGGCCAGGAGGGCCTCGGCCGCCTTGGCGTCCTCGCCGCGGGCCGTGAGCGTCAGCATGTAGGCCTTGGGCGACTTCCCGCCGCTGCCGGCGACGCAGACGGTCCTCTGTACGATCACGACCGACTCCAGCGACTTCGTGCCTCCGGGCAGGGGGGGGCGGGGCTTGCTGGAATGGATCAGGACGAACTGGTACGCGGGCAGCCCCGCCAGTTTCGCCGGCCCCTCCGAGATCACCTCGCACGTCTGCTTGCGCTCGACGGCGACGGAACGCGCGACGCTCAGGCACTTCTTGGCGCACGCCTCGCTGGTGGCTGCGCCGGCCGGAACGCCGCGGGCCAGGAGCTGAACGGACGGCATCGGCACGCCCCCCAGCAGGTAGTCCACCTGGCCCATCTCGGTGCCCACGTCGGACTTCACGGCGTACCACCGCCGGGGCTGGCGGATGGAATAGCCCAGCTTGAAGTTGCGGATCGCCTCGCCCGGTTCGGCCCCGGCGGAGACGTCCGGGTGGCGGACGGACGTCAGCTCAATCGACTTGATGACCGCCCCGAGCGTGGGAAGCAGTTGCGCCTGGCGCTCCAGGAGGCACTCCACGGTCAGGAGATAGCAGATCCGGGCCTTGGCGCTCTTCACGTCGCGGATGAAGTGCACCTGGGCGGCGATGGAGCTCATTCCCCGGAACGTGTACGTCATCGTGCCGGCGATGCCCTTGATCCCCGCCACCGAGATGGGGACCCTCTTGATGGACTTCAGGTGGCGAATGGAGAGGTTCTTCTTGAGCTCGGCCATTCTCGCGCCGGCGAAGTCCTCGGCGGTCACCCCCTCGCCCACGGGGAAGGCCGACAGCTTCACGCTCCGTACCGGCCGGTCGCTCTCCAGGACCACCGCGTTCGTGACGTCGTAGGGGTCGGACAGCGGACGGGGCTTGAAGCCCTTCGGCCAGGCCAGCGAGATCCCCGCGTGCGGGTACTCCGTCGGCTTGTTCAGCACGACGGGGGCGGCGGCCCCCCAGGCCAGGTCGGTCAAGACAGCCAACACGGCCCAGGCCGATACCGTTGACTTTGCCATCTCACCAGTTCCTCGTCTGACGAACGGGGCCGCCGGGGGCGCGACTCACACCGGCTCGCAGCGCGACATTCTATCAGAAACGCCTCAGCCCTTCGCCGCCATATAGTGACACTTCCCCGGCCGGTCAGGTCAGGCGCCGTTTTGCCCGTTCGGCGGGCACGCCGCCGGGGAGCTCACCGGCCGGCCCCCACGCCGAACTTGATCACCGCGGCGCAGTAAGCCACGTACACCGCCACCAGGACCGCCCCCTGCCAGCGATGGAACCGTTCGCGGCTGACGAAGATGAACAGCCGAAGCAGGATCAGCACGAGCATCATGACCGGCAGCAGGAGGTAGAAGACTTCCTTCTCGACTC
Organism: uncultured Planctomycetaceae bacterium; assembly: GCA_964427875.1. Taxonomy (GTDB): domain Bacteria; phylum Planctomycetota; class Phycisphaerae; order SM23-33; family SM23-33; genus CAYRVX01. Next base: position 76,899 of record CAYRVX010000017.1, read on the forward strand.
TCAGCGGCGTGGCGGCGGCCGACGTGCCCACCACGAACAGCACGTTGAGGATGTCCGCCCCCACGATGTTGCCGACCAGCAGGTCGGCGTGGCCCTTGACGAGCGAGGCGATCGCCGTGACGAGTTCGGGCAGGGACGTCCCGAACGCCACGAGCGTGGCCGCCAGGATGCTCTGAGGGACGCCGTACTTGTGGCACAGCGCCGAGGCCGAGCCGACCAGCACGTTCGACCCGGCGACCACCAGCGCGAGCCCCACGGCCAGCACCAGCAGGTTACAGAGGCTGCTCGCCAGGGGTGACTTCGCCGGCGCCGCGGGCGCCTCGACCTGCTCGATCCTGACTTCGGCGGGGATCAGGCGGGGATCGCCGCGGGCCCACCGCACCGACAGATACATGTACCCGGCCAGCAGCCCCACGAAGGCGAAACCGACCCACCGGGGGATCACCGCGCCCGCGATCCCTCCCGCCGCGGCGGCGCCGATGAGGACCACCCCCGTCAGCAGCGCGCCGGCGCCGAGCTGGAGCCAGCCGTGCCGGCCCAGCACGAACCGGTCCAGCGGCAGCCGCTTGATGCACGCGCACAGGCCGAAGATCAGACCCGTGTCGCAGATGATCGACCCGATCCCGTTGCCCAGCGCCAGGCCCGGCTTGCCCTGAAACGCCGCCGTCACGGACGTGAACGCCTCCGGCGACGTCGTGCCCAGGCTGACGACGGTGGCCCCGATGATGACCTTGCTCATGCCGAGCACGGCCGCCAGCCGGACCGCCGCCGTCACCACGCGGTCGGCGCCGACGACCAGCAGCGCGATCGCCCCGGCCGACAGAAGCCAAAGCGCCCACGCCCATTCCTGCTCCAGGCCCGCGAAGAAGCTCTCAGGGACCAGATCCGCCAACATGATCGCCGAAGCCTACTGGTCCACGGCGGCATTGGCAAGCCAAACCCATCGGGCGCCCCCTCACGGGTGCCCGAGAGGATTGTGGCCGCGCGGAGACAGGCAGTGCGCGCGTCCACGGTCGCCCCGTCCGGGGCTGGGAACCTGAGGGCCCCGACTCCCAGGGCTTGCTCCGCGGCGCCCTGGGCTACGTCCGCCCCGCCCCTGACGGGGCGAAGCCCAAGATGTCCGCGCCATCGCCCCGAGAGGGGCGGCCGTTCGTAGCCCCGGGTGCAGCCGAAGGCAAACCCGGGGAGACGACGCCAAAGGGAACGAGCCCCGGCGGGGCGATCGTGGATCCCCCCGGCCATGTGCCACAATCCTGTCGTGCACCCCCCTCACGGGTGGCCGAGAGGATCGTGGCCGCGCGGAGACAGGCAGTGCGCGCGTCCACGGTCGCCCCGTCCGGGGCTGGGAACCTGAGGGCCCCGACTCCCAGGGCTTGCTCCGCGGCGCCCTGGGCTACGTCCGCCCCGCCCCTGACGGGGCGAAGCCCAAGATGTCCGCGCCATCGCCCCGAGAGGGGCGGCCGTTCGTAGCCCCGGGTGCAGCCGAAGGCAAACCCGGGGAGACGACG
>CAYRVX010000018.1:0-64758 GCA_964427875.1 uncultured Planctomycetaceae bacterium
CGCCAAGGCGGCCGACGTCCGGGCGCTGATCGCGGCAATGGAGAAGCAGAAGGCCGCCGTGGACAAGGTCTCCAGGGACACCTTGCTGCTTCGCGGCGAGAGCCCCGCCGCCGCCTATTTCGAGACGCGAGACGCCAGGAACAAGGGCGTGCCCGTCCACCGGAGCTACCTGAAGAAGGACTAGCCCGCATCTTTCGTCTACCGCAGAGGCGCAGAGGCCACAGAGAAGTTTCCTGCCTTAAGATTGGCAAACAGAGGCATTTATGTGTAGACGTCCGCCCCGGACCGCAGGGGGCCTGAAAATCGGAATAAACGGAGTGTCTCGGTGCAAACGTGGATAATCGGCCATAACGTCTTGTATTTTAAGAACCTCTGCGATCTCTGTGTCCTGCCTGCCGGCAGGCAGGCTCTGCGGTGAAAAACCCGGGCTAGCCGCGCCCGGGGCCGCTACGGGCTCGGCTTGGTCGCCGGCTGTCGGGCCAGCAGGTCGGCGACGTCCCTGTGGCCGGCGGAGAGGGCGTGCCGGCGGGCGGTCCGGCCGTGGGTGTCCACGGCGTTGGCGTCGGCGCCTTTGGCCAGCAGGAGTCGGACGGCGGCTTCCCGGCCGCCGGCGGCGGCCAGGTGCAGCGGCGTGGCGCCCCCGCGGGCGCGGGCGTCGATCCTGGCGCCGCTGTCGAGCAGCATGGCGCAGACGGCGTGGCGGCCGTTGCGGGCGGCCCAGTGAAGCGCCGTCATGCGGTCCTTCCCGAGGGCGTGGACGTCGGCGCCCTTCTCGATAAGGAACCGCGCCGCGGTGACGTGCCCGTTCTCGCAGGCCCGGTGGAGCGGCGTGGCGGCGTCGGTCATTCGGGCGTCGGCTCTCAGGCCCCTGGCCAGCAGCAGCTCGAGGGCGGCCTGTCGCCCCCCCAGCGCGGCGCAGTGGACCATGGTGGACCCGTCGGTCATGCGTGCGTGGACGGCGGCCTTGCGGGCCAGGAGCAGCCGGACGATCTCAAGGTGCCCGCGATAGACCCCCTGGTGCAGGGGCGTGTTGCCGAAGCGTGCCCTCGCGTCGACCTCGGCGCCCTTGGCCAGCAGGAACTCGACGAGGTGCCTGTGGCCTTCCTGCGCGGCGACGTGGAGGGGCGTGTAGTGGTTGCTGTTGCCCTCGCGTATGTTGGCGCCCTTTTCGACGAGCAGCACGGCGACGGGGAGGTGGCCTTCCCAGCAGGCGGCATAGAGGGTGGTGTTTCCGATGGAGTCGCGAGCGGAGACGTTGGCGCCTTTCTCGATGAGCAGTTGGGCCATCTGGACGTCGCCGGCCCGTGCGGCCAGGTGCAGCGGCGTGGCGTGGGTGTTCGTGCGGGCGTGGACGTCGGCGCGTCTGGCCAGGAGCATGGTCGCCAGCGCCCGGTGGCCCTGCTGTGCGGCCAGGTGCAGCGGCGCGAGCCCCTTCTTGCCGCGGGGGCTCAGGTCGGCGCCCTTGTCGAGGAGCAGCCGCGCGGCGTTCAGGCGGCCTTCCCGCGCGGCCAGGTGCAGCGGGGTCAGGCGGCCGTCGTCCTTGGCGTTGATGTCGGCGCCCTTTGCCAGCAGCATCGCGGCGGCGCCGCACCGGCCGTACTCCGCGGCCAGGTGAAGCGCCGTCAGGCCCTGGGCATCGCGAGCGGCGACGTTGGCGCCCTTCTTGAGTAGCAGCTCGACGGCCTCGTCGTATCCGGCGGCGACGGAGCGGTGCAGCCAAGTGCGGCCGTCCTTGTCCGCGGCGTTGATCCGGCCGGCGGCAAGGGCGAGGACCTCCTCCAGCGCCTTGCCGAGGTCGCTCGGCCGGGTGGCGGCGGCGGGCGTGGTGGTCGGCCGGGCGGCCGGCCCGCCCGACAGCGGCGCCGCCGCCAGCACAAGGGCGACCCCGGCGGCCAGAACGCCGCTGGGTTCGATCGGCTTCATCTTGGCGTACCTCGTATCGGCGCGTGCAACGGCGGCATTCTACCGCGGGCGCCTGCCCGCCGCCAGGCAGGTGCGGGGTATTCGGGCGAGAAAGTCCGGTTCTCCGGCGGAATACTTGCAAGCCGGAATATCGCGGGGCATAATGAGACCCACCGATACGACTCGACTCGCCGAAAGACACCGGCAAGGAGCCCGTGCGATGAGCAAGACACTGGCGTGGAAAACGGTCGTGGGAGCCTGCGTGTTGAGTTTCACGGTCGGATGCGACTGGCCGGTCGCCCCGCCCAAGACGGCGGACAGCAAGGTGCCGGGGAAGCTGGCCGTGGTCGCCAGCGACGAGGCCGAGCGCGCCGCGGTCACCGCCGCCCAAGAGGCCCGGGTCAACTACCACTACCGGCTGATGGTCCTCCAGAACTACTACAAGGCCACCGGGAACCTGGACAAGCAGCGCTGGGCCGAGCGGGAGCTGAAGAACCTCGCCCAGGCCCATACGTTCACCTGGGAAGGGGCGGCCGAGGTCACCTCGCCCAAGGGCGAATCGCTCGCCAACGCCGACGAGCATCTGCTCGTGGAATATGTCGTGGGGGCGCGGCGGGCCTACCTCAAGGCCGTCCGGGACCTGGCGAAGTTCTACAGCAGCTCCGCGGGGGACTCCTACAAGGCCAGGCGGGTGGCCAACACACTCGAGAGGTTCGACCCCGTCCGGACGTACCTGTACTTCATGGAGGCCGAGATCCCCTCGGCGGACCTGCGTCCCGTGGAGGTCGTCCCCGAGGCCGAGGAGATGTACGCCAAGGGCATCAAGCTCTACAAGGAAGGCAAGGGCATGCTGCGGATCTTCGTGACGACCGACTACCGCAAGGAGAGGCGGGCGCTGGAGATCCTGCTGCGGCTGGTGCGAACGTACCCGCGGAGCACGAGGGTCGCCCTGGCGGCCTACCACATCGCGGAGATCTACAAGGAGTACTTCAACGAGAACATCCGGGCGGTTCACTGGTACGAGCGTGCCTGGCAGTGGGACGCGAACCTCACGAAGCCGGCCCGCTTCCAGGCGGCGCTGGTCCACGACTACCGCCTGTACAACCGCGCCAAGGCCGTCGAGCTGTACCGCCAGACGATCATCCACGAGCAGTTCAACGCCAGCAACGTGCGGTTCGCCCACAAGCGGATCCGCGAGCTGACGGGGACGTAACTTTTTTTCCCGAATGTTTCTGGAGACAACAGGGGGGGTAAGACGTTATACTTATTGAGTGCAGGGAAACTGTTGACCTGCCGAATAAACTGCGCGCCGGCCGGTGGGGCCGCGCGCGAAGAGGGCTCGCGCCCGGAGGTCAGGATAATGTTTGCGAGCACGAAGACGATCGTCAGCGGATTTCTGGCTTGTGTGATTCTCGCTTGCGCGGTCCTGCCGGCGGCGGGGTGGGAGAACCCCAAGGTCAAGCCGCCGAAGGCCAAGCCGCACCGGCGGACGGCCGCGGAAGGCATCCCTCCGCTTCCGCTGCCGGCGACGCCGCTGCGGCGGTCGGAGCGGAAGCGCCAGCCGTCCCCGCCGGCCCTGGTGGGCATGATCAACTTCTCGGGGACGCGCTTCCAGATGTCCGGCGGCGAGCGCACGAGGGTCAGCGCGTTCCCGACCACGCAGATCGACATCGAGCGGCTGATGAAGTACGCCAACCACAAGCTGCGGATCCGCTACCGCTACGTGCCGACCTCGCTGGGCAAGTTCTCGTGGGACCCCGCCGAGCTGCCCCTGCTGTACCTGACCGGCTGGACGCCCATGCCCCGGCTCTCCGACGCGATGCTCGCCAAGCTGCGCCGGTACCTCTACGACGGCGGCACGCTGGTCCTGCACGCCCAGTGCGGGCGGCCGGAGTTCGTCAGCACCGCCCGGCGAGAGGTCAAGCGCCTCTTCCCCGATCGCGAGCTGGCCCCCATCGACACCGACTCGCCCCTCTTCCACGCCTACTTCAACATCTCGAAGATGCGTGTGCGGAAGGACGCCGAGGCGTTCAAGGCCATGCCCCCGTACCTCGAGGCGGTCTACCTCGGGTGCCGCCCGGCGATCATCTTCTCGCCCATCGACCTCAACTGCGGCTGGGACGTGGAGAAGAACCCCATTGAGGGAGGCATCCTCTACCATCAGGACGACGCCACGCGCCTGGGCGTGAACGTCATCACCACGACGCTGGCGAACTTCCAGTACGCCCGGGCATGGGGGAGCCAGAAGGTCTTCCACCAGCAGGGCGAGAAGACCCGCGACCAGTTGGTCATCGCCCAGGTCGTGCACAACGGCGACTGGGACCCCACGCCCCACGCCCTGCCGAACCTCATGAAGTACATCCAGCAGAACACCACGCTGAACGTGCAGTTCAAGCGGGAATCGGTCGACCTGGGGAACGTGGACGTCTTCAAGCACCCGGTGCTGTACATGACGGGGCTGCGGGACTTCAAGCTCACCGACGCGCAGGTCTCCCGCCTGCGGACGTACCTCCAGAACGGCGGGGTTCTGGTGGCCGACGCCGCCGCGGGACGAAAGGCCTTCGACGTCGCCTTCCGCCGCGAGATCAAGCGGGTCCTGCCGAAGGCCCAGCTTCAACGCCTCGACCCGAAGGGCGCCCCGCTGTACCAGATGCCCTTCAAGATCGCGACGGTGGACTACGAGAACATCGTGAAGGTCCAGGACCCCCAGTTGAACGTCGCCGTGATGGAGGGCGTCAAGATCGACGGGCAGTTGGGCGTGCTCTACTCGCCGCTGAGCCTTTCCAACGGTTGGGAGCAGCTCAAGTTCGCCTACAACCGCGGCTACGCGGCCGACGACGCCCTGCGCCTCGGCGTCAATATCTTCGCATACGCACTGACGCACTGATGCCCTGACGCACCGCGGAGGCCGCGGCCCGCACCGGCCGCGGACAAGCCAGCTGAAGCAACAAGCCTCGCCACGGCGGCGAGGCTTGCTTTTTTTGCGGAACGCCGGGGCGTGCGGGGCCGTCTTGCGGGCGGACATAAAAAACACGGCCGACAGGGGAAAGGAGGACAAAAACCCTGTCGGCCGGAGGGACCCATTAGGTGGGAGGCCCCTCTCGCTCGCTCTACTATTAGTATACGACAGAATTCGCCGCGTAGACCAGAATTCTTCCGATTTTTCCGATATTTCTGTCCTTGGCCCGCCGCCTGTTTCTGCGCGACTCCCTGCGGAAAAGCAACTTACACCGAGCTGTGTCCATACCCCTATTTTCAGTCATTTTGCCTTTTTTTTTCTTGACCGGCAATCCGGCGGACGGCTTGGCCTTACTTCTTCGCCCTCCGCCGGGAAGGCAGACACTCGCCGATCGTCATCGCGCCGAGCTTCCCGCGGACGATGCCCTGCAATTCCGTCCACATCGGCCTCAGTTTGCAGCCCGGCTCGTTGCACCTCGGCGGGTTGTGCTGGCAGTAGTTCAACGCGATGGGGCCCTCGATGGCCTCGATCACCTCCAGCACCGTGATCTGCCTCGGTGGCCGCGAGAGGACGTAGCCCCCCCGCTTGCCGCGAACCGCCGTGATGATGTCCGCCTTCGCCAGCGAGCTGAACAGCTTCACAAGATACTGCTTCGGCAGTCCTCGCGCTGCACAGATGGTCTTCAGTGTCGTCGGGCCGCGGCCGTGGCGGCCAGCCAGAACGACGACTCCCCGTAATGCCAACTCCGCCGCAGGTGATAGTCGCATCGCGCCACCGGGACCACCAACTGTAAGGTCCACCTTTCCGGCCGGAATCTACGCCCTCGCCGGCGGCAGGTCAAGTCCTAACGCCGCAAGATCGTCCGGCGGGTGCCCTGCGCGGGGTGAGATCAGGCCTTCTCGGCCGTGGAGACCAGACTGGGCAGGAAGTACTCCCTCACCACGTGCTGCCAGCTCATTCTGCGCGCCAGCGCGTAGCCGCTGTCGATCCGCCGGGCGAGCGCGTCGGAATCGCGGACGAGCCGCGGGCCCAGCAGCCCGGCGAGCCGGCGGGCCTCGTCGGCCTCGATGAGGTTCCGCTCGGCGATGGAGAGGTCCACCAGCCGCGAGAGGCCCATGTCCTTCGGCAGACGGAGGAAATCGGCCTCGATAATGTTCTCCCCGTCGAGCTCACCCCCCCCGGCCCGGCGGGCGAAGCCCATGCACCCGCAGACGCTCGAGACGAGGCACAGCGCCCCGAAGCTCAACGGCTCGAACTGGCTGATGCCGAACGGCTCATATACGCTCAGCCCGAACTCCAGGTCCGTCCCGTAGCGCAGGTCGGCGAAGCTCATCTCCTCCGGCATGCGGTCGCCGCAGACCCTGGGTCCCCAGTCCCACTGGTTGACGAACACGGCCCGGGCGGCCTCGTGCCGGCGGTTGAATGCCTCGAACATCGCCCCGACCACCTCCTCGCCCTGGCACATGTCGGGGTAGCCCTGCTCGTGGACGACCGGCCAGCCGTACAGGCGCTCCATCTGGCGAACGTCCTGCCGGCGGCGCTGGCCCGCCAGCGTGCCCAGCATGAAGTACACCACCGTCTCGCGGCGCTCGGCGAGGATCGGCTCGAGGTGATGCAGCACCGCCAGGTCTCGCCAGATGCCCTTGCTCAGCACCGGCCGGGCCACGTGAGTGAAGATCCACTCCGCCCGGACGCCGAAGAGCCTCTCTGCGTAGGCCCGCAGGAGGTCCTTGCTGGCGAGCTTCTGATCGACCGTGATCCGCTCGGCCGGAATGCCGTTGTACACCAGGTCGATGTCCATCGTCTTGAAGTGCCGATCGAGGAACTGAAGCTCGCGCACGATGTAGTCGCCCACGGCGAAGACGTGATCGCAGTACCTCGCCGCCTTCACCAGCGGGTGCTTGTAGTTGTCCGAGACGAAGGGGAAGAGCTCCTCGCACGTCCGCCCGTCGGCCGACGCCCCGGCCAGGACGTTGTAGAACATCGTGTCGTGGCCGGGCTTCTTCTCCACGATCGGGCGAACGGACGCCACCTCGTGCGCGTAGAAGACCGTGCTGACGTTCTGCGACCCGTCGAGGATGGCCTTCAGCGCCGTCGGCATGCCCATGTACTCGTGCGCGAGGATCACCACCTTCGCGCCGCCGCAGCCGATGGCCTTGAGGGCCTCGTAGCCCGGCTCGGCCAGCCGAACGTACTGCTCGTATTCCCAGACGTGCTCGAAACGCCCGCTGGGCACGAGGAACTTCCTGAACAGCTCGGCCTTGAAGAGGTTCAGGCGGTTCACGTTGGCGTGGAAGACGTCCAGGATGAGCGCCTCGACCTCCATCGTCTTGCCGCTGCACGCATCCTCAACCTGCCGCCGGCCGTAGATGATCCCCACGTCGTAGGTCCGCTCGATGGCCAGGAACTTATCCCGCCACTCCGGCGGGCAGATGGCGTCCAGCGAGCTGTAGACCACGTGCCCGCCGTCGCCCAGGCGCCGGTTGATCGGCGTGTCCGTGCTCAGCAGCGGGCCCAGCAGGATCGTCCTCTCGACCGCCTCGGCGTAGGCGTCCGCCGTGGTCAGCCCCGCGATCACCGTGCCGATCCCCCCGATCTTCTCCACCGCCTCGTGCGTGACGTGAACTACGATCATCCGGACTTCCTTGCCGAGACACCAACCGCTCCACAATCTTACCACTATCATCGGCCGTTGGGAGGGCCTAGCTGAGCGGCTATGGGGAAGCCCCTCGGCGAGCGGCCGCGGTTTTCCCCGCAAATCCCACTGCGTGCGTTCGGGCTGGTCCTGCTACCATGTAGGAGGATCGGTCCCGGAGGCTGACATGAGCGCGATCGGACAAGGGCGGCCGGATGCGATGCTGACGGACGACGAGGTGCGGCGGATCGTCGCCGAGGCGGCTGAGGCAATAGCGCCCGACGGAAAGAAGGTGCTGATCATCATCCCGGACCGCACGCGGACGTGCCCGCTGCCGCTGATCGCCCGCGAGCTGCACGCGGCGATCGCCCCGCGGGCGAGGAAGCTGGACTTTCTCATCGCCCTCGGCACGCACCCGGCGCTGGGCGAGGAAGCGATCGACGGGCTCCTGGGCGTCGAGCCCGGGCGGCGCGGCGAGGTGCTGCCCGGCAGCGAGGTGTTCAACCACGAATGGCGGAACGCCGACGCGCTGGCGCGGATCGGCACGCTCGGGCGGGACGAGATCGCGGCCATCATAGCCCCCGAGCACGAGGGCTTCGCGCGCGACATCGCCGTCACGATCAACCGGCGGGTCCTCGACTACGACCTTCTCCTGATCGCCGGGCCGGTCTTCCCGCACGAGATCGTCGGCTTCTCCGGCGGGGCGAAGTACTTCTTCCCCGGCATCTGCGGCGAGGAGCTGCTGGACTTCTTCCACTGGCTCGGCGCGCTGATCACCTGCCCGAAGATCATCGGCACGAAGGACACGCCCGTGCGGCGGGTGCTGCACGCGGCCCTGGAGATGGTGCCCGTCGAGAGCCGCGCCCTGTGCATGGTCGTCAAGGGCGCGGGCTTGGCCGGGTTGTACTTCGGGCCGGTCGTCGAGGCGTGGTCGGCCGCGGCGGACCTTTCGAGCCGGCTGCACATCGCCTACGTGGACCGGCCGTTCGAGAGCGTCCTGGCCCGGGCGCCGGAGATGTACGACGAGCTGTGGGTGGCCGCCAAGTGCATGTACAAGATGGAGCCCGTCGTCGCCGACGGCGGCGAGCTGATCATCTACGCCCCGCACGTCAACGAGATCTCCCTGACGCACGGCGAGGTCATCCGCGAGGTCGGCTACCACTGCCTGGAGTACTTCCTGGCCGACTGGCAGCGGTTCAAGGACTACCCCTGGAGCGTGCTGGCCCACTCGTCGCTGGTCCGCGGGATCGGCACGTACGCCGACGGCGTCGAGCAGCCGCGCATCCGCGTCACGCTGGCCACGCGGATCCCCGAGGACCTCTGCCGGCGGATCAACCTGGGCTACCGCGACCCGGATTCCATCGACATCTCCGAATGGGAAGGCCGCCAGGACGCCGGCCGCCTCTACGTCCCCAAGGCCGGAGAGATGCTCCACAAGCTCAAGGACCCGCCGGCATGGCAGCGGTTCGGGCCATGACGCGAAGCGCAGCCGCTCTTGCCCCGACCCCGTGAGGGCGGTATGATGATTGGTAATACCGGAGAATGAGCATGGCCGCCTCCAAGTTCACCGTATCCATGGACTCCGAGCTGCTCGCCAAGCTCGACCGCCTGGTCAAGAGCCGCAAGCTCAGGAGCCGAAGCCAGGCCGTCCGGATCGCCGTCCGGGAGAGCCTCCAGCGCGTGGAGCGCACGCGCCTGGCACGCGAGTGCCGAAAGCTGGACCCGGACGCCGAGCGGTCGCTGGCCGAGGAGGGACTTTCTGAGGAGCTCACGGGATGGCCCGAATACTGAGGGGCGACATCCGCTGGCCCAACCTGAGCCCGGCCCTCGGCCGCGAGCAGGCCGGACATCGCCCCGTCCTGATCCTCAGCCACGAGGTCTTCAACAGACACTCCGGGACGGTCATCGCCGTGGCGCTGACAAGCCAGCCGCAGGGCGCCGGCTTCCCCCTTACACTGGAGCTCGAGAGCCCCAGGCTGCCGAAGAGGTCGTGGGTGAAGATCAGCCAGATTCGCACGCTCTCGACACGGCGACTGGGAAAGCGCATCGCCGGAGCTTCGCCGGAAGAGGTCGAGACGGTCATTGATGGGCTTCTGGAGATCATCGGTCCATAGGGCACGCACGGAGCAGGAGGCCGATGTCTCCGCCCGTTCGCCGTCTGAGAAAGTGCTCCGGGGCCGCGGGATGTCGGCCGTCCTTGGAGGCCTCCTTGTCACGCTGATTCCGGCTGCGGCCAGGGGCTCGTCGGCGCGGCAAGGACCGTCCTCGAGGCCTGCCCGCTTCGGCGAGGCGGGCAGAGAGAAGGACGGCTTCCTCGTGCACACGGTCGAATCGGACTACCAGCGCGGCAGGACGAAGGTCCGCGTCCTCCTGCCCGACCGGCTGGAGGAGGGCAGGCGGTATCGCGTCGTGCACGTCCTGCCCGTGGAGGCCGGCGACGGCCGGCGATACGGCGACGGCCTGGCCGAGATCAGGAAGCTCGACCTGCACAACAAGCACAAGCTCCTCTGCGTGGCTGCGACGTTCTCGCACGTCCCGTGGTACGCCGACCATCCGACCGACCGCGCCGTCCGCCAGGAGAGCTACCTGCTGAAGGTCGTCCTGCCGTTCGTCGAGCGGACGTACCCGGCGCTGGCCAGGTGCGAGGGGCGGCTGCTGCTGGGCTTCAGCAAGTCCGGCTGGGGCGCGTGGAGCCTGCTGCTGCGGAACCCCAAGGTCTTCGGCAAGGCGGCCGCGTGGGACGCCCCGCTGACCCAGGCCCGCCCCGACCGCTGGGGCATGAGGGAGGTCTTCGCCACGCAGGAGAACTTCATGAAGCATCACGTGCCGAGCCTGCTGGCCCGCGCCGCGGGGAAGCTCGGCAAGGAGCCGCGCCTGGCCCTGCTGGGCTACGGCAACTTCAGGAAGCACCATCAGGCGGTTCACGAGCAGATGCTCGCGCTGAAGGTTCCCCACGCCTACGCCGACGGCCCGCGGCGCCGACACCACTGGGCCGGCGGCTGGGTCGAAGAGGCCGTCGATCTCCTGGCAAAGCCCGCCCGCGATTCCGCGCGACCGCAGGCATCACCAACCCGCCAGCGCTGAGCGCCCTCAACGTCCGCTCCACCGAGGCGCGGTGCCCTTCACTCCTCTCCTTCCGCAGGCGAAGGAGGCATAAGCGGCTCCAACAGGGCGACCAGCTCGGGGATGTGCACGGTGGCGACGCGCCAGAGGATCTCGTCTTCTATCTCGCCGTACTCGTGGGCGAGCTTGTGCCGCTGGGCCACAATCCTGCGCCAGGGCACCTCCGGATGTGCTTCCTGAAAGGCTCGTGAGACCTTCCTTGCGGCCTCGCCGATGATCTCGACCTCGCGCTCTATCGCGCGACGCGTCCGCCGGTCGCCTGCGTAGGCCTCAAATGTCATCCCCGAGACCATCTGCGCGACGGCCCGGGCCGAGTCCATCATGTCCAGCAGCAGGGCCGGATCTTGTCCGTTACGCGGCATAGACCACCTGCCGTGTCCTGAGGATCTCACGGCGACGGATGGGATTCCGCAGCCCGCCCTTCATGACCAGGTCGACCTTGCGCCCGAAGATCGCCGCCAGCTCGTCCTCCATGTCGACGACCTCGTACAGGCCCCAGCCGTGGCCCCGCTCGAACTCGACCAGCACATCCACGTCGCTGTCCTGGCGGAAGTCCCGGCGGAGGACCGATCCGAACAGGGACAGCTCCCTGATCTTCCACTTCCGGCAGAACTGCTCCAGGGCCGTTCTCGGGATGTCGATGTTCGGTTCGCCCATGGAGCTCATCGTACAATCCTGCGGACCGGAACTGAAGGGGCAAGTATGCCAGCTTCCGCACCCGCCTGCCTTCAGGGCGACCGTGTCGAAGAGTCGGTGGCCCACGCCACACGCCTACATGCCCGGTAGTCGGTCTGACCGAGCTGGGGGTCCTGAAGGCCATGGAAGGGGACAACCAGCCCTCGGCAGTCACCCGCTGGGCCCAAGTATAGCGCAATGCCCACCAGCGCCTGGCACAACGCCCTGGCAAGCTTTTCGAGGACGGCGACCACTTTCTCCGCTCCCCGAATGCGGTAGAGGCCGTTCGGTTGGATGTCGGCATTGTTGGGCGCCCGGAGATCGAGGGTCGCCGTCAGCCACTTCTTCTCGACCCAGTACCCCTCCCTCTGCGGAGTTCCAACAATGTTGAGGTGGAAGTACCTTCCCTCTGGATGGGCGAAATCAGCAAGCAGTTGCAGGAGTCTCCGGGCCTCGGCGTCTTGAAGCTCAGACGCAAGTTTGGCGTTCGGCAAGTTCTCGCCGTAGTCCTCCGACTCCAAGACGGCGATGATCTCGTCCCGCATCACCACCAGCTTGTGCCCCCACCTTCCGCTGAGCTGCGCATGGGCAGGCCAAGCGCCCGTTGAGAGCTTCGTGTGCAGACATAGCACGATCTTCATGAGGCGCTCAAACCCAAGCGATAGTAGCACAAGCGGAACGTGATAGGGAGCAGTGCTATGCATGCATTTCTGCAAGTGCCCCAGCCCGCATCGCAATAGCATCACCGCAGTTCCCGTCTCGTAGACGAGCGCGAACTGCTTCGGCATCTGCGGGGGATTTGATCGTGTAGTTCTGGTCATTTTAAGTTTCCTTAGTCTCGGCAAACTGTTCCCCAGGCCGGCGACGTTCGACTCCCGGCCTCCGGGACGCCTTGCGCCGAGACGTGCAAGGGCACCCTCAGCCATACCACCATGGCGGGGAGCGTCAAGCACCGTGAGCGCCCCCGAGCCGTCCTTCCTTCCCACCCAAGGACCGCCGACTCTGCGGAAGGCCCCGCTACCAGAAGCTGGAGGGCGGTTGGGAAATGGATGCAATGGTACGGAACATGGTGCTCAGGAAGGGCCGCCGTCGGGGCGAATCCCTCCCAAGGCACGTCATCCAACGGCGTCAATGTGCCGTCCCATTCTCTGCCTGACGGTGCGAGATGTCGATGCCGCCCTGTTCAGCCGCGATGGCCCGCCTTGGCGAGCTTTTCCTGGGCGGCGTGCATCTGCTCGGCCGTCGGGGCGGCGCCGGTGGCCATCATGTCGCGGAAGCAGTCGAACAGGTAGGTGGCGTCGTGCGGTCCGGGCGAGGCCTCGGGATGATACTGCACGCTGAAGAGGGCCTTGTCGGTGTGCGTGAAGCCCTCGACCGTGCCGTCGTTGAGGTTGACGTGCGTGATGGCGGCGCCGGTTTTCTCGAGCGATTCCGCCTCGGCCGCGAAGCCGTGGTTCTGGGAGGTGATCTCGACCTTGCCGGTGGCCTCGTTCCGCACGGGCTGGTTCACACCGCGATGGCCGAACTTCAGCTTGTACGTCCGCCCGCCCAGCGCCCGGCAGAGGAGTTGATGGCCCAGGCAGATGCCGAAGATCGGGCGCCTCCCGACGAGGTCGCCGAGCGTCTCGATGGTGTACGTGACCGCCTCGGGGTCGCCCGGGCCGTTCGAGACGAACACGCCGTCGGGGTCGCGGGCGAGGATGTCCTCGGCGGAGGCCGTCGCGGGCACGACGGTGACCCGGCAGCCGCACTCGACGAGGTTGCGGAGGATGTTCATCTTCGCGCCGCAGTCGACGGCCACCACGCGGAAGATCCTCTCCCCGTGGTCGCGATGGGCCTGGGCGAAGTCGCTGTCGTAGCCGTGGGGCCAGTCGTACGGCTCGGCGGGCGTGACGTGCCGGACGAAGTCGGCCCCCTTCATCGCCGGCAGGGCCTTTGCCCGGCGGACGAGCTCGGCGCCGTCGAGCATCTCCGTGCTCATCACGCCGTTCATCGCCCCGGCCTGGCGGATGTGGCGGGTCAGGGCGCGCGTGTCCACGTCGGCGAGGCCGCAGATGTTCGCCTCGGCGAGATAGTCCGCCAGGGGCCGGTTCGCGCGGAAGCTGCTCGCGACGGGAGACAGCTCCTTGATCACGAAGCCCCGGACCTGCACCTTCCGGTCGTATGACTCGATGTCCTCTGCGTTGACGCCGTAGTTGCCGATCAGCGGGTAGGTCATCGTAACGATCTGCCCGGCGTAGGATGGGTCGGTCAGCACCTCCTGGTAGCCGGTCATGGCCGTGTTGAACACGACCTCGCCCCCGGCCGTGCCGTCGGCGCCGAAGCACGTGCCGGTCAGCACGAGGCCGTCCTCCAATGCCAGCTTGCAGGTCTTGACTCCCATCACGGTTCCTTCCCGTCGTCCAGGCAAAGCCCACGGGCGGCGTCCCGTGGGTTCTCCACCACACGCCAATCGCCCCTCTACTTCCCCTTCCCGCAGCACCTCTTGTACTTCCTGCCCGACCCGCACGGGCAGGGGTCGTTTCGCCCGGGCCCTTCTCCCGCGCGGAGGGGCTCGACCTTGTCGGTCTTCTTGATGAGCTCCTCTTCGGCATCGAGGTCCTCCTTGCGGCGTGTCCTCTTGCCCCGCTCATCGAGCAGGCGCTGGTCCTGGCGTCTGGTGAAACGGTCTTCGATCGGGTCGCGAGCCATGGGTCGGTCCTTTCGTTACGCCGACTTTCCGCAGCACTTCTTGTACTTCTTGCCCGAGCCGCAGGGGCAGGGGTCGTTGCGGCCGACCCTGGGCACGTCGCGCCGGATGGTCTGCACCCGCTGCGGCGACGCCGCGGCCGCCTGGTCCGCCATCTCCCGCGCCAGGTGATCGTAGCCCTGCAACTGCTCGTGGACGACGTTGGAGATCTCGTACACGCTGGCGACCTCCTGCCCGGCCGTCAGGCGGACCTTGAAGACCATGTCCGTGACCTTCTCCTGCACGTCGGCGAGCATCTCCTGGAAGAGGTTGGCGCCTTCGCGTTTGTAGGCCACCCGCGGGTCCTGCTCGGCGAAGCCGCGAAGCCCGATGCCGCTCTTGAGGTGGTCCATCGCCAGCAGGTGGTCCTTCCAGGAGCTGTCGTAGATCTGGAGCAGCACGAACCGCTCGAGCTCGGTCATCTCTCGCCGCAGGAACTTTCGTCCGACCTCGACGAGCCGCGAGAACGCGTCGCCGTCGAGGCTCTCGGCGGTGAGCTGGCTGTCGAAGCGTTTCGCGGCGAACTCCTCGGCCACCTCCGGTCTCGGATCGCTGCCCACCTTCCGGCGGATCTCCTCCTGGAGTCTGCCGCCCGCCAGGTAGGCCTCCGAGAGCTTCAGAAGGCGGTTGTAGATCTCCTCGGGCTTCCGGTCGCGGAAATCCTCGACGGCCAGCCCGGCCTCGTACTTGCGGTTCGCCCAGTCCACCAGCGCGCCGACCGCGTAGACGTTGTCCGTCCCGACCGAGCCGATGGTCATGTCCATGGCATACTCGACGGGGTACTCGATCTCGCGTCGCCCGTAGGCGGCCTGGACCTTGGCCAGCAGCGCCTCCTCGACGTCCTCGCTCTGGGCCGCCGGCTCGGGGGCCGCGACCTCGATCCCGAACTTCGCCCGGGCCCACTCGGCCAGCGACCCGTGGGCGAAGTCGCTCTCCAGGAAGCGCCCCAGCGGGGAGAGGTTGATCCGGTCGATCTTCTCGCAGGCGCCTTCGTACAGGGCCTGCTCCACCTCGCGCGGGTCCATCTTGCGAAGCTGGTTCTGGGAGAGGCTCACGCCGAACCGGCTCATGGCCCAGCCGCTCAGGCCGCGCAGGTCCCAGTCGCGCCGGTCCGCCTCCTCGTCCATGTATTCCCCCAGCGTCACGGAGATCACACCGGCGGCCTCCTCCTTGGCCGCCTCGCGCAGCTCATCCTCCAACGACGGCAGGTCCTCGGGCTCCTCGGCGCCGAGACGCTCGGGGCGGACCTGCATCTGAAGCGTCTTTCCCGCCCACTCGGCGATGCACCGCTTGGGATACTGCCCGTCCAGGTAGCTGCCGACGGCCTCGGCGACCGTCTCGCGGAGCATCCGCCTGACCTGCTCCTGGAGGTTGCGGCCTTCGAGGATCTCCTGGCGGCGCGAGTAGAAGATGCGCCGCTGGTGGTTCATCACCTCGTCGTACTCCAGCAGGTTTTTGCGGATCTCGAAGTTCCGATCCTCGACCTTCTTCTGGGCCCGGGCGATGCCCTTCGAGACGCGTCGGTCCTCGATGGCCATGTCCCCCTGAAGCCCGAGCCAGCCGAGGACCTTCAGCGTCCATTCCCCGGCGAAGATCGCCATCAGCTCGTCCCGCAGCGACAGGAAGAACCTGCTCGACCCCGGGTCGCCCTGCCGCCCGGACCGCCCCCGAAGCTGGTTGTCGATCCGGCGGGCCTCGTGACGCTCGGTGCCCACGATGTGCAGGCCGCACGGCGTCTCCTCGCGGCACTCGCCACGCCCGCGGGCCGGGAAGGCCGGGTCGATCTTCGGCTTGAAGCAGTGCGCGCAGCTCGTCGCCGCGTTGTACTGCGGGCAGTGGATGCAGCACTTGTTCGATCCCGCCGGGAAGAGGTCCTCGACCTCCACGCCGAGCCGCCGGAGCTCCTCGGGCGGCGGGACGCGGCACTTCTCGCACACGACGCCGTCGCCCAGCTTGATGTCCGTGCCGCGCCCGGCCATGTTCGTCGCGATCGTCACCGTGCCGACCATCTGGCCGGAGCCCTTCTTGAGCGGGTGGAGCTGCCCGGCCTTCAGGACGATGTCGGCCTCTCGCCCGGCGTTCTCCGGGCGGGCGTTCAGGACGGAGTGCTCCACGCCGTATCGCTTCGTGAGCATCTCGGAGATCACCTCCGACTTCTCCACGCTGGTCGTGCCGACCAGCACCGGTCGGGGCATCTTGCTCACACGGTTGATCTCCTCGACGAGCGCGTCGTACTTGGCCTCCACCATGGCGTAGATCCGGTCGTTGTGGTCCGCGCGGTTGACCGGGCGGTGCGTGGGCACCGACGCGACGTCCAGCTTGTAGATCTTCATGAACTCGCCGGCCTCGGTCATCGCCGTGCCCGTCATGCCCGCGAGCTTCTTGTAGAGCTTGAAGTAGTTCTGGAGCGTGATCGTCGCGAGCGTCTGGTTCTCCTCCTTGATGGGCACGCGCTCCTTGGCGTCGACGGCCTGGTGCAGCCCGTCGGACCATTCCCGGCCCTCGAGCAGCCGGCCGGTGAACTCGTCCACGATGATCACCCTGCCCTGCTGAACGACGTACTCCTTGTCCTTCTCGTAGACGAGGTGCGCCCGCAGGGCGTTGTCCATCAGGTGGGGCCATTCCATGTTCGAGCCGACGTAGAAGCTGCCGACGCCGGCGATCTCCTGGGCGGAGCTGACACCCTCGTGCGTCATGTGGGCGGCCTTCTTGTCCAGCTCGACCTCGTAGAACTTCATCTCCCGGGCGAGCTGTTCCTCGGCCTCGGCGAGGCGGTCCTGCGTCTCGGCGATCCGCTTCTCGATCTTCGCGACGTTGTCGCCCTTGGCCTTGGACTTCTCGCCGTCGAGTGCCTTCAGCTCGCGCTTGAGCGACTCGACGTGCTGGTTGGCGCGGTCCCACGGGCGGTTGCGGGCGATCACCTCGCGAGCGACGGCGTCGGCCTTGCGGAAGCGGTCCGTCTTGCCGTAGGCCGGACCCGAGATGATCAGCGGCGTCCGCGCCTCGTCGATCAGGATGCTGTCCACCTCGTCGATGATCGCGAAGTCCAGCGGCCCCTGCATCTGGTCGGCCACCGAATTCTTCATGTTGTCCCGCAGGTAATCGAAGCCGAACTCGCTGTTGGTGCCGTAGGTGACGTCGCAGGCGTAGGCCTTTCTTCTCGGCTCGGCCTCCGGCCCGGCCGTCGGCATGTCCGCGGTGATGAAGCCCACCGTCACGCCGAGCATCTCGAAGATGGGCGCCGCGAACTCGGCGTCGCGCTGCACGAGGTAGTCGTTGACCGTCACGACGTGGACCTTCATGCCCTCGAGCACGGCCAGGTAGATCGCCGGATAGCAGGCGATGGTCTTTCCCTCGCCGGTGGCCTCCTCGGCGACCCATCCCTCGTCGAGGACCATGCCCGCGACGAGCTGCACGTCGAACTGGCGGTGGTTCCGGGCCCGGCGCGACGCCTCGCGGGTAAGCGCGAAGGCCTCCGCCTTGATGCCGTGGCGGCCCTCGCCGGCGGCCAGGCGACTCCGCAGCCGCTCGCTGTAGGCGAGCATCTCCTCCTCGCTCAACGCCCGCATCTTCGGCTCCAGCGGGTTGACCTGCTCGGTGACGAACTTCATCCGCGTGCGGATGATCCGCTCGTTCCGGCTGCCGCCGATCAGCTTCAGGAACGCCTTTCCCAAAAGCTCGAACATACCGTTCCCCTGCCTGGCCATCGTCCGCCGGGATCGTCCCCGGCCTTGCCATCGGCCGGGAATCATGTAAGTATCGCACGCCCGTAAGGCATCAGTCAAGACGAGCTGGCACGGCGCCGGACGCGCGAACCGCCCAGGGCGTCAACACAGGAGCGAATCATGCCGGACAGCAGGCCACCGGGACTGGGATTGATCGGCTGTGGCGGCTTCGGGGAGTTCTGCCTCGACGCCTTTCGGAGCATGGAGCAGGTGCGGATCGCCGCCGTCGCCGACGTGCACAAGGCCGCGGCCGACCGGCTTGCGGCCAAGTTCCACGTGCCCGCACACGGCGAGGCGGCGGACCTGATCCGGCGCGACGACGTCGAGATCGTCCACGTCGCCACGCCGCCCGGCTCCCATCACGAGCTGGTCATGGCGGCCGTGGCGGCCGGCAAGCACGTGCTGTGCGAGAAGCCGCTGGCCACGCGACTCACCGACGCCGACGAGATGCTGGCCGCCGCCGACGCGGCGGGCGTGATCGCGCCGGTCAACTTCGTCCTCCGCCACAACGCCGTCACGGACGCCGTCAAGGCCGTCATCGACTCCGCCGCGCTCGGCGCGGTGCTCGCCGCCCGGCTGACCAACTGCGCCGGCGACGGCAAGCTCGCAGCCGACCACTGGTTCTGGGACAAGAGCGTCTCCGGCGGGATCTTCATCGAGCACGGCGTGCACTTCTTCGACCTGTACGCCCACTGGCTCGGCGCCGGCGAGATCCTCAGCGCCCACGCCGAGACCCGCAAGGACGCCGCGCAGATAGCCCAACTGGGCGCCGGGCAGGGCATGGCGCTCGGAGCGCAGGCCCCTCGACTGAGCTCCGGGCAGGAAGACCGAGTCCTGTGCACGATCCGCTACGAAAGCGGCGCCGTGGCCAGCCACTACCACGGCTTCGACCAGGTCCTCCTCATGGACCGGGCCGACCACCGCCTCGTCTGCGAGCTCGGCGATATCCGCGTAAACGGATGGATCCCGCTGTCGATCCACATCGACGCCCTGGTGAACGACCAGACGCAGGAGCGACTGGCGGCCTGCTGCCCCGGCGCCGAGGTCGAGGTGCTCGCCGCCTGCGACGGCGCCGACCGGACCCCCATGGGCCGCGGCGTTAGGCGCAGCGTCGCGCGCCGCATCCGCATGACCTTCACGCCTCAGCCGGACAAGCAGTCCGTCTACGCCGACAGCGTCCGCGCCGTGCTGGCCGACCAGATCGCCTACATCCGCGACCGATCCCACCAGCGCCGCATCACCGAAGCCAACGGCCGAGCCGCGCTTGCCCTCGCCGAGAAAGCAGCAAAACTCGCGGGTGTCGGACATTGATCGCGACGGACCCCCAAACCCACCGGCAGCGCCCGGTGGGTCCTCCTCCGATACACCCCACACCCTCCCTTGACCTGTCCGCCCGCGTCGCTATCCTGGTCCCCATTCGACCCAACAACCGAAAGGAACCGCGCCGTGAACATCATCCTGCTGATCTCCGACACGTTTCGGTACGACAACTTCTTCGACCGCGCCGCGGCCGCCCCGCTCGCCATGCCCGTCCGAACGCCCCACCTCGACGCCTTCTGCGAGCGGGCCGTGAGCTTCTCGCGGATGTACACGTCGAGCTTCCCGACAATCCCCCACCGGACCGACCTGACGACCGGGCGGTACGGCTGGCCGTGGTATCCCTGGCAGAGCCGCCTCCAGAGCAGCCAAAACCACCTGCCGCAGGTCCTGCACCCGGCGGGCTACGTCTCGCAGCTCATTTGCGACTGCCCGCACCTGTACCGCGCCGACTTCGACGACGGCTTCAACGCCGCCATCGCCACCCGCGGCCAGGAGGCCGACTCCTACTTGCTCCGCATGAATCACCCCATCGATAGCGTCATGCCGCCGGAGAAGACCCGCACCGGCCACCACTTCCAGGGCCGCAACCTGCCCGACCTGGCCACGTGGATGAACCCCGACTGGGGCCGCGAGGAGCACTGCTTCCCGCCGCGGACCGCCGCGCTCGCCACCCGCTGGCTCGAGGAGAACTACAGGCACAATCCGCTGTTCCTGTGGGTCGACTGGTTCGACCCGCACGAGCCGTGGAACCCGCCGGAGTACATGGTCCGCCGCTACGACGGCGACTACGACGGCTGCGCGATGATCCACCCGAACTACGGCCGCAGCGGCGACTACACCGACGCCGAGCTGAAGAACCTCCGCGCCCATTACTGCGCCGAGGCCGAGCTGGTGGATCGCTGGGTCGGGCGCGTCCTCGAGAAGATCGACGACCTCCAGCTCTGGGACAACTCCATCGTGGTCTTCACCTCGGACCACGGCTTCAGCATCGGCGAGCACAGCCGCACCGGCAAGAGCAACATCAACGACCGCGACGACCGCTGCTGGCCGATCTATCCCGAGGTGGCCCAGGTGCCGTTCCTGGTAGCCGCTCCGGGCCTGGAGGGCGGCCGGGAGATCGACGAGATCGCCTGCACCCCCGACATCCTGCCGACGCTGCTGGACCTCGCCGAACTCACCGTCGAAGCGCCCGAGCCGATCCACGGCCAGAGCCTCGCCCCGCTGATGCGGGGCGACTCGGCCGAGCCGCCGCACGACTTCGCCGTCACGGCCAGCTACCTGCGCGTCGAGCCCGGCGAGAGGGTCACCACCAAGCGCGTCACGCCCGTCGTCTACACGAAGCAGTGGGCCTACGCCCCCATCGGCGCCGAGGCCGCCCCGGAGCTTTACGACCTCACGAGCGACCCCTACGCCGAGACCGACGTCGCCGCCGACCACGCCGACGTCTGCAAGGACCTCCGCGCCAGGCTGATCGGCTTCCTGGGCGACCTGGACGCCCCGCCCGAGGCGGCCTCGGTCTTCGAATGACGCAGCGCCGACCGACGCAATCCGTCCACAAATTCCACGAATCTCACGAATTGAAGGAGCCGCCCCGGCACCGGCTTGCCGTTTGGCGGGCCCCCCGGCCCGCCCTGTTCTCCCCCGCGCAAACGGTTTGCCCTTCGTGTCGTCCGACGCCTCTACTGCCCCTCCGCTTCCCGCAGCGCCTTGGCGAACTCGGCGTTCACGGGCTTAGCCAGTTCCCGCTGGAACTCCCCTTCGCTCAGCTTCCGGACGCTCATGTCCGCGCAGAGCACGTGCTGGGCCATCACCGCAAGGCCTTCAGGGCCTTCTCGTTGACGATGCTCTTCTCCTCCGCCAGGAAGCGGAAGAACTTCCTGAGTGCCACCTTGAGCTGATCCGGCGTCGTCGAATCCCACACCTTCCGTTTCCACCACCTCTTGAATTCGGTGTTAACCATTCCCCTGGTAATCTCTTCTATCTTCTCCACGTCCGTATATCTACAGATGAAGTCAATGAACAGCTCGACAACGGAGGCGTGTTTCCGCGCAGTCCTTTCGGAGTATCTGGCCTCTAGGAACTGACGGAACTCCTGGCAGAGACCCAGCAAGGACCGCCGGAAAGGCTCTGTCCTTTTCTCGGCCTCTGCGAGCAACTTGAGATACTCGTCCATCTTGTCACCGGGTATGACAACTCTGCCAGTAAAGACTTTTGCCATGGTCCATCGCTCCTAGATTTCGATCTCTGCCGGACACACAACCGCCGCCTGCGATGCCATTCTAACGCGCCGCGGGCGAAGAGAACATGCCACGGTCGATCATTCGGGCATCAACGACTACCTCACATTCGCCTTCTGCCATTCGTAGATGCTGGGCACGGCGGGCTTGGGGCGCGGGGGGAGTTTCTTGGTCAGCGGGGCGGCCTTGTTGCCCTTCAGGGCCGCGGGCGTGGCGGGGCCGGCGAGGAACTTGCCGCTGCCGCCGTGGAGCAGGTTGTCGAGGATCTCGACGCCGATGCAGTCCGCCGTGGCGAGGTGGACCATGGGGCTGCGGCCGTCCTTCAGGACGAAGACGTTGTTGCGGATAATGTGGTCGAAGCTGCACGTCCTTGCGAAGACGCCGACGCCGCGATCGACGACGAAGCGCGTGTGCAGGATGAGCCAGTTCTCGTTCATCCCGCCCATCCACAGGCCGGCCCGCTGGGAGGAGACGTCGCAGTTGTACACCACGTTTCGCGGCCCGTTCGGGCCGTGGGCGGCGTCGCCCGGCGGCGAGGCCCACATGCCGTATCCGTACCCGCCGTGGCCGCGAACGGAAGTCACCACGCACTGCTCCATCAGGTTCTCGTTGGTCCAGCCGGAGTGCCACTGCGCGTCGGACTCGTGGAAGACGCCCTTGCGGATGACGCAGCCGCTGGCGGCCCACTGGAACAGCGGCGCGTGGCGGAACCGGAACGTCTCGACGCCCTCCATGAGGCAGTCGCAGCTATGCTCCCAGCCGACGTAGGCCGTGCCGCCCCCGCCCTTGAAGTGCGCATCCTCGAAGATGCAGTCGCGGACCTCGCACCACTTGGCGTTCCGCGCGTAGACCGGGTGGCGGCCGCACATCCGAACCTTCACGCCGCGGGCCCAGCAGTTCCACGCGTGGTCGAACTGCACGCTCGTGATCCACAGGTCCTCCGTCTGCTCGATCGCCAGGTCCTCGATGCCGCAGCGCCGGATCGGGCGGACCTTCTGCACGTACGATCCGTCGATCACGGGGAACTCGATCCGCAGCGGCTGGTTGACGTGGACCGTCCCGCCGTCGATCCGCTCGATGCGGAGCTGGTATCGCCGGTAGCTTCCCCACTTGCAGGCGTTGCGGGTGAGCTTCTTCCATCGCGGCGTGGCCGGGCCGTCGATGTGGAGGCGGTCGCCCCTGGCCAGGCCGCGGGTGTGCTCGAGGGTGAGCTTCACGTCGCCGCGCCGGCCGTCGCGGGCGAGACGGATCGCCGGCCCGACCCTACCTGCGCCCTGGAAGCAGATCGCCGCCCGGCTGCTGGGGACGGGCCGCCGATCGGCGAACTTCGAGTCGACGACGATGGGCATCTCGCACGCCAGGCGCTTGCCGTCCTTGTACTCGGCGACGCCCCTGAGCTTTGCGGACCCGTCGGGCAGCTTGGCGACGACGGCCGCCCCGCTGGTGGCCGTGTTGAACGTGTTGCCGGAGTGCCGGCTGCGCTGCCAGACCTTGACGGTCTTTCCTCCAGCCAGGATGGTCATCTTCATCAGCCCCGTCGGCCGGCAGTGCAGCTCGACGCGGGTATCCCTGCCGACGCGGCTGCCGGCCGGCGGCCAGTAGAACGCCAGCCCCGCCTTGGGGATCGCGTACCGGAAGATCAGCTTCGTCTTGTCCCGCCCGGCCCCGCGGATCACCACGCCGTCGTGGCGCACGGTGACGGGTCGGTCGAGGTAATACGTGCCGGCCCCCAGCACGACGGTGCCGCCGCCGCTCTCGCCGGCACTGCGGCAGGCCTTGTCGAGTGCGGCCGAATCGTCCATCTCGTCGTTCGCCTTGCCGCCGAATCGCTCGATCCGTGCAGCGGCCTTCGGCTTGGGGATGCCGCCCTGCACACCGCATTTCGTCCAGTTGGGGTAGACGATGCCGTCCGGCCCGACGACGTCAGCGGGGGTCAGGCGGCCTTTCTCGTCCGGGCGGACCTTGTACTGGCCTTTCCAGGGCGGCTGGGGAGCGTCCTTCTCTCCCGCCGTCGCCGCGGCCGGGGCCGCCACGGCCAGCAGGACAAGCGTCTGAAGCGTCTGTCGCATCGGGGGCCTTTCTTCGGGCGGACCGGGACTTGTCATCGCTGTGTTAAACAGGGTAGAAGCGGCCCCGTATCTCCGAAAGCCGAGTCGCCCGGACCCCGGTCGTGCAACCATGCAAACAGGACCAGCGTTTTCCAAAGCACATCCGACACCAAGGCGCCGCCGCTGTGCGGGTGGACGACAAAACCCAGCCATTGCAATGGCTGGGCTTCGGGGTGCGACCGTTCTCATCGTCGCGCTGGCGGCCGCGCTGCCGACCGCCGCCACGAAGCCCGTCGGGGAGATCGCCGCCAGGACGCGGACCGAGATCTCGTTCGGCCTCGCCGGGGCGAAGTCGCCCGTCGCGCGGTACGCCTTGGGCAGCGTCCGCAAGGACGGCAAGGCCGTACGCACCCCCAAGGGGATGAAGCTCGACGCGAAGACGGGCGAGTTCTCCTGGCAGCCGACCGAGAGCCAGGCGGGGACCTACGAGGTGGAGCTCCTCATCACCGAGCCGCCGCCGCGGCTGAACAGCACGACCACGCGGCGCATCAAGGTCCAGGCGCGCGAGGTCACGGCGGACCGCGGCGAGGTCGGCCGGCTGCTCCGCAAGTGGTACGCCGACGGCACGGCCGCGGGCAACACGGGCGACTTCTACGACAACCGCGACCGCGGCCACTCCCGCCTCAATGCCGCAAAGTTCCCCCAGCTCGACAAGGTCGAGTACCCCCAGCAGCTCAAGCAGCGCCGCCTCGACTGGGGGCTCCAGGTGCACCTGATCTTCCCGCACGTGACGATCGGCAATTCCTCGACGTCGTCGGGTCCGACCACGGGCGGCTGCAACTCGCGCCGCGCGGTGATGTCGGCCCGGACGGCCGCCATGATCCAGCGGCAGTACCGCAACGGCCATCTGTACGTCTACCCGGAGCACCGCGACCACGACCCCGGCCGCAACGGCCGCGGCGGCTACGGCGACCTGTTCCCCGCCAACGTGCCGTACCTGATCACCTCGCAGGGCTCCAGCGGGTCGGACCGGCCGTTCCTGGAGGCTGTCGCGTTCGCCCTCGCGGCGTTCCGGCCGGACGTGAAGAAGCGCCTCATCGAGACCGGCCTGCTCATGCCGACGGTGCAGATGATCTTGAGAAGCTGCAACCGCGGCGCCAAACACCGCAAGGACTACCTGACGGGCAAGGCCCACCCCACCGTCTTCGAGGGCGGGAACGTCGACGCCGCGGCGATGGTCAGGATGGCCCACGACATCCGCGGGGAGACGATCCCGCCGATGGTGCAACTTGCGGTCGTCGAGGAGGACGAGGCCCGCCCCGGCCGCGATTACTTCGACGGCGGCCGCTCGGAGAAGCTCTTCGACACGCCGTCCGCCATCGCCCGGATCGCGAGATCGACGAAGTACCGCCGGCGGATGGTCCTCAACGCCAAGGGCAGCTACGACGTCAACCGCCGGCCGCTGACGTATCACTGGGCCGTGCTGCGGGGCGACGCCGAGCGGATCCGGATCAAGCCGCTCGACAAGGCGGCGTCCGAGGTCGAGCTGCTCGTGCCGCATCACGAGCGCGGGCCCATCCATCCCGGCGCGGAGATGGAATCATCCCGCGTGGACGTCGGCGCGTTCGTGCACAACGGCGAGCACTACTCCGCGCCGGCCTTCGTGTGCTTCTACTGGCTCGGCAACGAGGCCCGGACATACCACTCCGACGGGCGGGTCCTGGAGGTCAGCTACGACTACGGCGATTCGACCATCGGGTACCCGACCGACAACCCCCGCGACGGGCGATACCACATCACCGACTGGAAGACCTTGCTCGACCTGGCGAGCACCGGCGGGAAGGGCTTCGCCGCCGAGCTGCTGCGGAAGCGCCTGCCCAAATTGGCGCGGGACGAGCTCGGACGGGCCGCGAAGGAGCTCGCCCAGGCCGTCGCCAAGGAGGCCGCACCGACGAAGGCGTGCGACGCGGCGGAAGCGGCCCGCAAGAAGGCCCGCTCCGCCGAGAACGACGCCACGAAGAAGCTCGGCGAGGCGAAGAAGGCACCGGGCAAGAACGGAAAGCTCCCGGAAGATGCCCGCCGCCGGCTCGAGCAGGCCGCCGAGGCCCGCAAGGCAGCCGACAAGCGCTTCAACGACGCCAGGCGCAAGCTCCGGGATGCGCAGAGGGCCGCGAGCGCCGCGCTGACGAAGAAGCGCCCGGGGCTGGCGCGGGCGGCGTCCGTGAAAGAGCGACTGGAGAAGGAGCTCAACGCCGTCAAGAGCGACGTGAGCTTCTACTTCGACAACGCCGAGGCCATCGAGGGCCTCTACAAGGCGTGCGGCGACGCCGGCAGGAGAAAGGCCTTCGCCGCCGCGCGCGACGAGCTGCTGAGGCGCGGCGTCCTGAAGGCCGACGGCAAGGGGGGCTGTCGCCTCTCGCCCCTGATCGACGGCCCCGGGCCCGCCGAGCGGCGACTCTCCACATACCAGCGAAACCGGATCGAGTGGTTCAACATCGCCATCCTGGAGAACCTCGTCTATCCCGTGATGCTGAGCGTGCCCTACCAGCGGAACTTCGTCAGCCCCTATCTGGCTGCACCGAAGAACTGGCGCGACGTGTACCACTACGACGCCAGGGAACGCCTCGTCGGATGGACGCGCCACGCCGCCGGCAGGACCGAGCGGTTCACCGCCGACGGCGCGCTGGTCGCGAAGACGGACAAGCTCGGCCGGGCGATCGAGGCGCGGAAGGTGCAGTACATCGTGGACCGCGACAGCCGCGGCCGGCCGCGCGAGCTGAAGTACATGGCCCTGCCCGCCGTGATCCGCTACGAGTACGCCTCCGAGACCGATCGCGTCGGGCGCGTCACGAAGCCGCAATAGCCGCCTGCGGCGCTAAAGTGCTGCGCACAAAGTGCTTTGCAATCTGGTGAAGATCTGGTAAACTATGGGAGTCGCAGGCATGGGGTTTGAGGTCGCCGTGCGGTTGACTTTTCCGCCATGGCCGGGCGAGGAGCGTTGCCTTCGGCAGAGGAATTCGCCGACGGTGCGGAGGCCGGAATGACCCGGGAGCTGGATGATCGAGGCCATGGGCGGCCGATTCTCGAATGCCTCGAACCGCGCGTGCTGCTCGACGGGATTGCCGAACAGGAGGCGATTGAGGCCCTCGGCACTTCAGCGGTGCTTCTGGCCGCGCAACAGACCGAGACGATTGATCCCCGCCAGTTGGGCCCGTCCAGCCGCCGGACCGGCCTGATCATCTCGGAGATCATGTACCACCCGCCGGACCCCCACGGGGAAGACCTCGAGTTCATCGAGATCACCAACACCGAGCCCGTGCCCGACGACCTCAGCCGGTACCGGCTGTCGGGTGAGATCGGCTTCGTGTTCCCGGAGGGGACGATCATCGGCGGGCTGGACCGCCTGGTCGTGGCGGCGGACCCCTCGGCCGTCGAGGCGTTCTACGGCATCACGGGCGTGTTGGGGCCCTTCGAAGACCGTCTTGGCAACGGCGGCGGCACGGTCCGCCTGCGGAACCAGGTGGACGCGATTCTCTGGGAGACGGAGTACTCGGACGTCTACCCCTGGCCGGCGGCGGCGGACGGGGCGGGCCATTCGCTGGTGCTGGCGCGCCCGGACTACGGCGAGGACAGCGTCGAGGCGTGGGGCACCAGCGGGTACATGTACGGCAGCACGGGCGCCGCCGACCCGACGGTCGGCGACCTCCTGTCGAACGTGGTCCTCAACGAGATCCTCGCCCACACGGACCTGCCGCAGATCGACTTCATCGAGCTGTACAACTACGGCACGCAGTCGGTGGACATTTCCGGCTGCGAGATCAGCGACAACCCCGATCCGAGCATTCCGGGCTTCATCATCCCGCCGAGCACGACCCTCGGCCCGGGCGGCTTCATCTCGTTCGATCAGACCCAGTTGGGCTTCTCGCTGAGCATGCACGCCGACGACGTCTACCTGCGCAACCCCGCGGGGGACCGGGTGCTGGACGCGCTGGCCTTCGGTGCGCAGGCCAACGGCGTGTCCCTCGGGCGGTATCCCGACGGCGGGCCCGAGGTCCGCGTGCTGTCGGCCCTGAGCCCCGGGGCGCCCAACGACGAGCCGGCGAACGAGGACATCGTCATCAACGAGATCATGTACCACCCGATCTCCGGGGACAGCGCCGACGAGTACGTCGAGCTGTACAACCGGGGCGGATCGGGCGTGTACGTCGACGACTGGTGCTTCACGCAGGGCATCGGGTACACGTTCGGCGAGAACACGCTGATCCCCGCAGGGGGGTACCTGGTGGTGGCGAAGGACCCCGCGCGCCTGATCGCCACCCACCCGGGCGTGCTGAACGCCACGAACACCGTCGGCGGGTTCAGCGGGAACCTCTCCGACCGCGGCGAGCGGATCGTGCTGGCCAGGCCCGACGACCCGCTGCTGCCCGATCAGGACTTTGTCGTCGTGGACGAGGTGTGGTATCGCGACGGCGAGAGCTGGGGCGAATGGGCCGACGGCGGCGGCAGCAGCCTCGAGCTCATCGACCCCCACAGCGACAACATGCGGGCGATGAACTGGACGGACAGCGACGAGACCGCCAAGGCGCCCTGGACTCTGGTGGAGCATACCGGGGTCCTCGATCACGGCCGAAACGCCGCCAACGAGATCCACATCCTCCTGGAGGGCAGGGGCGAGGCCCTGCTGGACAACGTGGAGGTGTTCAAGGTCGGCGAGGGCAACCGGGTAGCCAACGCGACGTTCGAGTCCGGCAGCGGCGGCTGGGTCATTCAAGGAACGCACATCGATTCCCATCTGGAGACGTCCGAGGGCTATCTGAGCGGCCAGAGCCTGCATCTCGTCGCGTCGAGGAGGGGCGACAACAGCGTCAACCGCGTCGAGACCGACCTGACGTCCGACCTGGCCAGCGGCAACACGGCCACCATCCGCGGGCGGGTGCGTTGGCTTCGCGGGTGTCCGCTCATCCTGTTGCGGCTGCACGGCAACTGGCTTGAGGCGCCGGGGGAGATGATCGTCCCGGCCAACCTCGGCACGCCGGGCGAGCAGAACAGCAGCCACGCCGCGAACGCCGGGCCGGCCATCGAGGACGTGGCGCACGGCCCCGTGCTGCCGGCTCCGTACGAGGACGTGGTGGTCACGGCCCGCGTGGCCGATGTCGACGGGCTCTCATCGGTTTTGCTGAAGTGGCGCAACGACACGGCTGCGCCTTCGAACGTCCACTCGCTGGTGATGACCGACAACGGCATGGGCGCCGACGCGATTGCCGGCGACGGCATCTACAGCGCCGCGATCCCGGGCCAGGGGGACCACGATCTCGTGGCCTTCTACGTCGAGGGCACCGACCTCCAGTCGGTGACGACCCGCTTTCCGTGGACTGCACCCGGCGAGGAATGCCACGTGATGTTCGGGCAGACGGATCGGTCCGGGGCGTTCGGGACGTACCGCTTCTGGATGACCGAGGCCGCCCGGGCCGAGTGGTCCAGCCGCCAGAAGCTCAGCGACCACCCGATCCACGGGACGTTCGTCTATGGCGACTTCCGCGTTGTCTACAACGCCGGGGCTCGCTACCGGGGCAGCCCGTGGATCCGCTCGGCCGGCAACCCGGAGACCAAGGACACGAGCTTCGTCTTCTACACGAACAAGGACGACCGCCTGCTCGGCGTTACCTCGTACAACCTCGACCGCCTCGAGGGCGACGACACGAAGCAGCGAGAGCGCATGAGCAACTGGCTGGCGGACCAGGTCGACACGCCCTTCTTCTACCAGCGGTACGTGCACCTGTACGTCAACGAGTACCACAAGGGGACGATCTACGGCGACTCCCAGCAGCCCAACGACGACATGGTCGAGTACTGGTGGCCGGACGGCCAGGGGGGCGAGCTGTTCAAGATCGACGACTGGTTCGAGTTCAACGACAACAGCCAGGTCAGCAAGGAATTCAATGAGAACGGGCAGCTCAGGCTGTACTTGACCACCGGCGGCGAGTTGAAGAAGGCCCGCTACCGCTGGAGCTGGCGCAAGGAGTCGGTCCACGGCCTGGACGACGACTACACCAGCTTCTTCGAGATGGTCGAGGCGATGAACCTCGACTACACCTCGCCGGAGTACGCCACGCTCGTCCCGGCGCTGGTGGACTACGAGGAATGGATGCACGTGTTCGCCGTCGAGCACATCATCCGCAACTGGGACAGCTACGGGTACAACCGCGGCAAGAACATGTCCACCTACAAGCCGCTGGACGGCAAGTGGCAGATGATCATGTGGGACCTCGACCACAGCCACCTCACCGGCAGCCCGACCGACAACAACCTCTTCTCCATCAACTGCCCGACGGCCAGGAGCAAGTTCTTCAAGTATCCGGCGTTCCTGCGCGCCTACTGGCGTGCGATCAGCGAGGTCGCCAACGGGCCGATGCGGGCGGAGGTGTGCGACCCGATCATGGACGCCAACTACGCGGCGTTCCAGGCGAACGGCATCTCCGTGACGAACCCGAACTCGGCGCTCAAGCAGTGGATCGCCGACCGGCGGGCGTGGCTGCTCGGGAAGCTGGCCGGCGTCGCCGCCGACTTCGAGATCACCACCAACGGCGGCAACGACCTGAGCACCGACCAGCAGGTATTCACCCTCTCGGGCACGGCGCCGGTCGAGGCGAAGGCCATACACATCAACGGCAACCCGGCCGCGGTCACCTGGACGTCGGTCACCGAATGGACCGTCGAGCTCGGACTCAACCCGGGCGACAACGTGCTGACGGTGGAAGGGCTCGACAGTTGGGGCAACGTCGTCGGCTCCGACACGATCACGGTCACCTACACCGACCCCGGCGTCTCGCCCATCGGCAAGCTCGTGATCAACGAGATCATGTACCACCCCGCCGTCTCGGACGCGGAGTACATCGAGATCCACAACCTCTCCGGCACCGATGCGTTCGACCTCTCGGGCTGGCGCCTCGACGGCGTGGACTTCACCTTCGGCTCCGGCTCGATCATACGCGCCGGCGAGCATGCCGTGGTGGCTGAGAACATCACCGCCTTCGCGCCGATCTACGGCGTCACCGCAGCCTCGAGGATCATCGGCGAATACGGCCCGGGCGGCGGCCTTGCCAACGGCGGCGAGACGCTGAGGCTTCTCATGCCCGCCGGAGCCGGCCTGTGGACGACGGTCGACGAGGTCACCTACGACGACGGCCTCCCCTGGCCGGTCAATGCCGACGGGACCGGCCCGTCCCTTCAGCTCATCGACCTGTCGCAGGACAACGACCGGATCGGGAACTGGGCCGTGGATCCCGCGACGCCGTACACGCCGGGCGAGGCCAACTCCGTGGCCCAGGCGCTGCCGGCGATCCCCGACATTCGAATCAACGAGGTCCAGGGCGACAACGTCACCACGCTGGCTGACAACATGGGCGACTACGACCCTTGGGTCGAGCTCTACAGCGCCGGCTCGACCAACCTCGACGACTGCTACCTGACCGACGACTACACGAACCTGACGAAATGGGCCTTCCCCGCGGGGTTCCCGCTGGCGACCGGCAACTACGCGCTGGCGTGGCTGGACGGGGAACCGTCCGAGCAGACGGCGAGCGACCTGCACACGAGCTTCGCGATCGACGCCCTGCCCGGCTCGCTGGCGCTCGTGTGGGAGTACGGCGGGATGCCCATCGTCGTGGACTACGTCGATTACGCGTACGCCCCGGCCGACGAGTCGTCGGGGCGCTGGCCCGACGGCGATGGCGACCTGTACCGGATGGACGGCCCGACCGGCGGAGAGGCCAACAGCGGCCCGTACGTCGGGGGCGTCGTGATCAGCGAGATACACTACAACCCCGACGACTCGAACGACTTCGAGTTCATCGAGCTGTACAACCGCAGCGGCGCGCCGGTGAACCTGTGGGAGACGCACAGCTCCCAGGACTACGGCTGGGCGCTCGAGGGCTTCGAGCTCGCGGCCGGCACGGTCCTGGCCGCCGCCGAGGCGCTGGTGGTCGTGCCGTTCGACCCCGTGCTCGAGCCGGACGAGCTGGCGGCGTTCGAGGCCCGCTACGGGCTTGGCGGTTCGGGCGTGCAGATCGTCGGCGGGTATGGGGCGAACCTGGACAACAACGGCGAGACGCTTCGGCTCCAGCAGCCGGACCCTCCGCACCCGAGCGATCCGCTCACCGCGCTGTATGCGGACATCGACGTGGTCGAGTACGACGACGACTCGCCCTGGCCCGGCGAGGCCGATGGGAACGGCGCTTCACTGAATCGCGTTTCCTCGGGCGTGTGGGGCAGCGACCCGGCCAGTTGGCAGGCCCTGTCGCCGACGCCGGGGGAGTTCGGCGTCCTCGCGGACATCGTGGACGTCAGCCCCGATCCCCGCAGCACGAGCGTTTCGGATATCACCATCCTCTTCAACGAGGCGGTCTCGGGCTTCGACGTCGGCGACCTGAGCCTCACGCGCAACGGCGGGGCCAATCTCCTGACCACCCAGGCGCTGACCACAAGCGACAACATCGAGTGGACCCTCGGCGGCCTGTCGAGCCTGACGGCCGCGGATGGAACGTACGTGCTGACGCTCTGGGAGGCCGGGTCCGGCATCGTCGACGGCGTGGGCAATCCGCTCTACCGCGACGCCGAGGACACATGGCTGAAGGACACCGTCCCGCCGACGGCCGATGTCATCGACGTCAGCCCCGACCCGCACCTGACGGCCGTGGAGCAGATCGACGTCGTCTTCAGCGAGCCGGTGAGCGGCCTGGACGTCGGCGACCTGAGCCTCACGCGCGACGGAGGCGGTGACCTTCTGACAGGGGCCGAGGGCCTGGCCACGGCGGACGGAATCACCTGGGCGCTGACGGGCCTGACCGCCCTGACGGACCTGATCGGCACGTACACGATGGTCCTGACCCTCACGGCGGCCGGCTCGGGGATCGTGGACGTCGCGGGCAATCCGCTGGCCGGTGACGCGTCGGACACGTGGGTGTCGGACATACCCGACACGGAGCCGCCGACGGTGCAGATCACCGCGGTCAGCCCCGACCCGCGCAACGTGCCCGTCAACGAGATCGAGATCGTCTTCAGCGAGCCCGTGCTCCACGTCGACGTGGGCGACCTGACGCTCACCCGCAGCGGCGGGGGCAACCTTCTGACCACCCAGCCGGTGACGAGCGCCGACAACATCACGTGGACGCTGGGGGGATTGGCCCCGCTGACGAGTGCCGGGGGCGACTACGTGCTGACGTTGACGGCGGGGCAGTCCGGTATCGCGGATGACGCGGGCAACCCGCTGGCCGGTGATGCGTCCGATTCGTGGGTTACCGACACCCAGACCCCGGGGGCCGACATCACCGACGTGGATCCCGACCCGCGCGTGACGGCCGTCGGGGAGATCGACATCGTCTTCGACGAGCCCGTCACCGGCCTGGACGCGGGCGACCTGAGCCTGACCCGCGACGGCGGGGCGGATCTGCTGACCGGCAGCGAGCCGCTGAGCACCACGGACAACATCACGTGGACGCTGGGCGGCCTGACCGCGCTGACCGGCACGGGGGGAAGCGGGAACTTCGTCGCCTTCAACGACCACGTGCCGGGCCCCGACACGCACGTGAACACAACAACCTACTCGGCCAACGCCGCGGACACCGGACTGCTGAAGGACATCGACACCGGGGTGGACACTGCCGTGACGTTGACGATGACGGCCGCCGGCATCCATTACGCCGGTTTGCAGGACGCCCCCGCCGTCGGCACCGACGCGTATGAGATCTTCGACGGCTTCGTGGATCTCGACGGCGCCAACGGCGCCAGCATCGAGATCAACGTCGGGGACCACTACACCTACACCTTCTCCGACCTGGACGCCGGCGCCGTGGTGACCTACAGCTTCTACGGCACGGCCATCCGGGGCAACAGCGACTACACCAAGCGCTGGACACTCGTGACGCTCGTCGGCGCCGAGGGCACCGCGGACCACAGCATCGGCGACGGCGTGGTCACCAGCGCCTTCAACCCCGCGCTGGCGGCCAACGAGGTGGCCCTCTGGACCGGCGACAACAGCCGGGCCGACCAGGGCCTCGTCATCGGCTGGACCGCGATCGACCCCGGGCCGGACGGCACCTTCCAGGTCGTCTCGACGCAGTACACCGGCCCGGTCCCCATCAGCGTGGACTCCGGGGGCGTCGCCGACGGGCGCAAGGGCTACGGCATCTCCGGCATCCGGCTCGAGGAGCTGGGCGCCACCGGGCTGCCGGGCTCTTACGAGGTGACGCTGACGGCCGGGAGGTCGGGAATCCAGGATGCAGCCGGCAACCCGCTGGCCGCCGACACGTCCGATGCGTGGGTCATCGCCGCCGAGGAGCCCACCGCCGACATCATCGACGTGACCCCCGACCCGCGCGACGTGGCCGTGGACGAGATCGTCATCGCCTTCAGCGAGCCCGTCAGCGCGTTCGACATCGCCGACCTTGGCCTGACGCGGGACGGCGGGGCCAATCTGCTCACCACCCAGCCGCTGGAAACGCTGGACAGCATCACGTGGACGCTGGGCGGCCTGGGCGGCCTGACCGCCGCCGGAGGCACGTACACGCTGACTCTGACGGCCGTGGGCTCCGGCATCCAGGACGCCTCGGGCAACCCGCTGGCCGGGGATGCGTCGGACACCTGGACGGCGGACATGCAGCCGCCGACGGCAGACGCGTGGTTCAGCGCAGCCGACCACGGCGACGTCGGCGAAGTGCTGCTGGAGATCCCCGACGACGGCCTGTTCAGCGAGGCGAGGATGTCCGGCGTCGGGCGCCTGGTCATCGAGTTCTCCGAGCCGATCGACCCGGCGAGCTTCCCGCCGGCGTCGGTCCTGATGGCCGGCAACGACGTCAACGGCCAGCCGGTGGACCTCTCGTCCGTCGAGGCGAGCACGTCCACGCGCGACGGAGACACGGTGGGAGTGATCGACTTCGCCCCGGCCCTGCCCGACGTCGTCAGGTACCTGGTGCGGATCGACGGGGTGACGGACGCCAACGGCACGCCGCTGTCCGGCGACGACGACCGGATCTTCACCGCGCTGGCGGGCGACGCCAGCGGCGACCGCCGCGTGAACGCGATCGACCTGTCATACATCTGGCCGCGCAGGACGACGCAGATCGACGGCGCCACGGTATCGCAGACGCGATCGGACGTGACCGGTGACGGTCGAGTGAATGCGATCGACCTGTCAGCCGCCTGGCCGATGCGCGGCGCGAACATGCAGGACGTCCCCGACCCGCTGCCGCCCCCGGCCTCCGCTGGCGCCGGCCTGTCGCAGGGCGCGCTGGATGCCGCGGCTGCGCTGTGGACGGGTCGGGAGGAAGGCGTGACCACGGCCCCGGCCGATCCAGCCACGCAGCCGACGGACACCGCCCTGTCGTCGCCCGCGCCGCCGACAGCCGACGGTCTCCTCTCGGGCGTTTCCGGCTCGCCGGAGCCGGCAGACGTCCTGGCCGCCCCGTCCGAGGGCGAAGCGGAAGACATCACCGCCGCATCCCCCTCAGCGGATCTGGACCCGGACCTGTTGGACCTTCTCGGCGTCGTCGCCCTCACGACGCCCCTGGGCGACTGACCCTTCCGACACCGGCCGACATCACAGCTCGCCCCGTCGCTGATGGCGAGTACCCCAATACGCCCGGCGGGACTCGAACCCACGACCTGCGGTTTAGGAAACCGCCGCTCTGTCCTGCTGAGCTACGGGCGCAACTGTCTTATTGCAGAGCATCTAACCTCGTTGTTCCGAGGGCGTTGCTCTCTTGACGACAACCCTTACGACAACCGCATCCATCAACTCTATCGGCAGATGCGCTGACGGTCAAGGACGTCTGCAACGAGTACCTGACTCACCAGTTCCGCAAGGTCCAGGCTGGTGAGATGGGTCCCCGCTGGCTGGAGGACTGTCGCCGTGTCGCCGAGTGCTTCGCAGCCTTCATGGGCAAGAGCCGGCTCGTCGCGGATCTCCGGCCGGACGACTTCCAGCGGCTCAGACGGAAGCCGCATCGGGAGGGCCTCAAGGCCGGAGGGAGACCGCTGCAAGGCCGTGTCCGCTGCCGAGTACGTCCGACCCCCAGCCTGAGCCGTTTTCCGCCGACTGCGCCACTGGCGCCTGACTTGTCCGTCGGGCAGCAAGCTGCCGTCGCTCGAACCCGATGCGTGATTCCGGCCACATTCAGACGTTGGCTGGACGAACTTCCCCACCGGCGATATGATGCTTGAAGAGGATCTTCGGCCATGTGTTGAGCGGGCGAAGGCGTCCTTTGTCTTGCGTCGGATCGACTCGATATGGAACTTCCTCGTCGTGCTCGTGGTGATGAGCTGCTCCGGCCGGGCGAACTGGCCGGCATTCGTTCGCGCCTGCGGAACGTTGCGCCGAGGCACGACCTGGCCACCGTGATCGCGTGTGCGTTCGATCACCGCACGCGGATGCTGCCGTTCATCTTGGCCGACACGCGAATGGCGCCGGCCGGCGTGCGTGCGATCGGCTCGGCGATGGTCGACGCGGGATTCCACAAGACCCGTATCGTCTTGCAGCAGTGGAGCCGGAGCTTCCGGCCGTCGCGGATGCGGCTGGACGGGAGAATCCCCGACCTCTTCATGGTCTCGAGCATGCAGATCCACTGGGCCCCGTGCAAGGCCCTGATCCAAGACGCCTGCCGGATCGACCCTGCGCAACGCCCGCTGATCGTCGTGGGCGGGCCGAAAGTCATCTACGAGCCGTGGGACGTATTCAGTGCCGACCCGGCCGACCCGTGGGCCGCGGACGTGGCCGTCACCGGCGAGGAATACGTCTTGCTGAGCTTGCTGGAGGTGCTCCTCTCGATGCGTGCGGGCGGCGAGTCGATCCGTTCGGCATTTCTGCGGGCGCGCGACAGCGGGGCGCTCGATGAGGTCCCCGGGCTGGTGTACGCGCGGG
This sequence comes from uncultured Planctomycetaceae bacterium, assembly GCA_964427875.1. Lineage (GTDB taxonomy): Bacteria > Planctomycetota > Phycisphaerae > SM23-33 > SM23-33 > CAYRVX01. The sequence goes on from CAYRVX010000018.1 coordinate 36,266, forward strand.
GCGGGCGCGACGGTGTGGCGGAGGAGCTGGTCGATACGGGCATCCAGCGCCTGCTGGGCGATCTGGACGAGCTGCCCAGCCCGGCGTTGGGCTTTCGGCTCCTCGAGCCGCCCAGCGCCCGGGCCACGCTGGCTTCCCGCGCCGTGCCCGCCGGCCGGGTCCGCAGGCACAGCCCGATCGGGGCGATCGTGCTGACGCTGGGGTGCAAGTTCGGCTGCTCGTATTGCCCGATCCCCGCCTACAACCAGCGGCAATACCGCACCAAGAGCGGCGAGCGGATCGCCGAGGATATCCAGCGGCTCTACCGCGAGTACCACATCCGATCTTTCTTCGGCGCCGACGACAACTTCTTCAATGACAGACAACGAACGCTCGATATCGTCGAGACGTTGGCGCGGAAGGTGGACGCCGGGTCGCGGCCTCACCGAAAGATCCGCTGGGGCACCGAGGCGACGATCCACGACACGCTACGGATGAAGGATCATCTGCCCCTCACGCGAAGGGCGGGGCTGTGGGGGCTATGGCTGGGCGTGGAAGACATGACCGGTGCGCTGGTAAGGAAGGGCCAGGGCGCCGACAAGACCGTCGAGGCGTTTGCCCTCCTGCGGGAGAGCGGCATCTTCCCGATCCCCATGATGATGCACCACGACTCCCAGCCGTTGTTTACACGAGAGGGCAATGCGGGGCTGCTGAACCAGGTGGGACTGCTGCGGAAGGCAGGGGCCGTCTACATGCAGGTCATGATGCTCACGCCCTCGCCCGGCTCGAAACTGTACGTGGACACCTATGCTTCCGGCCTCGCGTACGAAAGCGTCAATGGCGTCGCGGTCGAGCCGTATCTCGTCGACGGGAATCGCGTCGTCGCGTCCCGCCACCCGAGGCCCTGGGTCAAACAGCTCAATCTCCTGGCGGCGTACGTGTACTTCTACAACCCGCTCCGTTTCCTGATCGCGTTGGTCCGCCCAAAGACGAGGATCCCACTGGCCGACGCCGAAACGCTCCCGGCTGTGACCGGACAAGAGGCGGGGCCTCGCCGGGGCAAGCTCCGCAGCCGAATCCGGAGGAAGGTAAGGGCGTTCCTGGGCGATGCCGCCGTGCAGTTATTCGGCATGTGGGGGCTCTCGCGCACGATCCGGAGCACGTTCGGCTGGGCCTTACATCTCCGGCGCGGTCGGATCACGCGCCACACCGCGGCGCCCACCAGCCGGATCCCGATGCGAGGCGCCGACGGCGGCCCGGCGAGCCACGCCCTGCCCGGTACTCCCACGCCGCAATGCCGGCCGCTTGAATCGCGGGAAAGAGCATCCATTACGTCATCTCGCGACTAAGAGCCTGTCCGGCGCCCCGAATCCCTTGCTCAACTTTCCTCTTACCGGTCGGTCAGGCCGGGCATAGTGCTCGGTTCAGGGCCTGACCTCGGGATACGTCCAGTTTCCTGTAAAGATCACGATCCGTACGAAGGTTGCTCCGGAAGGAGAGATTACCCACCGTCGCGAACAGCGGCGCGCGCCTTCGCCATAAGCTGCTCCATATCCGAGGCAGGATGTGCCGCAGGGAGTAGAACCCCCGGTTGCAGGTGTCCATCTCTTGGAGAATGCCGGCCCGGGACAAATGCTTGTACCGGGCTACGGGGAAACTCAGCGTGAAGTACTTCCAGTCTTCCGGGAACGAATCAGTGGCGATGCGGCCTTGCGACTTCATCTTGTCCCACAGGCGCGTCCCGGGCAGCGGTGTCAGGAACAGCACGTTGAGGAGGTCCACGCCATAGCGTTTGGCGGCGTCGGCTATTCGCTTGCCAATGCCCCGCTCATCCGCGTCCAGCCCCATGATGAAGGAACCCATCACTAAGATCCTGTGCCGCTGTATCCGACGAACGGAGGCCTTGAAATCCCGGCCCATCAGGAAGTTGAATTTCTTGCCGACCTCCGCCAGTCCTTCGTTCGTCGGTGACTCAAAGCCAATGAAGACACCTTTGCAGCCTGCTTTGGCTGCCAGCATCAGCAGCTCCTCGTCATCGGCCATGTTGACGGTCGCCTGGCAAATCCACTTCTTGCGCAGCTTCGCGCGGATCATGGCCCGAAACAGGTCCTTGGCACGGGCGAGATGCTTGGCACTCGTGCCGATGAGATTGTCGTCAACGATCAGGACCAACTTCTCCTGAATCGTTCGGAATTCCTCCACGACCTTTTCAATAGGCCGTTGCCGGTAGCGATTCCCGTTGAAAGCCGACACGCTGCAGAAGCTGCAATCGAGCGGGCAGCCACGCGTGGTCTGAATCGAACCGAAGCCATAACCGCTCGTCAAGAGGTCATTCCGAGCCAGTGGAATGTCGCCCATGCTCACATGCTCGCCGGTATACACCGGCTCCAGCACGCCTTGCTGGACGTCTTGAAGAACTTGCGCCCAGACACTTTCGGCCTCGCCCGTTACCACCGAATCCACGCGCGCCATCGCCTCTTCCAAGCACATCGTCGCATGGATGCCTCCCATTACAACGGGCACGCTCCGGTTGCGAAACTCGCCCGCCAATTCGTACGCGCGGTTCGCCTGCGAGGTAAACGCGGTAATGCCCACCAGGTCCGGCCGTGGCAGGGCTTCGTAGTCCGCTGCGCTGAGGTTCTCGTCAATGATCGTGATCTCCCACTCCGGCGGGGTCAGGCCGGCCAGGACCAGAAGGCCCAGCGGCTTCCAGACGCGGTACTTGCTCCAACGGTTTTTCTTGGCGAGGCTTACCAGCGGATTACGCGGATTTATCAGATACAGATGCACGGATCGTATTCTCCCACATCGATCAGAGCGCAGATTGGATCAGCCGAGATTCTCCACAAATGTCGGCTGCCTGCGCTGTCTGCAGGCTATCCATGTATCATAGTGCCCGCGACGGGCGCCTTGTGCAAGCGCTATTTGGCACCTGGTCGGCCTGGGGCAGTCTGCGTCTGGGCGTCTCGTGGAACTTGAGACGTGTCTTCATTGCCATACACTGGTTACCTATGATAGGAGGCTGGCTGTCTCTTCCCCTCTGCGTTGCACAACTTGTCCGGCAGCCGGGATACTTCATCCGGGCCGAAATCGCAACCTTGAGCCCGTTCGCCTTTCACGTTGACAAATCCTGATGACTCCGTACCCTTAGGCTCGAATGTGCGGAACAACGCCATCTTCCCCGAAAGTGATGGATTCATAGAGAAGATACAGGATGCCGGACCTGCTGGACACCTGCATTGAGGCGCTCATCGAAAAGGGCAAGCGGCTCGGTTTCCTCACGTACGAGGAGATCAACGAGGACCTGCCGGATGAGGCCATCTCGCCCGATAAGCTCGATTCGTTGTTGATGACGCTGGACGAGTTGGGGATCGAGTTGATCGATGAGTCCGAGGCCGACCTGCGAGAGCCGTTTGCCGACCGCGCCAAAGAGACCAAGGGAGATTCCGCGCAGCTCGAAGAAACCACCAAGCTGATCGACGACCCGGTTCGTCTCTACCTGGGCCAGATGGGCCAGACCCCGTTGCTGACGCGCCGGCAGGAGATCGCCCTAGCCAAGAAGATCGATATGGCCCGCATGCATTTCCGGCGCCGGATCCTGGAAAGCGATTACTGTATCCGCCAGGCCGTGGAGATCCTCTCCCAGGTCCAGGCCGGCGACCTGCCGTTCGATCGAACCATGAAGGTCTCCGCGGCGACGGGCCTCACCAAGGAGACCATCACGGCCCGCATGGCGACGAATCTCCAGACCCTTCGGAAGATCATGGCTGCCAACGAGGCCGACTGGGTCGGCTTCCGATCGCCACGGTCATCGCAGCCGAGGCGCCAGGCGGCCATTCGCCGTCTCTGGCGTAGACGCCGCCGAGCGGCCAGGCTGCTTGAAGAACTGTCCCTGCGCACCTCGCGCATCGAGCCCCTGATAAACAAGCTTCAGCGCCTCTGCGACAAGATCGCGGAACTCCAGCGTGCGATTGGCCCGGCCAAGACGAATCGCACGCCTCCCGAGGACGTCGAGGCCATGACCGAAGAGCTCGACGGCATGATCGACCTGGTCATGGAAGAGCCGCCGTTGCTGGCCAAGCGCGTCCATGCGATCCGGAAGGCATACGGCGATTACGAACAGGCCAGACGGGAGCTGTCCGCCGGAAACCTCCGCCTGGTGGTCTCGATCGCCAAGAGGTACCGCAACCGCGGGGTGAGCTTCCTGGACATCATCCAGGAGGGAAACACCGGGCTTATGCGAGCGACGGAGAAATTCGAGCACCGCCGGGGGTACAAGTTCTGCACGTACGCGACGTGGTGGATCCGTCAGGCGATCACCCGTGCCATCGCCGACCACGGGCGCACCATCCGCGTCCCGGTCCACATGATCCAAACGATCTCCAAGCTGCGCAGCATCTCCAAGCGGCTGGCCCAGGAGCACCGGCGCGAGCCGACGATCGAGGAGATCGCCGCCGAAGCGGGCATGAGCGTCGCCCAGACCCAGCAAGGAATGCAGTTGTCGCGGCATCCCATCAGCCTCAGCAAGCCGGTCGGCGATAGCGAAGCCAGCCTCTTCGGCGAGTTCGTCCAGGATGATACGGTCGTGAGCCCCGTGGATGCCACGGCGACGGGGCTGCTCAAGGACCGAATCGAGGCGGTCCTCAGGACACTGACCTACCGCGAACGCGAGATTATCAAGCTCCGTTTCGGGATCGGCGACGGATACACGTACACGCTCGAGGAGGTCGGCCGGATATTCAGGGTGACCCGCGAGCGCATCCGTCAGGTCGAGGCCCGTGCAATCCAGAAACTGAAGCATCCCGCCCGGGCCGGGAGCCTGGCGAGTTTCCTGGAGCCCGTGGCTGGGAAGCACCAGGCGTAGCCCCGGGAACTGTTATGAAAAAGACGCTTCTTGCCATAGGGGACAGCAAAGACTGGGACTCCTACCTGAAGCTCCACAGGCAGGGACACTTGCTGAAAAGGTATAAGCTGGACTACGTCACGACCGACTATGATTCTATCCTGAACGACGACTTCCCCAACATCACGTCAGACACGATCATCATCTTCCTCTTCTTTCCCTTCGTGTACTGGGACAGGCACATAGAGCCCAAGAGGTATCCCGGAATCTATGGGAACCGACGCTTCTATGCCAAGCTGAAGACGTTCTGGCGAAACGTGGGCGAGAAGCTGGATCAGCACTACAAGGGCAAGACGATACACTACGTGAACTCGCCGGAGAATATCCCGACCGAAAGGGACAAGACGCTGACCAAGGAGCTCCTGGCCGGCGCCCACATCGAAACACCACGCTCGCACACGGGAGCCGCTATTCGTGAAGTCCTGCGCTTGCTGCGCCAAGGCAAGAAGCTGTTCATCAAGGTAAGATACGGGTCAATGGGCAAGGGCATCACGTACCTGGAGGAGGACAAATGGCACACGAACTTCGGCTTCAGGGGGAACAGAATCATCAACAGGCATTCTGATCGTGGCTGGCGATTCCGAGACATCACAGGCAACAGGGCCTTCCTGAAGCAACTGCTGAAGGAGGACGTCATCATCGAGGAGGCGGTCCCGCACTGGCTGATAGATAGTCTGCAGTTCGATCTGCGAATCCTGGTATTCTTCGGCAAGATCCTCTACATGTATCCAAGATGCAACACGGTTCAGAGCGTGACGACAAACGTCTCACAGGGAGCCACCTCGGAAACCATGGCCTTTCTGAAGGGGATAAGAAAGTCTCTGATAAGGAAGGCGGAAAGGACCGGCGTGAGGTCGGCAAAGACGTTGGGGCTGAACTTTGCGGGTGTGGACATCCTGCTCGATCCAGCCAGGCAAGTCCCGGTCGTGATCGAAGTGAACGGGTTCCCAGGGTTCCCAAAAGTGAAGACGTTCGATCTGGCAGGGCACCTGATTCGGGAAATCGGGGAGAGAACATGGAGATAAGGAAGGCCACGGCAGATGACTTTGAGCAGGTCCTGGAGATGAAGCTCAAGGCCAAGGCATGCGAGCGAGAATACAGCACATCGCTCAAGCCGATGCGGGAATGCCGGGAAGCGTATCTGAGCTACCTAAGGAACGATCTGACAAATGAAGATAGAGCCGTCTTCGTAGCGATGGAACGCGAGGGGCCCGTCGGCATGATCACGGGCCGAATTCACACGACACTCCCCATTCGCGTACTCCGCAGGCAGGGCCACGTCTCGAACCTGTTTGTCGTCCCCGGACACAGGAAAAGGGGCGTGGCCACGAACCTGGTCACGGAATTGCTGAACTGGTTCCGAGAGAAGGGAATAAGGGATGTCCGGCTGGCGACTCACTGGGGGAATGCAGCCGCCCTGAAGTTGCTCGGCAGATTGGGATTCCAGGAATACGCCGTGGAAATGACGAGAAGCCTCCAGCCGGACGCACGTCATACGGCCGCCACCTGATAGACGAACCGGCCGTTTCTCGTCATCATTCCCGTATCCAGCTCCTCGCCATTGGCAACTTTCATCACATGCGGCAATATCATCCTGCTGAGGTGGACAGAGGAGTCCCGTGGTATTGCCGAGGGCAGGTTGCTGACGCAGAAATGGGTAATGCCTTCCACCTCGTAGACGGGGTCGTCCCAGGTCGTGGGAACACATGTTTCAATGGCGCCGTTCTTGTCGCACGAAATGTCAAGGATCACAGCGGTCTTCTTGAGCAGCCTCAACGCACTTCTCGTCACAATGCGGGGCTCTTCCGGGTACCAATCGACGCTGTTGACGAGGATATCCACGTCGGGGAGGTATCTCTCTATGTTTGCGGTCTCCTTCCTCCACAAGACGGTTGGCTTGATGTCTGTCTGTCGCAGCAGATCCTGCACGCCCCCGGAAACGCGGCCCTTGCCCATGATAACGATGTTAACGTCATCGATCGGACCCAGTCTCGCGACCTCGGAGTAGATCCTTTTCTTGGATCCGTACTTCGGCGCGGAATGCAGAAGCCTGAAGGGGTTGGGTCTCTTGGCACGCTCGAGTATTCTGCCGAGGACTCGAAGGCCCTCGAGGATGCCCACGATCCCTGCTTCAAAGCCCAGGTTGACGAGCCTTTCGCCGTTGGCATCTCTTATCTCCTCGTAGGCATAGCTCAGGATCCTTCTTTCCTTCAGTCTGCTGAGGAGGCCGGAGTTCTGTCCCTTTTCGACGTGCAGATAGGCCATTACGGTTACGCCTGTCTTCAGCAGAGCAAGCGGCGGCCCCTTTAGGCCGACGATGAGGTCGCAATGATCAAGGGCGTTCGATATCCTGGCACCAGCTCCCTCATAGGCGCCGGCGGGGAAGCCGGCGGCGAGGCCGGCGTCCTTTTGGACATGGACGTTATGCCCGGCGTGGACGAGCTTTGCGACATCCCGGGGAACCAGGCTCACCCTGGATTCGCTGGACCTTGTTTCTTTGGGTATTCCTGTTTCCATCAGAGATGGCTCAGCCTTGGCAGTTCCGCACCACCCGCGTCCATGTATCGAGGTCGCCTTGGGGGCATCGGTTCTACTGCACGTCCAGTCGCCATTGAGAGCATGGTCGATCCTTGTGATCCGGGGAAGAGCAAGTGTGTTGCTCCCGCAACGTACGTCTCAGTTCCATGGGCGCCGCACGAGTTAGATTGTACACATCTCCGTGGCTTATGCAAACGTGAGAACAAGTCATGGTCACGCTGAGGCGAGCGGCGTAGGACCTTCGCCAATGACGACTGCTGTTACCGCAGCCGCTCTGCGCTCAGGCGGCGACAGGCCTGCCTTGGGGTCTTCTGCCGGCCTCCCGTCCTCCTCTTTGGCTGTCAATCAGCCCTATCCCGAACTCTCAACGGCCCGAGCTACCGCCGCACACGACGCCCACGAAGGTCGTTGGACCAACACAACTGCGCGGGGCGCCCGGCGGGGCGGGCCACGCCCGTCAGAGTTCCTCAACTTCCTCGGCGGCCTCGCCGAGCTGGAGCGACGCCAGCGCCGTGGAGATGTCGTTTGTGAACTCGAAGATCTTGTCCAGCCCCGTGACGAGGAAGACCCCCCAGACCTGCGTGTTGACCTCGCAGAGGACGAGCTTTCGCTGCTTCTGACTGACGGTTTTTCGAAGGCGAAGGAGCTTGGCTACGTTGGAGCTGTTGATGAACCCCACGGCCGCCAAGTTCAGGACCACGTGCTTGGGCTCGGCCTCCAGCGCGTCGGTGACGGCGGTAAGCTCGTCGGTGAACTGCGGGTCATCGGCCAGCTCGACCACGATGATCTCGTCGGACCAGTTCTGAATAGCCATTTGCCGCTTCCTTTCCGATGGCAAAGCTTGCCGCCCAAGGGCACCATGACCATATCGAACGCGGCCGGTCGGGTCAAGTGTTTAGCGCGGGATTGCGGGGGAGGAAGACGGTGCGGCGATGCGCACGGGGCACCGTGGGCCGTGGGTGATTGGGGGGGATCCCCGGCACCGCGGTGCCGGGGCTTTGTGTCGGTGTTTGTGGAACTCCGTCTGCTCGCGCGTGGGATGCGGGGTGGTCAGCGGCAGCGTTCGAGCAGGTCCCGGTCAAGGGCGAGTGTCCTGAGGACGGGGTCGATCTCGGTGAGGAAGCGTTTCCCGTCGGCGTAGTACCCGGCCGTGGGGGCCAGGTCGGCGATCCGGGCGGCCCAGTAGCGGTTGAGCAGCTCCATGAACAGCTCTCGCAGGTACTTGCTGGTCATGCTCGCCAGCGCGACGGGCAGGTGGAGGCGGTCGAACTCGACGCCGAAGCGCAGCTCCATGCCTCGCCGGCGGTCGGAGATCCAATAGCCGCTGCGCTTCTGGGATTCGCCAAGGATCTTGAAGTCGCATCGCCCGAAGACCCGCTGGAGCCCGCGGCGGTAGTGAATCCGCCCGCCGTGACGGTCGACGCAGATTCGCACCGCCCCGGGTGGGCCGCTTCGCCAGAGCTTGCGCCAGAGGTGCACGAACAGCCGGCTGTTCACGTCGAACAGTGTCGTGGACTTGTTCTGCGTGGCCTGGACGGTCCGGTTGTATTCGCCGACGAGGACCACCTCCGACCGCATGGCCACGAGGCGCACGCGTGCGTTGCTCATCGCTGCGGCCAGCGCGTTGCCCGTCAGGGCCATGTCGGTAGCGCTGATGCAGTGCGGCAGGGGCAGGTCGGCCCCGGCGTACCAGGGATACTCCGCCAGCCGGTCGGCCGCCCCGGGCGAGAGAACGCCCAGGAGCTGGCGCAGGGAGGAGACGCGGACGCCGCGTGTGGCGAGCACGGCCAGCACGCCGCGCTCCAGGTGCTCCAGGGCGTTGGGCCTCTTGCGGTGGAAGAGCCTCTTGCTGTCGCCGATGGCCACCGCCCCGGCGCGGCGCCCGGGCTTGCGGGCGACGGCGCCGGCCAGCAGCTTCCAGAGATCCGCGTCCAGGCGCGCATCGGGAAGCTCGAAGGCCACCGCCGAGACCACCAACGGCCCGAGCACCGGCCCGTAGCCCGCCTCATCTATGCCGGCAACGACCGCCAAGATGTGCTCCCTCTGCCTTAGGCGCTACTGCCCGGGGGTCTTCGTCAGCGCCTCGTGGGCCTCCTTGAGCTGCTGGCGGATGGGGATGTCCTGGGGGCACTTCTCCTCGCACTCGCCGCACTCCGTGCAGGCGTCGGCCTTGTTGCCCTTGTCCCATCCATGGCCCAGCCGGGCGTAGTCCGCCCGCGCGGACTCCCACAGGCCGTACACGCGGCCGCGGTTGTAGCGATCGAAGATCTTCGGGATGGCCACCTCCTCGGGGCACGGCTGGCAGTACCCGCAGCCGGTGCAGTACAGGTCGGCCATCCCCTTCAGGCGGTCGAGGTGCTCGTCGATAGCGGCCTTGTCCTCCTCCGAGAGGCCGACCTCGTCCGAGGCGGTGACGAGGTTCTCCTCGACCTGCTGCATCGTGCTCATGCCCGAGAGGGCCACGGTGACGTTGGGGTTGGCGAGCACGAACCGCAGGGCCAGCTCCGGCACGCGGTCGATGTTGGGCAGCGCGCTTTCCAGCACGTCGCTGTCCCCGCCGAGCCGCCCGCCGCCGACGGGTCCCATCACGACCACGCCGACGCCCTTTTCGCGGGCGTAGGCGATGCCGTCTTCGAGCTTGCGGTCCAGCATGTTGTACTGGAGCGTGATCGAGGCCGGGTAGCCCGTATCCACGATCTTCCGCAGCGCCTCGTTGTCGTCGTGAAAGGACACGCAGACGTGCTTGACGAGCCCCTGGTCCGCGGCCTTGCGCATCCACTTGCCGACGCGCGGCTCGATGCTCTCCGCCCATCTCTTCCAACTGATGCCGTGGTGGTTGTAGATGTCGATGCACTCGAGCCCCAGCAGGCGGAGGGAGTCCTCCAGGTTCTTCCACCAGTCGGCCTCTTCCTCGCCGTAGTAGTGGTTCTTGGTGGAGACGACGATCTTCTCCCGCCAGCCCTTCAGCGCCGCGCCGACGGCCCGCTGGCTGTCCCGGTTGCCGTATCCCACGGCCGTGTCGATGTAGTTGACGCCGCCCTCGAACGCCCGGTGAATCATCGGAACGGCCAGTTCATCGTTGACGCGTGCCTCCTCGCCCTCGCCGAGCATCGGCAGGCGCATGGCGCCGAAGCCCAGTTGGGAGACCCTCAGACCCGTCCGTCCCAGTTCGCGGTAAATCACTTCAATTCCTTTCGCAAGAACCAGACTGATCGCGTGTCGATCCGCCCGGGATTATACACACCCGGATCGCCCGAGGCCAAACCGCGACTGCCACGACGGACGCCCGGCGCCGGCGGCTTACGCCGGCGGCTTATCCCGCCGGCCAAATCCTTTCGGGCCTTCGGCCGTGAAATCCCCAAAACGCTAATGCTCCCTGGGCGGGCGGGGGCGTGACAGTGACGATGGGTATTGGTACAGTGAAACTGCACGTCGCGAACGGGACGTTCTGACGACGCGGCAAAGGAACTGCATGATGCGCTATGCGGTGATCATGGCGGGTGGAGCGGGCAAGCGGCTCTGGCCGCTCAGCCGGATGAACCGGCCGAAGCAGCTTCTGCCCCTCCTGGGCGGAAGGAGCCTGCTGGAGCTGGCCGTCGAGCGGCTCGGGGGGCTGTTCGCCGACGACAGGATCTGGATCATCACGAATGCCGAATACGCCGCCCAGATCCGCCAGGCGCTGCCGGACACCCCGGCTGAGAACATCGTCGGCGAACCCCAAGGCAGGGACACCGCCAACGCCATCGCCCTGGCGGCGGAGCTGATCGCCGCGCGGGACGAAGCGGCCACGATGGCCGTCTTCACCGCCGATCACGTGATTCGCCCGCAGGAGAGTTTCGCCGAGGCGGTCGGGACGGCCTGCGGGGCCGCCGAGGCGAACCGCGACGCGCTGCTGACGTTCGGGGTCCGCCCGACCTGGCCGCACACCGGCCTGGGCTACATCCACTGCGGCGACGAGCTGGCAGACGGCGTCCGAAGAGTGATCGCCTTCAAGGAGAAGCCCGAGCACCACCTGGCCCGCCTGTACGTGGACAGCGGCGAGCATTTCTGGAACAGCGGCATGTTCGTCTGGACGCTGGGCGCGATCCGCTCGGCCCTGGAGGAGTTCCTGCCGCAGTCCGTGCGGAAGCTCGAGCCCGTCGGACGGGCCGCCCGCCAAGGGCGAGACATCGCCGCCCCACTGGCCGAAGCCTACACGGCGCTCGAGAAGATCAGCATCGACTACGCCGTCATGGAGAAGGCCGCCAAGGTCCTCATGGTCGAGCTGAACTGCGAGTGGCTGGACGTGGGCTCCTGGCCGGCCCTGGAGGACGTCACGGAGCTCGACGAGGCCGGCAACGCCGTCGTGGCCGCCAACACCGTCGTGATGGACAGTTCCCGCAACGTGATCGTCTCGGAGGGCGATCACATGCTCGCCGTGCTGGGAATGGACGACTGCATCGTCGTGCACTCGCCCGACGCGACGCTCGTCTGCAACCGCTCCGACTGCCAGCGGCTGAAGGAGCTGGTGGAGCTGGTGGAGAAGAAGTACGGCAAGAAGCTCATCTGATGAGTCGCTGGCTGGGCATAGATCATGGGACCAAGCGGATCGGCATCGCCGCGGGGGGCACGTCCGACGGCATCGCCACTCCGGTGACGGCCGTTGGCGCCGAGCCGCAGGCCTTGGCCGCCGCGAAGATCCGCCAGCTCGCCGCCGACTACGGCGCCGAGGGCGTGGTGGTCGGCTGGCCGTTGAACATGGACGGCAGCGAGGGCCCGCAGGGGCGCCTGGCCCGCGAGATGGCCCGGCAGCTCGCCGAAGCGACCGGCCTCGACGTTCGACTCTGGGACGAGCGGCTCAGCAGCTTTGCCGCCGACGAGGCCCTGGCCGGCACGTACACCCGCAAGAAGAAGAAGGCCCGTCAAGACGCCGTGGCGGCCAGCATCATGCTCGGTCACTTCCTGACCGCCGACGGCCCGGCCACCGCCCCCCGCCCGGACGAGGCCGCTGCGGAGCCGCCGTCAAGTTCGCGCTGATATGCCTGCGCGGCAGGCGCGGCCCACGTGGGCAATCGGGCACGTCCACGGGAGAGAAACGAGAAGTCCCCTTTCCCTGCGGTCCGGCGGCACAGACCGCCGGTGAGATGAGCTGGACGGCTCGTCTCACGGGCCGCCTGCTGGTTGAGCAACTGCCGGCCGGCGGCGAGGCGCCGCTACTCCTTCTTCTCTTTCTTCTCGCCTTCGGCGGCCAGGGCCTCCAGGGCGGCGATCGGATCGATTTCTTCGGTAGGAGCTTCGGTGGCGGTGAAAACGTCCGTCTCTCTGCCCTCGATCTGGGCGGCCACGTCGGCCTCGAGCTCGACGATCTCGTCTTCGCTCTCGCCGGCCTCGACCTTCCTCTCGGCGGCGGTCTTGATGGGGATGATCTCCTCGGGGACGCCGTCGATCTGGACGGTAAAGACGATGGGCCCGACGACGAGGCGGTCGCCGGCCGCCAGCGGGCACTCGTTGATCCGCTTGTTGTTGACGTAGGTGCCGTTCGAGGAGGCCAGGTCCTTCACCTTCACCTCTTTCTCGGACAGGCCGACCTCACAATGGCGTCGCGAGACGTTCTCGAGGGGTACCTGAAGATCGCAGTTCTCCCCGCGCCCGATCACCGTTACCTCCTTGCTCACGTCGAAGTCCTTACGTCGCCCGTTGGGCCTGAACATTACGAGTTTGACGTCCATAGGCAGCCCTACCATTCAGTCAGGAAGCGACATTACGCTGAGATGAGAAGATGACATTCAAGGTCTACAGGAACCTATTGTATGACGTTCGTGGGGTCCTGCAAGGAAAATCGGGATGAAGTTTGCCCCCGCGACTGCCGGGGGCCGTACGTGCGGATGCCCTGCCGCGCGGCCTCCGGGGCCCTGGTATCGGTTCGAGGGCCACGAGCCACCCGGGTGGCGTCGGAGGCGGCTGCGCGGCCGTTCTTGCGGCACGTGAGTCCGAGGTTTCGGGATGGTTGAAACGCAGGTCGCAGCGTTCGAACCATCGGTAGCCGGTATCCTGCTCTGCTCTGCGAAGCGCTATGCAGAGCAGAGTAGCCGGCAGCCAGGAGCACCCGGGCCTTGGCACATGCGTGAGCCCAAGATCCATAGGTGGTTACCGGCTGTCGGCCGCGTTGGTATCGTGGCGAAGGGCCCGTCAACGGCGAGCCGACTGTAACCAAACACTGGATCCTGCCGAACCAGGCCCAAACTCGGAATAATCCGCGTTTGGGTTCGTTTCGCATTTTTTATCTATCCGCCGCCCTACTCTTCCTTACGATCCCCCCTTAGCAGGCATATACATCTCGCAGGCCTTTTTGCACAACGAAAACCAGCAGATTGCAGGAAAAACTGCGGGATGGTTCAAACGCTGCTAGCTGCGTTTGAACCATGCCGAGATTTCCGGTTTATGGCCCTGCGCTACTCAACGTCTCCGATTCGTGGGTCGATATAGCCTATATCCTCTGGGCTGGCTGGCGGTCCGGGACATAGTTTTGTCCAACCCCAGTTAAGATCGTATGTTGAGGTTAGAGCAAGGTGCAACGAGCGGAGACGGGCGATCTGGTCGGAAGACCGGTGCGCAAAGCGCTGGGTCCCCGGAGGATTGCAGCGCCGCCCGCACACTGTGCCCGCATGGTGCCGCGCCCTCCGCACACCTGGCTGGAGCCTGACGTAGCTTTGTTCTCATTCTGCCAGCTTTGGAGTGCCTGATGGCAACCGGAGTTATCAAAGGAAAGGCCCTGCCGATCGGAGTAGACCTGGGAACCAGCGCGCTGAAACTGGCGCAACTGCGAGAGGCAAACGGCTCGTACGACCTCATCGGGGTCGGCTCGGCCGAACTGCCCCCCGAATGCCGAGGTGATTTCCAGACTCGACTGGACTTCTGTGTCCCGGCGATCAGGAGACTGCTGTCTACCAACGGGTTCCGCGGCCGGGAATGTGTCCTGAGCATTCCCGCGGCGGTCACCTTCGTTCACCACCTGAAGATTCCCAAGACGCCGCCGGAGCGGCTACAGGAGGCGGTCCTGCGGGAACTGCGCGGCAAGCTGCCCTTCCCGGCGGAGAAGGCGGAGGTCCGGCACGTGGTGGCCAGCGACGTGGTCGGGGAGGGCGAGGTGAGGCAGGAGGTGATCGTGGTGGCCGCGCCCCGGTCGGCCGTGACGGCGCAGCTTGCCATGGCCAGGCGGGCAAAGCTGGACGTGGCCGGGATCAACGTGGAATCCTGCGCGATCGTCGAGTGCTTCGGGAGGCTCTTCCGCCGGGCCAGCGATCAGAAGCGAGCGATCCTCTTCGTGGACCTGGGCTATGCCAGCACGCAGGTCGTTCTGTCTCACGGCAGGCGGATCGTCTTTGCACGGAACATCGACGTCGCCGGGCGCAGCTTCGACGACGCGATCGCCGGGACTCTGGGCATCGCCCCGGACGACGCCGCCGGGATACGCCGCGAACTGGGGCGGGAAGACGAATCGGACGTCCGCGTCGTGGAGCTGCATGCGTGCATGGCCGAGGCGGTCAACGGGCTCGTCGATGAACTCACGCAGTGTCTTCGTTACTACGAGTCGGTCTTCCACAACCAGAGCATCGAACGGGTGATCTTCCTCGGCGGCCAGGCCACAGACAAGTGGCTGTGCCGGTCGATCGCCCAACGGCTCAACCTGCCGGCGCAGATCGGCGACCCGCTGGTGCGGACCGGAAACGCCCAGCCCGCCGCATTGAACGGGGGGCTCGATCGCCGGGAGCCCCAACCGAGGTGGGCCGTGGCGGTCGGGTTGTCGCTTGGCGGCGGTCGAACCGCGTGAATCCAGGAACAGGTAGATACGCGCTGCCGGCCTGCCGCCGCCGGGCCACGTGCGGCGGCGCCGGCGGCATCGGGCCAACGCGGATTGCATGGTGTTGCTCACCGTGACGATGACGTCGGCTCAACGAGCTGGAAGAGGACCATGCGAACCATAGCCATTGTCAACGAAAAGGGAGGAACCGGCAAGACGACCACTGCGGTGAACCTCTCGGCAGCCCTGGGCAGCCTCGGGCAAAGGGTCCTCCTGGTCGACCTGGACGGGCAGGCCGCCTCGTCCCGATGGCTCGGCGTGGAAGAGGATAGCCGCCTGGCGGACGCACTGCTGCAGGGAGAGGGCCTCGAGCCGCTGGAAAACATCATGCCCGGCGTGTCGTTGGCCCCCGCGACCGGCAAGCTGGACTCGGTGGCCCACGACCTGCGTCCCAGCCAGGGCGGACAGCTGCGCAAGGTCCTCGCGAAGGTCCACGACCAGTACGACCTCACGGTCATCGACTGCCCGCCAAGCCTGGGCAATCGCCTGATCGGCAACGCCCTGTTGGCGGCGACACACGCCCTCGTGCCCGTGGAGACCTCGATCCTGGCCCTGGACGGCCTGAAGATCCTGTTGACCACCCTCGAAGACGTACAGGAGGGCTTCGGCCACGAGATCGTGCTGGCCGGCGTGCTGGCCTGCCGATACGACCACCGCACCCGGCTGAGCCGCCTGGTCCTGGCAGAGCTCAGGCGAGCCCTGCCGGGCAAGGTGTTCCGGACGGTCATCCGTGAGAACGTGCGAATGCGCGAGTGCCCGGCCAGCGGGGAGAGCATCCTGACGTTTGCCCCTGATTCCCATGCGGCCGAAGACTACAAGACGCTGGCCGTGGAGATGCTCTCCCGCCCCGAGGCGTGGCAGAAGCCGCCCTCGTGGGCCACCGAGCAGGAGGATCAGCCCCTGGCCGGAAGCGAGCGATCCTCCGTGGACGACCTGCGGAGAAGCGCCGCGGCCAGCGTTCGTGCGGCCGCCTTCAAGGCCGGCCAGTGGAAGCCTGCCGCCGAGGCGACCGAGGTGCCCCAGGCGCAACAGGACGCCGAGCCGACGGAGACCGGGCCCGGCGGCGGGGGCGCCAGCCCGGAGGCCGACGATTCGCCGTACACGAACGTGAAGGCCTGCCTCAAGCGACTGGCCCAGGCGGAGGGCCGACTCGTCACTGAGAAGGAAGAACAGGTGACCTCGCCCCCGGAGGCTGATGCTGTCACGCCGGGTGCCGAAGACGACAAGCCCGCCGACAGCGCCCAGCTTGCCCCTGTCGCCGAACCCGCCGCCGTTGCCGAACCCGACGCCAGCGCCGAACCGACCTCGACTTGCCCGCCGAGCGAGGCCCAGCCCCCTGCCGCGCCGGCGGAAGAGACGCCGCCGGAGTCATCGGAGGATCAAACGGCCGGCGATGAAGACCGTCCCGGGCCGCAGGAGCCTTCCGAGAAGTACCCGGCCTTGCGGGCGTTCCTCCGCCAAATGGGGCGCGAGGGCGCCCCCCCGGATGTGCCCGGAACGGCGGCGCCAAGCGACGACGGAGCCGAACCGGTGGCAAGCGCCTCAGGTCCCGGCGTCTCTGGCGAAGAAAGCGGATAGCGGACCGCCGACCTGGCGCAGCGGCGCCGGCAGGGGCTCGTCCGGCTCGGCCTTCCAGAGGCCGCGAGAGAAAACGGCCGACCGGGGGGGACAGACCGTTGGCAGAAGCCCTGGAGCGCGATGTATGGACACCAAGAAAGGCTTGGATCTCGCAGCCGGTCGGTTGACCCGCACCCCCGGGCCGCGTGGGAATCCTCGTTCGGGACGCCCGAAGAGGATCAGCAGTTACGGCGCGGAGCGATTGGGCATATCCGCCGAGGCGGGCCCGGCCCCCGCCAACGCCTCGCAGCCGCCATCACCTCTAAGCGAGAAGCCTCCCGATCCGACAGCGGCCTCCCTGGAGCCGGCCCGTTGGAGACCTCGACTCGGGGACCTGCGAGCATTGGGGAAGTACGGTCGGCGGCCTTGGGTGTTGACAGCCGCGCTGGGAGCCGTTGCGGCCGTGGCATTGGCGTGGCTCCTCTGGGGCGGCGCCGAGGACGACGCGACCCCGCCGCGGGCGATTGCCCAGACGCGAAGACCCTCGCCAGCCGCCGCCGTGATCGCGAGCAGGCCCACCACCCGCGAGGCCCGGACGGCTGGTGATGACAGCCGGGCAGAGAGCCAGCCGGCCCCGTCGAGCCGGGCGGCCTCAAGGCCAACGCAGCCGAAGAGCGGGACCGACCCGCTAACGGCAGGGGTATCCTCTTTCCTCGGGTGGTTCAGAGCGGCGGGAGTGCGGGCCGCCCGAGAGGACAGGGCCTTGGCTCGCCTCGTTGGCGAGCGCCCCTCTGGAGTGAGCGGATCGGGCAGAGGTCCGGCCGCGCCAACGACGAGCCAGCCTGCCGAGGTCGCCGCCGGCCCCGGCGAGACAGCGGCTCTGCCGGATGGGGACGGGCCGTCCGCCGGCCCTGGCGGGGACGGCTCGGGCGTCCAGGGACAGGCGCCTGGGGCCCCGCCCGCCTTGCTATATCAACCTTGCCCTCCCGGCTTCAGTTTCACCGGGGCCATCCACCAGCCGACCGGGGTCTTTGCCAACATCAACGGCAGATTCGTCCGCGTGGGCGACACCGTACAAGGGGCCAAGGTCGTCAAGATCGGCAGATCGTCCGTCGAGATGGAGTTGAAGGGGCGGCGCTTCGTCGTCGGGTTCGGCACCGGCCCCCCAAGGCGGGTCGAGCGGGACGAGGCCGATGGAGACAAGCAGAGCCCGGACGAGCCGCCCGCGGGCGAAAAGGACGCAAACGCCCCGGGCGAGAAGTCCGATTAGAGCGCGCCCATCGCCTGGAGGCACTTCGGCGCCTCCGGGTCCCGGCCGTCGCGTCATCTTCAAGACAGTGGGCCTGCGGTGCGATCCTGCCCGACGTACCGGCCGAGGCAAGTCGGGAATCCCCGGTTTGTGGCTTTGCACTGCTTAACGTCAGCGGTTCCCGGGTCGATAAACGTTTCGGGCCGGCTGTCGGCCCGGGACGAGGATTTGTCCAAACCCAATCGAAATCCTATGTTGAGTATAGAGCAAGGTACAACGAGCGGAAAAGGGCGATCTGGTCGGAAGGCCGGTGCGCAAAGCGCTGGGTCCCGCCGGGACTGCAGCGTTGCCCGTACAGTGTGCCTGCATGCCCCGCGCCCGCCGCACGTCCGGAGCCAAGGCAGTCTTGCCCCGATCCTTGCCGGTTTTGGAGCGCCTGATGGCAGTCGAAGTCGCCGGAAAAGTCCTGCCGATCCGAACGGACGGGGGCCTCTGCCGACCGCCTGGCCGAGAAACAGGATGTGAGCATGATCAATCTGCTGCCTGAGGAGTACGTTCAGCGCCGTTCGCAGCAGCGGGCGAACCTCATCTGCATGGTGCTGTTCGCCGTCGCCGCCGCCGCCGTGGGGGCCGCGTCGCTGGTCTCGGAGCGCACCAGCAGAAACACGCGGGAGGTGTGTGAGCGAATCAATGCCGCGTACGCCGATGCCGCCAAGTTGATCGACGAAGTGCACCAACTGGAGGCGCAGAAGCGCACGATGCTCGATAAGGCGAAGATGTCGGCCGCGCTGATGGAGCAACTGCCGCGAAGCTACGTGCTGGCTGTGGTGACCAACGCCCTGCCGCGGGGCGCCTCGCTGGTCTCGCTCGACATGAGCGTCAGGACGGTTCAGTCCGACACCGGCGAGAGCAAGAAGGCCAGGACGAAGTTCAGCACGATCGCCCAGGCCCGCAGCGTCAGGAAGAGGCCGCTCACCGCCCCGACGCTGGCGGTCGCCCTGAACATCAAGGGCAAGGCGTCCACCGACGTGCAGGTCGCGCGGTTCATCGCCAATCTGGCCAAGCACAACCTCATGGAGATGGTGGACCTGTCCTACAGCAAGGAGGCGGACGGCCAGGACCGCTCGACCCGCGAGTTCCGGCTGGTGGCGCGGCTGAAGCCCAATGCCGACGCCCTCGACGGGATTCGGGCCGACGCGGAGGACGCCCCCGAGGCGGCCGCGACGCAGCACGCGATTCGGACGGGAGGTGGAGCATGAAGGTCAACGGACACGAGGCGCTTCGCCAGATAGCCTTCGTGGCGATGCTGCTGGCGATGATGGCCGGGTCGTGGTACTTCGTCTTCCGTCCGCGCGACGTGGGAAACGCCCGGATGCAGGTTCAGATCGAGGCCAAGCAGAAGCAGCTCCAGAAGCTCAACCGCGCGACGGCGACCATCGGGGACCTGAGGAAAGAGATCACCGAGCTCGAGAAGGCCATCGAGTTCTTCCAGTCGAAGCTGCCGAGCGAGAAGGAGATCGACAGGGTCCTGGAGGAGGTCTGGCGTCTGGCCGAGGCCAACCGCCTGACCACCAAGGGCATCTACACGACAAAACGGGCCGGCGTGAGCCCGTTCATCGCCGACGGGGCGTCCCAGACCGAGCAGCCGATCAAGTTGGAGTTCGAGGGGGATTTCCTCGGCTTATACGAGTTCCTGCTGGCGCTGGAGAATCAGCCGAGGATCATGAGGGTCCGCCAGATCCTGCTGGATCAACTGGCGGGCAAGAAGGGAACCGTCAAGGCGAAAGTGGACATGTCCATTTTCTTCGAGAAGCAGGACAGCACGAAGAAGTCAGAGCGATGGTCCAAGAAAACGTAAATCTCGGACAGCCCATCGGCGCGGGGTCCGCCCAGCCGATGGAATTGAAGCCCGTGGACGACGGCGTGCCGATCCGGCCTCGGGCGCCGAGGAGCCCTTTCCTGACGCAGGGCAACCTGGCGCTGCTGGCGATGTTCGCCGCCGGGGTCGTCGGGTTGTACGCCCTGAGACTTCGCAACTGCCCGTCGACGGCCCTGGCGGATCAGAGCCTGGCCCACGCGAAGGTGGAGGCGGCGCTGGACGTGCTCGGCGCCGCGCCGACGGCGTCGGAGGCCCAGCGCAAGAGCAGCGCGAAGGCGATCGTGAGCGAGTTTTACACGGCCGCCCGCCAGCGCCAGATCGGCGTGCGGGCCTTGCAGGGCAATCCCTTCGTGCTCAGGCTCCAGCCCCCGGCGGCGACCCAGCCCGTCAAGCCGAAGCCCAAGCCCAAGCCCGAGAAGAAGGTGCCCGACGACTTTCAGCGGGCAATGGAAGCGGTGAAGACGCTGAAACTGACGTCGGTGATTTCCGGCCACTCGACGGCGGCCATGATATCGAGCAACGTCGTCGCCGTGGGGGAGACCATCAACGGGTGGAGGGTGATGCGGATCGCCCCAACGGAGGTGGAGTTGGCCTGGAGGGACAAGAGGCACGTCCTGCGGATGTCGCAGTAGCAGTGCGTACCTTGACGTCCAGGAGGAGCTGCGTGTGTCGCAGGCGTTGAGTGTACCGACAGAGCCCGAGGACGAAGGCGCCCGGCCCCCGCGCGGCGAGGCGCCGGAGTTCAAGGTCTTCTGGGCTCCCAGCGACTCCGAGACGGTCCACCGGGGACCGGAGGGGGTGCTCCTGAAAAAGGGCGAGGTCTCGCTCGAGCAGCTCGAACAGGCCGTCAGCCGCCAGCGCGAGCAGCCCAATCTGAGCGTCCTGGACATCCTGGTCCAGAGCGAGGTCGTCACGGAGGTGGAGGCCCTCGAGGCCCTGGCGGAGTATTTCAAGTACCCGTTCATTCGAATCAGCGCCGACGACGTGGACCCCGAGACGTTCAGCCTGCTGCCGGTGGGGTATCTGAAGGACAAGAAGGTCCTGCCGCTTCGCTCGACGCCCAATGGCGTGCAACTGGCCCTGTCCGATCCGGCAGACATCTTCCTGATCGACGACGTCAAGCGCCGCCTCCGGGGGCAGGTCCAGTTGGCCGTCGCGCCGCCGGGCGACATCCTCAAGGTCGTCGAGGAGCTTTCCAGCGACCCGATCGACCAGGTGAACGAGATCATCCAGGGCATCGCCGAAGACACGGTGGAGGTGGTCGACGAGAAGACCGAAGAGGCCGAAGACCTGGAGATGCAGGCCGGCAAGGGCCCCGTCATACGGTATGTCAACCTGCTGATCTCCATGGCCGTCCGGGAGGGCGCAAGCGACATCCACATCGAGCCGGGCGACGCCCGCCTGCGCGTGCGGTACCGCATCGACGGGATCCTGTTCGACCAGCGCCCCCCGCCGGCAAAGATGCACGCGGCCATCATCTCGCGACTGAAAATCATGGCGAACCTGGACATCGCCGAGCGCCGGCTGCCGCAGGACGGGCGAATCCGCGCGATCGTGCACGGCCGGGCCGTGGACCTGCGCGTCAGCATCCTGCCCGTCGTTCACGGCGAGAAGTGCGTCATCCGCATCCTGGACGCCCGGTCGACCATGGTGGGCATGGACCATCTCGGGTTCCAGCCGAGGACGCTGGAGGGCTTCCGGGAGCAGATACTCCAGCCGCACGGCATCGTGCTGGTGACCGGCCCGACGGGAAGCGGCAAGAGCACCACGCTGTACTCCAGCCTGCGGATCATGGACAGCGGGCGCCTGAACATCTCCACCGTGGAGGACCCCGTGGAGTACGAGCTGGACTTCTGCAACCAGGTCAACGTGCACGACAGCATCGGGATGACCTTCGCGGCGGCGCTTCGCAGCCTGCTGCGCCAGGACCCCGACGTGATCATGCTCGGCGAGATCCGCGACGAGGAGACCGCCCG
Source organism: uncultured Planctomycetaceae bacterium (assembly GCA_964427875.1). GTDB lineage: Bacteria > Planctomycetota > Phycisphaerae > SM23-33 > SM23-33 > CAYRVX01. Next base: position 58,187 of record CAYRVX010000018.1, read on the forward strand.
CATCGCGATCCAGGCGGCCTTGACCGGCCACCTCGTGCTCTCGACCCTGCACACCAACGACGCGCCTTCGAGCGTGACCCGGCTGATCGACATCGGCATCGAGCCGTTTCTGATCAGTGCGGCCGTCAACGCGATCCTCGCCCAGCGCCTCGTCAGACGGATCTGTCCGGACTGCAAGAAGCCCCTCAAGAACGTCAACGAGAGCGTCACGAAGTACCTCGCCAGGCACGGCGGGGATGCGGGGAAGCTCTGGCACGGCACGGGGTGCGAGAAGTGCCGCCAGACCGGCTACAAGGGGCGGGTCGGAGTCTACGAGCTGCTGATCATCGACGAGGCGATGCGGGACCTGATCGGCCGAAACCCGACACTGAACGAGCTGCGCCGCGCCGCGCTCGACTGCGGGATGGAGTCCCTCCGGGACGACGGATTGACCAAGATGGCAGACGGTCTGACCACCGTGGAAGAGATCATCCGAGTCACCGAGACGTAAGAGGAGGACGCGATAGAAATGACCTTTCTGAAGGAGTTGCTGACGAAGGCGTTTGAGGCGGGCGCCAGCGACCTGCACCTGGTGCCCGGCCTGCCGCCGCAGCTTCGGGTCCACACGGTGCTCCAGGCGGCCGAGGGCTACGACGCAATCCATCCCGCACAGACCGCGGAGTTCGTCAAGGAGATGGTCAGCCCGGAGCGATACGCGCGGTTCCTGGAGACGCACGACGTGGACTTCTCCGCGGAGGTCGAGAACGTCGCCCGGTTCCGCGTGAACGCCCACTTCCAGAAGGGGCGGATCGCCATCGCCTTCCGCGCGATCGCAGATCGCGTGCCGGCGCTGCCGGAGCTGAACCTCCCGCCCATCGTGGCGACCTTCGTGGACATGCCCCGAGGGCTGATCGTCGTGACCGGGCCGACCGGCTCGGGCAAGAGCACCACGCTGGCGTCGATGATCGACGCGATGAACCATCGCTATCCCTACCACATCATCACGCTGGAAGACCCGATCGAGTACGAGCTCCGCAGCAACCGGTGCGTGATCGAGCAGCGCGAGCTGGGCATCGACGTGCCCCACTTCGCCAGCGGGCTGCGCCACGCCCTGCGACAGGACCCCGACATCATCCTCGTGGGCGAGATGAGGGACCTGGAGACGATCGCAGCCGCCATCACCGCGGCGGAGACCGGGCACCTGGTCCTCTCCACGCTCCACACCCAGAACGCCCACCAGACGATCGAGCGGATCATCGACGTCTACCCGCCGGCCCAGCAGAACCAGATCCGGGCCATGCTCTCCAACACGCTTCAGGCCGTCGTCAGCATGACGCTGATGAAGCGGCGGGACGTGCCCGGAATGGTCCCCGCCTGCGAGATCATGGTCTGCAACGCCGCGGTGCGAAACTGCATCCGCGAGAACCGGATCCACGAGATCCCCAACATCATCGAGACGAACCGCGCCAAAGGCATGTGCACGCTCGACGATTCGATCAAAACGTTGTACCTCAACGGCGTCATCTCATGGGAAGACGCCATCGCCAAGGCGGCCCGGCCGGAAGCCCTCCACCGGGCGCTGAGCGCCTAGAGGATAAGCCATGCCAAGCTACAAGTATGAGATGCAGGATGCCAGCGGCCAGCTCCTGGCCGGCGTGGTCGAGGCGCCGAGCCTGCTGGACGCCACCAGCCTGGCCCGCGCGCAGGGAGGCTACCTCGTCAGCATCTCCCCGCTGGCCGGCGGCGTCGCCGGCGCGGTGGACCGGCTGCGCAGCTTCAGCATCGAGTTCGGCCCGAGCCTTCGGGACGTGCTGGCCTTCACCAATCAGTTGGCCGTCATGATCAAGGCGGGCATCAACATCCGCAACGCCATCGCCGGGATCGGCGACGGGATCCCCAACCGCAAGTTCCAGGCGATCATCTACCAGATCAAGGCGGACGTGGAGGCCGGCGAGCCGTTCTCCGCGACCCTTGCCAAGCATCCCGGCGTCTTCCCCCCGCTGTACGTCAACATGGTGCGGGCGTCGGAGCTGTCGGGAAACCTCTCGCACATGCTCGAGCGTCTGGCCGTCTACCTCGATCAGCAGGCCGACACGCGAAGGATGATCATCGCCGCCATGGTCTATCCGTGCATCATCGCCGTGATGGCCGTCGTGACCACCACCGTGCTGCTGACGTTCGTCCTGCCGAAGCTGACGCCCCTGTTCGCAGGGAAGGAGCAGTACCTGCCCGGGGTCACCAAGGTCGTCATGGGCATCAGCGGCTTCCTGACGGGCTTCTGGTGGCTGGTCCTCGTGTCGCTGGCGATGCTGATTGCGGGGTTCGTCCTTTCCCTCCGCACGGAGCCCGGGCGGCGGACGTGGGACACCGTCAAGCTGAGGTTTCCCCTCCTTTGCAGGATGTTCCGCGCCCTGTACATCTCGCGCGGGCTGAGCACCATGGGAGAGCTCGTGCGCGCCGGCGTGCCCATGCTGGAGACGCTGGGCATCACCGCCGACGTGTCCGGCAACGTGCATCACAAGGAGATCTGGCGGCAGGTGCGCGAGTCGGTGAAGCAGGGAGGCAAGATCGTCGAGCCGCTCCGCCGCCAGGGCCTCCTGCCGCCGAACGTCGTCCAGATGATCGCCGCCGGCGAGGAGTCCGGAAACCTCGGCGAGGTGCTGGCGGATATCTCCGATTTCTACGCCCGCGAGCTCCGCTCCACCGTCAAGACCGTCACCAGCATGATCGAGCCGATCATGATCATCGTCATGGGCGTCATCGTCGGGTTCATCGTGGCCAGCATCCTGCTGCCCATCTTCAAGCTCTCGCATGTTCTGACCAAAGGATAGCCAAAAGGAGGTAGAGGAGATGCCATGAGATGCACACATAGCCGAAGCGTCCGCGGCGGGTTCTCCCTCATCGAGGTCGCGGTCGCGACCGCCATCGTCGGCATCGCTCTGGCCGCCCTGCTGGTGGCCGTGGGGAGCAACACTCGCGTAAACGATGCCGGCGCGAAGCTCACCCAGGCGAGCTTCCTGGCCCAGGAAATACGCGAGTGGACCCTGACCCTTGACTTCTCGGACCAAGACCCGGGGGATGCCGAGAGCCCGCCCGGCCCGGACGGCTCCGACCCGCAGCACTACGTGGACGACCTCGACGACCTGATGGACGTCACCTACAGCCCGCCCCGGGACGGGCAAGGCAACGCCATGTACGGAATGGACGGGTGGTCGCAGACCATCTCGCTCACCTGGCGCGACCCCAACAGCCTCCTGACCAGCGTCACGCCCGGCCAGAGCGACATCATCTGCGTCCAGGTGGACGTCGCCTTCGAGGGGCAGACCATCATCAACACCAACTGGCTCGTGGCCCGGAGGGATGAAGAATGAGTGAATCGCTGAAAACCCGAACGATGGAGCGCGCCCCGTCGGCCCGCGCGCCGACGTGCCGGCGGCGACGGCGACCCCGCAGGAAATCCGGCATGGCGATGATCCTCGCACTGGCCCTGCTGACGCTGTTGGCCACCGTGGCCGTCGCCCTCATCTCGGATACGGCCACCTCTCTCCAACAGGCGAGCAACCTGACGGACGTGGATGCCGCCCAGCGCCAGGCGGAGAGCGGCCTGTCCTTCCACGCGTACATCCTGGCACATATCACCGTACCTGCCGGCGTCGAGGGGCAAGACCTGGTGGCCGCCGTTGCGGCCGCCCTGCGGACCAGGCTGGACGGCACGGACACCCTCAGCGGCGGGGCCATCATCCACGACCCGAACGTCCCGGAAGACCCCAACGGTCTCGGCCCGCTCAACGACCCGAACACCATCACGATACCGAGCATCCTCACCTCGGACGAGACGAACTTCAGCGCCGTGGTGAGGCTCTCGGGGGCCTCGCAGCGGACCCTCGAGCTGACGGTGACCGGTCGAAGCGGCACGGTCAGCCGGGCCCTGGGCATCGACCTTCAGCTCGCCTCCGTCGGCGCGGGCTTTTTCGCCGACTACGGCGTCGCCTCCAAGGGCAAGATCACGATGACCGGCAACGCGCGGATTCGAGGCGCGAACGATCCCAACGAGGCCAACGTTCTCTCGGCCACCTACAGCGACGAAGAAGCCGTCAATCTCACCGGCAACTGCCGGATCGAGGGCGACGTGTCCATTTCCAATCCGGGCGGATACGCCTCGCTGACGGGGAACGTCTCGATCGGCGGCGAGAGCATCGGCAGCGAGGAGATCTACGACCACGTCCACACGGGGATCGGCGAGGTGAAGTTTCCCGAGGTGGACCCGACCGTCTTCGAGCCCTTCGCCACTAACATCGTCGACGCCTCCACGTCCACGACGGGCGACCAGACGTTCAACAACATCCGCATCCTCGCCGGGACGAACAAGACCTTCTCCGGCAACACCACGCTCAACGGCGTCATCTTCATCGAGACGCCGAACCGGATCCACTTCTCCGGCAACGTCACGATCACCGGGGTCATCGTCACGCAGGACGCCGGCGACGGCGCCCACGAGAGCAACACGATCAAGTTCACCGGCAACACCACGGCCCGATCCGTCGAGCAACTGCCCGCGGAGTCCCGGTTCGCAGAACTGCGGGACATGCCCGGCGCGTTCCTCCTGGCGCCCGGTTTCGGGACGGAGTTTGCGGGCAACTTCGGCACCCTTTCCGGCTGCATCGCCGCCGACCGGTTCAAGTTCACCGGCAACGCCGGCGGCACGGTCAAGGGCGGGATCATCAACTACGGCGACACCGAGCTCAAGCTGACCGGAAACTCCAACCTCACCATAGATCGTTCCGATGCGTCAAAAGTCCCGCCGGGCTTCACCGTCTCCAGCAGGGCCACTCTCTCGGTCCGGCGAGAAACCTACAGGGAGTACTGAAATACGGAAATGCGAATGTGACCACACGAAGAAGACAATCCGGCTTAACGCTCATCGAGATGCTGTTCGGCCTCGCGCTGCTGGCCATGCTGCTGACCTCCATCGCGGTGGCCACACACGCGTGCCTGACCTCGTATGACGAGAACGCCAAGTTCGCCGCCCTGAACCAGACCTCCCGGGTCCTGCTGGCGCGAATGCGCCGCGAGATCCGCACGGCCGAGGCCGTGGACTACCAGGCCGAGCCCTGGAACCTCGTTATCTCCCCGCCGGCCAGCACGGGCATCGACCAGATCCGCTACGAGCACGACTACGAGACCCAAAGCCTGTATTATCACCAGACCATCGGCGGCGAGACGACCACGCAGACCGTGTTGGGCGGCGATTCGCTGGTCAAGCTGACGAGCTTCTACCCCCACTACGACAAGGTCCAGATCGGCGAGGTCACCTGCACCGAGCGTGTCGTCGTCACGCTGGACCTGGAGGTTGACGGCAAGTACTACGCCGTCACGTGCTCGGCCGCGCCCCGCCGCAATCAGCAGTACTGATCGGTACCTTGTGGCGTTGATTCGACCGCCGCCGGCGGCTACATTGTCGCCATGCGCGTCGTGGTGACCGGACAGGTCGGTCTGGACAGGAAGCCTTTCCTCCAGCGGGCGGCGGAGGTGGCGGGCCGCCGGGGGAACGACGTGACGGTCTGCAACGTGGGGGACATGATGTACGCCGAGGCGCCGGACGTGGCGCCGGGCAAGATCCTCGACCTGCCGCTCTCGCGACTTCAGAGCCTCCGGCGAAGCGTCTTCAAGGACGTCCTGGCGACCTGCCGGAAGCATGCGAACGTGGTGGTCAACACGCACGCGACGTTTCGCTGGCGCCACGGGCTGTTCCACGCCTTCGACTACGATCACATGGAGGCCCTCGGCGCAGACCTGTACGTCACGCTCGTGGACAACGTCGATCGCGTCCACTACCGCCTCGTGCGCGACGGGCACACCGACCACACGCTGAAGGACCTGATGGTCTGGCGGGAGGAGGAGATCCTCGCCACCGAGCTTCTCAGCCAGATCGTCAGCGGGCACGGGCGGTTCTTCATCATGGCGCGCGGGCCGGAGGCCACCGAGACCGAGGCCTCCAGCGCCGCCACCCTGGCACGCTTCTTCGAGGAGCCCCAGCCCAAGAAGGCCTACCTGAGCTTCCCCATGACGCACGTCAGGGACTCCCCGGACGTGCTGGCGGAGATCGAGGGCTTCCGCCGAGAGATGAAGCGGCACCTCATCTGCTTCGACCCCGGCGACGTGGAGGAGAAGGACCTCTCGCAACTGGCCATCGAGGCCGCCGCCGAGGGCCGGAGGCTCGTCGAGGTCGGACCGCCCGGGGCCAAGTCCGTCATGGAGACCGGCGACCTGCTCAACATCATCCCGGACATCGACGGGCAGATCTACGCCCGCGACTTCAAGCTCATCGACCAGGCCGACATGATCGTCTCGCTGATCCCCGAGACCGACGGCGGGCGGGCCGCCCTGTCCAGCGGCGTGGAGCGCGAGCTCCAGCACGCACACGAGGCCACCCGCGACGTCTTCGTCATCTGGCGATCGAAGATCGAGCCGTCCCCCTTCATCACCGAGACGGCCACCAAGGTCTTCGGCTCGACGCCCGAGGCCGTCCGCTTCTTCTTCGACAGCCACTTCATCCCCCCCCCGCCCGCCGGGGCGCTGTTCGCGTGACGCGC